>NZ_JADBEE010000002.1 GCF_014874065.1 Nesterenkonia halotolerans | reverse complement strand
TGTCTGGGTACAGGTGAAGCCCGGTCCCACGAATGGGGACCGGGCTTCAACCCTTAAATTGTGTCCGGCGGCGACCTACTCTCCCACACACTCCAGTGTGCAGTACCATCGGCGCAGTGGGCCTTAGCTTCCGGGTTCGGGATGGGACCGGGCGTTTCCCCCACGCTATGACCGCCGTAACTCTAGAACAACACCGCATCCCACACCACCACACACACCACTACTGGTGCTTACTGTGGTGGGGTACCACGATGTCGTAAACCTAAACTCACAACAACACTCTTCACTTATACACACCCCAACAATCACTTGCCGGGGGGTGTGGTCTGACCTGACCCACACCACCCACGGGCTCATCAAAGAGCCCCCAGGTGTTATGGGGTTGTTGGCAGAGAACCGCCTAGTGGACGCGAACACGCAGTGTTCCAATGAAACTTCACCGAGCACCACAAATTGATGTGTGGTGTAAGTGATCGGCTTATTAGTACCAGTCAGCTTCACGCATTGCTGCGCTTCCACATCTGGCCTATCAACCCAGTAGTCTAGCTGGGAGCCTTCACACCCGAAGGTGACGGAGATCTTATCTTGAAGCCGGCTTCCCACTTAGATGCTTTCAGCGGTTATCCATCCCGAACGTAGCTAATCAGCGGTGCACTTGGCAGTACAACTGACACACCAGAGGTTCGTCCGTCCCGGTCCTCTCGTACTAAGGACAGACCTTCTCAAATCTCCTGCGCGCGCAGCGGATAGGGACCGAACTGTCTCACGACGTTCTAAACCCAGCTCGCGTACCGCTTTAATGGGCGAACAGCCCAACCCTTGGGACCAACTCCAGCCCCAGGATGCGACGAGCCGACATCGAGGTGCCAAACCATGCCGTCGATATGGACTCTTGGGCAGGATCAGCCTGTTATCCCCGAGGTACCTTTTATCCGTTGAGCGACGGCCCTTCCACACGGTGCCGCCGGATCACTAGTCCCAACTTTCGTTCCTGCTTGAGCTGCCGCTCTCACAGTCAAGCTCCCTTGTGCACTTACACTCGACACCTGATTGCCAACCAGGCTGAGGGAACCTTTGGGCGCCTCCGTTACTCTTTAGGAGGCAACCGCCCCAGTTAAACTACCCACCAGGCACTGTCCCTGGACCCGATCAGGGCCCGAAGTTAGATGCCTAACAACACCAGAGTGGTATTTCAACGATGACTCCACAACCACTAGCGTGGCCGCTTCACAGTCTCCCACCTATCCTACACAAGTGATGTCAAACACCAATACCAAGCTATAGTAAAGGTCTCGGGGTCTTTCCGTCCTGCTGCGCGTAACGAGCATCTTTACTCGTAGTGCAATTTCGCCGAGTCCACGGTTGAGACAGCGGGGAAGTCGTTACTCCATTCGTGCAGGTCGGAACTTACCCGACAAGGAATTTCGCTACCTTAGGATGGTTATAGTTACCACCGCCGTTTACTGGGGCTTAAATTCAGAGCTTCGCCACAAGTGGCTAACCCTTCCTCTTAACCTTCCAGCACCGGGCAGGAGTCAGTCCGTATACATCGTCTTACGACTTCGCACGGACCTGTGTTTTTAGTAAACAGTCGCTTCCCCCTGGTCTCTGCGACCACCACCAGCTCACCAAAGCAAGCCTGGATCACCAGGGTGGTCCCCCTTCTCCCGAAGTTACGGGGGTATTTTGCCGAGTTCCTTAACCGTGGTTCTCTCGATCGCCTTAGTATTCTCTACCTGACCACCTGTGTCGGTTATGGGTACGGGCGGTACAAGCCCTCGCGCCGATGCTTTTCTTGGCAGCATAGGATCACTGAATCCCCCACCAAAGTGGGGGCCCATCAAGTCTCACCCATATAACAAGTCCCGGATTTACCTAGGACTCGGGCTACATTCTTAGACCCAGACAACCATCGCTGGGCTCAGCTACCTTCCTGCGTCACACCTGTTAATACGCTTGGCTCCCCGGTTCAGGTCCTGCGCTCCTCGTACACGTCAGATCCTCGAAAGGACCTGCTCTAGCACGATTCGGGCAGTTAGTATCACCAGATCACCATGGGCGGTCTTATACCGGTACGGGAATATCAACCCGTTGTCCATCGACTACGCCTGTCGGCCTCGCCTTAGGTCCCGACTAACCCAGGGCAGATTAGCTTGACCCTGGAACCCTTAGTCATTCGGCGGACACGTTTCTCACGTGTCTTTCGCTACTCATGCCTGCATTCTCACTCGAACACACTCCACAGACGAGCTTACGCTGCTGCTTCACCGCAGTGTTCGACGCTCCCCTACCCATCCAGTCCGCAAGGGACTAAATGCCACAGTTTCGGTGGTGTGCTTGAGCCCCGCTACATTGTCGGCGCGGAATCACTTGACCAGTGAGCTATTACGCACTCTTTCAAGGGTGGCTGCTTCTAAGCCAACCTCCTGGTTGTCTAAGCAACTCCACATCCTTTCCCACTTAGCACACGCTTAGGGACCTTAACTGGTGGTCTGGGCTGTTTCCCTCTCGACCATGAAGCTTATCCCCCACAGTCTCACTGCTGCGCTCTGACTTGACCGGCATTCGGAGTTTAGCTGACGTCAGTAACCTTGTAGGGCCCATCGGCCATCCAGTAGCTCTACCTCCGGCAAGAAACACGCAACGCTGCACCTAAATGCATTTCGGGGAGAACCAGCTATCACGGAGTTTGATTGGCCTTTCACCCCTACCCACAGCTCATCCCCCCAGTTTTCAACCTAGGTGGGTTCGGTCCTCCACGCGCTCTTACACGCGCTTCAACCTGGCCATGGGTAGATCACTCCGCTTCGGGTCTAGACCCAGCGACTCAAACGCCCTATTCAGACTCGCTTTCGCTACGGCTTCCCCACACGGGTTAACCTCGCCACTGAGCACTAACTCGCAGGCTCATTCTTCAAAAGGCACGCCATCACACCCCTAAAGGATGCTTTGACGGATTGTAGGCACATGGTTTCAGGTACTATTTCACTCCCCTCCCGGGGTACTTTTCACCATTCCCTCACGGTACTGATTCACTATCGGTTAGTAGGTAGTATTTAGGCTTACCAGGTGGTCCTGGCTGATTCACACAAGATTCCTCGAGCCTCGTGCTACTCGGGATACATCTACAGGCCGGCGGAACGCATTACGACTACGGGACTCACACCCTCTACGGCGAAGGACTCAACCTTCTTCGTCTATACGCCCGCACCTCAACCCTGAGGACTGGTAGATCCTCAACGAAATGTCCCACAACCCCGATCACGCAACCCCTACCAGGTATCACACGCAACCGGTTTAGCCCCATCCGCTTTCGCTCGCCACTACTCACAGAATCACTACATTGTTTTCTCTTCCTGTCGGTACTGAGATGTTTCACTTCCCGACGTTCCCTCCAACCGGTCTATACATTCAACCGGTGGTCACACACCATCACAGCATGCGGGGTTTCCCCATTCGGAAATCCTGGTATCAACGCTCGGTTATCAACTCCACCAGGCTTATCGCAGATTCCCACGTCCTTCATCGGCTCCTACTACCAAGGCATTCACCATGCGCCCTAAAACACTTACGACCGCCATCACAGTAGCTGCGATGACACTCAAAATTAAGCGCTCGACTAAAAATTGACACAAAAAACACTGACCACACCAAAGGCGTGACCAGCATGATTCGAGTATTTTGTTCAAAAGAACAAAGATGCTCGCGTCCACTATGCAGTTCCCAAACAACAACCCCCACCACCATCACCAACCCCGAAAACGGGGCCGGCTACCTGAAGCCGAGGGCCAGATCATGAAACAACCATTGTTGTCTCAGGACCCAACAGTGTGCCAAGCACCATACACAAAAGCACCAGCTCTCTTCCCGACCCGTGAAACCACAACACTCAAAAGAGCGCTGAAGACGGGCGTACCGGAGAAACCAGTGCCAAGTACATGATGACGATTCGTTGATATTCCACCCTTGAGCAAACCACCAGTCACACGAACGGCGACATGAAGTGGCGGACCCGACTCGGGTCCAGCTCCTTAGAAAGGAGGTGATCCAGCCGCACCTTCCGGTACGGCTACCTTGTTACGACTTAGTCCCAATCGCGAGTCCCACCTTCGACGGCTCCCCCCACAAGGGTTAGGCCACCGGCTTCGGGTGTTACCCACTTTCGTGACTTGACGGGCGGTGTGTACAAGGCCCGGGAACGTATTCACCGCAGCGTTGCTGATCTGCGATTACTAGCGACTCCAACTTCACGAAGTCGAGTTGCAGACTTCGATCCGAACTGAGACCGGCTTTTAGGGATTAGCTCCACCTCACAGTATCGCAACCCATTGTACCGGCCATTGTAGCATGCGTGAAGCCCAAGACATAAGGGGCATGATGATTTGACGTCGTCCCCACCTTCCTCCGAGTTGACCCCGGCAGTCTCCCATGAGTCCCCACCATAACGTGCTGGCAACATAGGATAGGGGTTGCGCTCGTTGCGGGACTTAACCCAACATCTCACGACACGAGCTGACGACAACCATGCACCACCTGTGAACCGACCCCGAAGGGAAACTGCATCTCTGCAGCGGTCCGGTCCATGTCAAGCCTTGGTAAGGTTCTTCGCGTTGCATCGAATTAATCCGCATGCTCCGCCGCTTGTGCGGGCCCCCGTCAATTCCTTTGAGTTTTAGCCTTGCGGCCGTACTCCCCAGGCGGGGCACTTAATGCGTTAGCTACGGCGCGGAAAACGTGGAATGTTCCCCACACCTAGTGCCCAACGTTTACGGCATGGACTACCAGGGTATCTAATCCTGTTCGCTCCCCATGCTTTCGCTCCTCAGCGTCAGTAACAGCCCAGAGACCTGCCTTCGCCATCGGTGTTCCTCCTGATATCTGCGCATTTCACCGCTACACCAGGAATTCCAGTCTCCCCTACTGCACTCTAGTCTGCCCGTACCCACTGCACACCCGGGGTTGAGCCCCGGGCTTTCACAGCAGACGTGACAAACCGCCTACGAGCTCTTTACGCCCAATAATTCCGGATAACGCTCGCGCCCTACGTATTACCGCGGCTGCTGGCACGTAGTTAGCCGGCGCTTCTTCTGCAGGTACCGTCACTTGCGCTTCTTCCCTGCTGAAAGCGGTTTACAACCCGAAGGCCGTCATCCCGCACGCGGCGTCGCTGCATCAGGCTTTCGCCCATTGTGCAATATTCCCCACTGCTGCCTCCCGTAGGAGTCTGGGCCGTGTCTCAGTCCCAGTGTGGCCGGTCACCCTCTCAGGCCGGCTACCCGTCATCGCCTTGGTGAGCCTTTACCTCACCAACAAGCTGATAGGCCGCGAGTCCATCCAAAACCGATAAATCTTTCCACCAGCACCCCATGCGAGGACTGGTCGTATCCGGTATTAGACCCAGTTTCCCGGGCTTATCCCAGAGTTAAGGGAAGGTTACTCACGTGATACTCACCCGTTCGCCACTAATCCAACCGTGCAAGCACGGTCTTCATCGTTCGACTTGCATGTGTTAAGCACGCCGCCAGCGTTCATCCTGAGCCAGGATCAAACTCTCCATTAAAAAATTAATAAGAGATCAGCATCCACACCCAACAATAAGAAGAACCAGACCTTGCCAGAAAAACAAGGCCCTCACGATTCCACCATCATTGATCACAGACACCGGAATGAATCCTTGGCTAAATTTGCGATCATCACCACGGGGGTGGTAATGTCGCTGTTATAACCAAATAAATAATTTGGTATCAACAAACTTGGCACACTATTGAGTTCTCAAACAACAACCGCTACCGGCACCATCAAGAAGAATATGTTTTCCTGAATCGCTCCGAAGCAACTTTTCAAGCTTACCAACAAGCTTTCGCTTCGTCAATTCGATATTTCCATCGAGTTTCTCGATGAACGCATCAGAATCTTTGACGCCAGACCGTTCCTTGATCTTCGTTCCTGCAAGAGCTGCTGGAGCGAAGCCGAACTCGTCGTCTGCGCGGTTCTCAACTCTACGTCCTGGTGTCTGACTGAGTCAACTCGAGGCTGACCCAGGTTCCACACCGTTTCACCGGAGTTTCGAACCCTTCCCCGAACGAATCGGTGAAGGAAAGCTATGTGGTTTTCAATATCTGCTCGGCCGCTGCGGTCCGCTTCACGCTTTTCCGCTGCGCCCTTAAGCACGAGATAGAACTTTACACAGACTCATCGGGCCGTGCAAACCAAATCCGGTGCGACCTCCGTCACACGCCTGGATGCCTGTGACCTGGGGGTTTTGAGGTCCTGCCGCTCAGGAGCGGTGGACGAGTGCGAGGTTCTTCTTGCCCCGACGGACCAGCAGGAACTTCCCGTGCAACCAGCTCGAACTGTCCAGCACGGCGTCGCCGTCGTCGATCTTTTCGTTGTTGATGTAGGCCCCGCCATCCTTGATGGCCCGGCGCGCTTCACCATTGGACTTGACCAGTCCGGTGTCGACCAGCAGCCGCACGGCAGTGGCTTCGTCTGCGGGCACGGTCGCGCTGGGCAGCTCCGCGGAGACCGCGTGCAGCGTGGGTTCATCAATCTCCCCCAGCTCTCCGCGACCGAAGATCGCCGCCGAAGCGTCGATGACTTTGCGGGTGGCGTCTTCTCCGTGCACCAGGGAGGTGACATCCCAGGCCAGAGCGCGCTGGGCCTCGCGCTTGAAGGGTTCTTCCTCCACGGCCCGCTCGAGCTCCGCGATCTGTTCGCGGGTGCGGAAGGTGAAGACCTTGAGCCGATCGATGACATCGGCATCGGACTGGTTGAGCCAGAACTGGTAGAACGCATACGGCGAGCAGAGCTCGGAGTCCAGCCAGATGGCGTTGCCCTCGGACTTGCCGAACTTGGTCCCGTCAGAGTTGGTGATCAGCGGGGTGCCGAGTGCATGGACCTGCGCGTTCTCCGCACGGCGGACCAGCTCGGTGCCGGAGGTCAGATTGCCCCACTGGTCCGATCCGCCGAACTGCAGCGTGCAGCTGTACTGGCGGAACAGCTGCAGGTAGTCGAAGCCCTGCAGGATCTGGTAGCTGAACTCCGTGTAGGAGATGCCCTCGTCGGAGTTCAGCCGCTTCGCCACGATGTCCTTCTTGATCATGGTGCCGACCCTGAAATACCTCCCGATGTCGCGGAGGAACTCAATGGCGGTGACGCCCTGGGTCCAGTCCAGGTTGTTGACCATGGTCGCACCGCTCTCCCCGTCGAAGGAGATGTAGTGCTTGATCTGCGTGCGCAGCGAATCCACCCACTCAGCAACGACCTCCGGGGTGTTCAGGGTGCGTTCACTCGAGGGGCGCGGGTCCCCGATGAGCCCGGTGGATCCGCCCACGAGCGCCAGCGGCCGGTGCCCGGCGAGCTGGATGCGACGCATGGTCAGCAGCTGCACCAGATGACCCAGGTGCAAAGAGGCAGCCGTGGGATCAAAGCCGCAGTAGTACACGATCGGCTCTCCCGAGAGGGCCCGCTCCAGAGCCTCTTCATCCGTGGAGACCTGGACCAGCCCGCGCCAGTTCAGCTCCTGCCAGACATTCTCGAAGCTTGCGTCGTTGCGCTGGTCGGCCAGCGCCGGGTTCGTGGATTCGAGGCTCGTCTGGGTCACAGCAGGTACGTTACCAATCATCTCGGGCTGAGTTGCGCTAGAACCCGGCGGGAAGCTCCCGCGCCGCCACGACGTGCAGCGCATGAGTGGGACGGGTGAGCGCGACGTAGAGGCTGCCGACTCGACCGGCCGTCTCCTCAAGGATCTCGGCGGGCTCGACCAGGACCACGGCGTCGAACTCCAGGCCCTTGGCCTCGTCGGCAGAGAGGGCGAGGATGTCCTCGGTCAGTGAGCCCGCTCCCCTGCCCACTCGAGAACCGAACTGGCTCACCAGCGCCCGACGGGTCGCACCGAGCAGACGCTCCGGGACGATCGCGGCGACCAGGCCCTCCCCCACACGCTCGTGCTCGGCGCCCACGGCTGCCGTCGCGGCGGAGATCAGCTGATCGGTCTCGACCTTCTCCACCACCGGCGGGTAGTCGCCTTCACGGACCGTGCGCAACGAGGTGGTGGTGAGCCCATTGGCCGCGGCCACCCGCTCCGCCAGCTCCACGATGGTGCCGGGGGTGCGGTAGTTGACGGTGAGCTCCTCCACGCGCATCCGCTCCCCCACGAACGGCTCCATGGCCTCCTGCCAGCTCGAGGCCGCGGAGGGCGAGGAGCCCTGGGCGATGTCCCCGACGATGGTGAAGGACTTCAGCGGGCAGCGGCGCATCAGCACGTGCCATTGCATGGGCGAGAGCTCCTGCGCCTCGTCGACCACGACATGGCCATAGGTCCAGGTGCGGTCGACCTGCGCCCGTTCCGCGGCGGTGAGCCGGGGCCCGGTCTCGGTGTTCATGTCCACCACGGCCTGGGCGTCGAGGAAGCCCTCGATGCCCATCTCCTCCAGCTGCGGGGTGGCGTTCTCCACCGCGCGCTGCGCGTTCTCCAGTGAGCGGGCCTGGGCGGCCTTCTGCCGTGCGGCCTCGCGCCCTGCGGTGACGTCGAGGGCACCGAGGAGTTCGGCTGCTTCATCGAGCAGCGGCACATCGGCGGTGGTGAAGTCGGCACCGGGCTCGCGCCGCAGCCGCTCGCGCTGCGCCGGGCTCAGCTGCGGGGCCACATCGGCGAGGTAGTCGGGCTTCGCGAAGAGGTCCTCCAGGAGACCCTGCGGGCTGCGCGGCATCCAGCACAGGTTCAGCAGCACCCGCACGTCCCGGGCGCTGCGCACATCCTCGGTCAGATAGGACCGGTCGGCCTCATTGCCCTCGGAGCGCTTTTCGATGATGCGCTCGAGCTTCTCGGCGATCTCTTTGACCAGGACCTTGACGAAGGTGGTGCGTGCTTCGTTGTAAGGCTTGCCGGTGGCCCGTGCCCGCTCCAGCGCCCGGTTGACCATCTTGGGGGTGACGCCCACTCGGGTGCCGTCCACGGTGACATCGCGGACGTCGGGGATGGTGCGCTGCCGGTGCCTCACCGCCGCGGCGATGATCTGCACCCAGTCCAGCCGTCCCTTGAGCTCTTCGACCGAGGGGTCCTTCTCCTCGATGCCGCGCACCCCGGGAAAGAGCTCGGAGAGCGAGGACAGCACCACACCGGTCTCACCCAGCGAGGGCAGGACGCGGTCGATGTAAGACATGAACGTGGAGTTGGGACCCACGATCAGCACGCCGGCAGACTTCAGCCGGTCGCGGTTGCTGTAGAGCAGGTAGGCGGCGCGGTGCAGCGCGACGGCGGTCTTGCCGGTGCCGGGCCCGCCCTGGACCACCATGACCCCGGGCATGCCGGCGCGGATGATCCGGTCCTGCTCGGACTGGATGGTGGCGACGATGTCGCCCATCTGTCCGGTGCGCCGAGCAGTCAGCGCGGCGAGCAGCGCGCCGTCGCCGTGGTTGTGGCTGTCTTCTTCCAGCATGGAGGCATCCAGCACATCGTCTTCCACACCATGGACCTCGCGCCGCTTCAGCAGCAGATGACGACGACGTCGGACCCCCTGCCGTTCGAAGGCGGTGGCCTGGTAGAAGACTCCGGCCTCGGGGGCACGCCAATCGAGCATCAGCCGCTGGTGATTGGCGGCGGTGAGGCCGATGCGTCCGATGTACCGGCATTCTCCGGAGTCGTGGTCGAGCCGTCCGAAGACCAGGCGATCGTCCACGGCGTTGAGCTGTGCCAGACGGTCCTCATACATCGCGGCGAACGCGTCGCGTTCGGAGGCGTTCTGCATGGTGCCGCTGGATCCCACGCTGCGCACCTTTGCGAGCTGGACCTCTTTCTCGGCGCGCAGCTCATCGAGGCGGGAGTAGAGCAGGCCGACGTACTCCCGCTCCTCCTCCACTCCGGCTTCGAGGCCGGGCACAGGGATGTCGTTGTCTTCGGGCATCATCTCGGCCGTGGTCGAGGAATGTGAGTCACTCATCAAGCAGCGCAGCTCTCCGTCGCGAATTTGCTGACCATCGATCATACCTCTATTCGGGTGAACCGGAGGTGACGTGCTTCTCAGCGACTGTCAGCCGGTGTCCCCCGCTAGGTGCTGATCTCCACCGGGACGTCACGTCCGGCGCGGTAGGCCGAGACCGTGGGGTCGGCATCGAGCCAATAGCGCCATGGATAGCGCGTGCTGCCGCCGGCTCCGGAGACGCCGACCCGGGGTCCGCTGCGGACCTGCTGCGAAGCGACCGGGGCGGCCGGCGGGACCAGCGTGAAGTCCACCGCGTCGAGACCGGCCGGGACTCCGGAACCCACCGGGGCTGCGCCAGCTGGTTTGTCCGCAGGGTCTCCGGTGTGTGGGATGTCCACGGCCTGGGCATCCATGCGCAAGGTGATCCCGAGCCCCTGCCCCAGCCGTCCGGGGCCCGAGAGCAGCTTTGCCCCGGTGTCGCGGCCACCCCGCCGTTCGATGGCCAGTTCGCGTCCCTGCAGCACCTCGCCGGCACGCAGCAGGACCCCGCCCGCGGTCCCTTCGCTGTTGCAGGCCAGGTTCAGACAGCGGTGGATTCCGTAGTTGAGGTAGACGTAGGTGTGCCGCGGCGGTCCGAACAGCGCCGCGTTGCGGGCGGTCTTGCCGTTGTAGCTGTGCGCACCCGGATCTTCTCCCTGGTCCCCGTAGGCCTCCACCTCGGTCAGCCGCACGCGGACCGTCCCGTCAGCCGTGGCGACGGTGAGCTCACAGCCCAGCAGGGCCGGCGCCAGCACGGTGGCGTGGGCGTCGAACAGAGAGCTCAGCTGCGCAGAATCCATCCATCCATGATGGCAGAGGACCACTCTGCGGCCGACCGGACCGCACCCGGGCCCAGGCGTGCCTAGGGAGGCGGAAGGCTCAGGACTCGTTCGGGCTGACGTAGTCCTGCGCGTAGGCGGCGACGTCGTTGACGTATTCCACCGACTGGTTATACGCGACGACGGCGTCCACCCAGCCTTCGTCCGTGGTCAGCTCTCCGCCGCTTTCGCACAGGTAGACCGCGGCGGTGAGCGCGGCGTCGTCGAACTGGTGGGGATCAGCCTGGCCGTCGCGATTGCCGTCCTGGGCGTAAAGCTCCCAGGTCACCGGAATGAACTGCATCGGCCCCACCGCGCGGTCCCACTCGGAGTCCCCGTCTAGGGCGCCTCCGTCGGTGTCGGGGATCTCCGCGAATCCGGGGCCGCCGTCCAGCGGGACACCGATGATCTGCGGGGAGACCTGACCATCCTGCTGGACCTGTGAGTCCGCGTAGGTGCCGTGCTGGGACTCGACCTGACCGATGCCTGCGAGGGTGTTCCAGCCGAGTCCGCAGTCCGGCCGCGTCTGGCCCACCAGTAGGGCGGCTCCGCTGTAGGCGGCCAGGGCACGCTCCGGGATGCCCGTGCGCTCGGCCACCGCAGCGAGCCACTCCTCGTCGGCGAGCTCGGCGATCGGAACCCACGGCTCCCCTGCTTCGGGCACCTGCGCGGGCTCGGCAGGTTCGGGGGTCCGCTGATCCGGGGCGTCCGGGTAATCCGGTGCCGGGGACTCTCGTGGCTGCGCGCAGCCGCTGCTCATGAGCAGAACCGCCCCGGCCAACACGGCCAGGGCGGTTCGGATCGCGCTCATGCGCTGGGACTCATCGCTCAGCTGACGCTGTCCGGACCGACATTGCTGCCTGCGGAAGCGATGAACTCCTCGATGGGCTGCAGCTGTGACTTGAGCTCCGCCAGCTGCTCGGTGACTGCCGTGGGAGCCGTGCCGCCACGCGAGGACCGGGAGTTCAGCGACCCGAAGGTGGTGAGCACCTCACGGACCGCAGGGGTCAGCTCCGGGGAGATCCCTGCCAGCTCCTCGTCGGTGAGGTCCCAGAGTTCGACGTCGCGGGACTCAGCGATTCGCACCGCCTCACCCGAGAGCTCGTGGGCCACGCGGAACGGCACGCCCTGGCGGACCAGCCATTCGGCGATGTCGGTGGCCAGCGCGAATCCGCGGGGGGCGAGCTCGGCCATCCGTTCGGTGTTGAAGTCCAGCGTGGCGATCATGCCGGAGACTGCGGGGAGCAGCAGCTCCAAGGTGTCCACCGCGTCGAAGAGCGGCTCTTTGTCCTCCTGCAGGTCGCGGTTGTACGCCAGCGGAAGGCCCTTCAGCGTGGCCAGCAGCCCGGTCAGATCGCCGATGAGCCGTCCGGACTTTCCGCGGGCGAGCTCTGCGACGTCCGGGTTCTTCTTCTGCGGCATGATCGAGCTGCCGGTGGAGAACGCGTCATCGAGTGTGACGAAGCTGGCCTCCTTGGTCGCCCAGAAGATGATCTCCTCGCTGATCCGCGAGAGGTCCACCCCGATCATGGCGCTGACCCAGGAGAACTCCGCGTAGACATCGCGCGCGGCGGTGCCGTCGATGGAGTTCCAGGCGGCCTGGTGGAAGCCGAGCTCCTCCGCCACGTGCTGCGGATCCAGGCCCAGCGAGGATCCTGCGAGGGCTCCGGAGCCGTAGGGCGAGGTGGCGGCCCGCTGGTCCCAGTCCAGGATCCGCTGCAGGTCTCGCAGCAGCGCCCATGCGTGGGCCAGCAGGTGATGGCTCAGCAGCACCGGCTGGGCGTGCTGCAGGTGGGTGCGTCCTGGCATGGGAGCATTCGGGTGCGTCTCCGCCTGGCCGATCAGCGCTTCGATGGTTCCCAGCACGCCGGCGCCGATGACTCGGGCATGGTCGCGCAGGAACATCCGACCCATGGTGGCGATCTGGTCATTGCGTGAGCGACCGGCGCGCAGCTTCCCGCCCAGGTCCTCACCGGCACGTGCAAGCAGTCCGCGCTCCAGCGCACCGTGCACGTCCTCGTCGCTGGCAGCCGGCCCGAAGGCTCCAGAGAGCACGTCGGTCTCGAGCTGGTCGAGGGCGGCCAGCATGCCGTCTCGCTCCTGGTCGGTGAGCAGCCCGGTGCGGTGCAGCACCCGGGCGTGGGCGCGGGACCCGGCGATGTCATAGCGGGCCAGCCGGAAGTCGAAGTGCGTGGACTTGCTCAGCGCTGCGAGCGCGTCGGCGGGACCGGTGGCGAACCTTCCGCCCCAGAGCGCTCCCTCGTTGGTGCCGTGCTTGCCTTCGGCTGATCCCGGGTCCTGCGCCATCAGCGGTCCAGGCTGCCGAGGCCGGAGAAGTCCGGCTTGCCGTGGATGCGCTGCTCGCGCTGGGAGGCCACCTTGGAGGAGAGTCCGAAGATGTCGATGAATCCGCGGGCGCTGGACTGATCGAAGGCATCGCCGGCGTCGTAGGTGGCCAGGCTGAAGTCATACAGGCTGGTCTCGGAGCGGCGACCCTGCACCGTGGCGCGACCGCCGTGCAGCTCCAGGCGGATTTCACCGGAGACGTACTTCTGGGTCTCGTCGATGAACGCGTCGAGGTTGCGCTTGAGCGGGGAGAACCACTGGCCGTCGTAGACCAGCTCGGTCCAGCGCTGGTCCACGGTCTTCTTGAACCGGGCCTGCTCGCGCTCCAGGGTGATGTTCTCCAGCTCGCGGTGCGCGGCGATCAGTGCCATCGCGCCGGGAGCCTCGTAGATCTCGCGGGACTTGATGCCGACCAGGCGGTCTTCGACGATGTCGATCCGACCGATGCCCTGGGCGCCGGCGCGGCGGTTGAGCTGCTCGATGGCCTCCAGCGCGGTCACGGTCTGACCATCCAGTGCCACGGGCACGCCCTGGTCAAAGGTGATGTTCACGACGTCGGGTGCTGGCGGGAAGGAGGGATCCTCGGTGTAGTCGTAGACGTCCTTGGTGGGGCCGTTCCAGATGTCTTCCAGGAACCCGGTCTCCACGGCGCGACCCCAGACGTTTTGGTCGATGGAGAAGGGGTTCTTCTTGGTGGTCTCGATCGGCAGGTTGTGCTTCTCGGCGTATTCGATGGCCAGCTCACGGGTCAGCGCGAGGTCGCGGACCGGGGCGATGCACTTGAGCTCGGGGCCCAGGGTCTGGATGCCCACCTCGAAGCGGACCTGGTCGTTGCCCTTGCCGGTGCAGCCGTGGGCCACGGTGGTGGCGCCGAACTGCTGGGCGGCGGCGACGAGGTGCTTGGTGATGACTGGGCGCGAGATCGCCGAGACCAGCGGGTAGGAGTCCATGTAGAGGCCGTTGGCCTTCAGCGTGGGCATGCAGTACTGATCGGCGAACTCGTCGCGGGCGTCGGCGACATAGGCCTCGACGGCGCCGCAGTCCAGGGCGCGCTGACGCACGGTCTCCAGGGACTCACCACCCTGTCCCACGTCGACGGCGACGGCGACGACCTCCTGGCCGGTGGCTTCGGCGATCCAGCCGATGGCCACGGAAGTGTCGAGGCCGCCGGAATAGGCGAGAACAATACGATCAGTCACAGCGGATCTCCTTGAAGAACGGAATTTTGGCTCGGGAACACTCTACATAATTATTCGCATGTCTGCATAAACTCGAGATCGGCGAGCGGGACTCGCTGCCAGGCTATCCGTTCCACGACAATCCCGTCGGTGCCCCCGGCACGGGCTCAGATAGACTTGCGGCCATGTCACAAGACTCCCACCACTCGGCCGATGCCCCGGAGAACCAGCAGCCCATCGACGGCGGCGCCCCTGAGCTGACCGAGGAGCAGATGGAGTTTCTTGCCTCGATGTTCGATGTCGCGCGCTCGGGCAAGTCCGAGGAGCTTCTGGACCTGGTCGATCGGGGCCTGCCGGTGAATCTGACCAACGACAAGGGCGATTCACTGCTCATCCTCTCGGTCTACAACGACCACACGGACCTCGCGAAGGGCCTGCTCGCCCGCGGCGCTGATGTGCACCGGATCAATGATCGCGGGCAGACGGCCCTGGGCTGTGCCGTCTTCCGGCAGAACGAGGAAGCCACGAAGGCGCTGCTGGAGGCCGGTTCCGACCCGCACCTGGGGCGGCAGAGCGCCTACGCCGTGGCAGAGATCTTCGGCCTTGATGCCATGCGCGCCGTCCTCGACGCGCACCAGAGCTGAGCCGCGCACCAGGGCTGAGCCGCGCGCCGGGATGGGGCGGCGCGCCCGGCTGAGCCGCGCACCAGAGCTGAGTTAGCTGCGCCCCTCGGCGAATCCGGTGAACCTGTCGGCGACGGCGGCTCCCCCGGTCGGGCTGGTGGTGACCACCATGATCGTGTCATCACCGGCGATGCAGCCGAGCACCTCGGCCAGGCCGGCGTGATCCACGGCGCTGGCCAGGAACTGTGCGGCTCCCGGAGGGGTGCGCAGGATGACCAGGTTCGCACTGGGCTCGGCCGAGACCAGCAGGTCCTTGCACAGCGCGATCAGCCGCGCCGTCGTCGTCGCCTCGGTCTGATCCGCCTGGAGCTCCCGGTCATGCCCGTCGGAGGGCACCGCGTAGATCAGCGAACCCTGCGCCCCGCGCACCCGCGCGGCACCGATCTCCTCCAGATCCCGGGACAGCGTGCCCTGGGTGACCGTGACCCCGGCGTCGGCCAGGCGCTGGGCGAGCTCGGCCTGGGAGCGCACCGAGGACCGGGTGATCAGCTCGCGGATCTTGGCGTGCCGCGCGGTCTTCGTGGTCGGGGTCATCTCAGCGCAGCCCGGCGCGGACGAGCCGCTCGGTCTCGGCGTCGGCGAGCCCGGACTCCACCAGCAGCCAGGCCATCAGCGCCTTCTGCGCGTGCAGCCGGTTCTCGGCCTCGTCCCAGACCATCGACTGCGGACCATCGAGGACCTCGGCACTGATCTCCACCCCGCGGTAAGCAGGCAGGCAGTGCAGGACGACGGCGCCGGGTGCTGCCTGTGCCATGGCGGCGGCATCCACCCGGTAGTCGCCGAAGAGCGCCAGCCGGGCCTCCTTCTCCTGTTCCTGGCCCATGGAGATCCAGGTGTCGGTCGCGACCACATCGGCTCCGCGCAGCGCCTCGGCGGGGTCACTGGTGATCAGCACGCTGCCGCCGGTCTGTGCGGCGCGCTCCTGGGCGGCGTCGATGATGCGCTGTTCCGGCAGGTAACCCTCCGGTCCGGCGATGCGGACGTCCATGCCGGCGTTGACCCCGGCGAGGAGATAGGAGTTGGCCATGTTGTTGGCCGCGTCGCCCAGGTAAGCCAGGGAGCGGCCCTGCGTGGCGCCGAGCTGCTCGCGCACGGTGAGCAGATCGGCCAACAGCTGGCACGGGTGGTAGTCATCCGAGAGCGCGTTGATCACCGGGACGCTGCTGTAGGCGGCCATCTCCTCGAGTCCCGACTGCGCGTAGGTGCGCCAGATGATCAGGCTGACCATCCGGTCCAGCACCCGGGCGGTGTCCGCGATGGTCTCCTTGTGTCCGAGCTGGGATTCTCCGGGATTGACCACCAGCGGAGCGCCGCCCAGGGCGGAGATGCCTGCGGCGAAGGAGAACCGGGTGCGCGTGGAGGTCTTGTCGAAGAACACCGCGGCGGTCTGCGGTCCTGCCAGCGGTGTGATGGCGTAGGGGTCCGCCTTCATCGTGGCAGCGAGGGTGAGCACCTGATCCAGCTCGGCCGGGCTGAGGTCGAGATCGGTGAGGAAATGGCGGACGGTCATGAGGTGCTCCTGCGGTGGATCTCGGGAAGGGCGTCGATGAAGCGCTGGATCTGCTCGGTGGTGATGATCAGCGGAGGGGCCAGGCGCAGCGTGGTGGGGCCGGTCGCGTTGATGATGAATCCGGCCTCCAGGGCGGCGGCCACCATGGCTGGCGCCGGCGCGCTGGCTGCTCCTGCGGCGATCTCGAGGCCGATCAGCAGGCCGTGGGCGCGGACCTCCGTGACGAAGTCCAGCTCCTCGAGCCGCTCTCGGGCATACGCGCTGACCTCGCGCACGTGGGCGAGCAGGTTCTGGGACTCGATCACCTCCAGCGTGGCCAGGGCGGCCGCGGTGGCGGCGGGGTTTCCGCCGAAGGTCGTGCCGTGCTGTCCCGGGTTGAGCAGCGAACTCGTGTGCTCGCCGAAGGTCAGCATCGCGCCGATGGGGAATCCGCCGCCGAGCCCCTTGGCGAGCGTCATCGCATCAGGGATCACGGCAGCGCTCTGCGCCGGCGCAGAGGCGAACCAGGTGCCGGTGCGGCCGACGCCGGTCTGGACCTCGTCGAAGATCAGCAGCGCCCCGGCGGCCCGGGTGATCTCCCGGGCCTGCTCCAGGTATCCGGCCGGGTGCCCGCGCACTCCGGCCTCCCCCTGGACGGGTTCGATGATGACGGCCGCCACGGTCTCATCCACAGCGGCACTCAGCGCCTCGGCATCTCCGGCGGGGACCCATTCCACTCCGCCGGGAAGCGGTTCGAACGGCTCGCGATAACTGGGCTTATGGGTCATGGCCAGCGCACCCATGGTCCGTCCGTGGAAGCCGTGCTCCAGCGCGATGATGCGCGGCCTGGATCCACCGCCGTGCCGGCGAGCAAGTTTGAACGCGGCCTCGTTGGCCTCGGTGCCGGAGTTGGTGAAGAAGGCCTTGGAGCCCGACGGCGCGTGGGCCAGCTCCAGCAGCTTCTCGGCCAGTCCGATCTGCGTGGGGCTGGTGAAGAAGTTCGAGATGTGCCCCAGCGTGTTCAGCTGTTCCGCGACGGCGCGGGTGAGCCCTGGGTGCGCATGACCCAGCGCGTTGACCGCGATCCCGGCCAGCAGGTCCAGGTACTCGCGTCCATCCGCGTCCCAGACGGTGACCCCGGAGCCGCGGACCAGCACCTTCTGCGGAGTGCCGAAGACCCCGAGCAGCGAATCGGTGTAACGGCTGAGCAGACCCTCGCCGTGGCCGCTCATGCGGTCTCCTCATCGGGCACGATCTGGGTGCCGACACCCTCGGTGGTGACGATCTCCAGCAGCATCGAATGCGGCTCGCGTCCGTCCACCACGTGGGCGCGCGGCACGCCGGCCTCCACGGCCTTCAGCGCAGCCGTCATCTTCGGGATCATGCCGGACTCGAGGCTGGGCAGCATGGCTCGCAGGTCGCTCGCGCTGAGCGAGGAGATCAGCGAGGACTTGTCGGGCCAGTTCGCGTAGAGGCCCTCCACGTCGGTGAGCATCACCAGCTTCGCTGCTCCCAGGGCGGAGGCGACGGCGGCGGCAGCAAGGTCGGCGTTGACGTTGAGCACCTCGCCGGTGGGCTGCGCGTCCGGCTGGTCAGAGTCGAACTCCGGGGCGATGGTGGAGATGACGGGGATGCGCCCAGCTGCCAGCAGGTCCTTGATCGCGTCCGGGTTCACGCCGGTGACCTCTCCGACCAGTCCCAGGTCGACCGTCTCCCCGTCGACCTCGACGCTGGTTCGCACGGCCTGCAGCAGGGCGGCGTCCTCACCGGAGAGTCCCACGGCATAGGGGCCGTGGCTGTTGATCAGCCCGATGAGCTGGCGTCCGACCTGGCCGGTGAGCACCATGCGGACCACGTCCATGGCCTCTGGAGTGGTCACCCGCTGGCCGGCGCGGAACTCCGACTCGATGCCCAGGGTCTGCAGCATCGCGTTGATCTGCGGTCCCCCGCCGTGGACGACCACAGGGTTGACGCCGACGTGGCGCAGAAACACCACGTCCTCGGCGAAGGCGCGGCGCAGCTCCTCGTTGACCATGGCGTTTCCACCGTATTTGATGACGATGGTCTCGCCGGCGAACTTCTGGATCCACGGCAGGGCCTCGACCAGGACGGCGGCCTTGTCACCGGCAGCGCTGAGGCTTCCGGCGTCGCGGGGTTTCAGGGTGGATGTCATCGGGTCCTCTGCGTGCTGGGCTGAAGGGGATCAGGTGGAGTAGGCGGAGTTCTCATGGACGTAGTCATGAGTCAGATCATTGGTCAGGATCGTGGCCTCCCGATCTCCTGCTTTGAGGTCGATGACCACCTTCACGTGGCGACCGCTGAGGTCCACGAGGGAGCGATCGTCTCCGATCCCGCCGGCCTGGCAGATCCAGACGCCGTTGACGGCGACGTCGATGGTGGTGGGATCGAAGTCCACGTCGGTGGTGCCGACGGCGGAGAGGATCCGGCCCCAGTTCGGGTCCTGGCCGAAGATCGCGGTCTTGAAGAGGTTGGACCGCGCCACGGAGCGCCCGGCGGTCTCGGCCTGCTCCTCGGTGGCCGCGTTGATCGTGGAGATCGCGATCTCGTGGTGGGCGCCCTCGGCGTCGGCGATGAGCTGTGTGGCGAGGTCCTGGCACACCTGGTTCAGCGCGGCCTGGAACTCCTCCAGGTCTACGCCGGAGGGGTCGGCGTCCGGGTGCGCCCCGGAGGCCATCGCGATCACGGTGTCGTTGGTGGACATGCAGCCGTCCGAGTCTGCCCGGTTGAAGCTGATCCGCACGGCTTCGCGCAGCGCGGCGTCGAGGTCAGGCTGGGGGATGACCGCGTCGGTGGTGACCACGGAAAGCATCGTGGCCATGCCGGGGGCAAGCATTCCCGCACCCTTGGCCATGCCTCCCACGGTGAACCCGGCGCCGTCGGCTGTGGAGACCTTCATGACCGAGTCCGTGGTCATGATCGCCTGAGCAGCCTGGTGCCCTGCGGTCTCCTGGGGGTCGAGCTGAGCCACGGCGGTGTCGATGCCGCTCAGCAGGGCGGGCATGTCCAGCCGCTCCCCGATGAGTCCGGTGGAGCAGACCAGCACGTCCCCGGCGGAGACGTCCGCGCCGCCGGCCTGCAGCTTCTCCGCCACCACCTCGGCAGTCTGATGCGTATCGGCGAAGCCCGGGGCTCCGGTGCATGCGTTGGCGCCTCCGGAGTTCAGCACGACGACGTCGGCGCGGCCATCGGCGATGGCCTGCTGGGACCACAGCACCGGCGCCGCGGCGACCCGGTTGGTGGTGAAGACTGCCGCTGCGTGCTTATCGGGACCCTCATTGCGCACCACCGCGACGTCGCGGGGCAGGGTGCCGTCGGCGGCGGCCGACTTGAGACCGGCAGCGACTCCGGCGGCGGTGAATCCTCGGGCAGCGGTGACGCTCATGGGGTGACTCCCAACAGGTTGAGCCCGGTGGCCTCCTCGAGACCCAGGGCGATGTTCATCGATTGCACGGCGCCGCCCGCCGTGCCCTTGGTCAGGTTGTCGGCGGCGGAGACGATGACGGCTCGCCCGGCGTGCAAGTCGACGGCCAGCTGCATGGTCACGTGGTTGGAGCCGATGACCTGCTTGGTGACCGGCCACTGGCCCTCGGGCAGCAGGTGGACGAAGGGCTCGGCGTCGTACTGCTGGTGGTAGGCGGCGCGCAGCTGCGCCTCGGTGGTGCCAGGGGCGAGCTTGGCCGTGGAGGTCGCGAGGATGCCGCGGGACATCGGCGCCAGGGTCGGGGTGAAGGAGATCTGGACCGGAACCCCGGCGGCATGGCCGAGGCCCTGCTCGATCTCTGGGGTGTGCCGGTGCACTCCCCCGACCCCGTAGGGACTCATCCCGCCGATGACCTCGGCGCTGAGCAGATGCGGCTTCAAGGACTTGCCCGCGCCCGAGGTGCCGGTGGCGGCGACGATGACGATGTCGGTGGGCTGCACCAGGCCTTCTGCCAGCGCAGGTGCCAGTCCGAGCATGATCGTGGTTGGGTAGCAGCCGGGCACGGCGATCCGCCGTGCACCGGCGAGCTTGGCCCGCTGACCCCGCAGCTCAGGGAGTCCGTAGGGCCAGGTGCCCTGGTGGGCGGAGCCGTAGAACTGCTCCCAGGCGGAGGCGGATTCCAGCCGGTGATCCGCCGCGGCATCGATGACGATGGTGTCCTCGCCGAGCTGGGCTGCGATCTCCGCAGAGGCGCCGTGCGGAAGCGTGAGGAACACGACGTCGTGGCCGGAGAGGTTCTCCGCCGTCGTGTCGCTGAGCACCCGATCGGCCAGCGGGATCAGCTGGGGCTGCAGGGTTCCCAGCCGCTCACCGGCGCTGGAATGTGCGGTGACGGCACCGATCTCCACCTCTGGGTGGCCCGCCAGCAGTCGCAGAACTTCTCCCCCGGCATAGCCCGAGGCTCCGGAGACGGCGATCTTATAGGTCATGGGCAGCAGTCTAATCGGATATATGCGGCTTCTCCAATATTTATGCACTCGGTTGGCCAGTGAACTTCGTCCTTGCAGGCCTGTGTTGGGTACGCTTGCCGCCATGAATGAACAGAGCGTTTTCCCAGAGGATCTGCCGGACAGAGCACGAGTGGTGCACGCCGCGCAGGCCGGGGGGACAGAGGTTCTCGTCCCGGCCGAGGTGGCCCTGCCTGAGCCCGGCCCCCACCAGGTGCTGGTGGAGACTGCCGCCGCGGGTGTGAACTTCCTTGAGACCTACCAGCGCAGCGGCGTCTACCCGATGGAGTATCCCTTCGTCCCTGGCACCGAGGCCACCGGAACGGTGCTTGCCGTCGGCGAGTCCGTGGAGAGCCTCTCCGCAGGCCAGCGCGTGACCACCATGGAGGCCGCCACCGGCACCTATGCCTCGCATTTCCTGGTCGACGCCTCCAAGGCGGTGGCGGTGCCCGATGAGGTCACCGATGAGCAGGCCGCCGCACTGCCGCTGCAGGGCATCACCGCCCACTACCTGATGAACTCCACCTATCGGGTCGCCCCCGGGCAGACCGTGCTGACCCACGCCGGAGCCGGCGGGGTCGGTCAGATCCTGACCCAGCTGCTCAAGGCCAAGGGAGCCCGAGTCATCACCACCTGCTCCACCGAGGAGAAGGCCCAGATCGCGCAGGCTGCGGGAGCCGACTACGTGCTCGGCTACGAGAACTTCGCCGAGAAGGTTCACGAGATCACCAAGGGCGAGGGCGTCGCGGCCGTGTTCGACGGCGTGGGCAAGGAGACCTACCTGGGCTCGTTGGAGTCCTTGGCAGTCCGTGGCACCTTCGTGCTCTACGGCGGCGCATCAGGTCAGGTGCCCCCGCTGGATCCGCAGGATCTCAATCGCCGGGGAGGCCTCTACCTCACCCGGCCCTCCACGCACTGGTACCTGCGCAACGCCGAGGAGCGGTCCTGGCGCTACGCAGAGCTCTTCGAATCACTCACCAGCGGGGACCTGAAGCTCAGCATCGGGGCGAGCTACCCGCTGGAAGACGCAGGCCGCGCGCACGATGACCTGGAGAACCGGCGCACCACCGGAAAACTGGTGCTCACCCCCTGAGGGTTGCCGCCGTGCCTCGCTGGGACCGGGGCAGGTGAGAGCTGAGACGAACAGCTCAGAGCCCCTGCCAGCCAGGTTTTGACGCGTAGGTCTGTCGGTAATAGTCGGCAAGCTGCAGCCGTGACGCCGCTGCCTCGTCGACGAGCACCGTGGCATGGGGGTGCAGCTGCATCACAGTGGCCGGCCACAGAGCCGAGATCGGGCCCTCCACGAGCTGGTGAACGGCTTCCGCCTTGTGCCTGCCGGTGGCAAGGAGCACCAGGTGTCGAGCCTCGGATATCGTGCCCAGCCCCTGGGTCACACAGTGCACCGGAACCTGGTCCAGCTCACCGCCGAAGAATCGCGCATTGTCTGAGCGAGTCTGCGGAGCAAGCGACTTGATCCGAGTGCGCGAGCTCAGCGATGAGCCCGGTTCGTTGAAGCCGATGTGACCATCGGTTCCAATGCCGAGCAGCTGGAGGTCCACTCCCCCGGCCTCAGCGATAGCCTGCTCATACTCTGCGCAGGCGGCTGGGATGTCAGCCGCGAGCCCGTCCGGACCGTGGACCCGCTCACCGTCCCAGTGCACCCGATCCACCAGTTCCGCCGCGATCACATTGCGATACCGCTGCGGGTGATCCGCGGGGAGCCCCACGTATTCATCCAGCATGAAGCCCCGCGCGCGCGCGAAGGACAACCCCTCGTGCTCATGCCGACGAATCAGCTCCCCGTAGACCGCCAGCGGACTCGATCCGGTGGCAAGGCCAAGGGTGGAGTCTGTCTCGCGACGCAGCAGCTTCTCTATCGCGTCTGCGGCGAGCTTCGCCTGTTGCTCACCTGAGGCAATGATGACCTCCATCACCAATCACGTCCTTTTCTCGTTTCGGATCTGCAGTGTGAAAGTCGTCCCATTCAGCGTCCTGCCGGGGTGCTTCGTTCCGTTCGCCGTGCAGCGACGTCGGCGGCGACCTCCAGCACGTGACGGTAGGTGCGTCCGGTCGCGCGGGTCATGGCGATCTCGCACGCGCGATTGGACGAGGCGTGAGCGGCAGCATCGATCTGCTGGACTTCGCGTGCTTCGGCCGCTGTCGCGGAGGCGGTCAGCTCGGGATGCAGCATTCCGCGGTCTCCGGCGAACCCGCAGCAGGCCCAGTCATCGGGCACGTGCACCTGGTGCGCGACGGCCCGCGCAATACGAAGCAGATCTGCTTCCCCACCAGTCTTCGATGTGGAGCAGGTGGGATGCAGCGTCAGCGACTCGATACGCTGTCCAGGCTCGATCTCCAGCTGCGGCAGCACGCGCTCGGCCACGAAATTCACGGCGTCGATGACCCGGCCTGCTCGCGGATCTCCCGCCGCCTGTGCAGCAGCCATGATCGCTGCCACACCTTCTGCGCAGGAGCTTGCGTCCACGACGACGGGCAGCAGGCCATCGCCCCGATCATCGAGGAGTCGCCTGGTTCGATCCACCGCGTCGAGGACCTGCTCGGCCATCGCCTCATGACCCGCGGCAAGTCCCTTGGAGGACCATGGGGTGCCGCAGCACAGTGAATCAACCCGCTCCGGCATGACCATGTTGAGACCCGCGATGCTGCACAGCTCGACGACCGAGGACTGCGCCCCTCGCGATCCGTCCGGGGCGGCGAACATCGCACCCTGACAGCTCGGCAGGAATATGGCAGACACAGGTTGCCCAGCATCCCCGGCATCGCTCGCGCGGCTGCGGCGCCGCCCGCCGGAGGGAAGGTCCGATGTCCACAGCGGCACCGTCTCGGCCCCCAACAGCGAGCGCGCGGAGGCGTTCGGCCAGGCGATGGCGGCGTCCGGCATGCGCGATGCGGCATCAAGCCCACGACCGGCGGCCTGCGTGACGGCTGACCATCGTTGGGCAGCCATTCTCCCCAGGCGCTGCTGCGCGGGGCCCCTGTTCTCCTCGCGCAGCCGTTTGACCAGTGCGCCGGTGTCGATGCCTACGGGGCATGCGGTCGCGCACATGCCATCGGCGGCACAGGTCTGAAGACTGTCGTACTCCTGCTGCGAATCCAGCTCGGCGACGAGGGTGCGATCCCCTCGCGCCAGCGCACGCTCGCGCTCCCGGCGCACGACGATCCGCTGCCGAGGGGTGAGCGTGAGATCCCGGCTGGGGCAGACCGGCTCGCAGTAGCCACACTCGACGCAGCGATCCACCTCAGCATCGACTCGATCCACCGGCTTGAGGTGATTCAGATGTGCCTTGTCATCCGCAGTGAGCACCACGCCTGGATTGAGGACCCCCGATGGATCACAGGCTGACTTGATCCTGTGGAGAACCTGGACCAGGTTCGGGGAATATTGACGATCGATGAACGGCGCCATTGCCCGTCCCGTGCCGTGCTCCGCCTTGAGGTTGCCCCCCTGCCGAAGAATCAGCTCCACGAGATCCTCGGTGAAGGCGGCCAATCGCTCCAGCGCCGCGGGGTCTTCGGTGTCCTCTGTCAGCATGAAGTGGATGTTGCCGTCCTTCGCATGACCGAAGATCACTGGATCCACATATCCGTGGTCTGCCAGCAGCGCAGAGAGCTCCTCGCAGGTCCGGGCGAGGTGCTGAACGGGCACCACCACGTCCTCCAGGAGAGCCATGGTCCCGGGCGGGCGTGCACCCGCGACCGCCGCGTAGAGTCCCTTCCGGACTGCCCACAGCTGCGCGCGGTGACTCGCGTCTCGAGTCAGCTCCACCGGATGCGTCGTCGTCGCCTGCTCCAGGGTCGAGGCCACTTGCGCGAGGTGTTGGTCGAGTTCGAGCGCTGAATCGGCGCGATACTCGACGAGAATGGCGGCGTGAGCCTCTACCGTGAGGTCCGCGATGACGGCGGGGACCTCGGGGCTTCGACTCGCCACCTTCAAGGAAGTGGCGTCCATCAGCTCCAGGGCCTTGGCCCCGGTGCTGACCAGTTCGGGCAGTGCACGAGCCGCGACGTCGAGCGAGTCGAAGACCATGAGTCCGGTCGCACAGTGGGAGTGGACCGGCACGGTGCGGAACACCGCTTCGGCCACGAATCCCAGGGTCCCCTCGGAACCGATCATGAGCTGCAGGAGCATCTGGACCGGATCGTCGCAGCGGCAGAAGGCGTCGAGGGAGTATCCCATCGTGTTCTTCATCGAGAATCGTTCAGCGATCTCGGTCATGGCGGACGGATCTGCTCGAACCTGATCCCTGAGGGCCTCAAGTTCGGTGACGAGTCCGGGCTCCTCCGTACGAAGAGTCTCCAGGGCGTCGCCTCTGGAGGTGTCCACGACTGTCCCGGAGGGCAGCACGAGCGTCATGGATTCCAGGGTCTTTGCACTGTTGTGCTCGATCCCCGCGGCCATGCCCGAAGAGTTGTTCGCGATCACTCCGCCCACGGTGCAGGCCGCCTCGCTCGCCGGGTCCGGTCCTAGCGCACGGCCATGACGCGCCAGGCGGATGTTGGCAGCGCGAAGCGTGGCGCCTGGCTGGACCCGAACGCGGCGCCCCTCATCAAGCACCTCGATCGCGCGAAAGCCTCGCCTGGTGTCGACCTGGATGCCCGCCCCGCAGGACTGTCCGGACAGACTCGTCCCTCCCGATCTGAAGGTCACCGAGGTGTCATGCTTGGCCGCCAGGTGAAGCACGGCGCTCACCGAAGCGATGTCCTCCGCGATCACGACCACCTGTGGAATCAGCAGATAGTGCGAGGCATCGTGAGCACGTGAATACAGGTCGATCGCACGGTCGAGCACGTTTTCGGCGCCCAGCTCACGGCGAAGCTCGTCGATCAGGGGTGCGGTGGTTCTCAGCTCCATACGTACCCTTCCTGTGGTTTCAGCACGCCTCTTGCGTGGAGTCGCGCCAGAGACAATGAGCCTTCCAACGGATCTCCCAGGGCTTCGCCGATCAAGACGTCCGCCCGCTGGTGGGCGACTTCCTCGGCAAAGGCCTCGCTGAGCAGCGGTCCGGCACCTACGAGTCCACCGGTGAGCACGAGTTGTGCTGGGACGTCCTCCCCCAGCGCCGCGAGACCACTCTTCGCGGCCTCGCGGCCCGCAGCACGGACCAGGTCACGGGCGGTCTCGTCGCCGCGCACGGCGACGGCGACCACCTCGGCGGCGAATTCGGCGAGTACACCCGCCCGATCGTGCCGCGTGTAGAGCTGAGCAGGCCAGGATTCGGGCTCACCGAACCGGTGACGAGCAGTCGCCAGCAGAGCATGACCACGGGGATCGACGCCGTCGTAGGCCCGCATGGCCGCTTCCAGGCCATACCGCCCCAACCATGCCCCACCGCCACGATCACCCAGAAGGTGTCCCCACCCATCGACTCGACGCCAGGCGTGATCATCCACCGCCGCCTCCATGCCGGGATGGCTGATCGCGATGGCACCTGTGCCCAGCGCCACCACTGCTCCTCCCGCCTCGCCGAGCGCGCCGAGATGGGCCGTGACTGCATCGATGGCGATGGCAGTTGGCGTCCCGAGTTCGGCGCGCAGCTGCACGGCCAGCTCTTGAGGGTCCTGCACCAGGGACGCCAGCCCTGAGGCTCCGATACCGACTCCGCTCAGGCGCGAGGTCTCCTCTGGCCAGGACGTCATGGCATGAGAGAGCATCTCGCGGATCACCTGCGGGGCGGAGGACCCGCCGGCACGCACCTCGATTCGAGGCCCGTCCAACACTCTGCGGCGGCCTCCGCCTGAGGGCAGTACCGCAAGACGGCTCCCCGAACCTCCCAGGTCGAGGCCCACCAAGGCCCCAGGAAGCTGCCGCTCCCGGGGATCTTCTGCCGTGTGGATCATGGACGGCTCACAGCACTTCTGGGGTCTCGGAGAGCCTCGCGCACGGAACCTGCATGCTGGTCCAACAGCTCGGCCGCTTGTTCAACGGGCAGGTCCCCCAGCGCGGAGAGGATGCCCACCTTGAGGTCTCCTCCGGTTCTTTCAAGCAGGGCCCCGGCCTCGGCCTCATCGAGATCCGCCGCTTCGCACAGGATGCGGGTCGTCCTCTCGCGGAGTTTCGCGTTGGTCGCCACCACCGAGACCATCAGGTTCTGCCAGGTGCGACCAAGTTCGATCATCAGCGCGGTGGAGAATCCATTGAGCACCAACTTCTGCGCGGTGCCTGCTTTCATCCGAGTGGAGCCGGTGACGACCTCCGGGCCGGTGTTCAGGAGAAGGTGCTGGTCCGCGTGGCCCGCCACTCGAGCATCCGGGTTGCTGGAGATGAGCACGGTGTACGCGCCAGCACCCCGTGCCGCCTTCAGCGCACCTGCCACATAGGGAGTGTTGCCGCTTGAGGCGATGCCGATCGCGAGGTCATCGGAACTCAGCCCGCTCGCATCGGCGCGTCCAGATTCGATGGAGTCTTCTGCATTCTCGACGGCTTCCACGAGGGCCTGGGATCCACCGGCTATATGTCCTACGACGCGACCTGGTTCGAGGTTGAAGGTGGGCATCAGTTCGCTGGCGTCGAGGACTCCCAGCCGACCCGAGGTCCCTGCCCCGAAGTAATGCACCGTCCCTCCTCGGCGAAGCCGCCGCGCAGCCTCGTGCACCACGGGGGTAAGCTCGGGCAGCACCGCAGCAACCGCATCCACCGCCACGCGATCCTCGGTGTTGAGCAGCTGCAGGACCTCCAGAGTGTGGAGGTCATCGAGGTTCATGCTGCGCGGATTGCGCTGCTCGGTCGGGGGCAGGGCGCCGGGGGTGAACCCCGGACTGGGGCTCATCGCTGCATCTCCGTGAGCTGGACCGGCGCTGCGGGGGTGGAGTGGCGCAGCGAGAGCAGTCCCCCGACGGCGAATGTCACCAGGACACCCATCAGCGGGTACCACTGCCACGCCACCCAGACTTCTCCCACCACATATTTCTCCATCACGAAGAAGAACGCATTGACGGCGACCGCGAAGACGAACGCGATGTTCGCGTCGGCCGCGCGGGCCCGCTTGTTGATGATGCCGAACATGAAGGCTCCCAGCAGTCCGCCGTAGGTGATTCCGGCGACTCCCAGCGCGAGGACGACGATGTTGCCTTCGTCGGAGCGGAACACCATCGCCGGAGCGATGAACGCGAGTCCCCAGCCGATGGTGGCCCAGCGACCTGCGCGGAGGCCCTGCTCGTCGGTGAGGGGGGTCTTCTTCAGCCGCGCGTAGACGTCCGTGACCGTGGAGGAGGAAAGCGCGGAGAGCGAGGAGGACAGTGTTGACATGGCGGCCGCCAGGATTCCGGCGAGCAGCAGTCCAGTCACGCCTGGTGGCAGACCCTCCACGATGAACATCGGGAAGATCTCGTCATCGCGGGTCAGTCCCAGCGAGTCAGGAGTCGCCTGATCGTAGTAGCCCCACAGCGCGAGTCCCACCAGCAGGAAGATGGCGAACTGGAACAGCACGATGACGCCGGAGACGATGATGGCCTTCTGTGCCTCCGCCTTGGTGCGGCAGGCCAGGAGCCGCTGGACGACAAGCTGGTCGGAACCGTGCGAGGCCATGGCGAAGACAGCGCCGCCGAGCAGCGATGCGATGAAGGAGCCGCTGGTGGAGATCGGGTTGCCCTCGAAGATGAACAGGCTCAGCTTGCCGGCCTCGGCGGCCTCTGTGAACCAGCCTCCGCCGGTGGCTGAGGTGATCACGATGATGGAGAGGATGCCACCACCGACGTAGAGGAACATCTGCGCCACATCGACCCAGACGACGGCCTTGATGCCGCCGATGAAGGTGTAGAGGATGGTGACCACTGCGAGCACCACGATGATCGTGAAGTAGTTGGCGTTGATGCCGATTCCGTCGAGGATGATCTTCAGTGGAATCGCGGCGGCCAGCACGCGGATGCCGTCTGCCAGGAGCCGCGTGATCAGGAATGTCACGCCGGCGGTGGTCTGTGTGCTCTGTCCGAAGCGCTTGCCGAGGTAGGCGTAGGCGGTGACCATCTCGCCGTCGTAGTAGCGCGGCAGCATGAAGAACGCGACGACCACGCGTCCCAGGATGTAGCCGAGTCCCAGCTGAAGGTAGGAGATGTCCCCCAGGTAGCTCATGACGGGGATGCCGATCACAGTGAGCGCGCTTGTCTCGGTTGCGACGACGGAGAGACACACCGCCCACCAGGGCAGGTTGCGCCCCCCGAGGAAATAGTCCTTGAGACCGGTCTGCCGACCGCTCAGTTTGATGCCCAGCCAGGCGGTGGCGGCGAGATACGCCACTATCACCAGAAGGTCTATGGTCTGCACGTCGTTCCTCTTTCCATCATCAGGGTGCTTTTTTCCAGTGGTGTGGCCTCAGCTGACGACATTCAGCCGTGCTGGTCCTGTGCTCAGCGGTTCGGGCAGCCGGAGCGGCTCCGCCCCTGGGGTGAACCGGCCTGCGAGCGTCCCGTGGGTTGCTCCGGTGACACGTGGAACCGTTGCCGGCAGGCCGTGCCAGCTGAGCCAGCCCAGCAGCGCCATGAGGCATCCCTCCTTGGCCTCAGAGGGCAGGCCGAAGGCCTCATCGGTCGTGCTGACTGGAACCCCTGCGCCGAGTTCCGCGCGCAGCTCCGCCATCAGGGTCGGGTTCCGCGTTCCGCCTCCCGAGACGGCGATCCCACTCACCCCCAGGGGGAGGCATGCCTGCGCGACCGTGCGCGCGGTGAGTCGGGTCAGCGTGGCGATCACGTCATAGGGGTCCAGCCCTGGATGACGCGTGAGGTGGACGTCCAGGTAGGGGCCGTGGAACAGCTCCTTGCCGGTGGACTTGGGAGCCGGTCGGGCGTAGTAGGGATCCGCCAGGAGATCTGCCAGCAGCGCCTCGTCGACCTGCCCCCGGGCTGCCATCGCGCCGTCCCGATCGAAGGCTCGGGGGTCACCGGTGATTCTGCGCGCCATCACGTCGATCAGGGCGTTGGCCGGGCCGGTGTCGAAGGCGACGGTGTCGGTGCGAGGTGAGACGACGGTGACGTTGGCGATGCCGCCCAGGTTGAGCATCGCCCGTGGCTCGTCTCCACCGACCAGCAGAAGGTGGTCCAACATCCCTGCGAGCGGTGCGCCCTGGCCTCCCGCGGCCACATCGCGAGCCCGGAGGTCCGAGAGGACTGGCACCCCCAGTCTCTCCGCGATCCACGCCGGCTGCCCCAGCTGCAGGGTCGACTCGACGGTGCCCTCGTGCACGTCGTGCCGGACGGTCTGCCCGTGCGACACGACCAGGTCACACTCGAGACCCGTCTGTCCACATGCCGCGGCAACTGCATCGGCGCAGAGCTGGCCGAGCCTGCGGTCCACGCTGCTCACGAGCGAGAGTGGCACCGGATCGGGCTCCAACAGGCGCAGGATGTCCAGAGCGAGGTCCGAGGCGAAGGGCACTTCTTGAAACGCACGAAGGTCCATCTTCAGGGCGGGCTGATCGGCCGGGCCGTCGAGATGAAACTCCACCAGAGCGACGTCGAGGGCGTCAGCGGATGTTCCGGTCATCAGTCCTGCGACGATCATGAGGTCTCCTCCACGTTCATCGCCGGCACGCTCAGTTCAGTCCGGATCTTGTAGCGGTCCCCGCGATAGAGGGAACGCACAAACTCGATGGGCTGGCCTTCGGGGCCCCATGAGGTGCGTTCAAACATCAACGCGGGGGAATGCAGCGGCACGTGCAGGTCTTTCGCCTCGTCACTGTCGAGAACGGTGGGCTCGATGGTCTGGACGCTGCGCCGCACGCTGATGCCCAGTCGCTCGCGGAGCAGGTCGTAGAAGGAACGATCCTCCAGGTCTGCTGCCAGGAGATCTGGCATCAGGTGTCGAGGAACGTTGAGCTCCTCCACGGCGATGGGCTCGTCATCGGCGAGCCTGAGGCGCGTCACCCGGGTGATCTCGTCCGACGGTTCGATGTTCAGCCGACGACCGAAACGAGCTCCAGCAGGCAGCACCTCGAATGCGAGAGTCCGAGCACCTGGACGCAGCCCCCGTGCTCGCATGTCCTCAGAAAATGAGCTGGCAAGCAGCGGCTGGTCCAACTTGGGGCCCAGCGCGAAAACTCCGGCTCCGTGGCGGCGACGCACGGCGCCACGAGCCACAAGCTCATCGATCGCGCGCCGAAGCGTCATCCGGGACACACCGAGCTCTTGAGCGAGATCTCGCTCAGGGGGGAACGGGTCTCCTGCAGACATCTGGTCCAGGCGATCCAGGAGCTGATTGCGCACATCGTGGTATTTGGTCACGCCACTATTGAGACACAGCCCACTCCAAGAATCAAGACCACTGGACTAACTTTGTGTGTGCTGTGATGATGTGAGGAGTCACACCTTCAAGAACCACTGCCCCGGGAGGCCCGATGGATCACGTGCTCTTCGCTGACGCTGCCCTGACCCCCGAAGGGACGCTGGGGCCCTATTGGCTTCGCCTCGTGGACGAGAGGATCGTCGAGGCTGGGCACGGCAGACCTCCGCGGGGTCCTGACGAACACGTCACGGATGCGGTGGTGGCCCCTGGTTTCGTCGATGTGCATGCTCATGGTGGCGGGGCTGCCGCCTTCACGGATGGCGCGGCTTCCGGGGAGCGGGCGCTGGCCGCTCATCGCCGAAGAGGTACGACCACCATGCTGGCCTCCCTGGTCAGCGCTCCGGTGTCCGTGCTCCTGGAACAGGCCGAAGAGCTGCGCCCCCTGGTGGACTCCGGCGAACTCGCGGGGGTTCACCTGGAAGGGCCGTGGCTGAGTCAGGAGCACCGCGGGGCGCATGAGACCGACATGCTGAGCGCCCCGACCCCCGACGCCGTTTCCACTCTGCTCGGACACCCAGCAAGAGACCTGATCCGGTACGTGACACTCGCACCCGAGCGCGACGGGGCAGGAGAGGCGATCGCACGGATGCGCGCCGCCGGGTTCACGCTGGGAGTCGGTCACACCGGCGCCAGCTGCGATCAGACGCGAGAAGCGATCGCCGCGGGAGCTACTGCTGCCACCCATCTGTTCAACGGAATGAAGGGTCTTCATCATCGAGATCCCGGCCCGGCGCTGGCCCTGCTGGAGGATCCCACTGCTTTCCTGGAGCTGATCAGCGACGGCGTTCACCTGGACGCCGAGATGGTCCGCTTCGTCTGGGACTACGCGACGCGCAACGGTGGCCCCCAGCGCCCCGTCTTGGTGTCAGACGCCATGCCCGGAGCCGCCGCCCCGGACGGCCGTTACAGGCTCGGAACGGTCGATGTTGAGGTCCGCGACAGCGTAGCGCGACGAGTCACGCCCGACGGAACCCTCGGCGCTATTGCTGGCTCTACCCTCACCCTCTCGGCTGCCGTGCGCGAGAGCATTCTTCGTTCGAGCATTGACCCCGCGCTCGCGCTGATGGCTGCAACCTCCAACCCTGCCGAGATGATCGGGATCGACGACGCCGGCAGACTGCTCCCGGGCGGGCGTGCGGATCTGGTGCTGCTGGACTCCGCCTGGAATGTGAGCCGGGTGATGCACCGCGGTGGGTGGATCGATGACGCGCGGGCATGACGCGGAGGGATGCGCCTGCGCAGCGTCAGCGCTGCACGGCCCCGTGACGCTGAACGGCCAGCGCCACGGCTGAGGCCCGAGCCTCGGATGCCTCCTCTGCGGTGAGCGTCCGGTCCTTGGCGCGGAAGCGCAGACCATAGGCGAGTGACTTCTTGCCCTCCCCGATGTGTTCCCCGGAGTAGACGTCGAAGAGCTCGATGTCCTCCAGCAGCGACCCGGCGCCCTCGGCCAGCGTGGATTCGAGGGTCGTCGCGGGCAGCGTCTGCGCCACGATCAGCGAGACATCCTGGGTGGTGGGCGGGAAGGTCGAGATCGATGCCGCGCTGACCTGCTCGGGTGCGGCGGCGATCAGGGCGGAGAGATCCAGCTCCATCACCGAGGTGCGGGCAGGGAGGTCCTGATCCTCGATCACCTTCGGGTGCAGCTCACCCGCGTAGCCGACCCTGACGCCGTTCAGCCGCAGTTCAGCGGTCCGTCCGGGGTGGAAGGCCTGGTGGCGTCCCTGGGTGACCTCGAGCTGGACCCGCAGCAGGTCCGCAACCTTCTCTGCGGCGTCGACGGCGTCCGCCCAGTCTCGACGCCGGCCCGCCACACCTGGCAGCTCGGCCGGTTCTGCGCCGGAGACCACCGCGGCGATGTGCAGCGGCTGCTCCGGGATGCCTGCATCCAGGTCCGCCAGCACGTCCTCGCCGGGGTAGGCGCCGAGCGCGGGAATCGTCGCGGATCCCAGCTGCCCCTTGGGCAGGAAGACCAGTCCAGCCTCGAAGAGCGCGAGATCGGTGAAGCCGCGTGAGACGTTGCGGCGCACGGCCTCCAGCAGCCCCGGCAGCACCGTGGTCCGCAGCGCGGGATGCTGGCTCGCGATGGGGTTGGCCAGTCGGAGCATCGGCATCGGCTCGCCGGTGTCCTCCGCGCGGCCGAACAGCGTGTTCGCCGCCTCGGAGTAGAACGGGTAGCTGAGCACCTCGGTGAACCCGGCGGCGGCCAGCCCGGCGTAGACGCTGCGACGGCGCTGCTGTGAGACGGTCAGTCCCCTGCCTGCTGGAGGCACGGGAAGCCGCGAGGGGATCTGGTCATAGCCGATGAGCCGCGCGATCTCTTCCACCAGGGAGGCAGGGATGCTCAGGTCGGGGCGCCAGCTGGGCGGGGTGACCAGCAGCTGGTCCCCGGACTGGGTCACCTCGGCTCCGATGGCGGTCAGCGTCGCCTGGATCTGCTCCTGCGTGTACGCCACGCCGGTGAGCTTCTCCGGCAGAGCGGGGTCCAGCGCAATCGGCTCGGGCAGGACCGGAGTGCCGGCGTCGGTGAGCTCAGCCGCGTCGGTGCCGCCCGCGAGCTGGACCAGCAGGTCCACGACCCGCTGTGCCGCGAGCGGGGCAAGCTGCGGGTCCACGCCGCGCTCGAAGCGCTTGGAGGCCTCGGAGGGGAGCTTGTGCCGGCGCTTGCTGCGGCTGACGCTGATCGGATCGAAGTACGCCGCCTCCACGATCACCGCGGAGGTGGTGTCGTCCACCTCGGTGCGCGCACCGCCCATGACTCCGGCGATCCCGATGGCACCGCGCGCATCGGCGATCACCAGATCCTCGGCGTGCAGGCTGCGTTCCTTCTCATCCAGGGTGATGAGCTTCTCCCCTGCCGCGGCACGGCGGACCTGGATGCCGCCGTCGAGCTTGGCCGCGTCGTAGCAGTGGTTGGGCTGACCCAGTTCGAGCATCACGTAGTTGGACACGTCCACCGCGATGCTGATCGAACGCATCCCGGCCAGCCGGAGCCGTGAAGCCATCCACGGCGGGGTGGGCGCCTCCGGGTCGATGCCGGTGACCTTGCGGGTGACGAACCGGGTGCAGCCGTCCACCCCGTAGATCGGGGCCTGATCGCTGAGGCTGACCTCGAGACCGGGCCGGGCGGCGTCGTCGTCGGTGGTGATCTGCTCGGCAGGATCGATGAACGGCGTGCCGGTGGCGTGGGAGTATTCGCGAGCCACGCCGCGCAGCGAGAACGCATAGCCGCGGTCCGGGGTCACGTTGATCTCGGCGGCGGAGTCGTAGAGACCCAGCAGCTCCATGGCGTCGGCGCCGACCGCGGGGTCGAGGCCCAGCGTGGAGAGCACCAGGATGCCGTCATGGTCCTCGCCGATGCCGAGCTCGCGCACCGAGGCGATCATCCCGGCGGAGACGTGCCCGTAGGTCTTGCGCGCGGCGATGCGGAAGTCACCGGGCAGCACGGCGCCGGGAAGGGTGACCACGACCTTGTCCCCGACCTCGAAGTTGTGCGCGCCGCAGACGATGCCCTGCACGCCGGAGGGGTCGATGCCCTCCTGGGTCAGGGTCTGGGCGGAGCCCTCGGGCACCACGCGGACCTGGCACCAGTTGATGGTCTTGCCGTTGGACTGCGGCTCGAGGATCTTCTCCAGCACCTCGCCGACGACGATCGGGCCGCTGAGGAAGTCGGTGGGACGGTGGACGTCCTCTTCCTCGAGTCCGACCTTGACCAGCTCGGCCATCAGATCTTCTGCGGTGCCCTCGGCGGGGAACTGGGTGTACTCACGAATCCAAGAAAGCGGAATGCGCATGTCTCAGACCTCCATTCCGAAGTGCTGGCTGAAGCGGATGTCGCCCTCGATCATGTCGCGCATGTCCGGGACGCCGTTGCGGAACATCAGCGTCCGCTCGATGCCCATGCCGAAGGCGAAGCCGGTGTACTCCTCGGGATCCACGCCGGCCGCTCGCAGCACGGCGGGGTTGATCATCCCGCAGCCGCCCCACTCGATCCAGCGCGGGCCGCCCTTGGCCTCCGGGTGCCAGACGTCGAGTTCGGCGGAGGGTTCGGTGAACGGAAAGTACGCCGGGCGCAGCCGGATGGCGGCGTCCTCGCCGAGCATCCGCCGCGCGAAGTGCTCCAGGGTCCCCTTCAGGTCGGCCATGGTCAGGCCCTTGTCCACCGCGATGCCCTCGAACTGGTGGAACACCGGGGTGTGGGTCGCGTCGAGCTCATCGGTGCGGAAGGTCTTGCCCGGGCAGAGCACATAGACCGGCAGCTCGCGGCTGAGCAGCGAGCGGATCTGCACCGGGGAGGTATGGGTGCGCAGCACCAGGTGCGCCTCGGGAGGCTCCACGAAGAACGTGTCCTGCATCTCCCGTGACGGGTGGTCCGGGGCGATGTTCAGCGCGTCGAAGTTGAACCATTCCGACTCGATCTCCGGCCCCTCGGCGATCTCCCAGCCCATCGCGATGAAGACGTCGGAGACCCGTTCCTGCAGCACGGAGAGCGGGTGCCGGGCACCGAGCGGACGACGCCGGCCCGCTGCGGTGACATCGACGGTCTCCTCCACGAGGATCCGCTCGGCGTGCTCCACCTCGAGCACCTCGGTGCGGGCGGCCAGTGCCTTCTGGATCTTCCCGCGAGCGCCGCCGAGCAGCTTGCCTGCGGCGGCCTTCTCCGTCTTGTCCAGGGTCCCGATCTGGCGGTTGGCCAGCACGATCGGGGCCTTGTCACCGGTGTGGGCGAGGCGCGCGGCCTTGAGCTCTTCGAGATCCCCCGCCGCGGCGAAGGCCGCAATGGCCGCCTCGACGCTGCGCTCGATGGCGGACTCGTCCAGGGGGTGCGGTGTTTCGGGCGTGGACATGCTGCTCCCGGGTCAGAAGGGTATGAACAATCTCGGTTAGTTTATGCGGGTCACTGATAGGAGACGAACCACGGTTTCGGGTCGACCTCATAGGTCTGCTCCGAGGTGAAGGTCGGGGAATCCTCGTCATAGAAGTTCTTCCACCCGAGCCAGATGTCCTCGCTGAGCCCCTCCTGCAAGGTGTCGTAGGTGCCCAGCTTCAGATCCGGGGTGCCGTGCCCGTCCGCGTGCAGCACGATCGCCAGCTCGTCATGGGAGGTGTCCACCGCCTCGCGGTTCTGGATCATCGTGTGCTTGAACTGGTGCAGCATCAGCATCTTCTGCGGCAGCTCCTCCTCCGCGGTCAGCTGCGCCAGCCAGTCAGAGACCTCGTTGATCTCCTCGGCGGTGACGGAGCCGATCTGCTGCATGTGCCGCTGGCCTTCGCGCAGCCGCCATTCCGAGTCCAGCGCGAGTCCGACGTGCGGCTGCGCCAACAGGTCCTCATACAGCTTGGCCTGGTCCAGGAAGGTGGAGAGTCCGGGCTGGAGGTCCAGCACCACGTAGATGTCCTCGTCTGCGGCGAGCTCCACCCAGGGTTCGATGACCTCGGGGTCCAGGGCGTTGGAGTAGTCGCCGTCGGCACCGGGTTCGCCGGTCGCCACGGAGGTGATGATCTCGAAGGCCGGCTGCACCGGCTCCTCCGAGTGCTTCTGGTACTGCTCGGCGTAGAACTTGACCCGCTCGGCGGTGTCTTCCGCCTCGGTCTCCCCGAGGACCCCCAGCCCGGGGATCCCTGGCGAGCCGTAGGCGGCGGCGAAGCGCCGATCCGGGAACAGCGTCTGTCCGCCGCCGGGAAGCTCCGCCGGCTCGGCTTCAGGCTCCTCGTCTGCTGGCTCAGATTCTTCCGGGGCCGCCTCGGATTCTTCCGCGTTCTCCTCCGGAGCCTCCGAATCCGCCGAATCGTCGGTGGCCGTGCCCTCGGCCGACGCCCCGGCGGTCCCAGCGGTCTCTCCCGCGCCGGCCGCGTCGTCGTCGGCGTTCTCGGCCCCGCAGGCCGTCAGGGTCAGGGCGAGGGCCAGGGCGCTGAACGTCATCGCGGGGCGCAGCTTCGGGGCGGCGGCAGCTGTGGTCTTCATGGGAGACCACGCTACCGGCACTCGGGCGCGCCGCCGCCACGCGTGCCGTGCGTGCCATGCGTGCCATGCGTGCCATGCGTGCCATGCGTGCCATGGGCACGTGTGTCGCGCGCGGCGGGCGTTCGGTATGTGTGTCGCACCCCTGTGCCATGTCCCATCGCTATGGACGGAAACAGCGATGGGACATGGCACAGACATGCGACGGACGGGGTGAGGAGGCGGCGAGGGCGGGGCGCAGAGAGAGCGCCCCGCCCCCACCCCACCGGGTCAGTGCTGACGCAGCCAGACCGTGGTCTCGGCAGGAAGCTCCCCTGTGCTCAGCGGCTGTGAGCTGACGAGCACCTCACCGGCGGGCAGCGCCACCGCCGACTTACCGAAGTTCGTCACGCAGACCCACCCGCCGGGACGGCTGAAGGCCAGCACGTCGCTGCCCGCGCCGGGCAGCTCGACCCATTCCAGCGTGTCGGCACCCTGCAGCTCACGGCGCAGCTGCAGCGCGCGCCGGTAGAGGCTCAGCGTGGAATCTGCCGCACCGTCCTGGGCCTCCACGCTGAAGTCCGCGAACCACTCGGGCTGCGGCAGGTGTGCCGCGCCGTCGCCGAAGCCGAACGCCGCGCCGGTGCTGGACCAGGGCAGCGGGACCCGGCAGCCGTCGCGGCCCACGCTGAATCCGGGGCTGCGGAAGAAGGTCGGGTCCTGACGGTCGGAGTCGGAGATCTCGGCGACCTCATGCAGGCCCAGCTCCTCGCCCTGGTACAGGTAGGCGCTGCCGGGCAGCGCGAGCTCGAAGAGGGTCGCTGCCCGCGCCCGGCGCAGCCCCTCCTCGGCCTGCAGCTCCGGGGAGCTGCCGCCGCTGAGCAGCCAGTGCGTCCCGGCCTTGTCCTCACCGTCGGCCTTGGGAGGGAGCCCGTAGCGGGTGGCATGGCGGACCACGTCATGGTTGGAGAGCACCCAGGTGCTCGAGGACCCGGACTGTGCCGCAAGCTCGAGGTTGAAGGTCACCGTCTCGCGGAACTGTTCGGCGTCGAAGCTGGCCTCGAGCAGGTCGAAGTTGAACGCCTGACCCAGCCCCTCTGCGGAGGCGTACTTCGGGCGCCGCGAGGAGTCCACCCATGCTTCGGCCACACCGATCTTGGGCGGATCGTATTCGTTGAAGACACCGCGCCATTCCCGGTAGATCTCATGGACCTCATCCCGGTCCCAGATCGGGTGGGACCCGTCCTTCGGTGTGGCGTCCAGCTCGGCCTGACTCGGCAGATTCGCCGGCAGGTCCTTGGAGAGTCCATGGGCGACGTCGACCCGGAACCCGTCCACTCCGCGGTCGGACCAGAAGCGCAGCGTGTGCAGGAAGTCCTCGTGCACCTCGCGGTTGTGCCAGTTCAGATCCGGCTGTTCCTTGGCGAAGCTGTGCAGGAACCACTGTCCCGGGCTGCCGTCGGGCTCGGTGATCCTGGTCCAGGCGGGGCCGCCGAAGATCGAGGTCCAGTCCGATGGCGGCTGGTCTCCCCCGGGTCCGGTGCCATCGCGGAAGATGTAGCGATCCCGTGCAGCGGAGCCCTTGGGCGAGGCGAGCGCCTCGAGGAACCATTCGTGCCGGTCGGAGGTGTGGTTGGGCACGATGTCGACGATCAGTCGGATCCCCGCACGGTGCAGAGCCTCGATCATGGCGTCGAAGTCCTCCAGCGTGCCGATCTTGGGGTCGACGTCGCGGTAGTCGTCGACGTCGTAGCCGCCGTCGGCGAGCGCCGAGGGGTAGAACGGGCTGAGCCACACGGCGTCGATCCCCAGGTCCTGCAGGTACTGCACGCGTGAGGTGATCCCGCGCAGGTCACCGATACCGTTGGCATCGGCGTCGGCGAAGGAGCGGGGATAGATCTGATAGACCGCGGCCTGGCGCCACCACTGGGGGTCGGTGCCCAGTGCGGCGGAGTGTGCAGGTGCTTGGGCGGTGGAGGTGAATGACAAGGGACGGTCATCCTTTCGGTGTTCTGTTCGATGTTTCGGTTGAGGATCTGCAGGGAGTGCTGTGTGGGGCTCTCGGGGGTGTTCTGGAGGGTGATCTGGAAGGTCTTCCCCCGCGGTCTCGGGACCGGCAGGCCGGCTCGGGCTGGTCATTTGACCGCGCCCTGGGTGAGCCCGGAGAGCACCCAGCGCTGGGAGATCACGTAGGCGATGATCGCCGGAGCCATCGCCATCAGGTAGGAGGCGAAGGAGACGTGGTAGTTGTTGCTGAACTGGGTCTGGAAGATCTCCTGGATCACCGGCAGCGTCTGCAGCGTGGGGTCCGCGATGATCAGCGAGGGCATCATGAAGTCGTTCCATGATTTCAGGAACGCGAAGATCCCAACAGTGGCGCTCATCGGTGCCATCAGCGGGAAGACGATCCGCCAGAAGGCTCCTGCGGTGGACGCTCCGTCCATCCGCGCGGACTCTTCCAGCTCAGCCGGCAGCGAGCGCAGGAATGCGGTGAAGAGCAGCGTGCTGAAGGAGATCTGGAACATGATGTGCAGCAGGGCCACCCCCACAGGGTTGGCCAGCTCGACCATCCCAGTGAGCTTGACCTGGGAGAGTGCCAGCACCGGGAACGGTAGGAACATCGCCGCCAGCAGGTAGTAGAACGCCCACCGGTAGGCCCGCTTCTCCCAGTTCCGCGAGATCGCATAGGAGGCCATCGCGCTGAGCAGGATCGTGCCGATCACCGTCGCCAGCGTGATCAGGATCGAGATGGTGAACGCGCGCGGGAAGTCGGTCAGCTCCCATGCCGTGGCGAAACCTTCGAGGCTGAACGGGGCCGGCCAGGCGAAGGCCTCACCCTCCACTGCCTGTTCGCCCGACTTGAACGCCATGGAGACGGTCACGTAGAAGGGCAGGATCACTGTGACGGCGCACAGGATCAGCAGCAGCGTGGTGCCCCATCGGGAGCGATCGGAGCGACGCGAGGTCGGCAGCGTGGAGGCCCCAGGGCTCGCGGTGGAGCGACGCGGTGTGGTGCTTGCAGCGCCGCCGGGAATGGTGGTCGTGGGCAGAGTCATCAGATTCTCGCGTTTCCTCGGGTCAGACGCAGCTGGATCAGTGCGATGGTCAGCGTGATCAGGAAGAAGATCGTGGAGTTCGCCATCTGGTAGGCGTAGTCCCCGTTGTCGAAGCCGGAGAAGATCGCCATGGCCACCGAGCGGGTGGAGGTTCCCGGGCCGCCGTCGGTCAGGCCGACGATGATCTCGTAGGTGCCCAGGAAGTCCTTGAACCCGATGATCACGTTGATCAGCACGAACCCTGAGATCAGCGGCAGCGTGATGCTGCGCAGCTGCTTCCACGCGGAGGCGCCGTCGATCGCGGAGGCCTCATAGACGTCCTGCGGCACCGTCATCAGCCCGGCGATGTAGATCAGCATCGCCTGCGGGACGGCCTGCCATGCGGTGACCAGCACGATGGAGATCCAGGCGAGATCCGGATTCGCCAGGATGGACTCCTCCAGGACCCCGAGCTGCAGCGCCTGTGCTGCCGCCGGGACCGTGTTGGCGAAGATGAACTGGAACACGAAGGCGATGATGATCCCGGAGACCACCATCGGCATCACGAAGATCGTGCGCAGCGCGGTCTTCGCCCGGATCTTGGCGGTGAGTCCGATGGCCAGCGCAAGCGCCACCACGTTGACCAGGACCACGGTGGCCAGGGCCACCCCGATGGTGAACCCATAGGCGGAGAGAATCGCCGGATCGCTGAACATCACCAGATAGTTGTTCAGCCCGACGAATTCGAACTCGCCGAAACCCACCGAGTCGGTGAAGCTGTAGAAGATCCCCATGGCGGCGGGGGTGGTGATGCTCAGCGTGAAGAGCACCAGCGTGGGCAGCAGGAACCAGAGGTAGACGCGATCCGGGCGGGGTCGACGTCGACCTGCAGTCTGGGTCCGCGAGTCCGCCGGGGCTGGCGCCGCGGTTCTGCGAGGGGTGGTGGGAGCAGCAGTCATGGATATGCCTCGGTCTCTCAGCGTCGAGCCAGACGGGCCCAGTCCTCGTCGAGAGTCCGCAATGTTGCTTCCAGACTCTGACCGGTGACGATGCCCTGGGCGTAGTTCTCGAATGGGATGGTGCGTGGAATGGCCTGGGAGACTCCCTGGTAGAAGGCGGCCCGGTCCACGTAGCTCTGCAGGTCCTGAAGCCGAGGATCCTCGACCGCCGGCGCATCCTCACGGACTCCGAACGCCAGGTTGTCCCTGTTGTAGGCATCGGCGATCTCGGGCTGGATCAGGTACCGCAGCAGCTCCCGCGCGGGCTCCTGCGCATTCGAGGCTTCCGGCACCCAGAGGGCGAGGTCGAGGTTCACCCGCACCTTCAGGTCCTCAGGGTTCTCGGTCATCGGCAGCGGGAAGATCCCGATCTGCGCGTCGGGGTTGATCGTGGTGATCTCGCCCAGCGCCCAGGGGCCTTGGAGATACATCGCGGCCTCCCCCCGGGCGAAGGCGACGTTGCCGTCCCCGTAGCCTCTGCTGGCCGCGCCGGGCTGGGAGTAGGCGGCGATCTCGAGCATCTGCTCCAGCGGCTCCCGCAGCGTGCGGGAGAAGGAGACTTCAGCGTCGGGGCCGGCATCGGGGCCGAGCGCGCGCAGCTCTTCAAAGAACTCCGCGACCTCGACGGTGCCTCCCACGCTGTAGTCGACCAGCCCCTGCGACACCGTCCAGGGGTCGGCGAAGGTGGAGTAGATGGGGGTCACGCCGGCCTCTTCGAGGGTTCCGCAGACCTCCAGAAGCTCGGAGTAGGTGGTGGGGACCTCCAGATCGTGCTCGGCGAAGATCTCCTGGTTATAGAGCACCGCGGCCGCCATCATCGAGTACGGAATGACGCTGGTGCGTCCCGGGTAGGTCGGGTACTGATCGATCAGGTTCTGGATGCTCGGATCGATGCGGGCCTCTCCCGCGATATTCGCAAGGTCCGAGAAGGCCCCGCGCTCCTGGAAGCGCACGATCTCGTAGTTGTAGTTCAGGCAGCCCAGGTCTGGCGGGTTGCCGCGCGCGAATCCCGCAGAGAGTCCCGAGGAGGTGTCGTGCACGGCACGGATGGACGGGGCCTGCTGGTTGAAGTCCGCCAGCAGGTCGCCGAAATAGGGAATCGCCTCCGGCTTCGACTGGTGGAAGGAGACCTCTCGGGTGCCTCCTCCGCCGGCGCAGCTCGTGAGCCCCGCTGCCAGCGCGGTGCCGATCACGCCGCCCAGAAAGGCCCTGCGGGAGGGTGTCGGTGTCGAGTGGGCCACCACGCGCCCCCTTCTGTGATGTGGAACACAATTACTTGATTTCCCGACTAAATATAGAGGCTTAATATAAGCGATGCAATAATGTCGAAGAACTTTTTCACCACGAGCCTCCCGACCGGAAGCAGGTCACCCTTGAGTCAGACGCGCCCCACCGCAGGCTCATCCCAGCTCATTCGACAGTTGAACTCCGCCCGAGTGCTCAGCTGCATGTGGGGGCGAGACCCGAGCACCGCCACGGAGCTGATGCACGCCACGGGACTGACCCGCGCGACCGTGCTGGCGCTGTGCCGGGAGCTCACCGACCAGGGATGGCTTGAGGTCTCGGAGAACTCCCGCCAGGCGGGCCAGTACTCGAAGGGGCGTCCGGCGCTGAGGTATGCCTTCAGAGCCGGCGCCAGCCATGTGGTGGGGGTCGATGCGGGGCAGCATCGGATCACCGCCTCCGTGGCAGACCTGCGCGGAACCGAGCTCGGCACCGCGCAGCTGACCCTCGACCCGGAGCCGGCGGACTCCCCTGCGGAGACGGCGCCGCTGCGCAGAGCTCAGATCCTGCAGACGGTGGACACCGCGCTGGAACAGGCCGGCCTGGATCCCGCACAGGTCGCCTGCATGGTCATCGCTGTTCCCGCACCCGTGGACGACGCCGGCGCCTCCCCCGAGGGCCTCAACCCGTTCTGGAGTCAGATGAACCCGGATCTGATCTCGCTGGGCACCGACCGCGGCTGGGACAGCGCCGTGGCGAATGATGCGGATCTCGCGGCCCTGGCCGAGCTGGATCTTCAGCAGTCCTCCAACACCGAATCCTTCGCCGTGATCCTCTCCGGTGAGCGCCTGGGTGCTGGCCTGGTGCTGGGCGGAGATCTGCTGCACCAGCCGCGCGGCGGAGCGGGCGAGCTCGGAATGCTCGAACACGTCACCGGGGTCGGCTCCTCTCATGGGCTCGGTTGGTGGGCTCGACACCTTGCCCGAGAAGCGCTGCGGACGGACCAGGCGCCGCAGGGCCCGCTGGGGGCGCTCACCGCGGAGGAGGTCACCTCGGAGCACGTCTTCGCGGCAGCCCGCGGCGGTGATGCCCTCGCCCTGGAGATCGTCGATCAGATCGCGGACCGGCTTGCCCGGATCTGCGTGGTCATCGCGGGACTGCTGGACCTGGATCGCATCCTGGTCTCCGGAGCCATCGCCCCCGCCCTGACCGGCGTGGTGGAAGCGGCGCGGGAGAAGCTCACCCACTACCTCTATGCGCCATGGCTGGAGATCAACGTCTCGACACTCGGGGCGGACGCCGTGCGGCGCGGGGCGCTTCGGCTCGCCGTGGACCGCATCAAGGCGCAGGCGCTGGACGCGGCTCCGCCCGAGTGACAACGGTGAAGACTCATGGCGGCGGCAGATCCGCGCGATCCACCGGAGCACGGTTAGATTGACTCCCATGACTGAGTCTGTCCGCCGTCCCGCCGCCTCCACGGGCCAGGTGTGGCGCGACGTCGTCGTGCTGCTGCTGATTCCCGGCGTGGTCGCCGTCGTGCTCGCCGTGACGGTGGCCCCGAGTGCGCCGGTGGCTCTTGCCCTGCTCGCCGCCGGGCTGCTGGCCCCCGCGATCGCGGCGGTCTCGGTGCTGCGCCGCCGACCTCGGCGAGTGACCACGGCTGACCGGGTCACTCTCTTTCGCGTCGCGCTGACCGGGGTGCTCGCGGCGACGGCCGTGCTCATCCATGCCGAGGCGCTGCCGCCCAGGACCTGGACCCTCGCCGTGGTGATCGGGCTCGCGCTGGTGCTGGATGCCGTCGACGGCGCGGTGGCCCGGTACACGCGCAGCTCCAGCACTGCTGGGGCTCGCCTCGACATGGAGGCCGACGCCGCGGCGCTGCTCATCGTCTCAATCATCGCAGCGGCGACCGTGGGCTGGTGGGCGGTGGCGATCGGGCTCATGCGCTACCTGTTCGTGGCGGCCAGCTGGGTGCGCCCCGCCCTGCGCGGCGAGCTCAACTACAGCCTCTTCCGCCGCAGTGTGGCCGCAACCCAGGCCGTGGCCCTCTTCCTGGCGCTGCTGCCGGTGGTCCCGGCGTGGATGTCCGGAGTGATCCTGGCGATCGCGCTGACCCTGCTGGTGGCCTCCTTCGGCCGCGACGCCCTGACCCTTGAACGAACAGAGAGCTGAGCCTCATGGACCTGCCCCTGCACCCGCTGATCGTGCACCTCGCGGTGGTGCTCGTGCCGCTGGCCACCATCCTGCTGGGACTCGCGGTCTTCATTCCGCGCCTGCGTGACCAGATCGGCGCCCTCGCCGCAGTGCTCGCGCTGCTGGGGATCGGGGCCTTCGTGCTGGCGCACCGCTCCGGAACCGAGCTGGCGGGACTGGTCGGCGTCCCGCACGAGCACATGCGCTGGGCGGACCCTGCGCTGGCAGTGACCATCGTCTTCGGCAGCCTGACGGCCATCTGGTACATCCTGTGGCTGCTGCTGCGCCGACCCAGCCGCCGCTCACAGTCCGGCCTGCGCACCGCGACCACCACCCTCGGCCTGCTCGCGCTGGCCAGCGGGATCGCCGCCTGCGTGTTCACGGTGCTGCTGGGGCACTCCGGCGGGGAGGCCGTGTGGTCCAACGTGCCCACAGCGCCGAGCCTGTGGCGCTCCCTGTGAGGTCTGGCCCGGTGGGCTCAGCCCCGAGCTCAGACCCCGCACCGGGTGCAACGCAGAGCCCGCGCGCGATGCTCGTTCCCCGCGATCTGCCCGGCCCCAGTGGTGGCATCACCTACAACACGCGGGTCCTGGCAGCCTGGCGCGCCGCAGGGCTCGCAGTCACCGAGGTCGCCGTGCCGGGCAGCTGGCCGCATCCCCGTGAGGAGGACCGCCGGGCGCTGGGCGAGACGCTGCGGCAGCACCCGCGGGTCCTCATCGACGGAATCATCGCCTCCGCGGCACCGACCGAGCTCGCGCAGGCTGCCGCGGCGGGCACGGAGATCTCGGTGCTGGTGCACCTGCCGCTGCCCGCGGAATCCGGCCTCAGCCCGGCACAGCGTGAACGTCTGGCGGCCAACGAGCATGCCGCCCTGGCGGCTGCGGACACCGTCGTCGCCACCAGCGCCTGGGCAAGGGATGACCTGGCAGCCCGGTACCAGCTCGGCGGGGTCGCCGTCGCAGAACCAGGAGTCGACACAGCCGACCTGGCGGAGGGCAGCACACCGCCACGTCTGCTCCTGCTGGGAGCTCTCACTCCACGCAAGAACGCCCTGCTGCTCCTCCAGGCGCTGACCGAGTTGCAGGACCTCACCTGGGACGCCGTCATCGCCGGTCCGGACGGGCAGGATCCGGGGTACGCCGAGCAGCTGCGCCGGGCCACCGCCGAGCTCCCCGAGGGGCGCGTCTCCTTCCCCGGGGCTGTCGCGGGCCAGGACCTGAGCACGCTCTGGCACAGCACCGACCTGCTGGTCCTGCCCTCGGTCGCCGAGACCTACGGAATGGTGGTGACCGAGGCGCTCGCCCGCGGCATCCCCGCGGTGGTCGGCGCCGGCACCGGAGCCGAGGAGGCCCTGCACGGAGCCGGCACCGGAGACCGCGCCGAACTGGCACCGCCGGGGCCCGCGCTGGACCCCGATGACGCCGCGACCTGGGCGCGTACCCTGCGCCACTGGCTCGAAGATGACGCACTGCGGCAGCGCTGGAAGTCCGCCGCGCAGGCGCACCGGGCTAGAATGCGAGCATGGTCAGACGCAGCGCAGGATCTCAAGACGGCGATCCATTGGTGACACGACCGGTGCCCGCCGACTGGCTGGAACAGCGCCGGCGCGCCGACCACGTGGCACGCGAGAAGGCCTCTGGGCTGCTCGAGGACCTGACACGGCGGCTCCGCGATCTCCTCGCTGAGCACGACGACGATGCCGTCAGCGTGATCGATGTGGGTGCCGGCACCGGATCGAACCAGGCCTGGTTGGCGCCGCGCCTCGCCGTGCCCCAGCGCTGGACGCTGTTGGACCACGACGCAGAGCTGCTCGATGTGGCCTCCCAGGCACCTGCGGACTCCGAGGTGGAAGAGACCACCCGCGTGCTCGGCACCCTCGAGGATCTCCCCGGCCTGACGGAGGGCCAGGAAGTCCGACTGGTGACCTGCTCGGCGCTGCTGGACCTGCTCACGCTGGCCGAGGCGGAGACGCTCGCAGATGTGATCGCCGGCCCGCAGGCGAGCGCCCGTGTGACCGCCCTGTTGAGCCTCAGCGTCACCGGAGCGGTGGAGATCCACCCCGCTCATGAGCACGACGCCACCATCTCTGCCGCCTTCGACGCCCACCAGCGCCGCGATCACCTCCTCGGCCCCGATGCCGTGGGCATCCTGGCCGATCTGCTGCGCCAGCGCCGAGCTGAGGTGCACCTCAGCGCCACTGACTGGACCCTGGGCGAGGACGACGCCGCGCTCATCACCCGCTACCTCAGTGACCGCGCCGACGTGGCGGTCGAGAGTGACCCGACCCTCTCGGACATCGCCGCCAACTGGCTGGCCACCCGGAGACAGCAGCTCCGTCGCGGCGAGCTGCAGGTCAGCGTGGGACATATGGATCTGCTTGCTCTTCCCGCCGCCTCAGGTGAGCCCGCCCCGACGGCTGAGCCGAGCTCTGCCGCACCGATCGGATGACACCGTGAGCAGCCCCGCCGCCACCCGCGCACCACGGAGCCGCGTGGCCTTCTTCGCCGTGCTGCAGGTGGCGGTGACCGTCGGAATCTTCGCGATCCTCGCCAACGCCTGGGGCATCACGCCGTTCATCGACGCGTTCCGGATGCTTCCCTGGTGGAGCTTCCCCGCCGCCGCTGTCCTGGGCGGCCTCGGGGTGCTGACCCAGGCCCTTCGGTGGCGCGTGATCGCCGGGCACCACGACATCGTCGTGAGTCTCGGTCCCGCGGTCGCACGGTGCTGGCAGGCTGCGTTCCTCAACGGCGTGCTGCCCGGTGGTCTCGCCGGGGATGCGCTGCGCGCCGCCGATGACAGCAGCGACGCGGATGTCGCAGCGGGCCGCAGCGCGCTGGGCCGAGCTTTCGCCTCGATGGCCGCCGAGCGACTCACCGGCACCGCGGTGGCCTTCGGCGCCGCCGGGCTGGCCCTGCTGGCCGTGGCTCCGCTCTTCGGGGTGGCCGCGCTCGGTGTCGCGGCGCTCGCGGTCGCCATCGCTTGGCGGTGGCTGAGGCCGCTCTCGCGCGGGGAGCTCACCCAGGTCGTGCTGCTCTCAGCGGTGGGCTGGGCCGCCTTCGCGGCGCTGTTCACGCTCACCATCGGCGCCGTCTCCCCCAGCGTTCCGCTCGCATGGGCTCCGGGACTGGCAGCCATTGCCATCGCCGGCATGTCAGTGCCGCTGGGCTTCGGCGGCTGGGGGCCCCGCGAGGCCGCGGCCGCCTGGGCCTTCTCCCTCGCCGGACTCGCGCCCCATCTGGGAGTCACGGCGTCGGTCAGCTACGGGCTGCTGGCGCTGGCCTCCACCCTTCCCGGCGCCGTGATCCTGGCGCTGCGGGCGCTTCCCCGGGTGAACCAGGCGCGGCGTGCCAGAGCGGAGCGTCACTCGCGGCAGGCAGCGAAGCACGAGCCCATCGAACCTGCGTTCTGACAGTTTTCTCACAGGAATCAGGACTAGAACATAGCTTCGATAAACAAGTCTGGACACTTGCAGGTGCGTAGAATAGGTGTTCTAATAGCTTTGCGCGATGGGAAGCGCGATGCGCGCGGAGGCCCTCCTCACTGCTTCTGCGCGCATCTCCCCCATGCTCATAGCTCAGGGTCGTCGCTCAGGCGGTCGTGTCTTTGAGAATCTGTTCCACGATCGGTCGATCGGCGGGAATCCAGGGGTAGTCCCGGAGACGATCCGTCACCGGCACCCAGTCCACGCGATCATGGTCCTGCAGCGGGAACGGCTCGCCCTCGAGCACCTGCCCGCGGAACAGCCGCATCGCCGTCGTCTCCTTCAGCCGCCACCCTGCCTCCGGGTGGAATTGGGGATGACCAGCGGCACTGACCTCCTCATGGAGGTCCACCGTGACGCCCAGCTCCTCGAGAAGCTCACGGTGCAGACCCTCATGCAGGGTCTCCCCCGGTTCGAGCTTGCCGCCCGGAAACTCCCACATCCCCGCCACCGACTCCGGGGAGGTGCGGCGGGCGATGAAGAGCTCGACCTGACATCCCGGGCGACGGCGCAGCAGAGCGGCCGCGACGACGGTCTTGGTGAATTCGGTGGTGGTCTGGCTCTCCATGGAGCACAAGCTTAGGCGGAGGCCTCCACCACAGCCTTCAGGCGCGCGACGGAGCGAGCCAGCATCGCTGAGGTCGTGGACTTCGCCCGCGCCATGCGCTCCTGATCATGGAGCTGGGACCAGTCATAGGTGTGGGTGACCTCGGTGGCGCCATCCTCAGTGGCTGCCAGCGCCCAGCGCCACAGGTGCCCGGCGGGGGCTTCGCCCATGGTCGAGGGCTTCCACGCAATGAGCTCTCCCTCCAGGAACTCCACCACATGGTTCTCCCGAACCTTGCCGTTGGTCAGCGCCATGGTGAAGATGTCCCCGACGCCATGGACGCGCTGCCCCTGCTCGGCGGCCGAGAGATTGTCATTGCCGTCGAACTCGACCTGCAGGGCAGGATCGGCGAGGAACTCGAAGACCACCGCAGGGATCGCCCGGATGACATCCCGGGAGCAGACCACGCGTCCGCAGTGCTCGGGGTCATAGGCGAGGTCTTCGGCGCCGTTCTCACCGAACTGAGCCGCGTGGGCAGGAGTCATAGGAGCCATGGCGCTGTCCTCGATTCGAAGTCTGGAAGCTTCAGCTTACGCCGGAGAAGTGCCGGTGCGTCCAGCATGTCGGTGCCTCCAGGTCCAGTTCGGCGCGGCGTGAGAGTGATCACTTCTCACGGTGGACCGGAAGGCCGCGGGATGGCGCGGCTATAAGCTGACGCTCATGTCCGGATCCAAGAACATCCCCCCATGGCCCGAGGACACCACCATCCCGCATTCTCCGGCGGAAGATGTCTTCGGGGTGCTGATCGGCACGTTTCTCGCCTCGCTGGGGCTCTACGTGCTCCAGCAGTCCGAGGCCGTGACCGGAGGCACCGCCGGACTCGCGCTGCTGCTGACCTACGCCACCCCGTTGAACTTCTCCTGGCTGTTCCTGCTGGTGAACCTGCCGTTCTTCGCCCTGGCGATCTGGAAGAAGGGCTGGACCTTCACGCTGAAGACAGTCGCCGCGGTGGCCATCGTCTCCGGCTACGCGCTGCTGCACGGCCCGATGCTCTCGCTGCCTGAACTCAACCCGCTCTACGGCGTGCCGGCCGGCAACGTCCTGGTCGGCATGGGACTGCTAGCCGTCTTCCGCCACGGCGCCAGCCTGGGTGGGTTCAACATCGTGGCTCTGGTGGCGCAAGAGCGCCTCGGACTGCGCGCCGGATACGTGCAGATGGGCCTCGACGTCGTCGTCATCCTGCTCGCCCTGACCGTCGTCCCCCCGCTGAACGTGCTGTACTCCGCCCTGGGAGCGGTGCTGCTGAACCTGGTCCTGGCGCTGAACCACCGCCCGGAGCGCTACCGCGCCTGAGCAGGTCACCCGAGGGTCAGGGCAGCTTGTGCCCGGCCGCGCGGAGGAGCTCGTACCACTCAGCACGGGTCAGTCTGAGCTCGGCCCCGGCCGCGGCCTCCTCGACCCGGCCGCCCTGCGTGGTGCCGAGCACGACCTGGATGCCTGCCGGGTGACGGGTCAGCCACGCGGTGGCGATGCCCGTGGGCGTCACGGAGTATTTCTCCGCCAGCCGGGCGAGCGTGGTGTTGAGCTCGGGGTACGCAGGGTTGTCGATGAAGACCCCGTGGGGTGACTGATACGGGGACCAGGCCTGAAGGGTGATGCCGTTGCGTCGGCAGTACTCCACGATGTCGGACCCGGCGGGGGTGCTCTGCTCGGTCTGGGCCAGCGTGTTGGCCTGCATCCCCTCGGTGAGGATCGGGGCGTGCACCACGGAGAGCTGCACCTGATTCGCCACCAGCGGCTGCTGCACGGCGGTGCGGAGCAGCTCGATCTGCCCCACCGTATGGTTCGAGACGCCGAAGTGACGCACCTTGCCGGCGGCATGGAGCTCCTCGAACGCGCGGGCGACCTCTTCGGGCTCGACCAGTGGATCAGGCCGGTGCAGCAGCAGAATGTCGAGGTAGTCGGTCTGCAGCGCCTGCAGGGAGCCCTCCACCTCGGTCATGATGTGCTCGTAGGAGAAGTCGTAGCTGGGGCCGTCCTTGATGATGCCGACCTTGGACTGGATCATCACCTGCTCCCGCTCAGCGCTGGAGAGCTGCACGGCCTCGGCGAAGCGGCGTTCGCAGTGGTGCGGGCCGTCCCCGTAGATGTCGGCATGATCGAGCAGGTCCACACCTGCCTCGCGGGCGCGGGTGTAGAGCTCACGGATCTGGGCATCGGTCTTGTCATTGATCCGCATGAGCCCCAGCACCAGCTGGGAGGCGGTCAGTCCGGCGGCGGGAAGCTCGAGGGTTCTCATCTGAGCAGGATACTGCGCTGCGGCCTGAACTGGGCGTTGTCATGGCCACGCGCATCGGCCCCTCCGCAAGACGCCGAGGCGTCTCGTGAAGGGGCCGATGCGCGTCAACCAGCGCGGATCACACCGCGCGGATCAGGCGGCGAAGCGCTCCCAGGCGCGGTGCGCGCCCATGAGCGTGAACAGCTCATCCGTGAGCTTCTCCGGTGTGCCGACGAGCACGCCCGGCGCACTGGTGGAGACGCCGCTCGCGCTCAGCAGCGGGGAGCCATCGGTGAAGACCACTGCCTTGCCGTGCCGGTAGGCCTCAGCCGCCATCAGCGTCAGCCGTGGATCGACCTGCGGATCCCCGGTCGGATCGCCGAGCTTGTGATCGCCGTCGGGCGAGTCCCCGGCGGCGCCGGCAGCAGAGGCGGTGAGGAACACGATCGCGTCGAACTCGATCGAGCGTGCGGTCAGGTACGTGCGCTGCGGCGGCGTGCCGTCGGAGAGCGGCGCACCGGTGGGGGCGACCACCAGCGGCACCATGTCCTGCCCGTCGATGGCCTTGCGGACCTTCTGGACCGCTGCGACGTCGGTGGACTCATCGACGACGACGCCGACCAGCCGACCCTCGATGGGCCAGGTCTGGCCCAGCTGGGAGAGCACGGGGCTGAGCACCTCGGGCTCGACCGGCGCCTGCAGCGGCTCCGGCACGGGAAGCCCGAGACCCTCGGCCACGCCCGCCGCGAGGTCTGCATCGATGTGCGTGAGCTGCTGCAGCTGGCGCTCCTTGATCACCGGCTCGTAGCACTTGCCGAGCTCGAAGGTGTACGCCTGGATCACGTGCAGCTGCTCGGTGCGCGTGAGGCTGCGGTAGAACATCGTGACCTGGGTGTAGTGGTCATCGAAGCTCTGCGGGCTCTCGCGGATCTTCACGCTCTCGGACACCGGCTCCGGGAAGTCGATCAGCGCGCTGGGCGCACTTGCGGACTCCTCGATGTCCTTGACCGGGTACGGGTTGCCCCCGTCGAAGGAGTTCGGGTGGTACGGGGCGACGCCGGCATGGTCCGCGGTCTGGTGGTAGCCGTCGCGGAGCATGTCGTTGACCGGTGCGTGCGGCCGGTTGATCGGGATCTGGGCGAAGTTCGGGCCCCCCAGACGGGTGATCTGCGTGTCCAGGTAGGAGAAGAGCCGGCCCTGCAGCAGCGGATCGTTGGTGACCTCGATGCCGGGAACCAGGTGGCCGGGGTGAAAGGCCACCTGCTCGGTCTCCGCGAAGTAGTTCTGCGGATTGGCGTTCAGGGTCATCTTGCCGAGCATCTGCACCTCGGCGAGCTCCTCGGGCACGAACTTGGTGGGGTCGAGCAGGTCGATGCCATGGAACATCTGATCTTCGCTGTCCGGGAAGACCTGCACGCCGAGCTCCCATTCCGGGAACGCTCCGGCCTCGATGGCGTCGGCGAGGTCCCGGCGGTGGAAGTCCGGGTCCACGCCGTTGGTCATCAGCGCCTCTTCCCAGGTGATGGAGTGCACGCCGAGCTTGGGCTTCCAGTGGAACTTCACCAGCGAGGACCCACCCTCGGCGTTGACCAGCCGGAAGGTGTGGACCCCGAAGCCTTCCATCATGCGCAGCGAGCGCGGGATGCCGCGGTCGGACATGTTCCAAATGGTGTGATGCTGCGCTTCGGTGTGCAGCGAGACGAAGTCCCAGAAGGTGTCGTGGGCGCTCTGGGCCTGCGGGATCTCCCGGTCCGGATGCGGCTTGCCCGCGTGGATGATGTCGGGGAACTTGATCGCGTCCTGGATGAAGAACACCGGGATGTTGTTGCCGACGAGGTCGTAGTTGCCCTCTTCGGTGTAGAACTTGGTGGAGAAGCCACGGGTGTCGCGGACCGTGTCCGCGGAGCCGCGGCTGCCCAGCACCGTGGAGAACCGGGTGAACACCTTGGTGGTGGTCTTCTCTGCCAGGAACTTCGCCTGGGTGAGGTGGCCAGCGGTGCCGTAGGACTCGAAGATTCCGTGCGCCGCGGCACCACGAGCGTGGACCACGCGCTCCGGGATGCGCTCATGGTCGAAATGCATGATCTTCTCGCGCAGGTGGTGGTCCTGCAGCAGGACCGGGCCTCGGCTGCCGGCCTTCAGCGAGTGGTCGGTGTCGCGGACTCGGGCACCCTGGGCGGTGGTCAGGTACTCGCCCTGCTGGGCCCGGCCCGCGTCGCTGCCGGGCACCTCGGCGCCGGTCGGGCTGACCGGCGCTGCAGCACGCTGATCCTGCTTCGGAGGCAGCGGTCCACGGGGCTTCACCGGCTGCTCTGCGGCCGGCGGTTCGGCCTGGGGTGCTCCTGGGATGTGGATGTCGTTCATCGCAACTCTTCTCTGTGGTTGGCGACCATGGCTGGCCTCACAGAAGAACCGGTTGGTCCTCTCCCCCTGGGATGAGACCTCACGTGGTCAGGCTAGTACTGCTGGCGTCTCAGCGGTAGTTCACACAAGGTGGTCCACCGGATGTTCATGCTCAGCGGGTGGTGTCGATGAGTATCTTGCCATTGGAGCCGGACTGGTTGGCCTCCATCGCCGCGGCGGACTCCTCGAGCGGGAAGACGCGATCCACGTCCACGCGGAGGGTGTCGGCCGCGACCTTCTCGAGCAGGGTCCGCAGTCGTGGCCCGTCGGGGCGGACCCAGAGCCACTGGCCGCCGTGCTCCAGCACGGAGGGATCGGCGACCGAGACGTGCCGGCCGCCGTCGTCGAGGACTGCCAGCGTGTCCTCAAGGACGCCGCCGACGAAGTCGGCCACTGCGGTGACGCCGTTCGGGGCCGCCTCGCGCACCCGGTCGGTGAGGCCCTCGCCGTAGGTCAGCGGGGTCACGCCCAGTTCGCGGAGCTTCGCGTGGTTCTTCTCTGAGGCGGTGCCCAGGACCGTGGCCCCGCGCTCCACGGCCAGCTGAGCCGCGAGGTGGCCCACGCCGCCGGAGGCAGCGTGGATCAGCAGCGTGTCCGCCGAGGTGACCTCGAGGGTCTCCAGCGCGCGCAGGGCGGTCAGCCCGGCCAGCGGCAGGCCCGCGGCGGAATCGAAGTCCACGCCATCGGGGATCTTGGCCACCGAATCCGCCGGCACGGCGACATACTCGGCGTAGGTGCCGCCATGGATGAATTCCTTGCGGGCGTAGGAGGCCACACGGTCACCCACGGAGAACTCCGGCACATCTGGACCGAGCTGCTCGATCACGCCGGAGACGTCCCAGCCGGGGATGGCGGGGAAGACCACGTCCATGAGCCCGTCGAGGCCACCGGACATGACCTTCCAGTCCACCGGGTTCACGGAGGCGCGCTCGATCTTGATCAGCACGGCCCCGGGGCCCACCTTCGGCAGATCAAGCTCGCTCAGTTCAAGGGTGTTCGGTTCGCCATATTCTGAATAAGTCATTGCACGCATACTTCTGGCAACCTCCAGAAGAGCATCATCTATTCCACAGCTCGGCGATCCGCGTAGGATCGCGGCATGATCCAGCTCAACTCAGGAACGCAGATGCCCGAGATCGGTTTCGGCACCGGCAAGACCAGCACCGAGGCCGTGGTGCACGCCCTTCAGGCCGGCTACCGGCTCCTGGACACCGCACAGATGTACGGCAATGAGGCCGAGGTCGGGGAAGCGGTCAGGCTCTCGGAGGTCCCCCGCGAAGAGGTCTTCGTGACCACCAAGCTCAACAATGGCCACCATGCCCCCGCGGCCGTGCAGGAGACCTTCGCGGCCTCGCTGGAGCGCCTCGGCTTCGACTACGTCGATCTGTTCCTGATCCACTGGCCGATGCCCATGCTGGAGATCGACTACGTGGACACCTGGAAGGCCATGCTGGAACTGGCCGAGTCGGGCCGGGCCCGCGCCGTCGGCGTCTCGAACTTCCAGCCCGAGCACCTGCAGCGCCTGATCGACGCCACCGGGGTGGCGCCGGCGGTCAACCAGATCGAGATGCACCCCTACTTCCCCAATGACGAGGTCCTCCAGTACTGCCAGGATCACGGGATCGCGGTCCAGGCGTGGAGCCCGCTGGCGCGCACGGATCAGTTCGGGGAACCGATCCTGACGGAGATCGCCCAGCGCCTCGGCGTCACCCCGGCACAGGTGATGCTGCGCTGGCACCTGCAGCGCGGGGTGGTGGCCATCCCGAAGAGCAACACCCCGGAGCGGATTGCGAGCAACCGTGAGATCTACAGCTTCGAGCTCAGCCCGCAGGATATGACCGGCATCGCCAGCCTCGACAAGGGTGAGGAAGGACGCCGCGGCGGGCACCCGGACAGTTTCCGCGGCTGACCCTTCTGCGTCTCAGGGATCCGGAGTACAGTCAGCGCATCGAACCACTTTCAAGGGTGAAGGAACGGCCCGTGCGGATGTTTGGCGTTGAAGAAGAACTGCTGCTGGTGGATGCCTCCGAGCTGGAACCAGTGCCGTGGGGCTGGAAGGTGGCGCAGCGTCACGGTCCGCGACCCGAGACCGGCCATGAGATGACGGCCGAGTTCCAGCAGGAGCAGCTCGAGATCGTCTACCCTCCCCAGCTCACCTTGGATGATCAGCTCGAGTGCCTCCGGGTGGGACGGAGCTGGGCCGATGACGCGGCTTCGGCCTTCGGTGCGCGCGCAGTGGCGCTCGCTACGACACCGGGCGCCGTGACACCTCACCTGGTCCCGAACCCGCGCTTCCAACGGATCGCAGAGTGGACGGGGATCACCGCCGTCCAGCAGCTCACCGGTGGGATGCACGTCCATGTGGATGTGGCATCACGCGCGGAAGCGGTGGCGGTGCTGGACCGCATTCGCGTCTGGCTGCCCACACTGCTCGCCCTGAGCAGCAACTCCCCCTTCTGGAACGGCAGCGACACCGCCTTCCACAGCTACCGCAACCAGCTCTGGAGCAGGTGGCCCAACACAGGCCCTCCGGACGCCTTCGGCAGCATCGAGAGCTATGACCGCCAGCGAGAGTCGCTGTTGAGATCCGGGGTGCCGCTGGATGAAGGGATGCTCTACTCCGACGCCCGGCTCTGCGATCCCCACTCCACACTGGAGATCCGCGTCACCGACGTCTGCCTCTACGCGACCCACGCAGCGGTGCTCGCCGCGCTGATCCGCGCGCTGGTCGAGACCGCAGCACGCCAATGGAGTGCCGGTGCCCCGCCGCTGCAGGTGGAGACGGCCGTGCTCCGCGCCTGGACGTGGCGGGCCAGCCGCTGCGGTCTGGGGAGAGCTCTGGTGAGCCCCCACACCGGGTTTCCCGGGCCGGCCGCGGAGGTGGTCTCCGAGCTGCTGGAGATGGTGACCCCGGTGCTCGTCGAGTACGGCGAGCTCGAGCAGGTCACCGGCATGGTCGCCGAGATCCTGCGCACCGGCAACGGCGCGCAGCACCAGCGCGAGGCCTATGTCAATGCCGGGGACGTCCATGACGTCGTCGCCGCGGCCCTGTATGCGACGCACGAGGTCAGCGACAAGACCCCGGTGAACGTCGGAGAGGACTAGAAGCCGGCGGAGACTCTGCTGAGCTGCTCCGCGTCCTCCGCTGAGAGCTCGAGCCGGGCGCCGGCCAGCAGGGCCGTGAGCTGCTCGGGCGTGCGCGCACTGGCGATGGGCGCTGCGATCTGATCCCGGGAACGCAGCCAGGCCAGCGCCACGGTGGGGATCGCAACATCGTGGCGGTGGGCGATCTCGTCCAGGGTCTCCAGCACGGCGATGCCTTCAGCAGAGACGTACTTGCCCGCCATGCCTGCCCGGGCAGCACCTTCCAGGTCCTCTCGGGTGCGGTACTTCCCGGTCAGGAAGCCCGCTGCCAGTGAGAAGTACGGCACCACGGCCAGGTCTTCGGTGCGAGCCACCGCGTCCAGCTCAGACTCGTAGTCACTGCGGTTCACGAGGTTGTAGTGCGGCTGCAGCGCCACGGGCAGCGTGAAGCCTTCCCGCCGCGCGATCTCGAACCATTCACGTACACGCGCGGCGCTGTAGTTCGAGATTCCGACGGCGCGGATCGTGCCGGCCGCGACGAGCTCCTCGAAGGCGCCGACGGTCTCCTCGAGCGGGGTGTCCGCGTCGTCGAAGTGCGCGTAGTAGAGGTCGATGTGGTCGGTGCCCAGACGGCGCAGCGACGCCTCGGCGGCGGCCTTCACGTTTGACCCCGACAGTCCCTTGAACTCCGGATGCTGACTGACCTTGGTGGCCAGGACGACGTCGTCCCGCCCGCCCCGGGCCGCCAGCCACTGCCCGATGATGGTCTCAGACTCTCCCCCGCTGTTGCCCTCCACCCAGGCCGAATAGCTGTCGGCGGTGTCGATGAAGTTCCCGCCCGCGGCGGTGAAGGAGTCGAGCACCTGGAAGGAGGCGTCCCGGTCGCTGGTCCAGCCGAAGGTGTTTCCACCCAGGCAGAGTTCAAAGATGTCGGTGCCGGTGAGAGAAGTCATGGCTCCGATCCTATGCCTCACCCCGGTTCGGCTGGCCCCGCGTCAGAGCAGCAGGTTCACCGCACCGATGGCTGTGAGCACCAGGACCAGGCGTTCAAAGAGCGTCTGCGAGATGCGCTCGGCCACCCACCGCCCGATGAAGGCCGCCAGCACCACCAGCGGCACCAGCACCCCGACGATCCTCAGCGTGTCCCAATCCAGCAGACCGAGGCCGACCTGGAAGGGGACCTTCACCAGGTTCACCACGAAGAAGAAGTAGGCGGCCGTGCCGAGGAAGGTCTTCACCTCCAGTCGCATCGCCAGCATGTACATGCTCATCACGGGGCCGCCGGCGTTGGCCACCATCGTGGTGAACCCGCCGAGCCAGCCGTAGCCATAACCCGCGATCCGCCCAGGCTTCGCCGGGCCGCTTGCCTCGCCCGTTGCCGGAGCATGGGCCTTGGACTGCCCGCGTCGGCGCAGCAGCGTGAGCAGGAGCAGTCCCAGCAGGATCGCGCCGATCACCCGCCGCACCGCTCCGTCCGAGGCCAGACCGAGAAAGACCGTGCCGACGGCGACGCCTAGGAGCACCGGCCAGATCAGGCGACGCAGGATCGCCCAGTCCACGGTGCGCCGGTACATCCAGACGGCGAACAGGTCTCCGACCAGCAGCAGCACCAGCAGCGCGGCCGTGGACTCCCTGGCCGGCAGCGCCATGGCGAAGAGGACGACGGCGAGGGTGCCGCCTCCGGGCAGCGCAGTCTTGGACAGGCCCACCACCAGGGCACCCAGCCCGAGCAGCACCCAGCTGAGCGCATCCAATTCGACCATCGGGCCAGCCTATAGACTCCGCGCATGGACGATTTCGAGGAGCCCGACCATCGCGCTCGCCTGAGCGCGCTGCAGGAAGCCTTCGCGCGCCTTCTCGGCACCACCGACCCTGCGGCGCCTGTGCCGGGGTGCGGGGACTGGACCGTCCGTGAACTCGCGGAACATCTGGGTTCGGTGCACCTCTGGGCAGCCGGTCGAGTCCGCGGCGAGAAGCAGAATCCTCCCGCCACGCCCGCTGAGCTCCCCGACTCCGAGACTCTGGTCTGGCGCTACGCCGCCTGCGCGGAGGCGCTTCGGTCTGCGTTCAGCGAGGTGCCTCCGGATCACCGGTGTCGGACTTTCGAAGAGGAGGGGCCGGCGTCGTTCTGGCACCGTCGTCAGGCCCATGAGACGCTCATCCACCTGTGGGACCTCGGCCAGGCGGCGGGGGTACAGCCGCCGCCGGTGTCTGCTGCGACCTGGGCCGACTGTGTGGACGAGGTGGTGCAGGTGATGCACCCGCGCCAGCTCCGGCTGGGCCGCGCCGAGCCGCCCATGCAGGGATTCGCGCTCCACGCCGAGAATGCCGAACGGCGCTGGGTCATCCCCGGTCAGACCGGCACCGCGGAGTCCAGCCTGGTCACGGGGCCCGCTCAGGAGCTGGCTCTGCTGCTCTGGGGCCGTCGAAGCCTTCCGGGCCTTCAGGTCAGCGGAGACCCGGCCGCGGTGGAATCCGCTCTGGCCGGGTCACTGACCCCCTGAGAAGTGACCCTCGATATAGCCGCCGCCCCCCGCCCCTTCCCCGACCGGAGAGTGAGAGATCATGGCTGCACCAGCCGCCCCCGAGAGCGCCATCACCGCAAGCCTGCTCTTCGCCGTGGGCTCGGGCCGGGTGCCGAGCAACGAGGCCCCCGAGCTGCCGGCCGAGATGACGGAGACCCTGGCGAAGCTGCTGGCGCACCAGGGCGCCGAAAACCACGTGGCCCGCGTGGTGGAGGTTGTGCGAGCCGGTCTGGAGGCGGTGAACGCGGACTCTTCGCTGACCCTCTCCGCGCAGCGCTACGACACGCTGCGTCGAGAGTTCCTGGCCGAGACCGGCTCCGCAGCAGGCCGAGTCGTCTGGCCGGTGGGTTCCACGACGATCCTGAAACGCGCCGGGGGGTCGTGGAACAGCGCACTGGTCCGAACCGGTCTGGTCGCCTCCACGAAGACGCAGGCCTCAGGTTTCGGCCGGGCCCGGTTCACCGCCGAGCAGTACCGCACCGCGGTCCGCGACTTCGCCCGGGCCGCCGCGCGGAAGGGCGGCAGCACGAGCTACCAGAACTATCTGGCCTGGCGGAGGCGCAGCCAGGAGGAGGGTCGCAGCGACCTGCCGTCGGGACCGAGCCTGCGCAAAAGCTACGGCAGCTGGAGCGCCGCCCTGCAGGACGTGGAGGACCAGACACCGGATGCTGGATTGACCCCCGGGTCTGGAACGACGCCGGCCCGACAGGTCTAGGGACGCCGGGTCCCCTCTCGCGTTTTCTCAGCCGTTGTACTGGGCGATCTGCAGGAAGTTGCCGCAGGTGTCGTCGAATACGGCGATGGTGACGGGGCCCATCTCGGTCGGCGGTTGGGTGAAGGTGACCCCCTGCGCGCTCAGCCGGTCGTGGACCTCTTGCACGTTCTCGACGCCGAGCACGCACATGGGGATGCCGTCTGCCGCCAGCGCGGCGGTGAACGCCACTGCGGCGGGGTGTGACTTGGGTTCGAGCGAGATCTCTGTGGCGTCAGGCCGGTCGGGATCCACGACGGTCAGCCAACGGTGCTCACCGATCGGCACATCCGCGGTGACGGTGAAACCGAGGGTGTGGGTGTAGAAGTCAAGCGCATGCTGCTGGTCATCGACGAAGATGCTGATGGTCTGCAGTTTCATGATGCGGCCTTTCGCTGGGGCCACCGCTGGGGGATCTCGGCAAGTGGCGCCGTGTTGATCGTGTGGAGTTTGTAGCGGCCCCGGCGCTCGGTGCGCACGAGGTCAGCCGCCTCGAGGACGTCCAGGTGCTGGGAGATCGCCTGGCGGGAGGGTGTGAGATCGTGATTCATCGCGAGCCTCGTGCACAGCTCGAACAGCGTCTGCTCCTCGCGCGTGAGCAGCTCATCGAGCAGTACGCGCCGCGTCTCGTCAGCGAGAGCCTTATAGACGTCGGTCACAGCCACAACATAGGCAAGTCGCTGCTTGCATGTCAAGGGGTGGTGTCGGCCTTGGTCACTTAGGGGCGCAGCAGCCGCGTCGGCTGGGAGGGCTCCAGCAGCGCGCCCGCTCGGCGATGGTGGTCTGCTCGCGTGTCCTGCTCCATCCGCTCCAGCAGGGACACGACCATCTTCGCGCGCGGATTGGCGGCGAAGATCTCACGGTGATCCCGGATGAAGGTCCAGTAGAGCCCGTCCCAGTCGGCCGTCCAGTCTCCGGAGGACAGGTCTGACATCTTGCGAAGGTAGTTGCTGCCGGAGACATAGGGCTTGGTGGTGATCGCCTCACCGGCGGCGAACTGGCTCATCGCGTAGACGTTGGGGACCATGACCCAGTCATAGGCGTCGACGAAGAGCTCCATGAACCATTCGTAGACCTGCTCCGGGTCGATCCGCAGCAGGGACATCGCATTGCCGAGCACCATGAGCCGCTCGATGTGGTGGGCATACCCGGTGGCCAGCACCCGTGAGATCACCAGGTCCACGGGCGCCAGGCCGGTGCTCGCGTCCCACCACCCCTCCCCCAGCCTGTTGTGGTGGCTGAGCCGATTGGCGCTGCGCAGTCCGCGGCCACGGACCCGGTAGGTGGCCCGCATGTATTCTCGCCAGCCGATGACCTGCCGCAGGAAACCCTCCACGGAGGCCAGCGGGGTGTCCTTTCGGGCGCCATCGAGCACGGCCTGGACCACCTCCCGCGGGTCCAGCAGCCCGATGTTCAGCGGCGGTGTCAGCAGGCCGTGCGCGATGAACGGGTGCTCCGCGGAGATCGCGTCCTCATAGGGTCCGAAGTCATCGAGCCGGTCACGGACGAACTCCTGCAGGTGCGCGCGGGCGTCCTCGGCGGTGATCGGCCAGGCGAACTGCGTCGGGTCGCCCGGGGCGTCGGGGAACTCCTCGGTCACCCAGGCGATGGCGGCAGCGACGTCCTCCGCCGCGCCGTCGTCGTCGCTCTGGCCGGCGTCAGGACTGTCGGCCGCCTGGCCGCTGGCAGCGCCGCCGTCGTCGTTCTTCTCGGGCTGACCCATGAGGGCTTCGAGGTCGAACATCGGCTCCCGCTGCACCACCGAGTGGTCCGCGAAGCGACTCACCACAGCAGGGGTGTAGCCGCGTGGAAGCTTCTTGCGGTTCTCGGAGTCGAAGGACCATCTACCACCCACCGGTTCCCCCTCAGCGTCCACCAGGAGGTTCAGCCGCCGACGCTGCCACACATAGAAGTCATGCATGCGGCTGTCGTGCTGGGCGAACCACTCCTGGATCTGCGCCCGGCTGGTGAGGAAGTTCGGGGTCTCCAGGACGTCTTCCGCACGGAGCTGGCAGCCACCCTCCGCGAGCGCCGCGAACAGCTGCTGCTCCAACCAGTCATCGACCACGTCGAAGAGAGTCACGCGCGCGGGGCGCAGCTCCGCGATCAGGGCGGCCAGCTGCTCATGCGAGCTGCGCGAAGCCTCGCTGCCCAGGACCTCCACCGCGAACCCGCGCCGGCGCAGGCTGCGCGCGAAGTGGGCCATCGAGGCTCGGTGCAGCACCAGCTTCTGGGCGTGGAAGCGGTATTGCCGGAACAGCAGATCATGCTCGAGGAGCACGAACGCGGTGTCCGCCGGGGCCTGGAGATGCTCTGCGAAGAGCTGGTGCGGCAGGACCAGGCGCAGCTCAGGCCCGGTCACGCCGCGAGGAGCCTCGACACGGTCCGTGCGGCCCGGTCGCCCGAGACCATCGCCCCTTGGATGGAGCCGTTCTCCCGGTGATCTCCGGCCACCAGGATGCGCTGCCCGATGCGTTCCGGCCCCTGGTCCACCAGCGGCGGAGGCATCGCGGGCAGCGTGTGCGGGACCACGTGATGGATGAGCATCTCCCAGTCCCGGGTGGAGGTCTGGTAGAGCCGTTCGAGGTCACGGCGCACGGCGGCCTCTTCCGCGAGCCCGTCGGGACGGTCCAGCAGCGTGGTCGCCTGGATGAGGTGCTCTCCCGCCGGGGCGTAGGAGGGCGCTGCCTGGGAGACCACAGCGGTGTTCCAGATCGGCCCCGCGGGTCCGCCGCCTGGGCGCGAGGCGTCGAGCATCAGGAACGGTCCGGACCGAGGCAGCTCTGGGGCGCGGAACCACCAGGTGGTCAGGCCATGGGTCTCCCCGGCCGGGTGATCGGCGAGGTCTCCGCCCAGTTCCCCCAGCTGCTCCACCCCGACCGCGACGACGGCGGCGCGTGCACGAAGCGTGCCACTGTCGGTGCTGACCTCGACGCCAGTGCCGCTGTGCCGCAGGTCCCTGGCGGCGGTGCGCAGTCGCACCGAGTCCCCCAGCGATCCGGCCATCTGTTCGGGCAGCGCCTGCATGCCCTCCTGGGGCAGCCCGGGCGTGCCCAGGGCGAAGTAGCGGACCAGCATGCGCACGTAGGCCGCGGAGTTCTCTCCGGTGCTGTCGGCGAGGACCCCGGCCAGGAAGGTGTCGAGCACGTCGCGGCGCAGCCGGCCCGTCAGGCCCACCGCGTCCAGCGAGGCATCGAGCGTCCGGTCCAGGTCCTGGGTCGAGGAGCCGCGGACCCCCGGGAGGCGGGGAAGGCCCGGGGCGATCCAGCGTGCCAGGGCGAGCAGGTCTGTGGTCGGGGTGTGGCGGCTGCGCAGGGTGGCCAAGGCGTGCTGGGGATGGCGCAGCGGATGCGCCAGGGTGGTGGTGCGCCGCCCGTTCCGGATGACGGCGCCGACGCCGAACCGCTGCAGCCCCAGCGCCGGGACGTCGATCCATTCCCGCACGGCGGAGTAGGCGGGGTTCAACACCTGAAAGCCTCGGTCGCAGCGGAAGCCGTCGACGACGTCGGTGCGCACCCGGCCGCCCACGGCGTCTCCGGCTTCGAGCACCGCGACGGCGTGGCCCAGACGTTGGAGGCGTCGAGCAGCCTGCAGGCCGGCGAGTCCGGCTCCGATCACGATGACGTCAGCGTCCATGACGCTCCCTCCGGTGGCGTGGTGGTCATTCTAGGTGGACGTGGCGCGGGGTACTGTGCGGGGCCTCCGGTGCGGGGTGTCCCGCTCCCCGTCGAAGCGGCCGAAGAAGGTCAGGAACAGTCCGGCGCACAGGGCTCCGAGTCCCCCGGCGGCCATGTCACCGATGGTGTCTGTGTAATCGACGTTGATCCCCTGGGTGACATAGACGAAGCCGACCCATTCCACCATCTCCCAGATCGCGCTCAGCGCGAGCCCGAATGCGGTGGTCAGCGTGATGCCGAGCGTCGTCGTCGCCAGGGCGCTGCGCGGGGCAGGCAGCGTCTGCACCCGGCCCAGCAACAGGCACAGACTCGCCGCGAGGACACCGGTGCAGACGAAGTGCACGGCAAGATCCCACCCGGGGACGCTCTCGTAGAGCCCCCACACGTTGCTCCATCCAGCGATGAGCACCGTCAACGACAAGGTGATGTCTGCCCCGGCCCTGGTCCCGAGGAACCGTGGGGCGAAGACGGCCGGCAGGACGAAGGCGAGTATGCCGGCGTCGGTGAGGTCGAAGACCACCGCGGCAAAGATGACGCTGAACACCCCGAACGCGCGCAGCACATCGGCGATCAGCTCGGCGGGGGTCTGCGGGCGGCGCAGGAAGTTCTCCATCATGGGGCATCGCCCTCCTTGGGAAGTGTCACCACGGCGTGGACTGGAAGGTGGTCGGAGGCCCAGGCGTCGCCATGGCGCTGGGGGTTGATCGCTGCGCGCAGCACCCGGACGCCGGGTGTGGCGAGGATCCAGTCGATGCGCGGGCGGTCTCTGCGCGGGGACCGGTAGTTCGCGAAGGTGCCCCATTCGTGGCTGTCGTGGCGCTCCGCGGCCGCCCAGGTCTCGGCGAGCGCCGCGTCCTGGAGCAGTTCGGCCAGCGGCGCACTCGTTCGATCCGCATTGAAGTCCGCGGTGAGCACGGCAGGCAGATCGCTGCGCAGGACGTGTTCGCGGATCACCTGGGCGGAGCGCAGCCGGGACCGCGCAGAGAGGTGATCGAGGTGCGTGTTCAGGGCGAGGAAGACCGCGGAGGTCTCGCGGTCGCGGAACCGAGCGGAGACCAGGGCGCGCGGGATGAGGTTGCCCCAGGAGGTCGAGCCCGGGGAGTGCGGCGCATCGGAGAGGGCGGTCTGTTCGAAGTCCAGCAGCTCGAGCCGGTCGGTGTCGTAGAAGATCGGTGAGGCTTCTCCCCCGCCGCGCGGCCCCCGTCCATGACCGACGACGCCGTAGCCGCCTCCCAGCGACTCGGCCAGAAAGTCGGACTGATCCCCCAGAGCTTCCTGGGCTCCCAACAGAGTGGGCCGCTCAGCCTGGAGCAGGGCACGGACTCCCGGCGCGCGCCGATGCCAGCGGTCTGCGACCCGAGGATGGAACCGCACGGTACGACGCCGGATGTTCCAGCTCATCACGTGCAGGTGAGGCGCCGCGACGGGCCCGATAAGGACGGCGTCGTCGTGGGCGGTGGTGCCGGCGCCCGGCGTGTCTACCTCGGGGCGGGGCTCATGCTCGGGCAGGGGCTCATGCTCAGGCGTGGCCATGTGTCCGGCCCTCCTGTGCTGGGGAGCCCTCGGCGCCGTGCCGGCGTGTCCGCATCCGGCGCCACCGGTAGGGAGGGAAGTCCTGCGGCCAGTGGATCGTCACGGTGCGCAGGCCTCGGCGCATGCGCCGCTGAAAGGATCGGGCATTCCGGAAGGGTCGCATCGAGATCCCCATCGGCTCTCCCCGGACCCGTCCCAACCGGTGGCGTTCACCGAGGTGGAAGGAGAGGTCGAGGTCATCGTGGATCTCTGGGTCTTCGCGGTGGACTCCGAGTCGGACCGACTGCCACGCCTCACGGCGCATCGCCAGGTTGGAGCCGAAGAGCGGCTGGTGTCCCAGCGCGGGCAGCGAGAAGCAGCGGTAGGCGAGGAGGTAGGCCGCCACGAGCGGTGGCCGCAGCAGCGCCGGGCCGTCGATGAATCGTGCGGGACCGGTGAGCGCGGCCACCTGGGGCTGTTTCTCGAAGGCACTGATGACGTCCTGGATCCAGCAGGCGGGCGGGACGCAGTCGGCGTCCAGGCGCAGGATCAGGTCGCCGGTGGCCGCGTCGTAGCCGGCGGCGCTCGCCGCGGGGATCCCCGGCTCAAGGCAGCTGAGCACGGTGGCGCCGTGTGCGCGGGCGGTGGCGGCTGAGTCATCGGAGGAGGCGTTGTCCACGACGATGATCTCCTCGGCTGGTCGAGTCTGCGCGTGCAGGGCCGCGAGGCAGACGGCGAGCTCTGTGCTGTCGTCCTTGACCGGAATGACGACAGACACCGTGCTCGGGCGACCAGTCATGTCGTGTCCTTCGTCATCGATTCTCAATCCGGCTCGGGCCCTTCTAAGCTTGCAGCCATCGCCGCCCTCTGTGGTGCGGCGCAAACGTCTCGCACTTCCGCCGCTAGATAATGTACGCGCTATGGGGCGGCTTCGCTTGAAAGGGTGGACTGACCAGATGACCGAGGCTCCCCCGCTGGGCAGCGCCGCCATTCTGCGACAGCGCTGGAGTGACGTCTCGTTTCTGCATTGGCGGGTCGACCCGAGCGTCGTCGAACCCTATATGCCGCCGGGCTGCACCCCCGATGTGATCGACGGCAGCAGCTGGGTGGGGCTCATCGGCTTCCAGATGTCGCAGAGCTCGTTCTTCGGCGGTCCGCGCATCCCGTGGCTGGGAAACTTCCCCGAGGTCAATGTCCGGCTGTATTCCATCGACGCGAAGGGCCACCGCGGAGTGGTGTTCCTCAGCTTGGAGGCCTCGCACCTGATCCCGGTGCTGATCGCTCGAGCGGCATTCGGGCTGAAGTATCAGTGGGCCTCGATGTCGCTGCAGCGCCGAGGCGGCGAGGTGTCCTACCGGACCAGACGGCACGGCCAGCGCGCCGCAGCCTCCCAGATGATCGTGCGTCCCGGCGGAGACTCCGCGCAGAACGCGGCCCTCGCGGAGGATCCGCTGGCGCAGTTCCTGACCTCGCGGTGGGGCTTCCACGAACGTCATCTGGGGCGCACCATCTATTGCCGCAATCATCATGAGCCGTGGCCGCTGCAGCAGGCCGAGCTGGTGCACCTGCAGGATGGGCTGCTCGCGGCGGCCGGTTTCGAGGGGCTTGCAGACCGTGCGCCGGATTCGGTGCTGTACGCAGCCGAGGTCACCACGGTCTTCGCCGCGCCGCAGCGGGAGAATCAGCTCGGGCGGACCACCACAGGAGTGCGGTGACATGCGGATCCTTCTGGCCACCGCGGGCTCGCGCGGGGACGTGGAACCTTTCGTCGCGCTTGCCCACCGGGCGGTCCGGGCCGGACACGAGGTGCGCCTGGTGGTTCCAGACCATTCCGGCGCCGACCTCGCGGACCTCGACGTCGTGAGCCTCGGGGTCGACTACTCGGCGCTGATCGCGCAGCAGGGGGTCTCCCCAGCAGCCGCATTCCGCTCCTATCGCAGCGTGGTGAAACCGCTCATGCGGCAGGTGCTTCTGGGGTCAGCACGAGCCGCGATGGACTACCGTCCCGATCTCCTGGTGGCGCACCCGAAGATCCTCTCCGCCTCCGTGACCGCCGATGCCCTGTCCATCCCCCACGTGCTGGTCGAGATCGTGCCCGCCGTGACGCCCACCCGCGCGTTTCCCGCCGCCGGAACCCTCACCAGGGATCTGGGACGCTTCAACCCAGCAACCTATCGACTGGCCAGCGCCGGTGAGGCGATGTTCCGGGAGGACCTCAGCGAGGTCTCCCGAATGGTCGGCAGCTATCGCCGCCGGCCGGCCCCGCCTGCCGCCACGCTCCTGCCCATCAGCCCCGTCCTGCTGCGCCGACCCGATGACTGGGACGCATCGGTCCACCTCACCGGACCCTGGAGACGCGATGCTTCGGAGACCGTGACCACGGAAGAGACCGGGTTCGCTGAGGGAACAGTCTCCGCCGAGCTCGCGAGGTTCCTCGCGGAGGGCGACTTCGTCTACGCGGGCTTCGGGTCCATGGCAACCGATGATCCGGTGGCGCGCGCCAGTGAGGTCATCCGCGGCATCCGCAGCTTCGGCGCCCGTGGACTGATCGCGACCGGGCTCGGGGGCTTACAGGTGCCGCCCTCGCTGGCCGGTGAGGACCTGCTTGTCACCCCTTCGGTCCCGCACGAGGCAGTCCTGCCGCAGGCGCTGGCAGCGGTCCACCACGGCGGGATCGGGACGGTGCACGCGGCGACCGCCGCAGGGGCCGTCTCCATCCCCGTCCCCTTCATCGCCGACCAGCCCTTCTGGGGCAGGCGTCTGCATGAACAGGGGCTCTCCCCGGCGCCGATTCCCCAGCGGAGACTCACCGCGGAGACTGTGACCCGCGGCTTGGCCGAGGCGGAGTCCTACCGACCGGCCGTAGAGTCCGCAGCCCGCAGCATGGCATCGGAGGACGGGACCGGCGCGGCGGTGCAGATCCTGGAAGCGCTGGGCTGAGCTGCGACGCTGAGCCGGGACCCGGGCCCAGACCCTCTGCCCTCTCCGGTGCGGCAGACTGGTGTGTGTGGAGAATCTGCGCATACCGCCGGGGCCTGGAGCGCCGCACGGGCTCATCGTGCCGGCTGGAGAGCTGTCCGAGCAGTTCACCCATGCCTCGGGACCGGGCGGCCAGGGCGTCAACACCACCGATTCTCGCGTCCAGCTCAGGCTCGATCTCGGCACGACGACGGCGCTCACGGAGCCCCAGCGCAGGCTCGCCCTTGAGCGGCTCGACGCGCGGCTGGCTGGCACGGTGCTGACCATCAGCGCCGCGGAGCACCGGTCTCAACACCGCAACAGGATCGCGGCGCGGCAGCGTCTGGCAGAGCTGATCCGGGAGGCGATCGCTCCGCCGATCATTCGGCGTCCCACCCGACGCACCCGCGGATCCCATCGCCGGCGGCTGCAGGGAAAGCGGGAGCGGGCCGAGGTGAAGCAGAACCGGCGTCGACCCGGCGTGGACTGACGCCCCAGTCGCCGAACCCGACCCGCGCCCGGCGTGGACGGCGGGAGATCGGCGTACAGTCAAGGAAGGAGCCGTCCTTGGCTCCCTCATGACGGGACTCTGGATGACCGGCTTCACCCCTGCTTCACCTGCTGCGGCAGCCTCACCTGTTCCTCCCGCGTCGCTGCTCAGCCTCGGGCTTCTGGCGAACTCTTCGATGGAGAACGAGCGTCGGCTGCCCATCCACCCCCGCCACCTGGATCAGATCGACCCGGACCTGCGCGCGCGAATGATCGTGGAGCGCGGCTACGGGCAGGACTTCCAGCTCGAACCGGGCTACCTCGAATCCCGTGTCGGCACAGTAGCCGAACGCGCCGAGGTGATCGACGCCGCAGATGTGCTGCTGCTGCCCAAGCCGCAGGCCGAGGATGTGGAAGCCATGCCCGCGGGCCGCGTGCTGTGGGGATGGCCGCACTGCGTGCAGGATGCCGCGATGACCCAGACCGCGATCGATGGACGGCTGACGCTGATCGCCTTCGAGGCGATGCAGCATTGGACCCGCCGGGGTGACTTCAGCCTGCACGTCTTCCACATGAACAACGAGCTGGCCGGCTACTGCTCCGTCATCCACGCCACGAGCCTGATCGGCTCCACGGGCGACTACGGGCCACGCCTGAGCGCGGTGGTCATCGGCTTCGGCGCGACGGCACGCGGTGCGGTGACAGCGCTGAAGGCACACGGCATCCACGACATCCAGGTGCTCACCCAGCGCGGAGCCACGGCGGTCGGCTCACCGATCCACTCCGCCCACATCGCTCAGCTCAACACCGACGGCGGTCCGACACACCTGAGCACCGTGCTCACCCCGGACGGGGACGTGCTGCTCCCGGAGTTTCTGGCCTCGCACGACATCGTGGTCAACTGCACGCTCCAGGACGTGTCGGCACCCTTGACCTACCTGCGCAACGAGGACCTGGACCTCTTCGCCCCGGGAAGTCTGATCATCGATGTCTCCTGCGACGCGGGCATGGGCTTCGAATGGCCGAAGCCCACCACCTTCGGTGAGCCGATGTTCACGGTGGGCCGGGGTGTGAACTACTACGCCGTGGACCACACCCCGTCCTACCTGTGGAACTCCGCCACCTGGGAGGTCAGCGGGGCGATCCTGCCGTTCCTGCGCACCGTGATGGAAGGGCCCGCCGCGTGGGCGAAGAACCTCACGATCTCGCGCGCCATTGAGATCCACAACGGCGTGATCCAGAATCACAGCATCCTGGATTTCCAGGACCGGGAGCCGGTCTATCCCCACCGGCGCTCCGCGTAGGTATCCTGACGTCACGCCCCACGGTGAATTACTCCACCGTCCTCCTGCCTCAGCCTTGAGGGGTCCGCGATGACCACCGCATCAGAATCCGCAGCACCAGATCCCACAGGATCAAAGTCCGCTGCACCACACCCCACCCAGCCCGAACCCACGGGACGGCTGCAGGATGGTCCGCTGGGCCGGGAACTCCGCCTGGAGCGCCGCTTCCAGCTGCCCATCGAAGAGGCCTGGGCCGCGGTGACAAAATCTGAGCGGCTCGAGGAGTGGATCGGCCGGTGGGAGGGAGACCCGGCCTCCGGCAAGGTCACCTTCCGGATGACCGCCGAGGGTGAGGAGGCGCCGCCGGAGGAATGCCTCATCCGGGACTGCCGCCCACCACACAGCTTCGCAGTGGACACAGGCGTCGGCTCCAACGTCTGGCACCTGCGGTTCGAGCTGCACCAGGAGCAGGGCACCACGGAGCTGATCTTCGCCCAGCGGGCGTCAGACGAGGCGTTGGGCAGCGTGGGGCCGGGATGGGAGTACTACCTCGATCGTCTGGCCAGGGTTCTGGCCGGGGCGGACGCCTCCACGGTGAATTGGGATGACTACTACCCCCGACTCTCGGAGCACTACGAGCAGCTGCGCTGAGCTCATGCCAAGTTCTGCGCGGTGTCGCGGGACCCCTGGCGGATCACCGGTCGTCGAGCTGGACGGTGGAGGTGTGAAAGTCGGACATCATCGCCTCACCGCCTGCGCAGGGTCGGGCGGTACACGAGCTCCATGGTTCTGCCGTCGAGGGTGCGGCTCTCCAGCAGGTCCAGGTCGTAGTCCTCGGCATCTCGCAGAATCGGACTCGTGCCGCTCCTGCCCGAGATCACGGGGAAGAGGGTGACCTGCAGACGGTCGATCAGTCCTGCGGCCATGAGCTCACGGTTCAGCGACAGGCTCGCCTGGGAACGCAGCGGGATGGAAGAGTCCGCTTTCAGCCGACGGACGACGTCGACCGCGTCGCCTTGCACGATCTCCGCCTGTGGCCAGCCGAGGGTGTCGCGCAGGGTGGAGGAGATCACCGTGGCCGGCATCTGCAGGAGTCGAACGTTCCACTCGTCCCAGGCGTTGGGGTCTGTGGCAGCCGACATGATCTCGGCGACCTCACGGAAGGTGGTGGCGCCGTAGACCATGTGCTGCTCCGCAGAGAACTGCCGGGCGCGGTGCTCCAGCAGCTCGGGGCCCTGTTTGTCCCAGTAGCCTCCCCAGCCCGCGTGCTCGGTGAAGGAGCCATAGCCGTCCAGCGTGGAGAAGACATCCCAGGTGTAGACAGCACTCATATCAGACCCCCATCGAGGCCGCAGATCCATGGTGCGATCAACAGTGTGGGGTCAGCCACGGAGTGTCAACGATCGCGGGCGAGGTCTCGTTCTACTCGGCGGCGCTGAGTTCGAAGAACACGATCTGCGGCGGAGCGGCGATGCGGACGGGAACGAGGCTGAACCCGATGCCGCAGGTGACGAACATCTGATTCCCCGCCTCTCCGTGGTCGTCGGGCGCGAAGCCCCCGGTGACGATGCGTTCTTCTTCGGTCAGCCCCATCCAGGACCAGTCGAGTGTCCCCGGCAGCGCGACCTGGCCGCAATGGGTATGCCCCGCGACAGACAGTGGTCCGCTCTCAGCCGGAAGCTCGGTGTACGTCGCCGGGTTGTGCATGAGCACCATCCGCGGCGCGCTCTCCGGCAGGTCAGCCAGCGACAGCTCGACGTGGTCCAGCCCAGGACGCGCGGGCCCGACACCGACGACGTGGAACTGCTCTTCTGGAGAGGCATCGGCGGGTGAAAGTGGAAGTGCCTCGTTGAGCAGGACCGAGATGCCGGCGGACTCAAGCGCGCTGGTGAGCTTCTCCTCGGCGTGGGCCTCATAGTCGTGGTTTCCCAGGACGGCTGCGGTCGTGATCCCAGAGTCGACGATGGGCTGGAGTATCGACATCGCGTCGTCCACGGTGCTGGGGTCATCGCCGTAGACGAAGTCCCCGCCGAGCAGAATCAGGTCGGGTTCTTCCTCGACGATTCGCTCCACGGCCCTTTCGGCCATCCCGGTGTTGGTCCCCCACATGCCGACCTGGATGTCTGCCAGGAAAGCCACTTCCGCACCTTCCCACTCCTCACCCAGGTCAGGAATGGTGATGCTGTGGCGTTCCAGACGATGAGATCGGAGTGCGCCGGGGTCAATCGTCACACACCACGTGAACGAAGAGAGGGTCGGGCTCCGTTCGACACGGAACCCGACCCTGCTTGGAGTCAGGCGCGCTCGACCGGGAACCACAATTCACACGTCGCTGAGCTGAAGTCCGGAGCACGGTCGATCACGGAGACGATCGACGGGCCTGGCCGCAGCCTCCACGGATTGGACGGGAACCAGTCGGCCGCCGACGCCGCGTAGGCCTCCTGAAGAGCAGCCGGATGGGCCCCCGAGCTGCGGAAGACCACCCACTCCCCCGCAGCCACCTCGATCACATCGAGGTCCTCGGGCACTGCGGCGCCGTCGTCGACCGCGACGCCGTGGAGATAGGTCAGCTCACTGCCTTCGGAATAGTCCGGGTCGACGTCGGCGCTCACCTGCAGCAGCCCGGCAGGTTCGGTGTTGCCGAGCTCCTTCAGGCGCTCGTGCTCCTGGGCGGGCAGAGAAGCGATATGCCGCTGGATATGCGGATTGACGCCCTCATGGATCAGCGGCACCCGGACGGCGTGCCCGATCAGCTGGAAGGTCGGTCGTTCTGTGATTCTGGCATCCATGGAGGTGCTCCCTTCGACGGTCAGGCGGAACCTGAGCTGTGGTTGACTGCGAAGGGGGCCGCCATGACGGCGCACCTCACCGTGACTCACCCCGTGCACTGCACGGAACGCTCGCCCGAAAGCCTCGGTGGAACCGTACCCGTAGCGCACGGCGATCGTGAGCAGATCCTCCTGACCGACCACGTCCGCAGCGGCGACGGTCATCCGCCGACGCCGGACATAGTCAGACACGGGCATGCCCGCCAGCGAGGAGAACATGCGGCGGACGTGGTAGCCCGTCGTGCCCATAGTTCTCGCGAGCGCGTCGACGTCGAGGTCTTCAGCAAGACGCTGCTCGATCTCGTCGACGAGGCGGTTGAGGTTTTCGATCATGGTTGCTCCCTTCACCGTCCACTCTGGTCGAGGTGGAATTGCGTCGCCCGACTTCTGCGGTCCAGCTTCTATCGGGGCAGCTGAGCGGCGAGCGCCCTCCCCGGGCAGCCAAGAGGGCGCTCACTGGATGCTCAGTCCACTACCGAACGAGCGATCTCAGCGATGCGTTTCTCGGTCTCGGGGTCCACGGTCTCGAAATACCACGCGGCGGGCATCAGCCCCGCGTCCGCCCCGCCTGCCGGCCGGAAGGTGGCCTTCTCGGTGATCGCGACGTTCAAGCGTTCATCGTTGCGGAGCGTGAGGAGGGCTGGAGCGCTCGCAGATTTCGCGTAGGCGGGCATGCCGTACCAGATCCGGGGTTTCAGGGAGGGTGCCGCAGTCACGACGACGTCGTGCACTTGTTGCATGACGGACCGCCGCGGCTCATCCATCTTCGAGATCTTGTCGATCACCTAGGAAAGGTTCTTTTCGTCCTTCGACACCATGCCATGTCCTTTCGTCGGCCGATGTCAGGCATCGGCGGAATGAAGTTGGCGCACTGAGCGCCGCACCCCATCCGGACATGTCCTGAAGTGCTCAGGGCTCTCCGCGATGATTCACGTGGTCCTCACGTGGAAGCGCACTAGGTGGCGGCTGCCACCGCCACCAAAATACCCGACGTGCAGACGTCGTCGCCAGGGTGGTTAGGCTGGCTGGATGGCGACAGTGATTCTCGTGCGGCACGGCCGCACCACAGCAAATGCCACCGGGGTCCTGGCCGGCAGGGCCGAGGGCGTCAGTCTGGACGAGACCGGACGGGACCAGGCTGCTGTCACGGGAGAGCGGCTCGCGGCAGTCCCCCTCGCCGCGGTGGTCTCGAGCCCGCTGGAGCGGTGTCAGCAGACCGCGCAGCACATCCTTGATCGCCAGCCGAGCACGCCACAGGCACCTGTCGACGTCGATCTCACCGAATGCGACTACGGCCAGTGGCAGGGCCGGAAGCTCACCGATCTCGCGACCGAAGACCTGTGGTCGCTGGTGCAGTCGCAGCCCTCCGCCGTCGTCTTTCCCGGCGGTGAATCGATGGCCGCGATGCAGGCTCGGGCGGTGGCCGCGATTCGCCGCCACGATGCCGCCGTTGAAGCCGAGCACGGGCCCGAGGCCGTATGGGTCGCGGTCAGCCACGGTGACGTCATCAAGTCGATACTCGCCGACGCACTCGGCATGCACCTGGATCTGTTCCAGCGGATCAATGTGGGACCCGCCTCCGCGTCCATCGTGCGCTACGGTGCTGGCCGGACGAGCGTTCACGCGACCAATACCGACGCAGGGGATCTCTCGTGGCTGGCGAAGGGCACCCCCGCTGGCGATGCACCGGTGGGTGGCGGCGCAGGACACGAGAAACCGTGAACCACATGCGCCTAGAATATTCATATGCCTACACGTGTTTACGAGTTTGACTGGCCTGATCGTGCGGTCGTCGGCACCATAGGACCTCCCGGGGAGCGCACGTTCTACCTTCAGGTGCGCGCAGGATCACGCGTCGTGAGCGTGGCCCTGGAGAAACAGCAGTCGGCTCAGCTGGCGGAGAAGATCGACGAGATCCTCGACCAGCTCATCTCCGTCGAGGGCAATCCCTTCAGCGTTCCCACGGGCACTCCCCCTGAACTTGTCGACAATGAAGACCTTGATCCCGTTGAGGAAGATTTCCGCACCGGCGTCATGAGCCTGGGATGGGACCCCACCACGGCCCAGGTGGTGATAGAGGCCCACCCCCTCATGGAGGGCGATGTCGATGAGGACCTCGAATCTTCTGATGAGGACAGCGCTCAGGAGACCGAGATGCTGCTGGTGCGAATTCCGGTGGGCACCGCACGCGCGTTCGCCAAGCGCACCCTTGAGGTCGTGGGCGCCGGTCGCCCGGCGTGCCCACTGTGCGGCTACCCGATGGACGCCGACGGGCATACCTGCACGCTTCCTGAGGACTGATGTCGGCGACGGATCTGGTGACCGCCGAGCTGACGCTCACCGGCCGCATCACGACGGCGTCCAACGCGACCTTCCTGGGGACCATCGGCGAGGTGATGGTCGTCTACAAGCCGATGGCAGGCGAGAGTCCGCTGTGGGACTTCCCGGACGGCGCCCTGGCGCACCGGGAAGTCGCCGCCTACCTGGTCTCGGAGCACCTGGGCTGGGACGTGGTGCCGCACACCTGGCTGCGCGACGGGCCCCTGGGCGAGGGAATGGTGCAGCTCTGGAAAGAGCAGGACCCAGACCAGGATGCGGTCAACCTGGTCGCGACGGACGAGGTGCCCGAGACGGGCTGGAAGCACGTTCTGGAAGGACAAGACCAGAGCGGACGGATGGTCGCCCTCATCCACGAGGACACGTCGGCGCTGCGGCGCATGGCGGTGTTCGACCTGATCGTCAACAACGCCGACCGTAAGGGCGACCACGTCCTCGCCATGCCAGGCGGCAACCGGCACGGCGTGGACCATGGCCTCACATTCCATCGCGAGCACAAGCTGCGCACGGTCCTCTGGGGCTGGCTCGGAGACTCGTTGAGCACCGAGGAACTCGACGGCATCGACCGCGTCAGCGAAGGTCTGGATGGTGACCTGGGCGAGGCCCTGGCGGATCTGCTGAGCGCTGAGGAGATCGCTGCGCTGGCTGCTCGCTGCGCTAAGTTGCGCTTGGCAAGGCGTTTTCCGGCCCCCGCCGGCGATATGCCGGCGGTTCCCTGGCCCCTGTTCTAATATCCGATCAGCTCAGGGGCCGTTCCGACGCGAACCTTTCGAGCAAGAGTCAGGCTCTATCAGGGGTTTCTACGGAATCGATCCCGAACGCGAGTCAGCCCATGTCGCCACGTCATCGCGAGGTGTATGAAACCCGTTCAGGCACCGTCCTGCAGCTCGCTCCACCTCGCTCTCCACTCCGGACGTGTTCCGTCGTGGAACGAACGGAACGGTCGATACCATCACAACCTGCCACTGACGCAGCTCCACTGATCAAAGGTTAGACTGCACCGCATGGACGATCTGAGCATGCTCCCGTTGATACTTCTGATCCTGGTCATGATGATGGCTGGTGCCGGTGGCACTGCATGGGCCAAGCGCAAGCGTTGACGGCGACTTAGGGGGAACGCGCAGCTCTTCCCGCTCACTCAAGGGGCGAAAATTGTTGAGGGGTTCAAATAAGGGGGCGTGGGGCTGCCGGGGCGCGGATTGACGGGTCGGGGACCCCACTAGGCTTGGGAGACTCAACAGGGACCCACCGCACCCCGCGAGGGGGGGGGCTGTCGGGGTGCCGCGCAGGGGAACACTGGCGAGGCCTGCCGGCGACCGAAAGGGAGCAGCCCTTGAGCCAAGCACAAGACGAGCACCCGAGACAGGCGCACCAGCTAGAGGATGCGCCGAGAACCCCTACCCGGTTAACCCGCATTCACGCCGCCGTGAACCTCGTCATCGGTACAGCGACGATCCCGTGCAGGTACGCCGCACTCATGGGTATTGGATCCTGATCTTCGGATCTGGCCTGGTCGCCACCGCAGGCGACAACGACTCGGCACTCGGGGCGGTGCTCCTGGTTGTGACTGGAACGCTACCCATCTGGGCCTGGTGCATTTTCAACCTTGTGTATATGTACAGGAATCGCTGGGGCTTTTCTCTCAAGTACTGGGTAGTTTCCCTGCTGTACTGGTTCCTGCCGGTGATCGTTATTGCCCCGGTGTCTCTCGTGTTCTGAGAATCAGACCGATTCTTAGTGGAAGTCACTCACCAGCCGTTCTCCCTCGTCCCCTTCCTCGGAGTTGAAGTAGTACAGCCGGCGGTCTGGGGATCAATGATTGCGTCCCCGTCTCTGGTGATCCAGACCCACGTCACGTCGATGGAGGCAACCTCATTCGAGGTTGCGCGATTCGGCGAGGAATTCGGCAGGCCCGTCGCACTGGCCTCGGCGGCCTCAAGCCATTCCGCGCCAGTCGCCGATCGCTCATGCGTAGTGAACGAGTCGGCAATCTCTTTGACCATGAGAGGGCGGCCGCGCATTAGGAGATGCCGCTCCCTAGTAGAAATGCTCTGGTAGTCGGACGCTGTGGCGAGACCTCATGAGAATGGCATCCCACTCCGGTGCTGAGGCCGCCTGCTTGCGCTAGGAACGCATAGACCCCGCGGCCGCAGTGTGGGGACACTGTTTCCGGACGCGGGGTCTGCTGAATCACTCGCACCTTCGAGAGGTAATGACGACACCAGAGAGTTTTCTTGGACAAGCAGTGTTCGTGGCCTGGGAGCCCCCTGGAGCCACCAAGCACGCAGCGCTAAGCCGCGAGAGGGATGGGAACGGTAGAGGATGGTCTACCGTGCACTCTTAGAAACCCAGACGCAGCCCTGCGGATTAGATCAGCGCCTTGAAGGCGCACTCTGACTGACAGGGCTCTGAACTATCCGGACAGGTCGCCACGTGCTCTAACGAACGCTCCAAAAGGGCCTTCAGCTCTTCCAACCTTCGAATGCTGTCTTTCACCTCCCGCAGCCGGTCGGCAAGGACTGGGTGCAGGGCGTCTCGGGTGTTGGTGCAGGTCCCGGTTGCGGTGACCTGGAGAAGCCACTTGATCTGCTCAAGGTCCAAGTTCATCTTCTTGGCCACGCTGATAAAGCTCAGACGTTCCAATACCTCGGGGCCGTATTCGCGGTATCCGTTGCTGGCGCGGGTTGAAGTGATCAGGTCGAGCTGCTCGTAGTACCGCAGGGTGGTCGCTGGTACCCCACTGTGCGCGGTGACCTCAGAGATTCGCATGTCCACACCCTTCACTCGCGAGGAGATTTATTGTTCGCTGTTGGTTGCGGGAACATCATCGGCCGGAGCGTCTTTCTCCCGGTGGCGAATGACTTGGCTCAACACCGCGAGGATCGGGAGTTCGATCAGCGGACCTAGTACTAGGGCGACAGCTATGAGTGGCCGGTCAGGGAATGCCGCGACCGCGATGCCCAGCGCGATAGGTGAGTTCCGGGCGGTGGTCACCATGGTCAGTGTGACCCGTTGCGGCCCTGATAGGCGCAGCAATCGAGCGATCCCGGTGGAGACCAGCGGGAGAATGATGAAGAACGCCAAGAGTGGAGGCAGCAGGAGCAGCATCTCTGTGCCGCTCTCGGCGACCACGGGTGCCTGCCAGGCAAACATCGCGAAGACCGCCAGACACAGCAGCGGCATCACGATACGGTTCGCCCACCGGCCCACGTGCTCGTCCCGCCACTGCGCCCCCTTGGCCCGAGTGCTGATCCAACGCAGAGCGAAAGCGGCCACGAGTGGGACTAGAAGCATCAGTCCCACGGCCTCTAACAGAGTCGCTGTCTCGACCATCGCAGCTTCACCGCCGAGCAGCATCACGTAGACCGGCAGCAGCAGCAACTGCAGCACCAGATTGATCGGCAACAGGGCCGTTGCGATCCCTGCATGGCCACGCGCCATGGCAGTGAAGACCAGGTACCAATCAGTGCACGGGGTAACCAGCAGCAGCAACAGCCCGATGCGCAGATCGGGCTGCTCGCCGAGCAGCCCGAGACCCAGCGCCCAAGCGAGAAGCGGGGTGAAGGCGTAGTTCAACGCGAGACTGATCGCGACAAGCCCCTTGGCTTTGCCCACGTCTTTGAGATGCGACGCATCGAGCTGCACGAAGACGGCGATGAGCATCACCAGCAGAGCCGGAATCACTAGGTGCTCGCCGCTGGCTTCCAGCGGTGTCATCAGCCCGACCCCGAGTCCAGCCAGTGCGGCGCCCGCGACGAACACGCTTTGAAGTCGTTCGGCCCAAGTCATGCGGTGGTTCTCCGTCATCCGTTGTGACAGGACCGGTCTGCGGCCGCTGGGTCCAGCGGCAGAGGTCCTGTTCGACCACGGTAAACCTTCGAGTCAGCTAGAAGGTCAAGTCTTCGGCCTGCAGGACTTTGATGAGTTCCTACGGTGACTCGAGGATGCCCGTAAGCCAATCCCTCAACGGGCATTAGTGCCCTAACTACGATAAGCATCCAAGGCGACGCCTCAACAGGCACTACGAAATTCTCGTGGAGACCCTCGCGCGGACAGGCTTAGAAGGAGTAAGCACCTCCGAAGCGCGCGCTGTGGTACAGGTCCCAGATCCGTCTACTCGTACCGTGTATTGACCCCCAGCCCCCACCGCCGCCTCAGGCGACGACCACCGGCTCAACGGCCAGCCAACTACCTCACTTGGGGCAAACTCCGTCGTACTAACAAAAGTACCTAATCGGCAACTGACTCTTGAACGACCAGCCGTTGATTGAAACACTCAAATAACTGTTCAGGCGGGCAACCGATCTCCCGGACAGCGAGAAAGCGAAAGAAGTAGTCTCATGGAGCATTAGAGAGAGGAACTAGTTATCACTACTCTTACTAAGACCACGAAATCACTCTCAGCGCTCACACTTTCTGCTGCACTAGTTGTGTCATCCGCCAGTGTGGCAGCCGCGTCGTCAGCACTTCCAGATGCCACTGCTGCTGCACCAGAGGTTGGCAGTGCAGTTCCTTCGCCGGCCGCCGAAGAAGCTGCCCTAATCGAGGAGTTTCGAGTCATTATTGACTCCGCAGAGGCCTCTGGTGACATCTCTTCAGCCGAGGCAGCTCAGCTTCGAGCTGAACTCGCTTCTGGCGAATCCGATGGGTTCGAAACTATGGCCCTCCCGGCGATTGGACTCCCTGTTGTCCTGGCTTGCGTTGGGACCGTCGGCCTCTCCGCCTACCAGGCCTATAATGGAGGGGACCCGGTCGAGTACATTGCCAGTGCCATCATTGGATGCATCCCCTTCGGATCCGCTGCTCGTCCTGCAGTGGTTAGCCTGATTAAGAACAATAAGGGAGCTATCGCTACCGGACTGAAGGCAGTCGGAGCTTCGAGTCTCGCACTGTCGCTTGAAGGTAGCAGCGCGCGATAGAAGGGTCCAATGCAGCGTACATATGTGATTGAAATTGCGTTAGCAATATCTGCCTATTTTTTGACAATATATAATATTTTCACTTTTTTTGATTCCAGTATTGTAGTAGTGTCGCTGATTGTTTTGCTTGCCATCCCTGCTTCGATATACATTAAGCTATCATTAAATCGTGATATTAAAGTCAAAAAATCTGGGTACTATGCCGGTCTATTAGTAATCATTTTATCGTTTTTTTCAACTGTGATCTACGGTTCGCTGCACATCTACGCAATCGCTGCTCAAATAGTTGCCTGGTCGGCGATTGCTGTGTTCTTGCTAATAACCAAAGAAAAAACTAGTAAAACTGCATAATAGCGTGGGAGACAGTCTCATATGACTGTCTCCCACGCGGTTATCTTGGCTATTTTCTGACAGCCTTGACGAACAAAGAATGTTCACTGGAGACGTCGCCGGAGATGCGGAAACGACGTCTCGTATCGCGGCGACTTATAGAGGAATGCTGCCCTGTCTCCGGCAGGGGACGCTGAGAGCTACAGGGCGTGCCGAGGCAACATCAAGGCGTCCACTTGGTCACGGACTCAGTCGGTGAGCACTTCCGTCATTCGCTGAAGGGCCAAACGGTGCGCATCGAAGGTCCGGCGCCCCGCCGGTGTGAGGCTGGGGGTTGTCGTAAGCCGCATGTCCTTGCGCTTGCTCGAGGTGGACTTCCTGGACATAACCCAACTCCACCAGGTTACGGATGGTCTTTGAGACGTTCGCTTCGGAGATCCCCGAAGCGTCTTTCAGCACGGAGAACTCTGCCCCATCGAGCGGCCGGAGGATCCCGCAGATGCGGAGACGGTTAGGCGCATGGATCGACTCATCGAAGCCGCTATCAGCGACCATGTCGCAACTCTCGATCGTAAACACGGTCGTACTGCCACGACCCGAACCACATCACGCTGAATCTAGCCGCCGCCGTGGCGCCTATCCATTCAGGGCGCCCGTTTGCGGCGAGGACACCGGAGGCTCCCAGGAGCAGTAGAACGATGATGCCAAGGATCACCACGAAGCCGAGGCTCCGCGGCCCGGAGGGACGGCTTATGGTCACCCCGGTCTTCCTCTGGTTTTAAGCGTCGCAGTCGCGAGACGCAGGACCCCGAACACGATCACCGTCGACTGGTAAGAGGGGTCACTCACTGCAGGAGTGGCGATGAAGAGTGCGATCGCCGCGATCGCCGCAGCGGGTTGCGCGGCGTGCCGTCGCGTTCTCCCGTTGCAGTGAGACGTGAACGGGGTGCGGCTCAAGACTGCCCGTAAGCCGGTTGCTCACCGGTCACTCCCCCACCCCAAAACCACTCCATATAGATACTGGGCTTAGCGTGCACGTATACCCCGCCCGGTTAAAAGCCCGGTGAAGGCCCCTTATCTGCAACACTGATGGCCATGACTGGGCTGAAGATCGGATACGCCCGGGTTTCGAACACCGGCCAAACCTCACCGCCCAACGGGAAAGACCCATCAACCTGGGACGGTTCGGCGCCAAGCCCCTCCGTACACTGATCCGATGAGCCTGAATTATGTGCGGAGAGGCGAGGGGAGCCCCCTTCTGCTGGTGCACGGCCTCGGGGCGGGTCTGCGCTCCTGGGATCCGATCATCGACGACTTGGCCGCGCAACGGGAGGTAATCGCGGTCGACCTGCCTGGATTCGGACAGACGACCGGGCTGCCGGGCAAAGTCTCGATCGCCACGCTCGCCGATGCGGTCGCACAGTTCATCGATGAGCAGGGCCTGGACGGCGTTGCCACTGCCGGGCAGTCGATGGGCGGGCGGATCGTGCTTGAGCTCGCCAGACGCGGGATCGGTGGGCACACCGTGGCGCTGGACCCTGGGGGCTTCTGGAGTGACCGCGAGCTGGCGGTCTTCAGCCGTACCCTTCGGCCCTCAATTGCCCTGGTCCGTGCTTTGCGAGGCGCCCTGCCGACACTGTTGAGCAATCGCGTCAGTCGGACCGCGCTGCTCGCCCAGTTCTCGGCCCACCCGTGGTCTCTGACGCAGCAGACTGTGCTGCCCGACCTGCTCGGGTTAGCCGATAGTCCAGCGACGGATGCGGCGATGGACGCACTCACGAAAGGGCCCAAGCAGCAGGGCGCTCCGCTCGGGAAGGTCCCCGGTCGCGTCACCATCGGCTGGGGAAGCCGCGACCTCGTCACCGTTCCACGGCAAGCTCATCGGGCTGTTGCTGCGTTCCCCGATGCGACCCTGCACTGGTTCCCCCGGTGCGGACACTTCCCGCAATGGGACGCCCCAAAGGAAGCGGTGGAGCTCATCCTGGCAGGTACCGACTAACCGACGCTCTAGCGTCGGCCTTCTAAGGCACGCTCCAACGGGATGCGACCGTCCTGCCAGGGCGTCAGAACCCACACCAACAGATATGCTCCGACGCCCAGCACCGGAAGCAAGAAAGACAAGAGGATCACCAAGCGGACCAACCACACGTTGAATCCGAACTTCGCTGCGATGCTTCCCCCGATGCCCGCGAGGACGCGTCCAGGTCCACGACGGAAACCGATGCTACGGATGGATTTGAAGAGTATTTCCATACCTTCCATAGTACGCGCGTCCCACCCTGTCACCCTTGTGCCACAGTCATCGGTCGGCACTGCACCCCGTCGCAGTCCAGCCGAATCTCTAGAGGATTGGCTCACGCCAGGCCCGCTCTCGCGAACCCTGCCGTTCTGAGACACGCTGAGCAGCATCGCCTCCGCTGCCTAGAAGGCGGTGCTGGGCAGGTCCTTCTCGCCATCGACGATCGCGGTGACGATCCGCGCTGCCACCTGGTCTGGATACAGCGCTGCTCCGAATTTCGGCGCTGACCCGGCGATCGGGTGCTCGGACAGCGAGGTGCCGGTGTGGCCAGGGCGCGCATCCACGAGTCGGATGCCCACGCGACGGTACTCGCGTGCCGCTGCGACGACGAAGGCCGCGAGCCCAGCTTTTGACGCCGAATATGCTGCCAGTCCGGCGACCGGCGTCTCTGCGACGACTCCGCTGAGTGTCACCACGAAGGGCTCCCGGCCGTCCTGCGCGGAGGCAACGAGGTAGGACTGGCTCTGGGTGATCAGCTGGATCGCGCTGGTCGTGTTCACGGCAAACAGTTCCTCTACCGTGGCGGGTTCAACCTCGGAGGCTGCACCGAAGGCGACGACCCCGGAGGCCACCACCAGACCGTCGAGACGTCCGTGCTCCGCCGTCGTGGCCTCCAGAACCTCTTGAATCACCGAGGGTTCACGCAGATCGTGACCACCAGATTTCGAGGACCGGGCAACGAGGGCGCCGTTGCTCTCCAACTGATCGGCGATCCGGGAGCCGAGCCCGCCGGTCGCGCCGACCACCAGAACAACCGCACCCTGAAGATTTGTCATGGGTGAACCTTAGATCACGGGCGGCGACCAGCGCTGAAGAAGTCGGTTGGCTGGGCTTGCACAGCGGCACGCGCTGGTCAGGCTGGTGCTTGTTCTGAGTTAACAGTCCAGGTCAAGGTCGGTACCTGACGTAGCATCTTGACCATGGGCCCCTCCCCCGCCAGCGACTGGACACCACAGAGCCGGCGCAACGGCGAGAACAGGCATCCAGCTCATCCAGGCACCACTGGTGTACCAGGCAGAAGGGGCTCCACCGTCGAATCTCATTCGAGACCCCAATCTGTTGTCCAACGAATGGTCCATATCTCACGGCCGGTGCTGTGGATCAACACCGTCGGACCCGCCGTCCTGGGAATGTGGCTGGCCGGTCACTTGTGGCATTGGGATGCACTGGCGCTGCTCTTGTGGCTGACGCTGCCATTCAACCTGCTCATCTACGGCGTCAATGACATCTTCGATCAGGAGACCGACGCGCTCAATCCGCGGAAGGGGTCTCTCGAAGGCGCCCGGATCCGCGCTGCCGAGGTTCGCTCGATATGGATCGCAGTTCTTGCGACCAATCTTCCGTTCCTGGCGTACTTCGTGTGGGCGCTCCCCGGTGACGCGCTGCTGTGGATCGGGCTCTACCTGGTCGTGTTCATCTTCTATTCAGCGCCACCGCTGCGGTTCAAGGCGCGTCCCTATCTGGATTCGCTCAGCAACGCCGCCTACGCCCTGCCGATCGTCTTTGTTCCGCTCGCCCTAGGATCCAGCCCTGTCTGGGCCGCTGCTGTGGCGCTCATGGCGTGGAGCGTGGCTAAACACACCTTTGACGCGGTCCAAGACATCGAGGAAGACCAGTCGGCCGGAATCGCGACCACGGCCGTGCGCCTCGGTGTTCGCCGCGCGGCGCTCTGGAGCGGACTCTGGTGGACATTGGCCACGATCGGATTCGCCATGGTCAATGTTCCCGTCGCGCTTGCCAACGCGCTGATCAGCGGCTGGCTGCTCTACACGTTGTTCCGCTCCCCGCTCAGCAGCACCGCCCACGGTCTGTACCGCTACTCGATCGCCTTTCCCTATGTCGCCGGCGCTGTGGCCGGCATCCAACTCGTGGCGGCGCTGCTGCTGGGGTGGTACCCATGAGCCGGGTCGTGGTGGTCGGCGGCGGAGTGGCAGGCTTGACGGCCGCAGTGCTCTCGGCCTGGGCAGGACACGCTGTCACACTTGTGGAAGCCGACTCGACGCTGGGTGGCAAGAGCCGCCGTATCGACGTCGGTGGTCAAGTGATGGACACAGGCCCCTCACTGTTCACATTTCCAGCCGTGTGGCAGGAACTGCTGCGCCGGCTGGATGACTCCAGTCAGAGTCCGTCCTTAGCGGCCGAAAAGACAGCAGACCTGAATCTGGAGCAGCTTCCGGAAGTAGGCCGGTACTACTTCCGCGGGGAAGTCTGCTCACTGCCGGTACCACCGGGCCACCCCTGGCACCCTGCGTGGGAGCGTTTCGCCGCGCTTCACGGACCGATCGGGCCGGATGTGACCCGGCTTCTGACCACCGCCCCGATGTCCCGCGACGCACTCCCCTCCCTGGCTCGTCTGGGAAAGCTGTACGGCAACCGGCTCACTACCCGCAGTTATCTCGACAGTCTCACCTGGCTGCCCGACGGCCTGCGCGAAGTGATCGCCATCCACACACTCAACGCTGGAGTGGGGCCCTCACGCACCCCGGCGCTGTACGCCAGCATGCCGGCGATTATGGCCCAAGACGGAGTGTGGGTGCCGCGAGGAGGTGTCCACGAACTGGTGCGGGCGCTGGAGCGGCTGGCGCGAGCGGCAGGGGTCAATATTCGCACCGATGAGCCCGTCCTCAGCCTGGAGCGCGGACGAGTCAGCACTGCCCAGAGGGTCTACCGCGCGGACGCCGTGGTCAGCGGCCTCGACGCTGACAGGCTCGAAGGACTGCTCCCTGGGCGCACCCCTCCACCACCGCGGAAGCTTTCCTGCTCGGCGGTCGCCGTGTACGCCTCGCTCAAGCGTCCCTTTCCGGCAGATATGTCACGGCACAGCGTCGTTCTGCCCGAGGATCCGACCGCGCTCTACGAAAGTCTCGAGGCTCAACGGGAGCCGACCCAGACGATGGCGTTTCTCAACTACTACCCAGCAGCTGAATCGGGCACCAACACCGCCGACACCCTCGCAGTGCTGCTGACAGCGCCCTCGAATGGACGGCGCTACGGTCTCGACAGTCCTTTCGTGGACCGAGAACTTCGCCGCGTGTGGGACACCGCGGGGCTGCCCGGAAGCTTCGACACATCTGTCGATGAGCACACCATCCTAGATCCGGACTATTTCAGTCGATCAGGCGCTTCCGGAGGTGCCCTCTACGGAGCTGTCCGCCCCTTGGTGATGAGCGGGCCGCTGCACCGTCCAGCTCGGCACAGCCTGAAGCGGCCATGGCTCTGGCGTGTAGGTGCCTCGGTCCATCCAGGCGGCGGACTGCCAGCAGTGATGGGCGGGGCCATGATGACGATGGACGGACTGCTTCGCGCACTGCCGACCGGGCATGGCGACCGCGGCTGACACGGGCAAGAACTACACGTTGAATCTGAACTCCACCACGTTGCGTCGGTTTTTTTGGGGGGGGGGGGGGGGGGGGACGGGGCCGCTTCAGCGATAGGAGAGGAATGCACTCGCCGGTGCCTGTCCGGCCTCTGCTGTGGAAGACTGCCGACATGGAGGCTCCAACGCGCGACCACGACCTCGTCCTCTTTGGTGCGACCGGCTTTGTCGGGGAACTCATCGCTGGATACGTTGCGCACCACGCTCCACCGGACCTGCGAGTGGGACTCGCGGGGAGGTCGAGGGCAAAGCTCGAAACCGTACGGTCCAGACTGCCCGTCGCCGCTCAGGACTGGGCCATCATCGAGGCCGATACGCAGCGCCCTGATTCGCTCGCGGCCATGGCCGCGGGCACCAGAGTTCTCTTCACCACGGTGGGTCCCTACGCGAAATATGGGCTGTCGGTTGTCGAGGCGTGTGCACGGGCCGGCACCCACTATGGGGACCTGACGGGCGAGGTGTCCTTCGTCCGTGAAGCTATCGACCGTTGGGATGCCCTTGCGAGGACTACAGGTGCACGGATCGTCCATGCGTGCGGCTACGACTCCGTCCCGTCGGACCTCGCGGTGCTCCTCCTGCACCGGGCCGCGCAGGCTGATGGCGCGGGCGGACTGACCAGGGTGCAGCTCGTTGCCAGGGCAAAGGGCGGCGTCAGCGGCGGCACCATCGAGTCCATGCGTGGGCAGCTCGACGGCATCCGGACGGACCCGGTGCTGCGATCGCTTGCGGGCGATCCCTACTCGCTCAGTCCAGACAGGACGGCGGAGCCCACGACCCGGCAGCCGCCGGATCTGGGCTGGGTCGGCCGTTCGGATGACGGCCCGTGGGCCGCGCCCTTCATCATGGCATCGGCGAATACGCGGATCGTACGTCGCAGCAATGCCCTGCAGGGTTGGGCCTACGGCAGGTCCCTGCGGTACGGCGAAGTGATGGGCATGGGGCGAGGGCCTGTCGGCGCCGTCACCGCCGGGGCGACGGCGCTTGGCCTGCGGCTCTTCGGAGCCGCACTGGCTCTACCACCCACGAGGAAAGTACTGGACCGTGTCCTTCCATCGCCCGGTGCGGGCCCGAGCGAGGCCGCGCGGCGCTCAGGCTGGTTCCATTCCGAGGTGACTGCTTCCACGGAGAGCGGCCAGCGCTATCGTGCCATCGCAGCCGGGCCTGGCGATCCGGGATACGCCGCCACCGCCGTGATGGCCGGGGAGACAGCGATTTCACTTGCCCTCGACGGCGACCCTCTGCCGCCCGCCACAGGATCGCTGACCCCGGCGACCGCCCTCGGCAACATTCTGGTGGATCGGCTGCGCGAGGCGGGCCATACCTATGAAGTCACGTCCCTCGCCCGACGCCGAAAGTGAGGCACTGGTCGTGCTGTGGTCAGGGGCACGTACTAGACGTTAAACCGGAACTCCACCACGTCGCCGTCCTTCATGACGTATTCCTTGCCTTCAATCCGGACCTTGCCGGCGGACTTGGCATCGGCCATGGAGCCCGCGGACACCAGGTCGTCGAAGGAGACGATCTCGGCCTTGATGAAGCCGCGCTGGAAGTCGGTGTGGATCACGCCGGCTGCCTCGGGCGCCGTCGCACCCTGGTTGACGGTCCAGGCGCGGGTCTCTTTGGGACCTGCCGTGAGGTAGGTCTGCAGCCCGAGCGTGGAGAAGCCGACGCGGGCCAGCTGGTCCATGCCGGACTCCTCCTGACCGTTGAGCTCGAGCATCTCGCGGGCCTCCTCCTCGGAGAGCTCCACCAGATCAGCCTCGAGCTTGGCGTCGAGGAACACGGCGTCGGCCGGGGCGACCAGCTCGGCGAGCTCGGCCTGCTTCTCGGGGGAGTTCAGCACACCCTCATCGGCGTTGAACACGTAGATGAAGGGCTTCGCGGTGAGCAGGTTCAGCTGCCCAAGGTGCTCCATGTCCAGCTTGTCCTTGGTGATGGAGCTGAAGATCGTGTCGCCGCGCTCCAGCGTCTTCTGGGCGTTGAGGTAGGCGTCCAGCGTGGCCTGCTCGGCCTTGCGTCCCTTGACCTGCTTCTCGAGCTTGGGGATCGCGTTCTCCATGGTCTGGAGATCGGCCAGGATCAGCTCCGTGTTGATGGTCTCCATGTCCGAGGTGGGATCCACCTTGCCGTCCACGTGGATGACGTTCTCGTCCTCGAACACGCGGACCACCTGGGCGATCGCATGGGCCTCACGGATGGTGGCGAGGAACTGGTTGCCCAGGCCCTCACCCTCGGAGGCGCCCTTGACGATGCCGGCGATGTCCACGAAGGAGACGGTGGCGGGCAGGATCTTCTGCGAACCGAAGATCTTCGCCAGCGCGTCCAGGCGCTCATCGGGCAGGTTCACGATGCCCACGTTCGGCTCGATCGTGGCGAACGGATAGTTCGCCGCCAGGATCGACTGACGAGTCAGCGCATTAAAGAGGGTCGACTTGCCCACATTGGGTAGTCCCACGATTCCGATAGTCAAAGCCACGGTCACCTAACCTACCGCGCGGACCCGCTCAACCGCGACTTTCCGGGCCTGCGCAAGGGCTGTACCGGACACTCCTGCCCTTTCCGTGTCCGAATCCCCCACATACACTGAGGATCAGCTCACGATCTGAGCCGATTCTCATCCGTTCTACGAGATTCGGCTCACATTCCCCAGCCACTTGTGTCATGGACACTGCGAACGCATGTCTAAGATGCCTGAGGTTCATCACCGAATTAACACCGATACACAAGCGAACTGACACAGCACTGGAAGGAATATAACTTCATGGCATCGGCCACGCATGACGTCTCGAATGACGTCCCGAGCGAGGCCCAGGGGAACGGCTCCGGCGGGACCCCTGCGCGCTCAAAGGTCAATCTGCCGGTCTTCATCGGCTCCGCGGCGATCATCATCGCCTTCACCCTGTGGGCCTGGCTTGCACCAGACACGGCCTACACCACTTTGGAATCAGTCTTCCTCTGGATCGGCGCCAACCTGGGTTGGTATTACATCCTCACCGCCGGCATCGTGGTGGTCTTCGTCCTGATCGTGGCCTTCTCCCGCGTGGGCCGCACCAAGATGGGACCGGATCACTCCACGCCGAAGTACAACCTCTTCACCTGGACGGCGATGCTCTTCGCCGCCGGCATCGGCGTGGACCTGATGTTCTTCGCCATCTCCGGACCCGCCACAAACCTCACCACCGCTCCGGGCAATGAAGCCGGGTCGGCCGAGGCCACCGAGATGGCGGTCCTGTGGACGCTGTTCCACTACGGCATCCCCGGCTGGGCCATGTATGCCCTGATGGGCATGGCCTTCGGCCTCTTCGCCTACCGCTATCACCTGCCGCTGAGCATCCGCAGCGCGCTCTACCCGATCATCGGCAAGCGCGCCCAGGGCGCCACCGGCGACGGCATCGAGATCGCCGCCGTCATCGGCACAATCTTCGGCATCGCCACCAGCCTCGGCATCGGCGTGGTCTTCCTGAACTACGGTCTGGAATGGCTCTTCGGCATCCCGCAGGGCACCGGCGCGCAGGCTGGCCTGATCGCCCTCGCCGTGGTCGTGACCATCTTCTCCGCCGTCTCCGGCGTGGACAAGGGCATCCGCCGGCTCGCCGAGCTCAACGTCATCTTCGCCGTGATCCTGCTGCTCTACGTGCTGATCGCCGGCGAGACCACCTACCTGCTCAACGGGCTGGTGAAGAACGTCGGCGACTTCTTCGCATTCTTCCCCTCGATGCTGTTCGACACCTTCGCCTACAACCCGCCTGAGGGTCAGTGGCTGGAATGGTGGACGCTGTTCTTCTGGGCCTGGTGGATCGCCTGGGCACCCTTCGTCGGACTCTTCCTCGCTCGCATCTCCCGCGGCCGAACGCTGCGCCAGTTCGTCACCGGCACGCTGATCATCCCGTTCGGCTTCATTCTGCTGTGGATCTCGATCTTCGGCAACGGTGCCATCTGGCAGTTCCTGCAGGGCAACACCGACTTCATCAACGCCGCCGTGGAGAACCCCGAGTCCAGCTACTACCTGCTGCTCGAGCAGTACCCCGGTGCCACCTTCACCATCGGCCTCTCGGTCATCACCGGTCTGCTCTTCTACATCACCTCCGCCGACTCCGGTGCGCTGGTGATGGCGAACTTCACCTCAAAGTCGCTCAGTGCCTCCGACGACGGCGCCCCGTGGCTGCGCGTCTTCTGGGCGCTGGCCACCGGCGCCCTCACCCTGGCGGTCCTCATGCTCGATGGGGTCTACACCCTGCAGATGGCCACGGTGATCATCGGGCTGCCGTTCTCGGTGGTGATGTATCTGCTCATGGTCGGCGTCTGGCGAGCCTTGCGCATGGAGCGGTACAACCGCGACTCGCGGGAGGCCACCCTGCCGTGGATGGTCTCCGAGCGCACCCGTGAACCGGGCGAGCGCGGAAACCTCAGCTGGCGCCGTCGTCTGGCCCGCGGGATGCATTTCCCCTCGGCCAAGCAGGCCACCGAGTTCGTGGAGACCGTGGCCGCCCCGGCCGTGGAGGATGTCGCCTCGGAACTGCGCGAGCAGGGAGCCGATGTCAGCTGTCAGCGCGGAGTGGTTCCCGACACCGATATCCCGCACATTGATCTGCACGTCTACTTCGGCGAACAGACCGAGTTCAAATATCAGGTCTATCCGGTGGCGTACTCGGTGCCCAGCTTCGCGCGCAGCATGCGCCCGACCGAGGAGACCTACTACCGTGTGGAGACGTTCTCGGCCACAGGCTCCGGAGGACACGACCTCATGGGCTACACCCGGGAACAGGTCATCGCCGATGTCCTGGACTCCTATGAGCGTCACCTCACGTTCCTCACCATGAGCGAAGAGGGTGGCCAGTCAGCCTCCCTGCACACCGACAGCAACATCCCGGATGACTGGGATCACGACCGCACGCACGGATAAGGAGCACGAATGAGCACAGCAGAGCAGGTCTCCACGCTGTTCATCGACGGACAGTGGGTTTCAGCCCAGTCCGGCGAGACGCGCACGATCTATTGCCCAGCCGACGGCTCCGAAGTCGATGTGGTCTCCGAGGCCGGTGAGGCGGACACCATTGCCGCCATCGCCGCCGCCCGCAAGGCCTTCGACTCCCATGTCTGGGCCGACACCCCTGCCGCCGAGCGCGGCGCCTTCGTGACCGCGGTGGCCGACGCCATCGAGGCCCGCAAGGACGAGTTCGCCCGCGCCGAGGCGCTGGACACCGGCAAGCGGTTCGTCGAGGCGCAGATCGACATGGACGACATCATCGCCTGCTACCGGCACTTCGGGAAGCTGGCCGACGCCGAGTCCGGTCGCCTGATCGACGCCGGGGACCCCACGGTCCTCTCCCGCGTGGTCTACGAGCCGGTCGGCGTCGTCGGGATGATCACCCCGTGGAACTATCCGCTGCTGCAGGCGGCCTGGAAGATGGCACCTGCCCTGGCGGCAGGCAACAGCTTCATCCTCAAGCCGGCTGAGCTGACCCCGCACACCGGGATGCTGATCATGGACGTCTATGACTCGCTGGGCCTCCCCGCGGGCGTGGCGAACCTGATCACCGGTGCCGGCGCCACGGCAGGCGCCCCGCTGTCCTCCCACCCCGATGTGGACATGGTCTCCTTCACCGGAGGCGTGGTCACCGGGCGCAAGATCGCCGCCACCGCGGCAGAGACGGTGAAGAAGGTCGCACTGGAGCTCGGCGGCAAGAACCCCAACGTAGTCTTCGCCGACGCCGACTTCGACGCCGCCGTGGACAACGCGCTCAACGCCGGGTTCGTCGACTCCGGGCTGGTCTGCTCCGCAGGCACCCGGCTGATCATCGAGGAGTCCATCAAGGAGAAGTTCGTCACCGAGCTGGTCCGCCGCGCGGAGCACATCCGCATGGGCGGACCCTTCGAGGAGTCCGCCGAGACCGGTCCGCTGATCTCGGCCGAGCACCGCCAGAAGGTGTACGACTACACCCAGCGCGGCATCGAGGAGGGCGCGACCCTGCGCACCGGACACCACTTCGGCGGCGAGGAGCACCGCAACGGGTACTTCTACGCGCCCACCGTGCTCGACGACGTCAAGCGCGGCATGTCAGTGGTCGTCGAGGAGGGCTTCGGCCCGGTCATCACGGTGGAGACCTTCACCACCGAGGCGGAGGCCATCGAGACGGCCAATGACACGATCTACGGCCTGGCCGGAGCTGTCTGGACCTCCAACCGAGGAACCGCTCACCGGGTCTCCTCCCGGCTGCGCCACGGCACCATCTGGATCAACGACTACCACCCCTACGTGCCGCAGGCCGAGTGGGGCGGCTTCAAGCAGTCCGGCGTCGGACGCGAGCTGGGCCATATGGGACTGGACGAGTACCGCGAGTCCAAGCACATCTACGAGAACACGGAGCCCGCCGTGACCGGCTGGTTCAGCATGCCGGAGAAATAAGGAGACCCCGTGGAGAACACCAGTTTCGACTACGTCGTCATCGGCGGCGGCTCAGGCGGCGCCGCAGTCGCCGCCCGCCTGTCCGAGGACCCCAATGTGACCGTGGCTCTGCTCGAGGCAGGCCCGACCGACGCCGACAAGCCAGAGGTCCTGCAGCTCAACCGCTGGATGGAGCTGTTGGAGTCCGGCTACGACTGGGACTACCTCATCGAGCCCCAGGAGAACGGCAACTCCTTCATGCGCCAGGCCCGCGCCAAGGTGCTCGGCGGCTGCTCCTCCCACAACTCCTGCATCGCCTTCTGGGCGCTGCGCGAGGACATGGACGAGTGGGAGGCCCAGGGAGCCGTCGGGTGGAACGCCGAGACCACCTATCCGCTGTTCCAGCGGCTGGAGACCAACGACGCCCCGGGTGAGCACCACGGCCGCAGCGGCCCGGTGAACCTCATGACCATCCCGCCGCGGGACCCCTGCGGCGTGGCGCTGCTCGATGCCTGCGAGCAGCAGGGCATCCCCCGGGTGCAGTTCAACACCGGAGAGACCGTGCTCAAGGGCGCCAACTTCTTCCAGGTCAACCGCCGGGAGGACGGCACCCGCTCCTCCTCCTCGGTGTCCTACCTGCACCCGATCCTGGAGCGGCAGAACCTGAGCATCCTCACCGACACCTGGGTGCGCGAGATCATCTTCGAGGGTGACCGCGCCGTCGCGGTGGACGGGGTGAACAACGCCTTCGGTCGGTCCCAGCGGATCAGCGCGAACAAAGAGATCGTGCTCTCCGCCGGAGCCATCGACTCGCCGAAGCTGCTCATGCTCTCCGGGATCGGACCGGCGGAGCACCTGGCGGAGTTCGGCATCGAGGCCCGCGTGGACTCCCCCGGCGTGGGCGAGCACCTGCAGGACCACCCGGAGGCGGTCATCGCCTGGGACGCCAAGCAGCCCATGGTGGAGGACTCCTACCAGTGGTGGGAGATCGGGATCTTCTCGGCCACCCGCGAGGGACTGGACCGTCCGGACCTGATGATGCACTACGGGTCGGTGCCCTTCGACATGCACACGCTGCGTCAGGGCTACCCGACCTCGGAGAACACCTTCTGCCTGACCCCCAACGTCACCCACGCGAAGTCCCGCGGCACCGTGCGGCTTCGCTCCAAGGACTACCGGGACAAGCCGAAGGTCGATCCGCGGTACTTCACCGACCCGGAGGGTCATGACATGCGCGTGGCGGTGGAGGGCATCAAGCTTGCTCGCGAGATCGCCGCGCAGCCTGCCATGGCCGAATGGGCCGGCGAGGAGCTCTTCCCCGGCAAGGACACGCAGTCCGACGAGGAGCTCGCGGACTATGTCACCCGCACGCACAACACGGTCTACCACCCGGCCGGCTCTGTGCGGATGGGCGCCGATGACGATGCGATGTCACCGGTGGACTCCCAGCTGCGGGTCAAGGGCGTCAAGGGTCTGCGCGTGGCCGACGCCTCGGTGATGCCGGAGCTGACCACGGTCAACCCGAACATCACCACCATGATGATCGGTGAGCGCTGCGCGGACCTGATCAAGGCGGACCACGCCTAGGTCTCGACGCCGCGCGCCGCTTAACCACCGAGTGGGCGATCTTCGTGAGTTTTCCTCCCTTGCGGGGCGTGAAATCCACGAAGATCGCCCACTCGTTTGTGTTGGTGGGGGTGCTGCTCAGATGGCGGGAGTGCTCAGCCCGGGGTTCTGCAGCTCCGGGGAGAGATTGATCAGACGCAGCCGCGCGTGATCGGCGATCTGCGCATCGGTGAGCTCGCGGATCGCGCGGGCCTCGGCGTCGTCGTCGTGCTCCTCGTCCAGCCCGGCGTTCGGCAGCGAGGAGGAGACCGAGCCCGAAGTCAGCGGGATGTCGAGCACCGTGACCGCAGCCGGGGTCAGCGGGATGAACTGGCGACGATCCAGCAGCCCGAGCCCCTCGAAGAGCACCCGCAGCGCAGCACCATGAGAGACGACGACGGCGGTGCGCACCTCGAAGCTCAGGTCGACTGAAGCTGTGGGAGCGATCTCCGCGGTGGACCGCACGATGTCGCTGAAGGCGCGCGTCATCCGGGCCTGCAGATCCGCATGCGCCTCTCCCCCAGCCGGGGTGTAGCTACCGGCGCGCCAGCCCTCGAAGTTCTCCGGCTCGGCGTCGCGGATCTCCGCCGCGAAGGCGCCTTCCCATTCACCCAGGCTCTGCTCGCGCAGCTCGTCCCAGATCTGCGGCTGCAGCTCCAGGCCGAACTCGGCGAAGGTCTGCTGGGTCCGCACCAGGCTGGAGACATGACCCTGCGCAGGGTTCTGCGCACGCACGAAGGCACCGGTGGTCCGCGCCTGCAGCCTCCCGGACTCGGCCAGCGAGATGTCCGAATGCCCCTGGAGGCGGTGGGTCTTGTTCCAGTCGGTCTCTCCATGGCGGACTAGCAGGATGCGGATCATCGGGGCTCCTCTGGTTCTGGGGGACAGCGCCTGAGGCGGCGCAGCTTCTCTGCTGCAACCCTATGCCAGCGGGCATACCGGTGCGGACCTCGCCATCCAGGTCAGCCCTGATGTCTCCCGCCAGGTCAGCCCCGATGTCCCCCTGCATGTCCCCGTCCATGTCAGTGCCCGGTGGCATGCTGGGTGGCATGACCCTCGTGTACTTTCTCAGCGGACTTCTCCTCGGCGTGCTCGGCAGCTGGCTGGTGCTCTACCTGCTGCGCCGGGGCACCGATGACGCCGGACAGCTGCGAGGCCAGCTGGAGAGCTCGCAGCAGGAGCTCACCGGTGTCCAGGCGGAGCTTGCCGGGACCCAGCAGGAGCTCAGCGTGGCGAAGGGTCGGCTGTGGGAGCTGGAGCGGCGCCGTGAGGAGGACGCCGATGCCGCACGGGAGCGCGAGACCCTCGTGGAGATGCTGCATCCGGTGCGTCAGGGCGTCACCGAGATGCAGCGCCGGGTCCAGGAGCTGGAGACCGAGCGGGCCGCCCAGCATTCGCGGCTGAGCCAGCAGCTGACCGCCGCGGCGGAGACCGATGCGCGGATCATCGAATCCACGCAGGCGCTGCTCGGGAGCCTGCATTCGAACTCCGCGCGCGGGCACTGGGGTGAGGTGCAGCTGCGCCGGGTGGTGGAGGCTGCCGGAATGATCCCGCATGTGGACTTCACCGAACAGCACAGCTCCCGCGGCGCGGACGGCCAGCTGCTGATCCCGGACATGGTGGTGCACCTTCCCGGCGGGCGTCAGGTGGTCCTCGATGCCAAGGCGCCGCTGAATGCCACGAATCCCACGCTGCAGGCCAAGGCGCTGCGCTCTCGCGTGGACGAACTCGCCAAGAAGCGGTACTGGGAGGCCGTGGACCTCTCCCCCGATGTGGTGTTCTGCTTCGTGCCGGCGGAATCGCTGCTCTCTGCGGCGATGGAGGCGGACCCGAATCTGCTCGACGACGCCCTGTCCAAGGGCGTCACGCTGGTGTCCCCGGCCTCGCTGCTGGCCTCGCTGAAGGCCGTCTCCGCTGCCTGGCGGCAGGAGCGGCTGGCGCAGAACATCCGCGAGGTAGTGGATCACTCGCGGGATCTCTACCGGCGGCTGGCCAAGATGAGCGAACACCTGGCGCGCACCGGGGATCGGCTGCGCCAGGCGGTCACCGCGTACAACGGGCTCATCGGCAACATCGAACGGCAGGTGCTGCCGAAGGTGGAGGCGATGAGCCGACTGGAGGTGGGTGAACCCTCCGCGGAGTCAGCGTCTGCCGAGGGCCTGCTGGAGGACCTCGGCGAGACGCTGAGCGCCACGGCGGTGAGCACCGAGGTCAATCCGTTGGGTCCCCGGCTGGAGGCCGAACGGTCGAGTTCGGAGTGATGCTCGAGGCTGACCGCTAGATGCTGAGCCCGAAGACCCAGACCAGGATGGTCATGGACACGATCGTGATGCAGATGACTCCGGCCACGTTGAGCCAGATGCCGCCCTTGATCATCTGTCCGATCGTGACGTATCCGGAGCCGTAGGCGATGGCGTTCGGCGGTGTGGCGACCGGGAGCATGAACGCGCAGGTCGCGGCCAGCGCCACCGGCGCGGCGAGGATCAGCGGGTCCAGACCGGTGCCCATCGCCACTCCGGAGGCCACCGGGAGGAAGGTGGCCGCCGTCGCCGTGTTGGAGGTCATCTCGGTGAGCAGCAGGATGCCGACCGTGGCCACCAGCACGAGCACCCAGACCGGGATGCCGGAGAGTCCCTCGACCTGCTCGCCGAGCCAGGTGGAGAGTCCCGAGTCGCCGAACTGTCCGGAGAGCGCCAGGCCGCCGCCGAAGAGCAGCAGCACGCCCCAGGGCAGCTTCGCGGCGTATTCCCAGTCCAGCAGGCGCACGCCCTTGGCGGCGCCGCCGGGGAGCAGGAACAGGAGCAGTCCCACGACCATCGCGATGCCGGCGTCGGAGATGAAGGGATCCTCCATGCCGAGCAGGTTCGTGGAGATCAGCGGGATCGAGACCCAGGACAGTGCGGCGAGGATGAAGATGATCAGCACGCGCGTCTCACCGGCGGCCATCGGGCCGAGCTTGCGCAGCTCGTCGCGGATGAGATCGCCACCGCCGGGGATGTCGTCGATCTCGGGCTTGAAGAGCACCTTGGTCAACAGCACCCAGGTGATGATGAGCATGACCACGGAGATCGGCACGCCGACCAGCATCCACTGACCGAAGCCGATGGTGAGGTCGTGGTTCTCGGCCATGTGACCGACCAGCAGCGCGTTCGGCGGGGTGCCGATGATGGTGCCCAGCGAGCCGACCGAGGCGGCATAGGCGATGCCCAGCATCAGCGCGGTCCCGAAGTTGGACTTCAGCGCGTTGTTGGTCTCGTCCTCACCGGCGGACTTGGCGGTCTCCGGATCCTCACCCTTGATGATCTTGTTCACCAGCATCAGCACCGAGACGCCGATGGGCAGCATCATCACGGCGGTGGCGGTGTTGGAGACCCACATGGAGAGGAAGCCGGTGGCGATCATGAATCCGGCGATCAGGTTCGCCGGCTTGGAGCCCATGGCGCGCAGGGTCAGCAGCGCGATCCGGCGGTGCAGATTCCAGCGCTGCATCGCCAGGGCCAGCATGAACCCGCCCATGAACAGGAAGATGATGTTGTTGCCATAGCTGGCGCCCACATCGTCCACGGATACTCCGCCCACGGCCTCCTCGGCGCTGCCGACGTCACCCGAGGGGACCAGCAGCGGGAAGATGATCAGCGGGAGCAGCGCGGTGGCCGGGATCGGGATCGCTTCGGTCATCCACCAGATGGCCATCAGCACGGCGGTGGCGGCCGTCAGCCGGGGCCAGACCTCGAGGTCACCCGGCATCACCAGGTACACCAGCAGCGCGAGGACCACGCCGCCGACCAGGCCGACCATCCGGCGGATCAGCGCCGGACGCTCCAGCCCTTCAGCGCGAGCACCTACGGACTTTTCCTCGGACTCGGCCTCCGACTGGGTGCGGGGGTCATATTTCTTCAGATGGTCGCCCGATACACGGGAACGCGGAGGCGTCATTGCCGATACTCCTGCTGGTGGCTGGACAGGTGTGCGCTATCTGGTGACAGGGCTCACAGATTCTACGCGGCCCGGACGGTGGTTGCCACCGGGAACCGAAATCTTCCGCGGTCTAGGTGCTGCGCACAGCGCTGCCACACAGCTAGTTCTTGGGCAGCACGACGGCGGCCAGCAGGGTCGCCAGCCCCGCCAGACCGAGCACCATCGCCACCGTCCCGGGCCAGCCGGCCAGGTGCAGGGCCGTTCCGCCGAGATAGCCGAACAACGAGGAGCCCCCGTAGTAGCCGAGGTTGTACAGCGAGGCCGACTGCGCGCGACCAGCCGTGGCCGCAGCACCGACCCACCCCGAGGCCACCGCATGCGCGGCGAAGAAGCCCCCGGTCAGCACCACGGTGCCGAGGATGACGACCCCCAGATTCGGGATCAGCGTCAGCCCCACCCCGAGCATCATGATCAGGTTCCCCGCCAGCAGCACCGGCTTGCGGGAGTACCGCGCCGCCAGCCGGCCCGCGCGCGGGGAGGACCAGGTGCCCGCGAGGTAGGCCAGGAACACGAAGGAGGCGATCCCCAGCGGGATGGAGAACGGCGGCGCGGTGAGGTGGAAGCCGAGGAAGTTGTACATCGCGACGAAGCCGCCCATGGTCAGAAAGCCCTGAAGGTAGAGGATCCTCAGCGTGGGCGAGCCCAGGTTCCCGGTGAGTGAGCGCAGCGCCTCTCCTGGCCGGGCCCTGGCGGGGGTGAAGTTCTGCGCGGCCGGCGCCATCCTCAGGAAGACCAGCACACAGAGTGCGGCGATCACCGTGACGATCAGCATCCCGATCTTCCAGCCCAGCTGCTCCCCCACCGGTGCGGCCACGATGCGTCCGGTCAGCCCGCCCAGGGAGGTGCCCGAGATGTAGGTGCCTGCCGCGGCCACGGCGATCTTCGGACTGACCTCCTCGTTGAGGTAGGCCACGGCCAGCGCCGGCACGCCGCCGAGCATGAAGCCTTCGATGAACCGCAGCACCAGGGCCAGCTCGAAGCCGAACTCTGCTGAGATGCCGGGCATCAGCACGGCCAGTCCACCGAAGAGGCAGGCCAGGCTGATCGCCCAGACCATGGCGGGTTTCCGGCCGTGGGCGTCGCCGACATAGGACCAGGGAATCACCCCCAGCGCGAGGCCGAGCGTGGCCGCGGAGATCATCAGCGCCGCCCGGTCCGCGGAGACCTGCTGCTCGGCGGCGATGAGCGGGAGCAGTCCCTGCGGAGAGTACAGCTGCGCGAAGGTCGCGACACCGATGAAGAACAGCGCGATCAGCAGTCGTCGGCTGTGCGGGGCGGCCTGCCCGTCGCGGCCCGCCGGGCCGCGTGGTGTCACGCGAGCACCTCGAGCGTGCCGCGGATGATGGCCCCCGCTCCCCCGAGCCCGGCCAGCGTCATCGCCAGTCTGCGGGCAGCCGGAATGGACACGCGTTTTGCCAACTGGGTGCCGATCAGGATTCCGAGCACCACGGTCCCCACGATGACCGGGAAGAGCCAGCCCAGTGAAGGTCCCGCGTGACCGTTGAGGTCAACGGAGCCGATCACAAGCTTGGCCAGCACGGAGACCGCACCCATGGTCATGAAGATGGGCTGCAGCGTCGCGGCGAAGCTGCGCTGGTCCCAGCGCGAGAGCCGGGAGTAGATGACCATCACCGGGGCCGCCACACCGGAGGCCGCATTGAAGAACCCGCCGAGGACCCCGGCGAGAAGCCCGGCGCATCGACCGGGCAGATGCGGCAGCCGGGGCAGCGCGACGGTCACCAGCAGCGCGAAGACCACGATCGCGCCCACGATGATCGAGAGCCACCCCGCGCTGAGCTGGCCCACCAGCCAGGCGCCGGGGATCGCGCCGATCACCGCGGCGGGCATGATCAGCCAGAAGTGGCGCCAGCTGACCTGCGACCACACCGCGATCATGATCAGGCAGCCGGAGACGAAGGTGGTCATATTGGTGACCAGCACGCCGAAGGCAGGTCCGAGAAGGATGGAGAGCACCGGGGCCACCACAAGGCCCACTCCGGTGCCGGAGACCCGCTGCAGGATCGTGCCGATCAGCACCGCGGCGGCGATCACCGCCGTCATGCCCAGCACCGTCATACGTTCATCGTATGTCAGCTCCAGCCCACTGCTTCACGCACTGTCGCATGCGTGTGCCATGTCCCATCCCTTTGGACGGATATAGCGATGGGACATGGCATAGCGATGCGACACATGGGGAAATGGCGCCCGGACGAACGGGGAAACCGGACCGCGAAGGGTGTAGACCCAGCGGAGAGGCTCAGCTGGTGGAGCTAGGCGTTGCGCTTGCGTCCGCCGCGGCCGACGTCCTCGTGCCCGGCCTGGGTGAGCGCCTGGCGGATCTCCTTGGGGAGCGAGAACACGATGTCCTCCTCCGCCGTGACGACCTCTTCGACCTCGCCGTAGCCGTAGTCGGCGAGCAGACGCAGCACGTCGTCGACCAGGACCTCGGGGACCGAGGCGCCCGAGGTCACACCGATCGTCGCCGCGTCCTGGAACCATGCCTCATCGACCTGGTTGGCGTAGTCCACGCGCTCGGCGCGGGCGGCGCCGTACTCCTTGGCGACCTCTTTGAGCCGCACGGAGTTCGAGGAGTTCTCGGAGCCGACCACGATCACCAGGTCCGAGTCGGGCGCGACCTTCTTGATGGCCGCCTGGCGGTTGGAGGTGGCGTAGCAGATGTCGTCCGAGGGCGGATCCTGCAGGTTCGGGAAGCGTTCCCGCAGCTTCTGCACGGTCTCCATGGTCTCGTCCACGGACAGCGTGGTCTGCGAGAGCCAGATCAGTCGGTCGGGGTTGCGCACCTGGAGATCGTCGACCTCCCAGGGACCGTTGACGATGGTGGTGTTGTCCGGCGCCTCGCCGTAGGTGCCTTCGACCTCCTCATGGCCCTCGTGGCCGATGAGCAGGATCTCGTAGTCATCCTTCGCGAAGCGCACCGACTCGCGGTGCACCTTGGTCACCAGCGGGCAGGTCGCGTCGATGGTCTGCAGATTGCGGCTCTCCGCCAGATCCTTCACCGCTGGGGAGACGCCGTGTGCGGAGAAGACGAGCATCGCGCCGTGGGGCACCTCGTCGGCCTCTTCCACGAAGATGACGCCCTTCTCCTGCAGCGTCTCGACCACGTGGCGGTTGTGCACGATCTCTTTGCGCACGTACACCGGGGCGCCGTAGGTATCCAGCGCCTTCTCCACCGCGACCACGGCGCGGTCCACTCCGGCGCAATAGCCGCGCGGGGCAGCCAGCAGGACCTTGCGCGGTCCCTCGAAGGTGGACTCGGCGGCCACCTCCTCGGGGCTGCGGCGCTTGCGGGGCACCATCGGCATGGGGACCGCGATGTGCTGGCGCCGTGCCGGAGCGTCGGGGGCGGTGGCGGTGGAAGTCATGCCAAGAGTCTACCGGCGGGGGCTTGGCCGGGTCACACTGCGTCGCTGTATGTGGCGACACTCGGCGACTGCCGTCTGTGAGAAGTCAGGCCCGCTTGCTGCGCGGCATGAGACTGCCCAGCAGCCCCACGACGACGACGGCGCCCGCCGTTCCGCTGAAGATCCACCAGGGCGGCTGAGCCCACCCGGTGTACTGCTCCTGGACATGGTCCACCAGGGACTGCGCGGCGGCATCGGGAAGCGGTCCGAAGTCCGGTGCGGCCGCGGTCAGCGCGATCCAGAGCCCCAGCCCCAGTGCGAGGAGTCCTCCCACGGTCAGTGCCACCCAGCGGCTGCGCCTCGGTCCCAGCAGCAGGCCCAGCAGGGCCACGACTCCGGCCGCAATGGCGATCACGAGCCAGTGCTCGCTGGCGGCGGCGAGCAGCGCCCAGGTGTAGGGGTCGGCGCCGTCCTGCAGCGTGGCCTCCACATCGATCATCACCTCAGGGGCGAGGAACTCGAAGCTCGAGGTGTCCACGAAGGGCAGCCAGCCCAGGGCGGAATCCAGGCCCTCGCGCAGCGGCTCCGTCATCGCCTCGGTCATCGGGCTCAGATCCACCGCGAGATCAAGATCACTGGCATCTCCCGTGGTTCCGTCGGCGAAGACACCTTCAAGCTGTGCGGTGTAATCGCTGCGGGTCTCCTGCAGCGTGTCATCCCAGGCTGCCGATACCTGCTCGTTCTCCACCATGGAGCCGACGAGGTCATCGACCAGCGAATCGGCGCGATCGCCGACCAGCGCAGAGATCACGCTGGGGAGCTCTGCTTCCACCCGCTCCAGCAGCTCAGCGGAGATGATCTCGCTGAAGGCCTCCTGCTCCGGCAGGTCGCCGGCGATCTCGCGGATAGGCTCGTCCTCACGCAGCAGCTGGTTGATCTGGAACCCCGCAAGGGAGGAAGCTGCAAGCAGCGCGGCGAGCAGCAGCACGATCACGCTGAAGACCTGACGCATGGGGATAACTCCTTCAGGCGTGTCAGAGGGGTGGCATAGGCTGTAGAGCACCTTACAGAACCTTCCGGGTGAGACCGTCGAGGGGAAGAATTCTTCGATGAGCAGGAGCAGCGCATGAGCCAGCCGGCACAGGCCCAAGACACCTCCGCCGAGACGCCGTGGCCGCTGAGCACCTATTCCAGCAAGCTGAAGGCCCATATCGAGATGGCCCCACCCACCTGGGTCGAGGGGCAGCTCGTGGAGTTCAACCTGCGCAACGGCAACGCCTGGATGACGCTTCGCGATCTGGAGCAGGAGGTCTCCTTCTCCACCGTCGCGTGGCGCACCGTGGCGGGCGGGCTGAACGGGACCGTCTCCCCCGGGTCGCGAGTGGTCGCTCTGGTCAAGCCGAATCTCTATGAGAAATCCGGGCGACTCTCCCTGGTGGCCCAGCAGATGAAGCCTGTCGGGCTCGGAGACCTGCTGGCCCGGATCGAACAGCTCAAGCAGAAGCTGGCCGCCGAAGGACTCTTCCGGGCCGAGCTGAAGCAGTCGCTTCCGGTGCTGCCGCTGCGCATCGGGCTGATCACAGGCCGCAACTCCGACGCCAAGAAGGACATCCTGCGCAACACCCATGCCCGCTGGGCGGCCGCCCAGTTCGAGATCCGTGAGGTCGCGACTCAGGGACCCACCGCACCCCAGGAGGTGGCCGCCGCTCTGGCAGAGCTCGACGCCGACGCCTCCGTCGAGGTGATCGTGATCGCCCGGGGCGGAGGCGCCCTGGAAGAGGTCGTCCTGCCCTTCTCCGATGAGCGGCTGATCCGGGCCGTGGCGGCGGCGCGCACCCCGGTGGTCTCAGCCATCGGGCATGAAGCGGACCGGCCGCTGCTCGACGAGGTCGCTGACATGCGCGCTTCGACCCCCACCGGGGCAGCCAAGCTGCTGGTGGTGGACGAGGCTCAGGAGCGTGAGAATCTCAGCCAGGCACGGGAACGCATGTCCTCCGGAGTGGAGCGACTGCTGCGCCGAGAGACCGATTGGCTGCAGGCCGTGCGCTCTCGTCCGGTGCTGGCCCAGCCCCAGGACATGCTCTCCGTCCGCTCCCAGGAGCTCGCGGGGCTGCGCCGTCGCGCGCTCTTCGGCATGGAATCCGCACTGGCACGGGGCACCGACTGGGTCTCCCACACCCGCGCCCGGGTCCGTTCACTGTCTCCGCAGTCCACCCTCGACCGTGGCTACGCCGTCGTCCAGGCCCAGCGGGAAGCCGGCTGGGAGGTCCTGCGCGAGGCAGGGACGCTGACCCGCGGGGACCAGCTCAGCATCATGGTGGCCTCCGGAGAGCTCACCGCCCGCGCGGAGGAGATCTACCCCCGGGACCAGAACACCCCTCAGAATCGAAAGGCAGCACAGTGACCGAAGCACCCCACGCCGGAGAATCCGCAGGCTCTGGCTCCACTGCGAGCGAGTTCGCCGCCGCGCAGACCCAGGACATCGAGACCATGAGCTACGAGCGCGCCCGCGAGGAACTCGTCGCTGTGGTCACCAAGCTGGAGACCGGCGGCGCTCCTCTGGAGGAGTCACTGGCGCTGTGGCAGCGCGGCGAGGCCCTGGCCGATCGCTGTGAGCGCTGGCTGGACGGGGCCCGAACCCGTCTGGAAGAGGTCCGCGCCGAGCTCACCGAGGACAGCTGACCCGAAGGCTCCGATCCGTCACGGCCCAGGCGCAGCTCTCGTGCAGAGCAGGCCAGATCAGGCGCGGGCTGCCGCGTCCCGATACTCCGCGAGGAACTCGGCGATCCCGCCGATGGCGTGCTCGAGGTCCTCGACGGCAGGCAGCGTCACGAGCCTGAAGTGGTTGTCGTCGATCCAGTTGAAGGCGCGTCCGTGGGAGACCAGGATCTTCTGCTGGCGCAGCAGCTCGATGACGAACTGCTCGTCGTTCTCGATCGGATAGATCTCCGGGTCCAGCCGCGGGAACAGATAGAGCGCGCCGTCGGCCTGGTGGACCTCCACGCCTTCGATCTCGCGCAGCAGCCGGTAGGCGGTCTCGCGCTGTTCAAACAGCCGCCCACCGGGGTCGATCAGATCTTCGATGGATTGGTGCCCGCCGAGCGCCGCCTGAATGGCGTGCTGAGCGGGGACGTTGGCGCACATGCGCATGTTCATCAGCAGTGTCAGGCCCTCGAGGTAGTTCTTGGCGCGATGTGTGGGTCCGGAGACGTAGATCCAGCCTGAACGGAAGCCGGCCACACGCCAGGTCTTCGAGAGCCCGGAGAAGGTGATCGTGAAGACATCATCGGAGAGCGTGCAGGCGTTGACCATCTCGGCGCCCTCGAAGGTGATGTTCTCGTAGATCTCGTCGGAGAGCAGCATCAGGTTGTGCCGCCGACAGATGTCGACCATCGCTTCCAGGATCTCGCGCGGGTAGACCGCACCCGTAGGGTTGTTCGGGTTGATGATGACCAGCGCCTTGGTCCGATCGGTGACCTTGGACTCGATCTCCTCAGGATCCGGCCACCAGCTGTTGTTCTCGTCGCAGATGTAGTGCACCGCTTTCCCACCGGCCAGCGTCGTGGCGCCGGTCCACAGCGGGTAGTCCGGGGCGGGGATCAGCACCTCGTCTCCCGGGGCCAGCATCGCCTGGAGCACCATGGAGATCAGCTCAGAGACCCCGTTGCCCAGGTAGATGTCGGAAGGGTCGGCTTCGGTCATCCCGCGCGCCTGGTAATACTGCGCCACCGCGATCCGCGCCGAGTAGATGCCCTGCGAGTCGGAGTAACCCTGCGCGTCATGCAGATTGCTGATCATCGCCATCCGGATGGAGTCCGGCGCCTCGAACCCGAAGGGCGCGGGATTGCCGATGTTCAGGCGGGTGATCGCGTGACCCTCACGCTCCAGCCGGGCGGCCTCCTGCGCGATGGGTCCACGCACGTCGTACCTGACGTCCTGGAGCTTGGGCGACTGGGTGAAGTCTTCGAATTCCTGCATCCTGAGGTTGCGCACTGTTCTATCCTGCACCTTTCCAACTGGAAGAGTCGCGTCGTTTCGTATGCTGAGCGTCTCATGGACTGCACCGGCAGCGCAGAGTTTCGCGTCCGCCCAGGACCCGGCCTTGCGTCCGGGTCAGGAACGGGCGAAGGCGTCCCGGTAGGCGGCGAGGAAGTCCGCGATGCCCGCGATCGCCTCCTCGAGCTCCTCCACCGGAGGCAGCGACACCAGCCTGAAATGGTTGTCGTCGATCCAGTTGAACGCTCGACCATGCGAGACCAGGATCTTCTGCTGGCGCAGCAGCTCCATCACGAAGGCCTCGTCATTCTGGATCGGGTAGATCTTCGGATCCAGCCGCGGGAACAGGTACAGCGCACCGTCGGCCTGGTGCACGTCCACGCCCTCGATCTCGGAGAGCAGCTTATGCGCGATATTGCGCTGCTCGTAGATCCTGCCGCCGGGCCGGATGAACTCCTCCACGGACTGATAACCGCCCAACGCCGTCTGGATCGCGTGCTGCGCCGGGACGTTGGGACACATCCGAAGATTCGACATCAGGTTCAGACCCTCGATGTAGTTCTTCGCTCGATGCTTGGGTCCGGACATGTAGAGCCAGCCCGACCTGAACCCGGCCACGCGCCAGGTCTTGGACAGCCCGGAGAAGGTGATCGTGAAGACGTCGTCGGCGAGCGTGCAGGCGTTGATCATCTCTGCGTCGTCGAAGGTGATCTTCTCGTAGATCTCGTCGGAGAGCAGCATCAGGTTGTGTCGCCGGGCGATGTCCACCATGGCTTCGAGGATCTCGCGCGGGTAGACCGCACCGGTGGGGTTGTTGGGGTTGATGATGACCAGCGCCTTGGTCCGATCGGTGATCTTGGACTCCACCTCTTCGGGGTCCGGCCACCAGTGGTTCTCCTCATCACAGATGTAGTGCACCGCGCGCCCGCTGCACAGCGTGGTGATGCCGGTCCACAGCGGGTAGTCCGGGGCGGGGATGAGCACCTCGTCGCCGGGGTTGATCATCGCCTGGAGGACCATCGTGATCAGCTCGGAGACGCCGTTGCCGAGGATCACATCTGAGACTTCGGCGTCACGCATGCCGCGGGACTGGTAGTACTGGGCCACCGCGGTGCGCGCCGAGTAGATGCCCTGAGACTCGGAATACCCCTGTGACGTGGGGAGATTCTTGATCATGTCGACCAGGATCGCGTCCGGTGCATCGAAGCCGAAGGGCGCCATGTTGCCGATGTTCAACTTGGTGATTCGATGCCCGGCACGTTCAAGTCGCGCGGCTTCTACAGCGATCGGGCCACGCACGTCGTAACGCACGTTGCGGAGCTTCTGAGCCTGGGTGAAGTCCTCGAATTCCTCCATGAACAGATTGTGCCTTATACACGGGCATCAGGCGGGACATGACATCCTCCCGGCAAGTCTCCATGACCTCCCCGAAGACGGGTCAGCCCCAGTCCTCGGGCTCGGCGATGAATCCCTCCTGGACCAGCCAGTACTCTGCGGCCTCCTGGGGGCCCAGCCCCTGGTCGCCGTCGGTGAGCCGACGCAGGGTGACCAGGGCGTCGTCGTCGAGGGCCTGAGCCAGCTCCGCCGTGATCTCCGGAACCCCCTCGGCGACCTCGGTGGAGACCACCGGGATGAACTGCTCCTGCGGGAAGGCGCGTTCGGCGTCGGTGAGGGCGACCAGCCGCTGTTCCTCGATGCTGGGATGTGACGCCGTGAGGATGGCGGCGTCCAGTCGTGCGGAGATGACACCGCGGACCAGCTCGTCCTCCCCGGCCACCGAGATCGCGGCTGGTTCACAGTCGTAGACCTCCGCCAGCAGCGGGGCGGGGTCCGGCAGATCCGGGCGCACCCCGATGCGCAGCTCGTCGCAGGCATCGGCGAACTCCGGGTCTGCCACCTCACCGGCGGTGGAGAGCTCGCGCTCCTCGGCGGTGATGGAAGTGATGACCAACGCGCTGTCCAGCACGGCTGCCGAGGGATCCAGGAGCTCGGCGTCATCATCCAGCCCGCCTTCGATCAGGGCCACCAGATCCGCAGAGCTGGGCTGGTCCAACGCCGCCCATCCCTCCTGGTCCAGCTGCTGGGCCAGTGCCATGGTTCGTCCGATGACCAGGTTTGCCCCGCCCTCGGTCACCAGAGCGCCGGTGGCCTGCTCCTGGGGCTCCACCACTGTGGGAGATTCCCGGGAGGTCAGCGCCAGCGCGTAGACGTTGGCGATCGTCTGGTCCAGCTCGTGCTCCCCCACGGCGATGGTCCAGGCTCGCTCGGCGGCGCTTCCGGTGGGCTCCTCCGCCGGCGGAGGTGAGGAGCACCCGCTCACCAGCAGCGCGCCGACAGCAGCCAGCGAGGTCAGCCCGGCAGCACTGCGAACACGCCGAGGCGCAGGGGGGCTGAAAGTCATAGCCGCCATTCTACGGCGGCGCCGGATCGGGGATACTCTGGTGCAGATGACGAGTCCGCTGCTCCCGCGTCTGACGGCCCTGATCCAGGCCGCCGGTGGGACAGCTGTGCCCGCGCACGACGCCCGCGGATGGCTGGACCTCGCCTACGAGGGCGCCTACGGCGAACGGTACCGCGGAGCCGCCGAGGCCGCTGAGGCGGGGCTGCGCTCCCCCGGCAGCGATGACCCGGAGAATCAGCTGATGCTGCTGCGGATCCTCGCCGGAGTCCACGAGATGCGGGGCGACTCCGAGGCCTCAGCCCCCTTCTGCGCCCGGCGCATCGAACTGCTGCGCAGCCTCGGCCGGTCCCGCCAGGCACGGGTCGAAGAGGACCTCGGACCGATGCTGCTGCGCGAGCCCGACCGGGTCGAGGGCGAGATCCTTGCCCGAGTGGCTGAGGATCTGCGCGCCGAGGACGAGGCCGCAGGAACACCCTCCGTGGAGCTCGCCGATGTGCTCTCCTCACTGGCCGTGCGTCGGCTCCAGGACGAGGGCCCCGAAGCCACACTGCCGCTGGTCCGCGAGACCTGCACCATCCTCGAGCAGCTGGACCATCCCGAGGCGCTTGCCGGGGCGCGGATGTTCCTGGCGCATACCCTGCTGCTGTGCGGCGAGCCTGAGGAGTCGCTGAGCACGGCGGAGCTGGTGGTCGCTGCCCCGACCAACCGCGCGGTCCGCGGTGCCATGGCGATGCTGCAGGCCACCATCCACCACCACCAGGACCGCAACACCCAGGCCATCGAGGCGGCGCTGAGCTCCGTGGAGCTCTACGCAGCCGCACAGGTGCGCAAGGGTGCCGCTTCCGCCGCCGCCCTGCTGGGTGGGCTCACCAGCGAAGAGGACGACGGCGAAGCCTCAGTCCTCGCCTGGCGGATCGCCGTCCAACAGGCTGAGCTGGGAGAGTTCAGCGAATCCCGGCTGCTCAGCCTGGCACTCGGCCAGCAGCTGCTGGAGCTCGAGGACCATGCCGAGGCCGAGAAGGTGCTCGACGCGCTCTCCGTGCGCCTGGCAGGAACCGACGAAGACCGATCCACCCGAGCGCGTGCGCTGATGGGCCTCGGTCATGCCGTCACCCAGCTACGCCGCCCGGTCGAGGCGATGTCGCACTGGAACGAGGCCGCAGAGCTGTTCCTCGAGGTCCAGGAATCCGAAGAGGCAGCCCGCGCGCACCTGGCCGCCGGCGCCCTCGCGGCCTCCCTGGAGCGACTCGACCTCGCGCGCAGCCACTACGAGCAGGGGCTCAAGCTGGTCGAGCGGACCGAGGACATGGACCCGCTGGTGCTGCTGCAGGCGCTGCATTCGCTGGGTCATCTGCTCACCCGCTCCGAGGATCAGGCCGGCATCGCGCACTTGGACCGGGCACTGAACCTCGCCGCCGAGCACGGCACCACCTGGCAGCGTGCCGACATCACCGATTCACTGGCCCGCGGGTGGACCGCCCTGGGTGAGGGCACCAAGGCCGTGGCGGCAGGCCTGGAGGCGGCAGACCTCTTCGTCGAAGCCGGAGATGATGACGCCGCCGGCGACGCCGAGGTGTTCGCCGCCAAGGTGCTGCTGGAGATGGGCCGCGCCGACGAGGCGGAGACCATCTTCCGGATGTCCACCGATGAGCGTGAAGCGAGCCCCTCGCTCATGGCCGATGCGCTCGAAGGGCAGATCGAAGCCCTCATGCGCCAGGGCAAGGCAGAGGCCGCCGCGGACCTGCGCCGGAAGCTGACCCGGCTCAAGCGCCGGATGCGCAGCTGAGCCTGACCTGGACCGCGGGCTTGGCCGCCGACCCAATGACCTCGGCGAGGTCGCGGGGACGGCTCCACATGGGCCAGTGGCCCGTGGGGAGGTCGATGATGTCCACGTCTTCGAGATTCGCGACCTCGGCGAACATGGGGTGACCCTCCTGGATGAGCTCCACCACCTGCTCACCCGAGAGGGAGCAGCACACCAACGTCGTCGGGACGCCTCGGCGCGACTCGTTCACGAGCTCGACGGGCTGACGGAGCACCAGGGCAGGCTCCGGGACAGCCCTGGCGCGGAATCGCTCGAGGGCCTCGGCACTCAGGCCTTCGAGGCTTGCCTGCTGCCCGAGAACATCGAATGCAGGCAACGGCAGTTCTTCGAGGTCCTCCGGAAAATCAGGAGCGAAGACGCTGCCGTCTGCCACGGGGCCGGAATCGACCCACAGGACGCGGGAGACAAGCTCTGGGTGCCGGTCGAGAATGAGGCTGACGGGGGCGTTGGCTCCGCTGTGCGCGACGAGAATCACGGGGTGATCATCCTGCTGAGCGATGACGTCCCGGATCGATGCTGCCTGATCGTCGAGAGTCTTCTCCGCGCGGTCGGTGTCGTCGCCGTCGAGACCAGGCAGGGTCATCGCGACGGCGCGAGTGTGGTCGGTGTCGAGGTGTTCCAGGACTTCGTTCCATGCCCATGCTCCCAGCCAATGGCCGGCGATGAGGACGAGGGTCGGACTGCTCGTAGTAGTTGTCATGTGCCGACTCTCCCACCACGGATCGACAAAGGTGTGTCATGATTTATGTCATGAATTTGCAAGGGTCCGAACGGTGAAGCGAGCCGAACGTCTTCATGCCCTGTCCGAGACGCTGCGTCGCAGCGGCGCGCGGGGAATCTCCGCTGCGCGGTTGGCGAGAGAGTTCGAGGTCTCGGTGCGGACTGTCCATCGAGACCTCGACGCGCTGGAGAACAGCGGCGCGCCGATCTGGTCTCGCCCGGGTCCGGGCGGTGGCTATGGGTTGGCCAAGAGTGCGTCACTGCCCCCTGTCACTTTTTCCCCGGCGCAGGCCGTGGCGCTCATGGCAGCTGTGTCCGCCGCACCCGATGCTCCCTACGCGGATCTGTCTGCGGCGGGCGTCCGGAAGATCATGGACGTCCTCGATCCCAAGACCCGAGCGCAGGCCGACGAGCTGGCCCACCGTGTCTGGGTCAACGTGCCTCCTTCATCCTCGCGCGCTGTCAGATCAGCGCTCGAGGAGGGGATGGCCGAGCAGCGGGTGATTCGCCTCCGCTACACGTCACGAGACGGCACCACGACCACCCGTGATGTCGAGCCGGTGCTGTTCGCCTCCACAAACGGCCGGTGGTACCTGATCGGGTGGTGCTGCCTGCGCGACGCGATGCGGTGGTTTGCCGTGGAAAGGATCGAGCGGGCCAGCGTCACCAAGGCGGCCTGCAGCGGCCACACCATCCACGAGGTCGGAGAACCTCCAGAGAGTGCCAGACCGGTGCACGGGTGAGGTGAGTGACTGCCTCGATCGAGCTCTAGGGTCAGTGCGCTTATTGGTCAGGGGGCTTGGAGCTCGGGCCAGGCCGGGAGGTCGGGGGTCGGGGCGCGCAGTCCCACCACGGCCTCGGCACAGGCAAGCCGGTGCTCCGCATGCTTCTGCCAGGACTGCCCGCGGGTGTCACGGGCCCCGGCCACCAGGGACAACGCGACCGAGGCGGTGCGCACTCGCAGTGCCCGGGGGTCGACCGTGGCGGCGAACCCGGTGGCGAAGCGCTGGAACGCCGCAGGAACGTGCACATAGCGAGCGTCCACGGCGGGCAGCACCGCGAGGTGGCCCAGGAAGCAGGCGAGGTCATCCACCCGGTGCCCGGGTCCCAGCGAGTCGACGTCGAGCAGCGCGGAGACCTGGCCGTCGTGCATGAGCAGATTGGCCTCATAGAAGTCGCCGTGTGTGGGGACCACCTGACCCCGGTCCGTCTTCGGCAGCGCCGCGGCGATATGCGAGGCCAGGGCGCGGATCCGGTCTGCCTCCCCCGGCAGGGCCGAGCTGGCCGCCGTGGCGTAGGCCGAGAGCCGGTCGGTCCAGGCATCCCGCGCGGGCAGGGTCATCACCTTGTCCGGAAGCTGGTCGAGAAGCTCCATGAACTGTGCCGGAGACGTCGTGGCGGCACCATCGGCGAGGAAGTATTCGGCCAGGGACTCGCCGGGCCCCTCGCGCAGCGCCACCACGTCCTCCACGGGTTCCCGGACCGGCACCGCGGTGGGCACGCCCGCCTCGAGCAGGAGCCGGTGACGCGTATGCAGCTGATCCGCCCGCTTGGCGCGCAGCACCTTCAGGAACAGCCGGGCGCCGTCGTCGAACTGGGCCGCGATCACTGCCCGGCGCAGCGGACGGTAGCTGATGGTCTCCAGACTGACCAGCTTCCGGCCGTCTCCCCAGACCCGGCGCACCGACTCAGGGTCGGTGGCCACCCGCAGCCCGGGCAGCGCCGGGTCCAGCGGGTGCTGCCAGATGGAGAGCCGCCCGTAGGGGCTGTGCGAATGGACCACCCCGTCTGACTCGGCGGAGACCGGCTCCGTGGTCATGCCAACGTAAAGCTCGTCCACGTGGTCCGAGGTCTCGGTATAGGACCCGGAGGGGCCTCCGCGCGGGACGACCGGGCGCCCGGTGGCCACACGGTAGATGCCCGTGACCCCTGCGCCGGGACGGTGCTGCAGGGATTCCAGGTGCACGCTGGTGGCGTAGACCCCGGTGTGCTGGATGGCCTCGGCCACCGGCGAATGGGCGTCGTAGGACTCCATGAAGGCCAGCTGCTTGGCTTCCAGCTCCGCTGAGGTCATGCCGTGGGACATCAGGCGCGCCGGCGCTTGAGCACTTCGTCCAGGTTCAGTGAATCCTCCTGCGGAGCCGTCTCCTCCGCCGCGGCAGGGGTCTCGACGAATCGACGCTGGGTGAGCTTGGCATCACTGGTGGGTGTGCGATCCTCGACCGGCAGCGGCGTCGGTTCCAGCCGCTCGGCCTTGTCCAGATCCAGGTACTTCGGACGCGGTACGGCGCGCGGCTGCCAGGGGCCGACAGGCTCCGCGGCGGTGCCCAGCACGGGACCGGAATCTGCATGTTCCGGACTGAAGGTCCGCTCCAGGCCCACCGGGAGCCCGTCCTCGTCGATCTGCTGCAAGGAGTTGGGGCCCCCGGCGCCGCGCTCATCGGCGCTCAGCGCATCAAAGAGACCCTTGTCTGCGGTGGACTCCCAAGGCCGCGCCTGCAGTGGATTCATGGCTTCGTCGATGGCCGCCTGGACCCGACGACGCCGGCTCTTGCGTCGGCGCACCAAGGCCATGGTGCGCATGGTCACCAGCGAGAGCAGGAAGACTCCGCCGGCTGCGAGCGGCACTGCCGCGGGCAGAGCGGTCAGCGGCGCAAGGATTCCGGTGACGACGGCGGAGATCAGGGCCAGCACACCGATCAGGGCGACGGTGATCCGGCCCCAGTGCAGATGGAATCCGGTGCTGGGACGGTCCTTGGACTCGTCATCAGCCGGGGCGCTCTGCGCGGTGACGGGGCCGGGGTTCTCGGTCGTGGCGCTCTCGGTGCGACTCTCGGTTCGACCGGCGCTGGGGGAAGATTCGGTGTTCGCGGACATGTTCGCCCCTCGGTGGATGTGGGGGTGGGCTGCGGTGCTCGGAGCCTCCTCGGAGGAGGCCTGCGCAGCGGCGGCGTAGCTGCTGTCCTGCCGCTGTCCGCGCAGGACCAGGGTGCCGAGGAAGAGCACGGCGATCAACGCGATCAGCGCAGAGGACGGGATGGGCAGGCTCTCCACCGCAGCGAGGAACGCGCTCTCGGTGTGTGCAATGCCCAGCATCTCCAGCCCCCTGACCTGTGTGAAGTACAGGGCGAGCTTATCCGATGCCGGATTGTGATCCGCGGCAACGCGCCACGAGTCCGTCGCCTATCTCTTCCTGGGTCAGCGCGAAGCTGCGATGATCGCGCCAGTCGCCATCGATGTGCAGGAAACGCGGGCGCATCCCCTCCTCACGGAAGCCGAGCTTCTCCACCACGCGCAGGCTGGCGACGTTCTCGGGACGCACGGTGATCTCCACCCGGTGCAGCCCGCGCTCGAAGAACAGGTGATCCGCCGCGAGCGCCACGGCGAAGGTCATCAGACCGCGTCCGGCGTAGCGCTCGTCCAGCCAATAGCCGAGCGAGGTGGTGCGGGCCGAGCCGCCGATGATCGGGCCCACGGTGAGCTGTCCGATCAGCAGCGGCTGCTCCCCCACCGGGGTGAACCAGATGAGCCAGGGCAGGTGCGTGCCGGCCTGGGCTCCACGGATGAGCGTGCGCGCCATGTCTTTGAATCCCGCGGAGGAGTTGCGTGGGGCCGGGTTCTCCGGGGTGGTCGCATCCCAGGGGGCGAGCCAGTCGGTGTTGATCACGCGCAGCGCCATGAAGCGGTGCTCGTCTGCCATGCGCAGCGGGCGCAGCTCAAGGCGGCCCCCCTCGACTTCGACGGAGGGGCGGGCGGAGAAGTCTCGGCTTCGGCCGGCGAACAGTCTCATGGCCGCATCGCGAAACGCAGTGTGTCCAACCCGATCATTCCCAGCTCCAATAGTTCCGTGTGAAAGGCGCGCAGATCGAGGTGCTCGCCCGCGGCGCGTGCTGCCTCTTCGCGTTCCGCGCGGATCTGCCCGAAGACGCGCTGACCGACCTTATAGGACGGCGCCTGGCCCGGCCACCCGAGGTAGCGGGTGAACTCGAAGTCCAGCTGCGCGGCCGAGATCGGCAGGTGGGCGCGCAGGAACTCCTTCCCCAGCTCAGGGGTCCAGGCCGCGCCACCCCAGTCCTCCGGGGCGTCGAATCCGCAGTGGACGCCGATGTCGAAGATCACACGTGCCGCGCGCATGCGCTGCATGTCGTACATGCCCATCAGGTCACCGGGGTCGGTGAGGAAGCCGAGCTCCGCCATGAGCTCCTCGGCGTAGAGCGCCCACCCCTCCGCGAAGCCTGAGACGAAGCTGCCGTGGCGGCGCCAGGAGTTCAGCCGGTCCTTCACCAGAGTGGCCGTGGCGATCTGCAGGTGATGGCCGGGGACTCCCTCGTGGTAGACCGTGGTGGTCTCGGTCCAGGTGCTGAAGCTCTCGTCCTCGGGCGGGACCGACCACCACATCCGTCCGGGTCGGGAGAAGTCGTCGCTGGGGCCGGTGTAGTAGACCCCGCCGTCCTGGGTCGGGGCGATCATGCACTCGAGGACGTCCATCGGCGCGGGGATGTCGAAGTGGACATCCTTCAGCGCCGCGACGGCCTCATCCGAGAGGCGCTGCATCCATTCCTGCAGCGCCTGGGTCCCGATCAGCTGGCGGGCCGGATCAGCATTCAGGATCTCCTTGGCCTCCTCGATGGTGGCTCCCGGCTTGATCGCCGCCGCCACCTCCTGCTGGGCCGCGACGAGCCGATTCAGCTCCTGCAGACCCCAGCGATAGGTCTCTTCGAGATCGAGCTCGGTGCCGGTGAAGTATTGGCTGGCGAGTCGATAATGCTCGATGCCCACGGCGTCGGTCTCCGGAGCTTCGGGGAGCAGCTCGCGTTCCAGGCGCTCGGCGAGCAGCCGGTAGGCCTCCTGGGCGGCCGAGGTGCCCGCGGCGAGCGCCGCCTGGTTCGCGGCGCTGACCCCTGCGGTCCGGGCGTCTCGCAAATAGCCGGAGAGTGCGCCGTCGTGCTCGGAGTAGCTCCTGCACTGCTGGGCCACGGCCTGAACCTGACGGCGGGCCGGGATGTGGCCGCGGCGTGCGGACTCCTGCAGCGATTCCCAGTAGCCGTCCAACGCGGCGGGCAGGTTGCTCAGCCTTCCGGCGATGTGCCCGAAGTCTGCCTCCGTCTCGGCGGGCATGAGCTCCAGCACCATGCGCACCCCCTGCGGGGCGGAGGCCAGGTTGTTCAGCTCGGTGCGGCCGGTCTCGTGCAGAGCGACGTCCAGGCCGATCCGTTCAGCCATCGCATGCAGCGTGACCTCATCGATCGAATCCACCGGCGTCAGCTCGCTGAGCTGGGCGAGCGCCTCACGCTGCATCTGGGCCATCGCCTCGCGGCCGGCCGGAGAGTAGTCCGCGTACTGCGTCTCCACCCCGGGCCGACCGAGCACGGTGGCCTCTTCTGGGTTCAGCGCCAGCAGCCGCTCGTAGTACTCCTCGGCGAAGGCGTCCACCGCTGTCGGGATGCGCACCGGGCCGGTGCGCGGGGAACGTTCTGGACCAGCGGGTGGGCGTCTGCTCATGCGGGGTTCAGTCCTCGGGGTCGGTGACGTGCAGGTGGAGGCGGCGAGCTGCCTCGGAGATCGATCCGGTCAGCGAGGGGTACACCGTGAAGGTGGTGGCCACGTCGTCCACGTGCAGCTTATGGGTGACCGCGAGCGCCAGCGGGAAGATCAGCTCGGAGGCCCGTGGTGCGACCACCACGGCGCCGATCACCGTGCCCGAGCCCTTGCGGGAGAAGATCTTCACGAAGCCTTCGCGGATGTTCATCATCTTCGCGCGGGCATTGGTGGCGAGGTTGAGCTTGACCACGTCGGCCTGGTACTTGCCCGAGTCCACCTGGTCCTGGGTGACGCCGACGGTGGCGATCTCCGGAGAGGTGAACACGTTCGAGGCGACCTGGTGGAGCTTCAGCGGCTTCACGCTCTCGCCCTTCATATGGGCGACGGCGACCCGTCCCTGCATCGCTGCCACCGAGGCCAGCGGCATCACCCCTGTGCAGTCTCCGGCGGCGTAGATGTTGTTGGCGGTGGTCCGCGAGACGGTGTCCACCTGGACATGTCCTGACTCGGAGATCTCCACGCCGCAGTCTTCGAGCCCGATGCCGGTGGTGTTGGGGATGCCGCCGACCGCCATCAGGCAGTGCGAACCCTTGAGCACCTCGCCGTTGGTCAGCGTGACCTCCACGCCGGTCTCGGTGCGCTGCACCGATTCCGCGCGGGTCAGCGAGGCCACGTGCACGCCGACGCGCTCGAAGGAGTGCTCCAGCACCTGTGAGGCGTCGGAATCCTCTCCCGGGAGCACCTGCTCGCGGGAGGAGACGAGCGTGACCTCCGCGCCGAGGCGGCGGTACGCCGAGGCGAACTCAGCGCCGGTGACTCCTGAACCGACCACGATCATGTGCTCCGGGACCTCGGTGAGGTTGTACGCCTGGGTCCAGTTGAAGATGCGTTCGCCGTCCGGCTTGGCGGAGGGCAGCTCGCGGGGGTGGGCCCCGGTGGCGACGATGACGGCGTCGGCCTCGATGACCTCTCCCTCATGTGCACCCGAGGTGACCTCGATGCTGTGCGGAGGCATGACCTTGCCGCGCCCGATCACCACACGCACCCCGTAGGACTCCAATGTGGCGTGGATGTCGTGGGACTGGCTCTGCGCGAGCTTCAACAGTCGCTCGTTGACCTTGGAGAAGTCGGCCCAGGCGTGGTTCTCATCGCCGTTGCCCTGGCCGAAGCGCACTCCGAAGTCGGTGGCGAGGTTGACCCGGCGCATCGCATCGGCGGTGGCGATCAGTGTTTTGGACGGGACGACGTCGGTGAGCACGGCCGACCCGCCCATCCCCTTCTCCTCCACGATGGTGACCTCAGCACCGGCGTCTGCGGCGACCATCGCGGCCTCGTAGCCGCCTGGCCCCCCGCCCAGAATGGCGATGCGGTCAGGGGCGAAGCGGCTGTGCGAGTTAGTTGGAGTCACGGCCCCCATTCTGCCGAGTTCCCCCGGCAATGTCATACGCCGCGCGCGTCGGCGGCCGGTCAAGCCGCCCCGCGTGTCCGACCCGCACGCCCCGCCCGTCCAGCCCAGCCACCCCATCCGTCCAGCCCAGCCACCCCATCTGTCCAGCCCAGCCACCCCATCCGTCCAGCCCAGACGGTAGATTGGCTCCCGTGAGTGATGACATATCCCAGACCCAGCCCATTGCCCAGACCGGTGAGCATATGGTCGCCCACCCGGAACTGACCCCGACGAACGATCCGACGGCGCCAGCGAATCTCCTCGCAGAGGAAGCCGCCCGGTCCCTGCTGCATCAGGTGGGCGTGGATTCCATTGATCTGGCCTGCACCCTGGGTTCAGGCTGGGGCGAGGCCGCAGCTCAGCTCGGCGAGCTGGTCGCCGAAGTCGACGCGCAGGATGTCCCCGGCTTCCACTCCTCGGGGGTCTCGGGACACAGCGGCACGCTCAAGGTCATCCGCACGGACTCTGGAGCGCATGTGCTCGTCATCGGAGCACGCACCCACTACTACGAGGGTCGAGGCGTCGACGCCGTGGCCCATGGTGTTCGCACGGCGGCAGCCGCCGGCGCCAAGACCATGGTGCTCACCAATGGCTGCGGCGGGCTGAACCCGCAGTGGGCTCCCGGGACCCCGGTGCTGATCTCCGATCACCTGAACCTGACCGGCACCTCGTCGCTGCGCGGCGCGCACTTCGTGGACATGACGGACCTCTACTCCTCCCGCCTGCGCGGACTCGCACGGGAGATCGATCCGGAGCTTCCCCAGGGCGTCTACGCACAGTTCCCCGGCCCGCACTATGAGACTCCCGCCGAGGTCGCGATGGCAGGCACCATGGGAGCCGACCTGGTCGGCATGTCCACCGCACTCGAGGCCATCGCGGCGCGCGCCGCCGGCATGGAGGTCTTCGGCATCTCGCTGGTGACCAACCAGGCCGCAGGCATCTCCCCCGAGGCGCTGAGCCACCATGAGGTGCTCGAGGCCGGCCGGGAAGCCGCCCCGCGGATCTCCTCCCTGCTCGCCAAGATCATCGGGCGGGTTCTCAGCCCCTGATCGCCGCGCGTCCTCAGCCCCTGATCGCCAGCACCACCAGCAAGCACATAGTCCACCTCTTCAGATGGAGCAGAGCATCATGACCGAGAAGCTGTTCGGCGAAGTCCGCCGCTGGATCAACGCCGACCCCGACGCCGCCACCCGCGCCACGCTGCAGGACCTGCTGCAGCGCGCAGAGAACTCCGACGCCGACGCGCACCAGGAGCTGGAGCGTCGCTTCGCGGGCCGCCTGGCCTTCGGCACCGCCGGACTCCGCGCCGAGCTCGGGGCAGGACCACTGCGGATGAACCGACTCGTGGTCCGGCAGACCGCAGCCGGGATGCTCAGCTACGCCGAGGAGAAGCTCGCCGAGGCGCGCAAGAACGTGGACAACCCGCAGGACGCGCTGCAGACCGCTCGTAAGATCGTGATCGGCTTCGACGCCCGCCACCAGTCCGACGAGTTCGCGGCCGACACGGCCGAGATCTTCTCCGCCGCCGGCTGGGAGGTCCATCTCTTCGATCGCCCCGGCCCGACCCCGCTGCTCGCCCGCCAGGTGCTGGTGCTCGACGCCGAGATCGGCGTCATGGTCACCGCCAGCCACAATCCCCCGCAGGACAACGGCTATAAGGTCTACCTCGGCGGCGAGCTCTCCCGCTTCCTGGAACCTGACGGTCTCGGTGTCGGCGCGCAGATCGTCCCCCCGGTGGACCGCGAGATCGCCGCGCGGATCGCCGAGCTGGTGGAGTCCGACGCCACTAAGGACGCCTCCGCGGAAGCCTCCGACGGCGCCGCGGGCAGCGATCGGGGCGCCGCAGGACAGACCGCACCCGTGCACCAGGTCACCGATGAGGCGCGCCGCAGCTACGAGGCCGAGGCGCTGGAGCTGCTGGACACCGAGACCTACCCGCAGCGTGACCTGCACGTGGTCTACACCGCGATGCATGGTGTGGGCGGCGAGATGGTGGCCTCCCTGCTGCGCGCCGCCGGCTTCACGCTGACCCCGGTGACCGAACAGCACAAGCCCGACCCGGACTTCCCCACCGCCGCCTTCCCCAACCCGGAGGAGCCCGGCGCCCTGGACCTGGCGCTGAAGACCGCCGAGTCCGAGGCCGCGGACATCGTCCTGGCCAATGATCCCGACGCCGACCGCCTCTCCGCCGCCGTCTATGACGAGCGCACGGAGAACTGGCGTCAGCTCTCCGGCGATGAGATCGGAGCCCTGCTGGGACGCCACCTGCTCGAGCGCGGCCCGCTGCGCCCACAGGTGCTGAACTCCCCCACCCCGGAGAGCACCGAGGCTCCCGACGCGGCCCCCGTGTTGGCGAACTCCATCGTCTCCTCCCGGCTGCTGGAACGCCTGTGCCAGGTGCGCGGCGTCGGACATGCCGCCACGCTGACCGGGTTCAAGTGGCTCGCGCGGGTGCAGAACATGAGCTTCGGCTACGAGGAGGCCATCGGCTTCAACGTGGATCCCGCCCATGTGAAGGACAAGGACGGCGTCTCCGCGGCGCTGATCTTCGCGGAGATGGCGGCCTCGCTGAAGTCCCGCGGCATCAGCCTGATCGACGCGCTGGATGAGATCGCGGCCGAGGCCGGGGTCTTCGTCACCGGCCAGGTCACCATCCGGGTCAGTGACCTCTCCGAACTCGGCAAGGTCACCGCCGCGCTGCGCGCCGAGGCTCCCACCGAGATCGCAGGCTCCCCGGTGGTCGAGTCGCTGGACCTCACACAGGACCCGCTGCCCGGCACCGAGCTGAACGAGGCCACCACGACCGACGCGCTGATCTACCTCACCGAAGCCGGCGATCGGGTGATCGTGCGCCCCTCCGGGACCGAGCCCAAGGTCAAGTGTTACCTCGAGGCCGTGGCCGAGACCCCCGGGGTCGACGCCGCCGCAGAGGTCATCACCGAGGCTCGCGCCAAGGCTGCGCACCGCCTCGATGAGCTGCGCAAGTCCATGGAGACCATGCTCAGCTGAGCGCTTCTCAGTCCCCCGACGAGATCCCGACCCCCGACTTTGAGGAACACCACCATGACCCAGACCCTGTCCCCGGCCGAGATGGCACCGCTGATCGATCACACCGCGCTGAAGCCGGACACCGACGAGGCCACCATCCGCCGCATCGTCACCGAGGCCAAGGCACACTCCTTCGCGGCCGTGTGCATCAACCCACGCTGGGTGTCGGTGGTCGCCGCCGAGCTCGCCGGCAGCCCGGTGAAGACCTGCACGGTGGTCGGCTTTCCGCTGGGCGCCACCACCACAGCCTCGAAGCTGGCCGAAACGGTGGAGGCCGTGGAGCTCGGCGCCGAAGAGGTCGACATGGTCGTGGACATCGCCGCCGCCAATGCCGGGGACAAGGAGTATGTCGAGGCGCAGATCCGCGCCCTGGCCGATGCCGCCCATGCAGGCGGGGCCATCCTCAAGGTGATCCTGGAGACCGCGCTGCTCACCGAGGCCGCAAAGGAACTGGTCTGCCGGGCCGCGGAGACCGCCGGGGCCGATTTCGTGAAGACCTCCACCGGGTTCGCCGGCGGAGGAGCCACACTGGCCGACATCAAGGTGATGCATGCCCTCGTCGGTGGCCGGCTCGGCATCAAGGCCTCCGGCGGCGTGCGCAGCTATGACGACGCCGCAGCCATGGTCGCCGCCGGCGCCACACGGATCGGAGCGAGCTCCTCTCTTGATATCGTGGGACACAGAGATTCCAGCACATCCGGTGCTGCCGAGAGTTACTGAGAAGACCTCTGGCGCAGTCCGCATCGCATCCTAAGGGGAGCACATGATCAGCAACGGCAAGGTCAAGGCCTACTCGGGCCAGGGCAACTTCGTAGGGAACTTCGCAGGATTCCTCATCGTCTTCTTGATGCTCGTGGGCTCCATCGTCGCGTTGAACTTCTGGGACCTGGACCAGGTCTGGATCCCCGGCCTGTTCTTCATCGGCCTCTACGGCGGTGCATTCTTCGTCGCCAAGGAGGTCATCGGTCGCTCCGACTCCCTGGAGCAGCAGGACCTCCACGGCGAGCACGGCGAGCCGCTGGATGCCATGGCATCGCGCGCCACCTCCTCGCGTGAGTCGGCTGCGGAGCCGCACGTCCGCTGAGCATGCGGGACTGACCTGCTGTCATGACCTCTCCGGCTCCCCGTGTCTCCGGCAGCCGGAATCTCGGCATAGACCTGCTGCGCGTGATCTCGGTCGCCGCAGTGGTCATCGGTCACGCCTGGCCAGGGATGCCGGGCGAGGCCTACCTGCAGATCGTGCGGATGCCGCTGTTCTTCTTCCTCGCAGGATTCTTCTTCTCCACCTCGCGCAGCTTCAGCGCTGAGCTCCGCGTCCGCGGACGCTCCCTCGCGCTGCCCTATGCGATCTGGCTGGTGCTGCTCAGCGTCGCCGTGCTTGCCATGGAGCCCAGCCCGTGGCCGTTCGAGCCCGGCACGATCCCCGGTGCGCTGATCGGCGGGGCCGAGACCGACATGCCGTTCCTGGCGTTCTGGTTCATCTCGGTGCTCTTCTTCGCCGCGCTGCTGCTGCGCGTGGTGCTGGCGGCGCCCTGGTGGGTCGGGGTGCTGGTGGGCCTGGGTGGGCTGACTCTGGTCGAGCTGCCGGACTCCGCGATGGCCTACACCCCGCTGGGCATCGGCCTGGCGCCGGCCTGCATGGCGTTCATGCTCGCCGGCCACTGGTTCGGCCGCTTCATGCGCACTCCGCGCGGCCATAACCTCCCTGCGAAGCCCTGGATCGGGCTGGCCTGCGCGGCGGTGGGCTTCGGCGGTGTGGTCGCCGGGGCGCAGACCATGAACTTCAAGTGGTCAGGCTTCGGCACCTTCCTGCTCTCCCCCGCATTGGCCCTGCTGATCAGCATCGGGCTGGTGCTGATCTTCTCCACCACCGTGCATGCCCTGCTCGGCGGCGCGAGCCAGGGGCGCACCGCACCCTCCCGTTGGGGGCGCGGCGTCGGCGTCGTCATCTCGGAACTGGTGCGCACGGCCACACTGGTGGTCTTCCTGCATGCCCTGGTGCTCTACCTGCTGCTGCGCCTGGTCGAGCTGGAGAACCCGCCGCTGCGCACCGCGACGGCGCTGCTGATCTGCTGGGGCATCGGCGTGCTGGTGAACCGGACGCCGCTGAAGCTCCCGCTCAACGGGCTCGCCCTCGCGGCGCCCCGGCACCAGAAGGCGCCTCAGACTGGCGGGAAGATCGCCTCGAAGACCTGATTCAACCAGGCCAGCAGCTCTCCGTCGGTGAGCTCCGCCCCGGTGATCCCGCTGGTCTTGGGCTTCGGGATCAGCACCTGCTTCATCGAGACCTTGTGCTGGCTGCCCGGATACATCCGTTCCATGCGCATGGTCTTGGACTCGGCGAGCTCCGCCACGGGGCCGAAGCGGATGAACTTGCCCTGGGTGCCGACGTCGTGGATCCCGGCCGCCCGCGCGCGGTTGCGGAACCTGGCCACCTCGATCAGGTTGGTCACCGGATCCGGCAGATCCCCATAGCGGTCCTGCCACTCGGTGACGACCTCGGCGATCTTCTCCTCCGCGTCGGCGGCGGCCAGCTTGCGGTAGCCCTCCAGGCGCAGCCGCTCGCCGGGCACGTAGTCGTGCGGCAGGTGAGCGTTGATGGGCAGCTCGATCTTGACCTCGGTGAAGGTCTCCTCCTCGTCGCCGCGGTAGTCCGCGACCGCCTCACCGACCAGACGCAGGTAGAGGTCGAAGCCGACCCCGGCGATATGCCCCGACTGCTCGCCGCCGAGCATGTTGCCGGCGCCGCGGATCTCGAGGTCCTTCATGGCCAGCTGCAGGCCGGCACCGAGCTCGTTGTTCGCGGCCACGGCGCGCAGCCGTTCCAGCGCCACCTCGCCCAGCGGCTTCTCCGCCGGGTAGAGGAAGTAGGCGTAGGCGCGTTCCCGGGAACGGCCCACGCGTCCGCGCAGCTGGTGCAGCTGAGAGAGCCCGTAGGTGGAGGCGCGGTCCACGATGAGCGTGTTGGCGTTGGAGATGTCCAGGCCGGTCTCGATGATCGTGGTGGAGACCAGCACGTCGAAGCGCTTCTCCCAGAAGTCCTGGATGATCTGCTCCAGCCGGGACTCGCTCATCTGACCGTGTGCGACCTCCACACGCGCCTCCGGGACCAGCTCCCGGACCCGTGCGGCGGTGGCGTCGATCGAGGACACCCGGTTGTGCACGAAGAACACCTGGCCCTCGCGCATGAGCTCGCGGCGGATCGCGGCGGAGACCTGCTTATCGGTATAGGGCCCCACATAGGTGAGCACCGGGTGGCGCTCCTCGGGCGGGGTGGCCAGCGTGGAGGTCTCCCGGATCCCGGCCATGGACATCTCCAGGGTGCGCGGGATGGGCGTGGCGGACATCGCCAGCACGTCCACATTGGTGCGCATCTTCTTGAGCTGTTCCTTGTGCTCGACGCCGAAGCGCTGCTCCTCGTCGATGATCACCAGGCCCAGGTCCTTGAAGTCCACCTCTTTGGAGAGCAGCCGGTGGGTGCCGATGACGATGTCGATGCTTCCCTCGCGCAGTCCGGCGAGGTTCTCCTTGGACTCCTTCGCGGTCTGGAACCGGGACAGCGGGGCCACACGGACCGGAAATCCGGCGTAGCGCTCCGTGAAGGTCTCGTAGTGCTGGGAGACCAGCAGCGTGGTGGGCACGAGCACGGCGACCTGCTTGCCGTCCTGGACCGCCTTGAACGCGGCGCGGATCGCAATCTCGGTCTTGCCGTAGCCCACGTCACCGGAGATCAGCCGGTCCATCGGGATCTCGCGCTGCATGTCCGCCTTGACCTCGTCGCTGGCGGTGAGCTGGTCCGGGGTCTCGGCGTAGGGGAAGGCGTCCTCGAGCTCGCCCTGCCAGGGTGTGTCGGGGCCGAAGGCGTGCCCGCGGGAGGCCATGCGTGCCGCGTAGAGCCTGATCAGCTCGCCGGCGATCTCCTTGACGGCCTTCTTGGCCTTGCGCTTGGTCTGCGACCAGTCGCTGCCGCCCATCTTGGACAGCGACGGCGCCTCCCCGCCCACGTACTGCGAGACCTGGTCGAGCTGGTCGGTGGGCACCATCAGCCGGTCCTTGGCGCCGCCGCGCTTGGAGGCCGCGTATTCCAGCACCAGGTACTCGCGGATCCCGGCGGTGCCGGCCTTGATCGCCTGCGGGGAGCCGACCTTGCGCTGGATGAGCTCCACGAACTGGCCGATGCCGTGCTGCTCGTGGACCACATAGTCCCCGGGCTTGAGCGCGAGCGGGTCCACCACATGACGACGACGCCGGGCCGGCACCTTCCGGGCGGAGCCGGAGTCCTGGCGGATGGACCGGCCGAGCATCTCGGACTCGGTCAGCAGCGCCAGCTGCAGCGGGTCCACGGCGAAGCCCTCGGAGACATTGGCCGTGGAGATGGTGATCCGGCCCGAGCTCGGGGCCTCCTCGAGGGTGTCCACCCGGACGCAGGGGACCTCGTGTTCGGTGAGCAGCTCGAAGACGCGCTGGGCAGAACCGGCCGCGGCAGTGGTGACCACCACGGTCCAGTTCGCCTTGGCGCGCTCGGCGAGGAAGGTCATCACGTCCTCGACGCTGCCGCGGTAGCCGATGGGCTCGCGGGAGTCGATGGAGACGATGTCGGCGTCCTGCTCGAGCTCCTCGTCCAGGCCCAGCGAGGTCATCGACCACCACCCGGCGCCGTGGGCGATCGAGGCTTCGCGGGTCTCAGCCAGGCTCGCGAAGGCGCCGGCGGAGAGGCCCTGCTGCTCGCTGCCGATCTGCGCGCCGCTGACGTCCAGCGGGGCGGCGGCGCCGTCGGGGGCTGCAGACCAGGCGGCGGCCAGGAACTCTTCATTGGTGGCGGCCAGGTCATGGGCGCGGCCACGGGTCTTCTCGGGTTCGATCACCACGGTCAGCGAGCCGGCGGGCAGCTGGGAGACGAAGCTGACCATCTCCGGGACCAGCACCGGGGCGAGGGACTCCATGCCCTCGGCGGCGATGCCCTCGGCAAGCTTGGTGAGCAGGTCCGCGGCATGCGGCATCTGCGAGATGAGCTCCTTGGCGCGGGCCTTCACGGCGTCGGTGATCAGCAGCTCGCGGCAGGGGGCGGCGTCGAGGACGTCGGGGTGTTCGGTGGACTCGGTGTCCAGGGACCGCTGGTCGGCCACGGCGAACCAGCGCATCTGCTCGACCTCGTCGCCGAAGAACTCGATGCGCACCGGGTGTGGGTCCGTGGGGGCGAACACGTCGAGGATGCCGCCGCGGACGGCGAACTCTCCGCGCCGGGTGACCATGTCCACGCGGGAGTAGGCGGCGTCGGCCAGCTCCGCCACGGTCTGATCGAAGTCGGCGAACTCCCCGACCTTCAGCCGGACCGGGGCCAGCTCGCCGAGCCCCGCGACCAGCGGCTGGACCACGGCACGGACCGGAGCGACGACGACGTCGAGCGCTCCCCCGGTCTGCTCCGGATGCGCGAGCCGTCGCAGCACCCCGAGGCGCCGCCCGACCGTGTCCGAGCGCGGCGAGAGCCGTTCATGCGGCAGCGTCTCCCAGGACGGGAAATGCGCCACGGCGGCCTCAGGGGCGTAGGCCTCCAGCGAGGTGGCCAGCTCATCTGCTTCGCGGTCGGTGGCCGTGACGGCCAGCAGGGTGCCGGTGGCGCTGGTGCCGCGCAGCTTGGCGGAGATCTCGGCGATCAGCGCGGGGCGCAGACCGGTGGTGGAGGAAATCTGCAGCTCCTCGGTGCGCTCCGCGGCAGGGTGTGCGGCGGCGGAGGCCACCCGTTTATAGGAGGGGTTCGCCGTCAGGGCCGCGCGCAGACCGGAAAGAGCCATGGGAGAGTGACGCCTCGTTTCGCCTACAGATCGATGCAGGAGCAGATTTTTTATGGGGTGGGAGGGCCCGCAGAGTCGGCCTCATACAGGATACTCGTTGTTCCGTTCAAGGGACGGCGCGGGTGGTGTCCTACGAGGGGCCGGGTGGGTGCTGCCCGGCGGGCGCGGCGTCATGTCCCTGGGCTCGGGCCGCCCGGCGACTCCGCAGCACTCCGACCTCGTAGCCCACCAGGGCTGCGATCCAGAGCGCGGTGATCGGCAGCACGAACCACAGCATCGCGGCGCTGAAGGGTTCCAGCGCCGCATGGGTGGAGGCGTCGAGGACCAGGTAGGTGACGTAGGCGCCGTAGAGCAGCACGAGCAGAATCCCCTCCCAGCGTCCGATCGCCGCGGCGGTGAAGGCCAGCGGCAGCAGCACCAGCGCCGTGGCGATCATCACCGGCAGGTCGAAGTTCACTGCGGCAGGGTCCACGTCGATGCCGCCGGGGGCGATGACCGCGGTCAGCCCGAGCACGGCTCCGATGTTGAAGATGTTGCTGCCGACCAGGTTGCCCACCGCCATGTCCCGCTCGCCGCGCAGGGCGGCGATGACGCTGGTGGCCAGTTCCGGCAGTGAGGTACCGATGGCCACGATGGTGAGTCCGATGATCAGGTCGCTGACGCCCAGCGCCTGCGCGATCGTGGTCGAGGCGCTCACCAGCATCTGCGCACCGGCGACCAGCAGCGCGATGCCGACGACGAGCAGCACCAGATCGATCAGCGTGGAGCGGCGCTTCGAGGTCCGCACCGGCCGGGTCGGCTTCACGGAATCCCCCGCGCGTGCCGAGCGCTTCTCGGCAGGTGTGTCGCTGGCCGCGGGAGCGGCGCTCGCGCCGTCGGCGGGAGCAGGGCTCGCGCCGTCGCTGACAGCAGGGGTGGCGCCGGGAGCAGCGCGGCTGGCGCTGGGAGCGGCGTCGTCGCCCTCGGGTGTCGGCTCGTTCTTCTCCCGCTGAGTCTGCCGGCGGGCCAGGACGATGGTGACCACGAGGTAGACCAGCAGCAGGCCCAGCAGCGTGGAGCCTTCCAGGGTGCTGATGGTGCCGTCCAGTGACATCAGCAGGGCAATGACCGAGAGCCCGATCATGATCGGGATGTCGGCCTTGATCAGCTGAACCTTGACCATCAGCGCGCCGAAGACCGCCGTCAGGCCCATCACCAGCAGGATGTTGGCGATGTTGCTGCCGACGACGTTGCCGACCGCAAGCCCTGGGGAGCCGCTCAGCGCGGCACCGGCGCTGACTGCCAGCTCAGGGGCAGAGGTCGCCGAGGAGACTACGGTGAGCCCGATGATCAGCGAGGAGAGCCCCACGGTTTTGCCGAGCGAGGAGGCGCCGCGGACGAGCGCCTCGCCGCCGGCGACGAGCAGGACGAACCCGCCCAGGAGCAGAAGAATAGTCATGAGGGTCACCGGGGCAACTTTACAATGGGAACGTTGCGTGGCTGATCTCGCGGTAACAACCGCGAGACAGCTCTTGACCTACCTGAAGGAGATTGCCCGTGGCACTTGAAACCGAACTCGTGATCCCGCACAGCGCGCAGGACATCATCGAGGCCTATGCCGATCGCGACTTCAACGAACACCTGTCCAAGAAGGTCGGCGCAAAGCTGCTTAGCTTCGAGGTCAACGGACCGCTGGACGGCGCCTTCGAGATCGTCACCGAGCAGTCGATGGCGGCGGACAAGCTTCCGGACATCGCGAAGAAGGTCATCAAGGGCGAGGTCAGCGTGCACGTGACCCACGCCTGGGGCGCGCCGGACGCAAGCGGCTCTCGCCGCGCGGACACCGAGGTGAAGATCTCCTCGGCTCCGGTGTCGGCGAGCTCGGCGCAGAACCTGCATGCCCGCGGAGAGCAGGAGACGCTCTCCACCGTCCGCGGTGAGGTCAACGTGAACATCCCGCTGATCGGCAAGAAGATCAAGGCCGCCGCCGAGCCGTACATGCGCAAGTTCGTGGATCTTCAGGCCCGCGAGGTCAGCGCCTGGATCTCCGGCCGGGGCTGATCACCTCCAGCCGATGCGCTTCTGGTCACCGTCGGCCCAGGGCGCGGCAGCACCTCTCAGTGCACCGCGTTCTGGGCCGCCGTGAGCCCATCGGCGACCAGGGTCTCCACGGCATCTGCCAGCCGTCCGATGAACAGCGGAAGCTCCTTCTCCTCGGCGGCGCTGAACTTCTGCAGCACGTAGTCCGCGGTGTCCATCTGGCCGGGGGGCCGGCCCACGCCCGCACGGACCCGCAGGTAGTCTCGGTCCCCGCCCAGGTGGGTGGTGATCGATTTGAGCCCGTTGTGTCCGCCTTCGGACCCGCCGCGCTTGAGCTTGGCCCGGCCGAAGTCGAGGTCAACCTCGTCGTGGACCACGATCAGGTTCTCGGTGGGCACCGAGAAGTAGTCCATCAGCCCGCGCACCGGTTTGCCCGAGACGTTCATATATCCCTCGGAGATCGCGAAGACGACCTTCGGTCCGCCCGGGCCCAGCCGGGCCGCGACGGCCTTGGCTCCGAGCTTGGTGCGCGAGTACTTCGCGTCCATGCGGTCGAGGAGTTCGTCGAGCACCATGTGCCCGATATTGTGCCGGGTATGACGATAGCGGGACCCGGGGTTCCCGAGTCCCGCTATCATCCACGTCTGCGAAGCCATGCTTCGAGCCTAGTGGAGGTTGTGCGTCGAGCCGATCAGGACTCGTTGCCCTCGGAGTTCTCCTCGGACTCGCCTTCGGACTCACCCTCGGTGGTCTCGTCGTCGGCGTCCTCACCCTCGGTGGTCTCTTCCTCGTCGCCCAGGTCCTGCTCGGCGGGCTCGTGGATGGAGACGATCGGGGACTCCATGTCGGAGAGCGCCAGGGTCACGCCGTCGGGCAGCTGGATGTGCTCCGGGAGGGCGTTCTCGTCGCGGTCGGTGATGTCCACGATGACGTGCTCGGGCAGGTGGGTCGCCTCGGCCTCGACGGAGACGGTGGCCTGCTCGAGGATCCACTCGAAGCCGACGGCGGGCTCGCCGGTGACCTCGACGTAGACGTCGACGACGACCTTCTCGCCGCGGCGCACGGTGAGCAGGTCCATGTGGTCGATGTTGCGCTTGATGATCGCGCGCTGGATGGCCTTGGGGATCACCAGCTGCTCGGTGCCCTCGATGTCCAGGGTGATCAGCACGTTGGGGTTACGCACTGCAAGGTGAGTCTGGTGTCCCGGGAGCGTCACGTGGATGGGCTCTTCGCCGTGGCCGTAGACCACTGCGGGGATGAGGTCATCACGACGGGCCTTGCGGGCTGCGCCCTTGCCGAATTCGGTGCGCTTGGTCGCGGGAATGACGATCTTGTCAGCCATGGTATTAGTCCTTCGTTGGTTGGATTCGTATTGATCCAGGCCAACGACAAGTGAATTCCAGGCTCTCCGCGCGCTGAGCGGCGGATATGAAGTCCTGCAGTTCGCCTCGTCGATCACGGGGCTGAAGTCTGCGGAAGCTGATCCGCCGACGTCGCCCCCTCGCCTGGGCACAGCTGTCAACTATACCAGCAGATTCAGCCTCGTTGCGTGGGTGCAGGTCTCCAGCTGTTCTCCGCAGGCAGGGTGAGTGGGAAGTCGAGTCGATCCGCGAGCTCCTGCGGGCTCATTCCATGGGCCTCGCGCAGCGTGACCGACGGGCCGTCCTGCCCCTGCTCGATCAGGAAGACCCCGTGGTCGGTGTAGATGCGGCTCACGCAGGCCAGCCCGGTCAGCGGGTAGGTGCAGTCGGCGACGATCTTCGGCGTTCCGTCCTTGGCGAAGAGGGACATCATCACGAAGACCTCCTTGGCGCCGATGGCCAGGTCCATGGCGCCGCCCACGGCGGGGATCGCGTCGGGAGCCCCGGTGGACCAGTTGGCGAGGTCTCCTGCCGCGGAGACCTGGAAGGCGCCGAGCACGCAGACATCGAGGTGTCCCCCGCGCATGATGGCGAAGGAGTCGGCCTGGTGGAAGTAGCTGGCGCCGGGATGCTCGGTCACCGGGATCTTCCCGGCGTTGATCAGCTCCTCGTCGATGTCCTCTCCGTGAGCTTCAGGGCCCATGCCCAGCATGCCGTTCTCCGTGTGCAGGGTGACCTGCTGATCGGCGCGGAGGTAGTCCGAGACCTTGGTGGGCTGCCCGATCCCGAGGTTCACATAGGAGCCGGGGGCGATGTCGGCGGCCACGAGCCGGGCGAGGTCCTCGCGGGATAGGGTGCTGGTGCTGTTCTCGGTGCTCATGCGTGCTTCGCCTCCTGGGGCTGATTCTCCGGCTGTGCGTCCGCGCCGAGGGCGGTGACCGTGTCGACATAGATGCCGGGGGTGACCACGTGCTCCGGGTCGATCGACCCCACGGGGACACGCTGCCGGACCTGGACGACAGTGTGTGCGGCGGCCGTGGCCATCACCGGGCCGAAGTTCCTGGCGGTCTTGCGGTAGAGGAGGTTGCCGGCGTCGTCGGCGGTGTGCGCCTTGATCAGCGCCACGTCCCCGCGGATCGGATGCTCGAGCACGTAGTGGCGTCCCTCGATCTCGCGGGTCTCCTTGCCTTCGGCGAGGCTGGTGCCATAGCCGGTCGGCGTGAAGAAGGCACCGATCCCGGCCCCGGCGGCACGCAGCCGTTCGGCGAGGTTGCCCTGCGGGACGAGCTCGAGCTCGATGTCCCCGGCGCGGTAGGCCTCATCGAAGTGCCAGGAGTCGGACTGCCGTGGGAAGGAGCAGATCACCTTGCGCACGCGGCGCTCCTTGATCAGCAGCGCGAGGCCGCGATCGCCCTGTCCTGCGTTGTTGCTGACCACGGTGAGTCCGGTGGTCCCGGACTCCAGGAGCGCGTCGATGAGCTCCATGGGCTGCCCGGCGTTGCCGAAGCCGCCGAGCAGCACGGTGGAGCCGTCCTTCACGCTTGCGACGGCCTCGGCGGCCGTGTCTACGAATTCGGTCATCGGTTCATCCTTCAGTTCTCAGCTAGTGGGGGATGTCTGGCTGGTGGCGTTTTCCAGGACGACGGCGAGGCCCTGGCCCACGCCGATGCACAGCGTCGCCACACCCCAGCGCTCTCCGCTGGCTTCCATGCGCTCGGCCAGGGTGGCCAGCACGCGGGTCCCGGAGGCGCCCAAGGGGTGACCGATCGCGATCGCGCCGCCCCAGGCGTTGACGATCTCGGGGTCGATGTCCCAGGCGTCCAGGCAGGCCAGGGACTGGGCGGCGAAGGCTTCGTTGAGCTCCACCGCGCCGACCTCGCCCCAGCCGATCCCGGCGCGCTTGAGCGCCTTATTGCTGGCTTCCACCGGGGCGTAGCCGAAGTACTGCGGTTCATTGGCGGCGGCCGCCCAGCCTGCGATGCGCACCTTCGGGGTGAGCCCGAGCTGCTCACCTCCGGCGGCGGAGCCGAGCCAGACCGCGGAGGCGCCGTCGTTCATCGGGGAAGCGTTGCCCGCGGTCACGGTGCCGTTCTCGGCGCGGAACACGGTGCGCAGTCCGGCGAGCTTCTCTTCGGTGACTCCGGCGCGGATGGTCTCGTCGCGGTCCAGGTCGACTCCGGGCACGCTCACGGTGAGGTCGGTGAAGCGGCCTTCCTCCCAGGCCCGGGCGGCCAGCTCGTGGGAGCGCGCGGCGAAGGCATCCTGCCGCTCACGGTCGATGCCGTACTTCTCGCGCAGCTGTTCGGTGGCCTCACCCAGGGAGATGGTCCACTCCGGGGGCATGCGCTCGTTGACCAGCCGCCAGCCCAGCGTGGTGTTGGCGAGCTGGAGATTCGCCATCGGGAAGGGCCGCTCGGTCTTGGGCAGCACCCAGGGGGCCCGGGACATGGACTCCACGCCCCCGGCCAGGATGACGTCGGCCTCGCCCAGCGCGATCTGCCGGGCGCCAGAGATGGCGGCGTCCAGGGAGGACCCGCAGAGCCGGTTGATGGTGGTGGCGGGAACGCTCACCGGAAGCTTGGCCAGCAGCCAGGCCATTCGGGCCACGTTGCGGTTCTCCTCGCCGGCGCCGTTGGCGTTGCCGAAGATCACCTCGCCGACGATCTGCCCGGCGTTCTCGGGATCGAGCCCGGGTGCCTGCTCCAAGAGCGTGGAGATGACCAGCTCGGCCAGGTCATCGGGGCGCTGACCCGCCAGGGCCCCGCCGACCTTGCCGAAGGGTGTACGTACGCCGCTGTAGACGAAGACGTCCTGCATGTGGTCTCCCTGCCTGTGATGTGTGTTGGCTCTGATGTGTGCCGCCTGCGATGTGGGGCGCACACCCTCTGCCACCGGGGGCAGAGTGTTCGCTATGCAAACACTTGTGCGCTATGTGTACTGAGCATAGTCCGCTCAGTGGAGTTTTTCCAGGGGTGCTGGGGGTCGCTACAGGCTCGGCGGCACGGTGAGCCGACCGACGTCGTCGCCCAGGGACCGAATCAGGTCCTCGACCGTCGCGGCGCAGCGCAACAGATGCGGGAGTGTGCGCTCCACCGATTCCGCCGCCGACTCCCGGCCCGCAGAGATGGAGGTGTTCAGCGAGAGCACGATGGATCCGCGGGCGTCGCGCACGGGCACCGCCACCGAGCGCAGGCCCTCCTCGAGCTCCTCGTCCACCACCGCGTACCCGTCCGCGCGGACACCGGCGATGATGCCCTGCAGCTGCTCCGGATCGGTGACCGTGCGTCGGGTGAAGGCCGTGCGGGGCATCGCCTGGAGCCTGTGGCGCAGGGCCTCGTCGTCGAGCTCGGCCAGCAGCACCCGGCCCATGGAGGTCACGAAGGCGGGAAGCTTGGTGCCCAGGGCGAGGTCGATGCGCATGATGCGGCGGGTGTGCACGCGGCACACGTACATCACCTCATCCCCCACCAGCAGTGCGGCGGAGCAGGACTCGGCCAGCTGCTCGGAGAGCTCGCCGAGGGAAGGCTGCAGCAGCTCGTGCCAGCCCCTCCCCGACCAATATCCCTGTCCCAGGCCGAGCACCTTCGGCGTCAGCTCGAAGACGCGGCCATCGGTGTAGGCATACCCCTCGTGCACCAGGGTCAGCAGCATGCGCCGCGCCGTGGCGCGACTGACGCCGCTGCGCCGTGCCACCTCGGAGAGCGTGAGCTTCGGCTCGGCAGCGGAGAAGGATTCCAGCACCTTGAGCCCGGTGGACAGCGAGCGCACAAATTCGTTGCGCGTCGCGACCGCGGCGGTGGGCTGCCCGGAGTCCTGATGCTGGTCCTGATCCATGGCCCGATCCTACCGAGTGGCCCCTTCCTGCGTTGAGTGGCGGATTCTCCGACCATTTCTCGCGGTTTTCGGGGCCAAGTGCTCGGAAATTCCGCCGCTCAACGCTGGGTTGGGACTGGGAGGGTGCGGAAGCGCGTCTGGGCGCACCAGCCATGGGCCGCGAATGTAATGTTTGGTACATTGCGAGCATGCGCACCTCTATCGCGACTGTCTGCCTCTCCGGAAGTCTCACCGACAAACTCCACGCCTGCGCCGATGCTGGCTTCGACGGAGTCGAGATCATGGACGCGGATCTCACCGTCTCCTATGAATCCCCCGAGGAGATCCGAGCCCTGTGCCAGCGCCTGGGGCTGACCATCGACCTCTTCCAGCCCTTCCGAGACTTCGAAGGAGTGTCCGAGGAGCTGCTCGCGGAGAACCTGCGTCGCGCCGAGGCCAAGTTCCAGCTGATGAACCGGCTGGGTGCCGACACCATCCTGGTCTGCAGCAACGCCGGGACCGCAACCATCGACGACGACGACGTGGCCGCCGCCCAGCTCGGCGCCCTCGCGGACCTCGCCGCCGGATATGGCATCCGCATCGCCTATGAGGCGCTGGCCTGGGGCCGCTATGTCAACGACTACCGGCACGCGTGGAGACTCGTCGAGCTGGCCGACCGCGCGAACCTCGGCACCTGCCTGGACAGCTTCCACATCCTGGCGCGCGGTCACGATCCCGCCGCGATCGAGGACATCGACGGCGAGAAGATCTTCTTCCTGCAGCTCGCCGATGCGCCCCAGCTCGACATGGACGTCCTCTCCTGGAGCCGGCACCATCGCCTGTTCCCCGGCGAAGGCTCCTTCGACCTGAGCAGCTTTCTGACCCATGTGCTCAAGGCCGGCTACGCCGGACCGCTTTCACTGGAGGTCTTCAACGACACCTTCCGGCAGACCGATGTCACCGGTACGGCCGCGCATGCTCGACGGTCCCTGACCTGGCTGGCCGACCGCACCTCGGAGGCCAACGGCTGGAGCACCGATCGCCTCCCCGCCGCTCAGGCCCCGCGCAGCGTCGACTTTGTGGAGATCACCGGCAGCGACCTCGGCCAGGCCGACGAGACCCTGAACCAGCTGGGCTTCACCTTCCGCGGCAAGCACCGCACCAAGCAGGTCCGACTCTGGACCATGGGCTCCACCCGGGTCATCCTCAACGAGCAGAGCCAGCAGCCCGAGCCTCACCTCTCCGCGATCGGACTGCTGGTCGACGACGCCGGCCAGGCCCTTGCTCGCGGGGCCGCCCTGGGCGCGCCGATCGTGTTCCGACGCACCTACGCCGGGGACCACGAACTCAAGGCACTGGGAGCCCCGGATGGCACGGTGATCTATTGGAATGACGCACCGGCAGAGGACACCTGGGTCAGCGAATTCCACGGCGGACAGCCAGCGCTGGACTCCGCGCACGCCGTGGACCACATCAACCTCTCCTACCGCTGGCACGAGTTCGAGGAGACGGTGCTCTTCTTCCACAGCGTGCTCGGGCTCGAGGCGCAGGCCCCGGAGAACGTGCCCAGCCCGCAGGGGCTGATGCGCAGCCAGGTCATGCGCACCGCGGACGGCACCGTGCGCCTGCCGCTGAACCTTGCACCCCCCACCGCTCCGCTGCCGCCCCGGCATATCGCCGTGACCTGCACCGACATCATCGGACTGGCTCAGGACGCGCATGACCGAGGGCTGCATTTCCTCAAGATCCCGAACAACTACTACGCCGACCTCGAGGCACGCTTCGGGCTGGACGCCGAGTACCTTGCCCGGCTCAAGGAGCTGAACCTGCTCTACGACCGGGACGAGCAGGGCGAGTTCATCCACTTCTACACGCCCAGCATCGGCGGCCTGTTCCTGGAGATGGTCCAGCGCGTGGGAACCTACGACGGCTACGGGGCGGCCAACGCACCGGTCCGCCTCGCCGCTCAGCGCCGCCAGCCCCAGCTACTGCGCTGAGCAGACCCTCAGGCGTTGAGCGGCGGATTCTCCGACCAGTTGAGTCGGTTTTCGGCTCAAGGTACTCGTAGATTCCGCCGCTCAACCCTGGCGACCCGTGCCTGAAGTGTGGTTTCATTCTCCCCAAACGAATGGCCGCCGGGGGGCGGTCCACTCCGGAGGGGGCATCCGATGAGTCCAGAGGTAGTCGGGTTCGCGATCGTGCTGCTGGCATCGGTGATGCTGCTCGGCAAATACGTCCGCGTCAAAGTGCCGTTCGTCCAGAAGCTGCTCCTGCCCAGCGCCATCATCGCCGGGTTCATCGGCCTCATCGTCGGTCCACAGGTGATCGGCCGGCTCGGCGAACCGCTTGGTTGGGCCTGGTTGGAAGATGGCGGGCTGCTCACCAGTGGGATCGTAGACATCTGGGCGGAGCTGCCCGGACTGCTGATCTCGGTCGTCTTCGCCACGCTGTTCCTGGGATCGCGGATCCCCTCCCCCGTCCGGGTCGCCAAGCTGGTCGGCCCGCAGCTCTCGATCGGTGTGGCCTACGGCTCGGGCCAGTACGTGGTGGGCATCCTGCTGGGCCTGCTGGTCCTCTCCCCGCTGCTCGGGGTGGATCCCGTCTTCGGCGCGCTGATCGAGATCGCCTTCGAGGGCGGACACGGCACGGCAGCCGGCATGCAGCCAGCCTTCGAGGACATGGGCATCCCCGAGGCCACCGACCTCGCCCTGGCCATCGCCACTGTGGGGCTGGTCTCCGGGATCGTCATCGGCATCGCGGTCATCAACTGGGGCGTGCGCACCGGGCGCACCCGCGTCATCAAGAACGTCTCCGAGCAGTCGAAGTCGGAGCTGCGCGGCCTCTACAGCGACGACGAGCGCGTCTCCACCGGGCGGATGACCTCACGCCCAGGGTCGATCGAGCCGTTGACGCTGCACGTCGCCGTCGTCGGTCTCGCGATCATCATCGGCTGGCTCATCCTCGAGGGGCTCATCTGGATCGAGAATCAGCTCTGGGGCCTGCCCGGGTCGGTCTGGTCCGAGGAGGGCCTGACGCTGCTGGGCTACGTGCCGCTCTTCCCGCTGGCGATGATCGGTGGGGTGATCATCCAGGTGATCCTGGATCGCACCGGCAACACCAGCCTGCTGGACCACGAGACCATGAAGCGGATCCAGGGGCTCTCGCTGGACATCCTGATCGTGGCCGCGCTGGCGACGATCTCGCTGGATGTCATCGCCAGCTACTGGGAGACCTTCCTGATCCTCTCGATCGCCGGGATCCTCTTCTGCGCGACGATCCTGGTGTACTTCACCCCGCGGATCATCCCGGAGTTCTGGCTCGAGCGCGGCATCGCCGACTTCGGCCAGTCGATGGGGGTCACGGCGACCGGTCTGGCCCTGCTCCGAGTCGCCGACCCCGACGATGAGTCCCCGGCCCTGGAGGCCTTCGGCTATAAGCAGCTGTTCTTCGAGCCGTTCTTCGGCGGCGGACTGATCACCGCGCTGTCGATCCCGCTGATGGTCGCCACCGGCAGCGTGTACATCGTGCTGATACCCATGGCGGTGCTGTTCATCGCCTCGCTGGTGGCCGGCAGGATCTACTACAAGGGCGTCCGCTCAGGACGCTGGTCCGGCCCTCCCGCGAAGGTCGACGAGGTCACCTAGCGGCAGGGCGCCGCCACCCTCACGTTGAGCCCCCGCGTTGAGGGGCGGATTCTCCGACTACTTCATGCGCTTCTGGGCCCAAAGTGCTCGGAATTTCCGCCCCTCAGCGGGGGGGGGTCTGAGCCCCTCAGCGGGGGGTCTGAGCCCCTCAGCGCGGGGTGGGGCGGCCTACACCGGGCGGCCGTAGGTCTCGAGCAGGCGCAGCCAGACCTCGTTGACCGTGGGGAACGCCGGGACCGCGTGCCAGAGCCGGTCCAGCGGAACCTCGGCCGTGACCGCGATCGTGGCGGCCTGCAGCAGCTCGCTGACCTCGGATCCCACGAAGGTCATGCCGAGGATGACCTTCCGGTCCTCGTCGACTACCATGCGGGCGGTCCCCGGGTGGGGCTGGGACTTCAGCGCCGTTCCGGCGACATCGCCCAGCTCATAGTCCACCACGCGGATGGTGTAGCCGGCCTCGCGGGCCGCCGCGGCGGTGAGTCCGACCGAGGCGACCTCGGGCTCGGTGAAGGTGACCTGCGGGACGGCCGCATGATCGGCGGTGGCGACGTGGGCTCCCCAGGGCTGATCCTGCACCGCAGCGCCCTTCGCGCGCGCCACGATCACGTCTCCCGCCGCACGAGCCTGGTACTTGCCCTGGTGGGTCAGCAGCGCGCGATGGGTCACATCTCCCACCGCATAGAGCCAGTCGAAGCCGGGCACCTGCATGGTGTCATCGGTCTCGATCCAGGTTCCCGGCTCCAGCCCGACGCTCTCCAGGCCCAGATCCCCGGTGCGCGGGGAGCGTCCGGTCGCGGCGAGCACCTCCTGGGCCAGGACATCTTCTCCCTCTGAGACTTCGATCCGCACCCCTTCGTCCGAGCGGGAAACCCGCTCGGGGGTGGTGTTCAGCCGCAGGGTGACGCCCTGTTCCTCCAGGGCCTTGCCGACGAGCTCGCCGGCGAAGGGCTCCATTCCGCCGAGCAGCCCGCTGCGTGCGAGCACCGTGACCTCGGCTCCGAGGGAGGCATAGGCGCTGGCCATCTCGGCCGCGACCACCCCGCCGCCGATGATGGCGAGGCTCTTCGGGATGGCATGCGCGCTGGTGGCCTCGCGGCTGGTCCAGGGGCGGGCCTCCGCCAAGCCTTCGATGGGAGCGATGGCCGCGGCGGACCCGGTCGCGAGAGTGACCGCGTGACGCGCCGTGAGCTGGGTCTGCGAACCATCCTCGGCCGTGACGGTGACCTGCTTGGGCCCGGTGAGCCGCCCCTGCCCGCGGATCAGGCTGATCCCGGCGCCGTCGAGCCACTTCGCCTGACCGTCGTCCTTCCATCCGCTGGTGAAGGAGTCGCGGCGATCGAGGATGGCCTCGACGTCGAGGGTCCCGGTCACCGCCTCGGCCGCGCCGGGCACCGCCTGGGCGGAGCGCAGCGCCTGCGGGGAACGCAGCAGCACCTTCGAGGGGATGCAGGCCCAGTAGGAACATTCACCGCCCACCAGTTCGGCCTCGACGACGACGACGCTGAGCCCGCCCTGGACCGCGCGGTCGGCCGCGTTCTCCCCCACGGCTCCACCGCCGATCACGATGACATCGAACTCGGCGCTCTGCGCTGGTGCTTGTGTCTGAGATTCCATTGCTGCTCCTGATGAATAGGTGAGAGACGTGGACCTGATTCGTACAACATGAGCCACCACGCAATTGCTTCCCGGGCCGCCAGGCAGAGCGATCACGAAGCGCCGCAGGACCGCTGAGGGTGATCTTTGACACCTAATGTACGAACCGGTACGTTTGTTCCAGTCGTTGTGGCGCACGCCACTTTTATCGTGATCAAAGGAACCCCGTGACCGACACCAGGAAACCCCTGAGCCGCCGAGTGGTGGACGTGCTCACGCGCATCGAGCTCGGCTTCGCCGGGGTCATGCTTCTTGTGATCCTCGTCCTCGTCTTCACCCAGGCCGCTCAGCGCTACACCCCCTTCGAGGGCCTGGCCTGGACCGGCGAGATCTCTCGCTTCGGCCTGGCCTGGATGACCTTCTCCGTGGCCGGCGTGCTGATCACCCTGCGCGGACACATCGCGCTGGAAGTGGTCGACACGCTTCCCGCCCCGCGGCTCATCCGCGTGGTGCAGGTCGGCTCGCTGCTCATGGTCGCTCTGATCGCTCTGGGTCTGAGCAACGAGGCCTGGGGTCTGATCCAGACCCAGGGAGCGTTGAGCTCCCCCGTGCTGCGCATGCCCATGTCCGTGGTCTATATCCCGGTGCTCACCGGGATGATCAGCACCATCATCCGTTCGCTGGTCGCCGCGTGGATGATCGCCAAACACGGCCCGATCCTGCCGGCCGCTGATCTGACGCCCGAAACCGTGGAGGACCACTCGTGACACTCATTCTTCTGGGCGTTGCCATCGCCCTTCTGCTCATCCTGCGCGTGCCGGTCGCCTTCGCGTTCCTCGGCCCCTCGCTGGTCTACATGCTCCTGGACGGACAGTCCTCCGGCACCAGCCTGCGCCAGGTGACCAACGCCGTGCAGAGCTTCCCGCTGCTGGCGGTGCCGCTGTTCGTGTTCCTCGGAACCCTCGCGAACCACGCTGGCCTCGCCGATCGGCTCTTCCGCTTCGCGATGGCCGCGCTTGCCCGGATCCGCGGCAACCTCGGCTACGTCACCGTGGGCGCCAGCGTGGGCTTCTCCTGGATGAGCGGCTCGGCCGTCGCCGATGCCGCCGCACTGGGCAAGGTGCAGATCCCGGCCATGCTGCGCAACGGCTACACCCGCCGCTTCGCCACGGGCCTCTCTGCCGCCTCCTCGCTGATCGCCCCGGTCATGCCACCGAGCATCCCCGCGGTCATCTACGCTGGCCTCGCAGCCGCCTCCACCGGTGCACTCTTCGCCGCCTCCGTGGTCCCCGCACTGCTCATGGCGGTCGGACTCTGCGTGGTGGTCTGGATCCTGGTCCGGCGCAACCCGAACCTCACGGCCGGTCGTTTTGACCGCCAGGAGCTGATCAGCTCCACCAAGGGCGTGCTGCTGCCCGCAGTGACACCCGTGATCATCCTGGGCGGCATCCTCGGCGGGCTCTTCACGCCGACCGAAGCGGCCGCCGTCGCCGTCTTCTGGGTCCTGCTGATCTCGCTGATCCAGCGCTCGCTCTCCTTCAAGGGGTTCATCGCCGCCATCCGCGAGACCGCGCTGACCACGGGTGCGATCATGCTGATCGTCGCCTCGGCCGCGCTGCTCGGTCACATCATGGCGCTGGAGCGTCTGCCGCAGCTGCTCACCGAGACGCTGCTCGGCATCACCGAGAGCCCGCTGGTGTTCCTGCTGCTGGTCGCGCTGCTGATGCTCATCCTGGGCACCGTCATCGATGCCACCGCGATCCTGGTGCTCGTCGTGCCGATCCTGCTGCCGATCTCCGCGCAGTACCAGATCGACCCGATCGTGCTCGGCGTGGTGCTGATCATCTCGCTGATGATCGGGCTGCTGACTCCCCCGGTGGGCACGGCGCTGTTCGTGACCGCCTCGGTCTCGGACACCCGCGTGGGTGAGGTCTTCAAGGGCGCCCTGCCCTTCGCGATGCCCGCGGTGATCGTGCTGCTGCTGGTCATCTTCTTCCCCAACGCGCTGATGTTCTTCCCGGAGGTGCTCGGCCTGTGATCGAGACTCTGAGAAGCACCGACACGGGGCGCAGCATCCTCGCCGGGCTCATCGGCCACGGCGTCGGCCCCTCGCTGACTCCCACGATGCATGAGCTCGAGGGCTCGCGCCACGGGATGCGCTACATCTACCGCAGCATCGAGTTCGCCGGTGGCGAGGGCTCCCAGGAGGAGCTGGGCGGTCTGCTGCAGATGGCCCAGCGGCTGGGCTTCAACGGGCTGAACATCACCTTCCCCGCGAAGCAGTCCGTGGTGCCGCTGCTCGATGAGCTCGGTCCCTCTGCCGCCATGATCGGCGCGGTCAACACCGTGGTCTTCACCGACGACGGCGCCACGGTCGGCCACAACACCGACGTCACTGGATTCCAGGCCTGCATCGACGACGGCCTGGGCGAGACCGCCTGCGGCCACGTGGTGCTGGTGGGATCCGGCGGCGCCGGCTCCGCGGTGGCGCATGCGCTGGTCATGCGCGGAGTCACAAGCCTGAGCCTGGTGGACGTGGATCTCGAGAAGAGCGCCACCCTGGCTCGCAGCCTGCACACCACGCATGGCTTCACCGCTGAGCGGGCTCAACCCGAGCACCTTCCTCAGCTTCTCCAGCGTGCCGACGGCGTGGTCAACGCCACTCCCTTCGGCATGGCCCACCACCCGGGATCACCGTTCGACACCGAGCTGCTGCAGCCGCGGCACTGGGTGGCCGACGTCGTGTACCGACCGGTGGACACCGTGCTGCTCCGCGCAGCCGAAGAACGCGGCTGCCTGACGGTCTCGGGGCTCGGCATGGCCATGCATCAGGCCGCCGACGCCTTCGAGATCTTCACCGGGGAGACCGCAGACCGCGTGTCCATGCTCGATGACCTCAATGCCCTGATCGAAGCCGAATCACCACACCCTCGTGCAACGATGCACCGATGAAAGGAACACCCACCATGTCCAAGCGATACAACACCCTGAGCAAGGCCGCCGTCATCGCCGCCCTGCCGATCCTCGGTCTCACTGCCTGCGGCGGAGGCGACGAGGAAGCCGGCGGCGACGGCGGAGGCAGCGGCGAGTCGATGGAGCTGACCCTCGCGCACAGCTACAACGATGACCAGCCCCAGGCCCGCTGCGGCGCCGACGTGATCAAGGAAGAGGTCGAGGCCGCCGACGTGGGGCTCACCATCGAGATCTTTGGCTCCAGCCAGCTCGGCGGCGACGCCGACCGCATCGCCTCCGTCGCCTCCGGTGACGTGGACATCGACATCCAGGGCGCCTCCGCGCTGGGTGCCGTCTACGAGCCGATCAGCGTGCTCGATGCCGCCTACGCCTTCGACGACGCCGATCACCTCGCCCGCTTCATGGAGAGCGAAGAGGGAACCCAGGTCGTGGAGGACTTCGCCGAGTCCGCCGGCATCCAGACCCTGGGCGCCTGGTCGGCAGGCGCCCGCCACTTCACCTCCAACGAGCCCATCAGCTCCCCCGAGGACCTGGAAGGCATGCAGATCCGCTTCCCCGGATCCCCGCAGTTCCTGATGAACGCCGAGGCCATGGGTGCCGATGCGGTGGAGGTCGCCTATGAGGAGCTCTACCTGTCGCTGCAGCAGGGCGCAGTGGACGGTCAGGAGAACCCGATCACCAACATCGAGTCCGAGAACCTCAACGAGGTCCAGGACTACCTGAACCTCAGCTCGCACCAGCTCAACACCAACCTGGTGATCATGTCGGACAAGTGGAACGACCTCGACGAGGAGCAGCAGGAGGCGCTGACCAGCGCAGTCGAATCTGCCGTCACCGAGGTGACCGAGTGCGTCGCCACGGACGAGGAAGAGACGCTGACCGAATGGCGCGACGGCGGCGACTGGGAGGTCAATGACGATGTGGACGTGGAGGCGTTCCAGGAGCAGACCCTCCCGAACCTCGAAGAGGCCCTCGAGGGCGACTCCCTGGCCACCTTCGAAGCCATCCGCTCCACGAGCGAGTGACCTGACCCTATGCCCAGCATGGTTCCCACGCTCACCGGAGAGGTGCCCGGAGATTCACTGGGCACGACTCTGGTGCACGAGCACCTGATCGTCAGCGACCCGCAGCTCGACCGCGACCTCCCCCACCCTGAGTGGGACGAGACCGCGGTCATGGCACGAGTCGAGGCTCAGCTGCAGGCGCTGGCAGAGCTGGGCGTAGACACGATCGTGGACCTCACCGTCCCCGGTCTCGGACGAGACGTGCGGCGGGTCGCCGAACTGGCCCGCCGCACCTCGGTCCGCATCCTGGTGGCCACCGGCTGGTACACCAGCGACGTGCTGCCGCACTTCTTCCGACTCAACGGGCCGGGCCGACTGGTGGAGGGCCCCGATCCGCTGATCGATCTGTTCCTGCGCGACATCCAGGAAGGCATCGCGGGAACCGACCTGCGTGCGGCCATGCTCAAGGTCTGCTCGGACAGCGCCGGGATCACCGCCGACGTCGCACATGTCTTCACCGCCGCCGCCCAGGCCCACCGGGAGACCGGCGTGCCGATCACCACACATTCAGATCCCGCCTCCCGCGGGGGCCTCGAGCAGCAGCGCCTGCTGGGCAGCCTCGGCGTGAGCCTGGATCGGGTGGTCATCGGGCACAGCGGCGACTCCACCGATCTGGACTACCTGCGCGAACTCGCCGAGGCCGGGTCTTTCCTGGGCTTCGACCGTTTCGGGATGAGCCACACGGGATCCGACGAAGATCGCATCCGCATGCTGCTGGAGCTGCTGGAGCTGGGGCTCGAGGGTCAGCTGCTGCTCTCCCACGACGCCGCGGTGTTCAGCCGCATCACCCCACCCTCCTGGCGCGCCGAACATGCGCCGCAGTGGAGCATGGACCACCTGCACCGCCGCATCCTGCCGCGGCTGCGCGCCGAGGGGCTCGACGCCGCCCTCGAGCATAAACTCCTGGTCGACAACCCCCGACGCCTCCTGACAGGGGCATAAGCCAGCAGGACCCTGCCGTGAGGGGATCTGATACTCTCGCGGCGAAGCCAGGAGGAGAATACTGTGACTGAGACGCCGCCCCGACAGCGCGACGCCGTACGCACCCGAGCCGAGGTGCTCGCAGTGGCCACAGAGGTCTTCGCCGACGACGGCTACTCCGGTGCGCGCATCGATGAGATCGCGCGCCGCACCCGGACCACCAAGCGGATGATCTACTACTACTTCGGTGGCAAGGAACAGCTGTACATGGCGGTGCTGGACAACGCCTATCGCGGGATCCGCAAGGCCGAGCAGACGCTCCAGGTCGATGAGATGAACCCGATCGACGCGCTGCGCGAGCTGGCCGAGCTGACCTATGAGCACCACCTGCGCAATTCGGCGTTCATCCGGCTGGTCTCCATCGAGAACATCCACCGCGGCAAGTACATCCGCAAGCTGGAGTCACTCAGCGATCTGGGCCAGCCGGCGGTGACGATCCTCGACGGGATCATCGCCCAGGGCAAGAAGCAGGGGGCCTTCCGCGAGGAGGTCAACGCGCTCGACCTGCACCTCTTGATCAGCTCCTACTGCGTCTTCCAGATCGCCAACCGGTACACCTTCAGCTACCTGTTCGACCCGGACTTCACCACGCAGCCCCGCCAGGACCGGATGCGGGGCTTCATCGGCGACGTCGTCGTCGCCTGGGCCACAGCACCCACGCCACCCACGCGTTGAGGGGCGGATTCTCCGGGTAACTGGGCCCTTCTGGGGCCTCAACTACTCGGAGATTCCGCCCCTCAACGTGAAGTGGGGACCGCCCCGCCCCTCAACGAGAAGGGGTGAAGCTCAGGCGTCGCCGTCGAACAGGGAGGTCACCGAACCGTCGGTGAAGACCTCCTTGATCGCCCGGGCGAGGATCGGCGCGATGGAGAGCACGGTGAGTGTCTCGAAGCGCTTCTCCTCGGGGATCGGCAGTGTGTTCGTCACGACGATCTCACGGGCGCCACAGTTGGCGAGCCGCTCCGAGGCAGGCTCGGAGAGCACCGCGTGGGTGGCGGCGATGATGACATCCTTGGCGCCGGCATCCTTGAGGACCTTCACGGCCCCGGAGATGGTCCCGCCGGTGTCGATCATGTCGTCGATGAGCACACAGGTGCGCCCCTCGACCTGGCCGACGACCTGCTTGGACTCGGCCTTGTTCGGCTGGGTGACGTCGCGAGTCTTGTGCACGAAGGCCAGCGGTGCGCCGCCCAGGCGGTCGGCCCACTGCTCAGCGACCCGGACCCGTCCGGTGTCTGGGGAGACCACGGTGACCTCGTCCTCGGTGACGCGGCCACGGATGTGCTCGGCCAGCAGCGGGACGGCGAAGAGGTGGTCCACGGGTCCGTCGAAGAAGCCCTGGATCTGCGCGGTGTGCAGGTCCACGCTCATGATCCGGTCGGCGCCGGCGGCCTTGTAGAGGTCGGCCACCAGGCGGGCGGAGATCGGTTCGCGACCACGGCCCTTCTTGTCCTGGCGGGCGTAGGGGTAGAACGGTGAGACCACGGTGATGCGCTTGGCCGAGGCTCGCTTCATGGAGTCCACCATGATCAGCTGCTCCATGAGCCAGTTGTTCAGCGGGGCCGGGTGGGACTGCAGCAGGAAGATGTCCTTGCCGCGGACCGACTCGGAGGAGCGGACGTAGAGCTCCCCGTTGGCGAAGTCATAGGCACTCATCGGCAGCAGCTCGGTGCCGAGCTCCTTGGCGATCTCCTCTGCCAGCTCCGGGTGTGCACGCCCGGATGCCAGTACCAGGGTCTTTTCCCCGCTCAGCCTGATTTCGTCCATGGGTGTTCTTGCCTCTCGCCGGCGTTGCTGTGGGTTTGTGCCTGGTGAAACGTTACTCGGAGTTTGTGGTGCTCTGCTGGGCGTGACCGTTCTGTCCGCTGGACTCGCCGGCGGTGCTGGACTGGCCGGCGTCGTCGGTTGCAGAGGCATCCGCAGCGTCGGCGGCTGCGGAGCCGGGCCGCTTGGCCTGCACCCAGCCCTCGGCGTTGCGCTGCGGAGCCACCGAGAGCGCAAGCGCCCCCGCCGGCACGTCCTTGCGCACCACTGCCCCGGCACCGGTGTAGGCGCCGTCGCCCACGGTCACCGGGGCGACGAAGACGGTGTTGGAGCTGGTGCGCACATGCGAGCCGATGACGGTGCGGTGCTTGTTCTCGCCGTCGTAGTTCGCGGTGATGTTGCCGCAGCCGATGTTGGTGAACTCGCCGATCGTCGCGTCCCCGGCGTAGCCGAGGTGGGAGAGCTTGCTGCCGCGGCCGATCGTCACGTTCTTGGTCTCGTAGAAGGCGCCGATCTTGCCCTCTTCGCCCAGGACCGTGCCCGGGCGCAGGTAGGTGAACGGTCCGGCGCTGGCTCCGGCGCCGATCTGTGCGCCCGAGCCGTGCACGCGGGTGACGGTGGCCGCTTCACCGACGATCACATCGGTCAGCGTGGTGTCGGGCCCGACCACCGCGTCGCGGCCGATGTGGGTGGCGCCGTGGAGCTGGGTGCCGGGGAGGATCGTGGTGTCCTCCTCCAGGGTGACCGTGGAGTCGATCCAGGTGGTGGTGGGGTCGATGACCGTGGTGCCGGCGCGCATGGCACGTTCCACGGTGCGCCGGTTCATCTCGGCGCCGAGCGCCTGCAGCTGCACGCGGTCGTTGGCTCCCTCGACCTGCCAGCGGTCGGCGGTGACCACGGCGGAGACCTTGCCGCCCTCGGCTCGGGCGATGGAGAGCACGTCGGTCAGGTACATCTCCCCCTGCGCGTTCTCGGTCGTGACCTGGCTCAGCGCGCGATTGAGCACGGCGGCGTCGAAGGCGTAGATCCCGGAGTTGATCTCGGTGATGCTGCGCTGGGCTTCGGTGGCGTCCTTGTGCTCCACGATCCCGAGCACGTCCTGCGGGTTCTCGTCGCTGCGCAGGATCCGACCGTAGCCGGCGGCGTCGTCGAGCACTGCGGAGAGCACGGTGACCGCATTCGCGCTGGCTTCGTGGGTCGCCACGAGCTCCGCGAGCATGTCCGAGGTCAGCAGCGGCACATCGCCGTAGGTGACGACGACGGTGCCGGTGCTCGCCGGTGCGCCCGCGGCGTCGAGCGCTTGCAGGCCGGCCTGCACGGCGCGTCCGGTGCCGGGGACCTCGTCCTGATCGGCGATCACCGCCTGGGGCTGAAGCTGCGTGATGTGCGCGGCCACCTTCTCGCGCTGGTGGCGGACGACGGCGACCAGATGCTGCGGATCCAGGCCCTTCGCGGCGGCCAGCGCATGCCCGATCATCGAGACTCCACCGATGGGATGCATGATCTTCGGTGTGGCTGACTTCATCCGGGTCCCGGCTCCTGCCGCCAGGACGATCACGGCGGTGGGTCGAGCTGGCTGGGGTGTGGTCACGAAGTCTGCTCCTCGAGGCGGTTCTTGGACCCCTCCAGTGTAGATAGGCCCGGCTGTACAGTTCAGTGCCGTTCCGCCTCTAGGATTCGAACCTAGACTGCACAGCTCCAAAGGCTGGCGTGCTGCCATTACACCAAGGCGGAGTGCGACGTCGGGTGCATGGATGCTCGTTCTTTCCCAGCACACCAGTTCCCGGCCACGCGCTGGTCCATCTTCGCATGCGGCGCGGCGGGAGATGAAACCGCGTGAATCCGCAGGCTGAACCGTGGCATTACCCTGGATGGGTGGCACATCTTCTGGGGGCCGAAGCCCTACACCTCGAATTTCCTACCCGCACCGTCTTTGATTCCGTGACGATCGGCGTCAATGAAGGCGACCGCGTCGGCGTCGTCGGGCGCAACGGTGACGGCAAATCCTCTCTGCTGGGCATGCTGACCGGGCGCCTGGAGCCCGATTCGGGCAAGGTCACCCGGCGCAAGGGCGTGCAGTTCGGCGTGCTGGATCAGTCCGATGACCTTGATCTTGACCATACTGTCGGGTTCTCCATCGTCGGGGACGCCGATGACCACGAATGGGCCTCGGACCCCAAGATCCGCGACGTCATCGCCGGACTGGTCTCCGACATCCCCTGGGAATCCACGATCGCGAACCTCTCCGGCGGTCAGCGCCGACGCGTGGCGCTGGCGAAGCTGCTGGTCGGCGAGTGGGACATCATCGCCCTCGATGAGCCGACGAACCACCTGGACGTCCAGGGCATCTCCTGGCTCGCGGACCACCTGAACCGCCGGTGGCCGCGCACCTCCGGCGGGCTGCTGGTGGTCACGCACGACCGCTGGTTCCTCGACGAGATCAGCACCACCACCTGGGAGGTCCACGACCGGGTGGTCGAGCCCTTCGACGGCGGCTACGCGGCCTATGTGCTTCAGCGCGTGGAGCGCGACCGTCAGGCAGCCGCCGTGGAGGCCAAGCGCCAGAACCTGATGAAGAAGGAGCTGGCGTGGCTGCGCCGCGGCGCGCCGGCGCGCAGCACCAAGCCGAAGTTCCGCATCGACGCGGCCAATGAGCTGATCGCCGATGTCCCTCCCCCGCGCAACACTGTGGAGCTCAAGAAGATGGCCACCGCCCGGCTGGGCAAGGATGTGGTCGACGTCCTGGACGTCTCCCTCGCCTTCGGGGAGAAGCAGATCCTCGACGACGTCACCTGGCGGATCGGTCCCGGTGAGCGCACCGGCATCCTCGGCGCCAACGGTGCCGGCAAGTCCACGCTGCTGAACCTGATCGCCGGGAAGCTCACGCCCGACGCCGGCCAGGTCAAGCAGGGCAAGACGGTGCGCCTGGCCACCCTGGACCAGCAGTTCTCCCAGCTGGCCGACATCGAGGGTGATCGCGTCCGCGAGGTGCTGGCCCGCGAGAAGACCCAGGTCGTGGTGGACGGCAAGGAGCACACTCCGGCCCAGCTGCTGGAGCGCCTGGGCTTCTCCACTGCGCACCTCTCGGCCCGGGTCGGCGAGCTCTCCGGCGGCCAGCGTCGCCGCCTGCAGCTGCTGATGGTGCTGCTCACCGAGCCCAACGTGATGATCCTCGATGAGCCCACCAACGACCTGGACATCGACATGCTCGCCGCCATGGAGGACCTGCTGGACTCCTGGCCCGGCACGCTGATCGTGGTCTCCCACGACCGGTATCTGCTCGAGCGCGTCACCGATCAGCAGTACGCGATCCTCGACGGGAAGTTCCGCCATGTGCCCGGCGGCGTGGAGGAGTACCTGCGGCTGACCGCCGGAGACTCCGGCGCGTCCGAGGGCAAGGGCGGGAAGAACGGCAAGGCCGGAAAGTCAGCCGCCGCGGCAGCCAAAGCGGCCTTCCCGACTCCCTCGGGGCTCTCCAGCGCCGAGGAGCGCGAGCTGCGCAAGGAGGTCGGCGCGCTGGAGCGCAAGATGCAGAAGCTGACCACGCAGATCGAGAAGAAGCAGCGGCAGATGGCAGATCACGACCCCACGGATTCCGAGGGTCTGGGCAAGCTCAGCGCCGACGTCGAGCGGCTCCAGGGAGACAACGCGAAGCTCGAGGAGCGCTGGGTGGAGCTCTACGAGCAGGTGAGCTGACGCTACTGGGGCGTCAGAACCTCAGTGCTGGTCGCGGCCGTTCTCCCGGCCATTGTCTCGGCCGTGGACCAGTCGTGCTCCGTGGGCGGGTCCGGTGACCGGTATGGCCCAGACCTCGGTGCGCTCTTCGAGGCTGGTGGCGAGCTGATGGGCGGACTCCGCGTCCCGGGCGAGGAACACCACCGTGGGCCCGGAGCCGGAGACCATTCCCTGCAGGGCACCTTCGATCATGCCGATGTCCATCATGTCCTCGAGCGTGGGCAGCTGCGCCACGGCCGGGGCCTGAAGGTCGTTGGCCATGAGCGAGGCGACCAGCTCGGCGTCGGCGGAGCAGACCGCCCGCACGAGGTCCGGGTCCAGATCCGGCTCATCGGCGGTGATGCTCTCCTGGGCGCGCATCTCGTCGAGTTTGGCGTAGATGCTCGGCGTGGAGAGTCCGGTGTTGGCCGGCACGATGACCAGGTGCAGCTCGCCGCGAGTGAGCAGCGGCGACAGCTCGTCTCCGACACCCTGACCGACGGCGGCCCCGCCGAGCATGGCGAAGGGGACGTCAGCGCCGAGCTCGGCCCCGATCTCGGCCAGCTGTTCCTTGGAGAGGCCTGCTTCCCATAGCGCGGAACAGGCCACCAGGGCAGCTGCGGCATCGGCGGAGCCTCCGCCCATGCCGCCTGCCACGGGGACGTTCTTGGTGATGGTCAGATCCACGCCGCTGGTGATGCCCAGCCTGTCACGGAGCTTGGAGGCCGCCTGATGCACGAGGTTGCGCTCATCCAGCGGGATGGCGGCGGCCACGATCTCACCGGTCTCCGGGTCCTGGGTCTGCACCTCGGTGAAGGCCGAGCGCTCAGACAGGCTCACTGTGATGGCATTGTCCTCGCGCGGAGCGGCCGTGACCTCTTCGTAGAGCGAGACGGCGAGGTACAGCGTGGCGACCTCGTGATAGCCGTCCTCACGGAGTGGGCCCACGCGCAGGCTGACGTTGATCTTGCCTGGCGCCGCGGCCGTCACATGTCCGTAGAATTCACTCTCCCGCATACACCGACCCTACTGCTCGCCACTGACATGCGGGTCTGCATCGGCTGTGCTGGAGCTGGCCGCGCCGTCGTCGGCGGCTAGTCCCTGGGTGGAGGTGTCCCCCTGGGTGGCGGCTTGTCCAGGGGCGAGGTTCGCTTCCGGGGCCGGGGTGTCCCGCAGGGCGGCGGCGATCGCCGTGTAGGCGTGGATGTCCAGGGTCTCTCCGCGGGCCGAGGGATCCACCCCGGCGGCGCGGAGCACGGTCTCGGCGTGGCTCGCGGAGCCCGCGATCCCCGCGAGACAGGCGCGGAGGGTCTTGCGTCGCTGAGCGAAGGCGGCGTCGATGACGGCGAAGACCTCCTCGCGGGTGATCTCCTCCGAAGCCACCGCGCGACGGTCGAAGCGCACCAGCCCGGAGGAGATCCGCGGCTCGGGCCAGAACACGCGCTTGCCGACCACTCCGGCCTTGCGCATCTGCGTGTCCCAGGCGGCCTTCACACTGGGAACACCGTAGATCTTGGAGCCGGGCCCCGCCACGAGGCGGTCCGCGACCTCGTCCTGGACCATGACCAGGCCTTTGCGCAGGGAGGGCAGAATCTGCAGCAGGTGCAGCACCACGGGGACGGCGACGTTATAGGGCAGGTTCGCGACCAGCACCTCAGGTCCGGCACCCTCGGCCTGACCTGTGCCGATCTCGGCGAAGGATTCCGGGGTGAGCTTCAGCGCGTCCTGCTGCATCACGTGCAGGTTCGCGGCGAGGTCAGGGCGGAACTGTGTCACGGTCTCGGGGAGCTGCCCGGCGAGCTTCGGGTCGATCTCAACCGCGCTCACCAGGGCGGACTCGTCCAGCAGACCCAAGGTGAGGGAGCCCAGCCCCGGGCCCACCTCCAGCACGTGTTCGCTGCCGTCGAGGTCCGCAAGGCTGACGATGCGACGGATCGTGTTGGGGTCGATCACGAAGTTCTGCCCCCACTGCTTGGTGGGGCGCACTCCGAGCTGCTCGGCGAGCGCGCGAACGTGGGTCGCGGAGAGCAGCGGCTGGGTGGCGGGGTGATCGCTCATGTCCAGCTCCCATAGGCCTGGGTGGTGTTGAACATGACCTGCTGGCACAGCGAGTCCAGCTTCGCCTCGCGCACCTCGGCCATGAGCCGCATGGTCTGCGGGATCAGATAGGGCGCATTGGGCTGCCCGCGGTAAGGATGTGGCGTCAAGAAGGGTGTGTCGGTCTCGACCAGGATCAGCTGCGGGTCCGCGATCGCGAGCGCCTCGCGGAGGCCGCGGGCGTTCTTGAAGGTGACGGTGCCGGCGAAGGACATGTACCAGCCGTTCGCGTTGCAGATCCGGGCCAGCTCAGCATCCCCGGAGAAGCAGTGGAAGACGACGGAGCTGGGCAGCGTGGGGGCGTCCTGGAGCACCTCGACCACCTCGGAGTGGGCCTCACGATCGTGGATCTGCATCGCCAGCCCGGTCTCCACGGCGAGCGCGATGTGATCCTCGAAGCTGCGCCTCTGTGCGGCGATCCCGTCCTGGCCGGTGCGGTAGAAGTCCAGGCCGGTCTCCCCGATGGCGACCACCTGATCATGCCGGGCCAGCTCGGTGATCCGCGCGAAGGCAGTCTCATACCTGCCCTCGGCGGCGAGCTCGGGCGCGTCATTGGGGTGCAGGGCGACGGCGGCCTTCAACCTCGGGTCCTTGCTGGCGGTGTCCACCGAGAACTCAGAGGAGGCCACGTCGTAGCCGACGCAGAGCGCGCCCACCACGCCGACGGCCTGGGCAGCGTCGAGCGCCTCGCGCACGGTGACGCTGACCTCGCCGTCACGGAAGTCGAGGTGTGCGTGATTGTCGATGACCGGCACGGGCAGCGGCTCCGGCGCGGGCGGGTATTGCAGCCGCCGCTTCTTGCCCGACTTCTCCTCCGCCTGTTCCCGGGCGGGCCCGGCGGACGTGTCGCTGGGAGCTGTGCCGTCGCGGGGGGTTGAGCCGTCGCTGGGAGCAGAGCCGGCGGCGTCGTCGTTCTTTGCGGGCGCGGGACGGTAGGCGCGCGGGACCTCCCCCGCCGTCACGGATGGGCTCGTCTCGGCACCTGCACGGTTTCGCTGCTCTTCACTCACGGTGATCCACTGTATCGCCCCACCCCCTCCGCACCCCTCTCCCACCCGACTCACGCCCCCTTCACACCCCCTTCACGCCCCTCCCCTCATCCTTTGGGCAGAAATCGTCGGGATGAGTGCGTGCTGAGTACCTCATAACGACGATTTGCGCCCAACAGATCGAGTACCGCGCTGCCGGGGCGCCGACAGACCCACCCCCAGGGCCATACTTAGGCCTGTGGATAACCGAGGAACCCGGGTTTCTTCCTCGAGAATTGGCGCATGCGACGCCCACGCGAGCTTCCCACGGGTCTCGCCAGAGGACCCTTTCTCTATGGCGATCTGCTCGGCGTGGGGTTCTCCCAGGAACGGGTTCGGCGGAGGGACATCAGCCAGTTGTCATGGGGCATTCACGTTCACCAACGTGCAGTGCCGGACACGCCCGAGACACAGATCCTTCAGCGCGCGTTGATCCTCGCTCGCGCCCTGCCCGAGTGCTGGCTGTCGCACACGACGGCAGCTCAGCTTTATGGCTGGCCCCTTCCCCCGGAGCTCAAGCAGGGAGGAGTGGTTCACCTGTCGCAACCCGCAGGTACGACCCGCCGCATCAGGCGACCGGCGGTCACTCATCATCGGGTCCGCATCCGCACGGGCGACCTCACCGACTGGAACGGCGCCACCATCACAACACCGGTGCGGACCTGGTTCGACATGGCCGGGCTGCTCAGTCTCGACGAGCTGGTGATCATCGGCGACCACTTGGTGCGACGGCCCTATCCCTTCTACGACGGCAGGCGTGAGCCTTACGCCACCCGGGATCAGCTCAACGAGGTCGTGGAATCCATGTCCGGGTCCCCCGGAAGAAAGCAGGCCCTGGCCGCAGCGTCGCTGGTGCGGGTGGGCGCGGACTCAGCGAGGGAGACGAAGTTGAGACTCGCGCTCCTCCGCGCCGGTCTGCCCGAGCCGTCGCTGCAGGTTCCCGCCCGACCTGACTCGCGGAACTCGCCTTGTGCCGATATGGGCTATCCGGAGCTGAAGCTCGCCATGGAGTACGACGGCGGCACTCATTTCACGGCCCAACAGGCCCGGTTCGACCAGAGGCGCAACAACACGTTCGTCAGTGCCGGGTGGACGGTGCTTCACTTCAACGCAGACGACAACGCCGAAGGCTTCACGTCGGCAGTCAAGCAGGTGGAGGAGGCTATCTCTCGGCTCAAGCGCCTGTGAAGGGACCCGCGCTCATCCGTTGGGCAGAAATCGTCGGAATGAAGGCGGCGGAGCGACGGATACCGACGATTTCTGCCCAATAGGCGCGGAGGCCCCCCAGGAGGCGCGCGGGTGCCCCGGGCCCGCGGGACTGAGCTCAGCCGCCCCTTCCGGGCCCGGTCAGGTCGAGTAGACCGAGTTGATCACGCCTTCGAAGTCGGCGAGCACCCGGTGCCGCTGCAGCTTCATCGAGGCGGTCATGTGTCCCGAGTGCTCGGAGAGTTCGACGTCGAGCAGCTCGAACTTCCGGATCGATTCGGCGCGGGAGACCCGGCGGTTGGCTGCCTCCACGGAGAGCCCGATCTCCTGGCGGACCTTGGGATGCTTCGCGGCGTCGATCAGCGAGAGCTGGCGGAACCCGTTGGTCCGGCACCAGTCGGAGACGGCATCGGCGTCGAGGGTGATCAGCGCCGCCACATAGGGCCGGTTGTCCCCGACCACGATGACCTGGGCCACCAGCGGATGGGCGCGGATGACCTCTTCCATCGGCATGGGGTAGACGTTCTTGCCCCCGGCGGTCACGATCAGGTCCTTCTTCCGACCGGTGAGCGTGAGGAAGCCGTCGTCGTCCAATGCACCGAGATCGCCCGTGCGGAAGAAGCCCTCCGCGTCGAAGGCCTCCGCGGTGGCGTCGGGGTTGCCGTGATAGCCGGCAAAGATCACCGGGCCCTTCAGCAGCACCTCCCCGTCCTCGGCGATGCGCACGGTGCTGCCCGGCACCGGGATGCCGACCGTGCCGATCCGGGTTGCACCCGGAATGTTCAGCGTGATCGGGGCGGTGGACTCGGTGAGCCCATACCCCTCCTGGACCGGCACGCCTATGCCGGTGAAGAAGTGGGCGATCTCGGGGTTCAGCGTGGAGGCCCCGGAGATCATGTAGCGCACGCTGCCGCCCAGCCGGGCATGCAGCTTGGAGTAGACCAGCTTGGCGAACATCGCCCGCCGCGCGCGCAGCCGCATGGAGGGGCCCGGACCGATGCCGGCTTCCGCGTCCTGCAGGGCCTGCGAATAGGCGATGGCCGTGACCCGGGCGGTCTCGAAGATCTTGCTCTTGCCCTCGGCGCGCGCCTTGGCAGCAGCCCCGGCGTAGACCTTCTCGAACACGCGGGGCACTGCCAGCAGCCAGGTGGGCCGGAAGCTGGCGAGATCATCGAGCAGCGTGGTGGTATCGGCGGAGTGCGCGACCTGCACTCCGCGGTGCAGGCAAATCAGCTGCACCGCGCGGGCCAGGACGTGAGCCAGCGGCAGGAACAGCAGGGTGCGAGATTCGTTCTCGCCCAGGATCTGCTCGGCGAAGGGCAGGATGTTGGCCGCACCCTCGGCGAGGTTGCGGTGGGTGATCTGAGCGCCCTTGGGCTGCCCGGTGGTGCCGGAGGTGTAGACCAGGGTGGCGACGTCGTCGAGGGTTGCGTGTGAGCGCGCGGCCTCGAGCTGCTCATCGCTGATGTGTTCCCCTGCGGCGGCGAGGTCATCGAGCTGGCGCAGCTCTCCGATGGGCAGCACCGAGGGTCGGGCTCCGTTGAGCTTGGCACCGGCGGCGCGCAGGCGATCGTGCAGCTCAGCACTTCCCGCGAGCGCCAGCTTCGTCTCGGCGTCCTTGAGAAGGGCACCGACCTGGTGCGGAGAGCTGGTCTCGTAGATCGGCACGGAGATCGCGCCGGCGAACCAGATGGCCTGATCCGCCACGGCCCAGCTGTAGCTGGTCGGGGCCATCACGGCCACGCGGTCCCCAGGTTCGATCCCGAGTGCGATCAGGCCCTTGGCGACGCCGCGGACCTGGTCCACGAAGCTGGTGAGCGAGACGTCCACCCAGCCACCGGTGCCGTTGGGCACAGCGTAGACGGGCTGCTGGGGGCGCACGGCCAGGAGTTCAAGCACCCCATCAGTCGAGTTCGAGTGCGGATCCAGCTGCGCCACCTGCTGGGTCGCGGCCTCGCGAATCTGATTGGTGGTGCTGGTTCGGGCCGGCTGTTCGCCGCCCGTGCTGTCCTCGCTCATGGCCCCGCCTGCTCATCGATTCCCCTGCGGTGGAGTCCCTCATCCGCTGTGTCGATCATTCTACTGTTCAACGGGGCTTTTCCGCGCGCCTCCGGGCCAGGGCGGCGTCATAGATATCGCTGGCCGGAACTGAATGCGCGGCACCGACTTCCTTGGCCGCGGTCTTGAGCTTGGTGCCCTCGTCCACCTTCTGCAGAACGACGTCGGCCAGTTCCGGAAGGCTCGGCGTTTCAGACCCCGCCCCACCGGCGGCAGCGCCGGCGATGACCAGGACCATCTCACCGCGCAGGTGGCGTTCGGAGGCCGCCGCGGCGAGTTCGCCGAGGCCGCCGCGCAGCACCTCTTCGTAGCGTTTGGTGAGCTCCCGAGCCAGCGCCGCCGGCCGGTCCTCACCCAGAGCGGCGGCGAACTCGGTGAGCGTCGCCGCGACCCGATGTGGGGACTCGAAGAGCACCGTGGTCCATTCCTCACCGATCAGACGGGCGAGCAGCTTCTTGCGCTCCCCCGCCTTGCGCGGCACGAACCCGGCGAAGGTGAAGCGGTCGGTGGGCAGCCCGGACAGGGCCAGGGCTGTGGTCACCGCGGAGGCGCCCGGAGCGACCGTGACTCCCACGCCTGCGGCGATGGCGGTCTCCACGAGACGGAACCCGGGGTCGGAGACCGAGGGCATGCCGGCATCGGAGACCACGAGGATCCGCGCGCCCTCCGCGGCCTGCGCCACGAGCTCTTCGGCTCGCGAGGCTTCATTATGTTCATGCAGGCTGACGAGCCGGGCGTGGGTGCTCACCTGCAGCGCGCGCGCCAGATGGCGGGCCGTCCGGGTGTCCTCTGCGGCGATGATCTCCGCGCTGGCCAGCAGGCGCTTGAGCCGGTCGGTGGCGTCTCCGAGGTTGCCGATAGGCGTCGCCGCCAGCACGATCGGGGTGTCCCACAGGGTGGAGGCGGCTGTTGCCTCGAGACTGTCATCGGATCCATCTGCTGCGTCTGAGTCCATGACACGCCTGCCTCTGATTGGTGATCGGCTTGCGCCAAGTAGCATACCCATAGTGACCTCCGCCGAGCCTGCCCGCCGCATCCCGGCCCCCGCCGGTGAGACCGCCGAGCCCGGCGCAGGCGGGTCTGGACTGGGCAGATCTGGGCTGGGCAGATCTGGACTGGGCAGGCGCACCTCCGGCACGACAGACGCGGGGGCGTCCGCGCTGAGCCGGATGCAGCGCCGGCTGGGCGCCGAACCCTACCGCCCCGGGATCTGGGGTTGGATCCTCCCGGCGCTGGTCGCCGTCTTCGCCGGCATCCTGCGGCTGCGCGATCTCGCCACCCCGCACCTGCTGATGTTCGATGAGACCTATTACGCCAAGGATGCGTTCGCGCTGCTGACCGCGGGCTACGAGCTGGAATGGGCCGAAGACGCCGATGAGGCGTGGCTCAGCGGGAACGCCCAACCCTCCGATGAGGCCGCCTACGTGGTGCACCCGCCGCTGGGCAAGTGGCTGATCGCGCTCGGGCTGCGAGTCTTCGGATACGACTCCGCCTTCGGCTGGCGGATCTCTGCGGCCGTGGCAGGCACGCTGGCGGTGCTGCTGATCGCGGTGATCGCGCAGCGGATGTTCCGCTCGGTGTTCCTGGGCGCCTTCGCCGGGATGCTGACGGCCATCGAGGGTCATCACCTGGTGATGAGCCGGGTCGCGCTGCTGGACATCTTCATGATGTTCTTCGTGCTGGCCGCCTTCGGCGCCCTGGTGGCTGATAGATACAGCGGACGACGGCGGCTGGCCGAGTGGGCGGTGGCGCCCAGCGGCCCAGGGCCACGGTTGGCGCTGCGCCCGTGGCGGCTGCTCGCGGCCGTGCTGCTCGGCGCCGCCGTCGCAGTGAAGCTCTCCGCACTGGCGTTCTTCGCGGTCTTCGGCGTCATGGTGATCCTGTGGGACCTGCAGGCTCGGCGTGCCGCGGGCGTCGACCGGTGGTTCCGGGTGGGGCTGCTTCGTGATGCGGTCCCGGCGGTTCTCACCGTGCTGCCGGTGGCGGCCGCCGTCTATCTGGCCAGCTGGTCGGGCTGGCTGTTCTCGCGGGAGGGCTGGGGGCGGATGTGGCACCTGAGCCACCCCGCCGAAGGGCTCGCCGGGTTGGTCCCCGGACCGATCCGCTCGCTGTGGAATTACCACGTCTCGGCCACCGACTTTCATCAGGGCCTCAGCAATGGGCACGAGTACGCCTCATCGCCCTGGACCTGGCCGTTCATGGGCCGTCCGGTATCGATGCACTACGACGGGATCGCGGAAGGCGAGGTCTATGCGCAGACCGGAGAGACCTGCCACGCGTCTGCGTGCTCCTCAGCCGTGCTGGACCTTGCCAACCCGCTGATCTGGTGGGCCGGGCTGATCGCCGTGGTGATCGTGCTGGCCCTGTGGCTGGGCCGGCGGGACTGGCGCTACGGTGCGATTCTCTCCGGGTTCGTGGCGGGATTCCTGGTGTGGCTGCTGTTCCCGGACCGCACGATGTTCTTCTTCTACACGATCAGCTATCACCCCTTCCTGATCCTGGCGATCACGGCTGTGGCGGCCCTGGTGCTGCGCATCGGCACGGGGGCGCAGCGTGCCGACGGCTCCCGGCGTGGCACCGGGGTGATCGTGGCAGCCCGGCAGCGCAACACGGTGATCCTGCTGTGCTTCGTGCTGCTGTGCGTGGCGGCCTCCGTGTTCTTTCTGCCGCTCTGGACGGGTGAGATGATCCCCTACGAGCAGTGGCGAATGCGCATCTGGATCGAATCTTGGCTCTGATCTCCGGCTGACCGGCCGTTCGGCGGGACGAGGAGGAGGGCGGAGCATAAGCTGGGCTCATCCGAACCGGTCGACAAGGAATGTTTCGAACATGGCCCTCTCTGTCTCTGCGCTGCCGTCACGGACCCTCGCCGCGGAGGGCCGCCACTGGTCGGTCGAGCGCGCCTGGCCCGTCGCGGGCCGGGCCGAGATGCTCGTCGTCGAAGTGGCCTCTGTGCCCGATGAGTACGCGAAGACCGCCGATGCCGACTCTGAGGATCCCGGTATGGCCGCTGGCACCGACTCGCGGACCAGTGAAACCTCCGCCGGGACTCATCTGCCCCGCCGCGCGCGACGTGCGGGCAGGTTCTGGATCGAAGAGCGCGCCGATCTAGCCCGACCGACCGAACACGTGGAGCTGTTCCCCGACGGCACCGACCCTGAGCTGCCAGCCCTGCAGGACGCCGCCCGGGGAGGAACCGTGATCGCCCACGAACCAGGCCAGCGCGCGGTGGTGCGGCACAGCACACGGAGTCGCAAGGGTCGCTCCGACAGCGCAGATGAGACCTACACGGTGGTCCTCCCTCCCGGCCAGGCGCAGACGCTGCGTGCCGGGATGCGGCACGCGCAGGCCTTTGCCGGCCCCTTCCGGCTTCCACGCATGGTCGCCGAAGACGACTCCACGGTGACGTTCCAGGCGCTGCCGGGAGTCTCTTTGCACCGTCCGGAACGCTTCGGACCGAGCCAATGGGAAGAGGCCTGGGACCAGGCACTCGATGCCTGGTCCACCGCGATCCAGCACCCAGGCGAACTTCCCGCGAGCACCCCAGTGCACGACGCCGCCGCGGAGGTTGATCGACTCCAGCGCTGGGAGGAGAAGACCCGGCCCTACATCATGGGGGCTGAGCTCTTCCAGGAGGCCGTGCACGCCGCCTGCGAGTCACTGGCGAAGCTTCCCAAGGGCCGCCTGATTCCCGCTCATCGACACCTTCGCGATGAGGATCTGCTCTGGTCCGCAGACCTCGGCCCCGCTCTGTTGAAGGTCTCCTCCGCCGGATGGGCCGATCCTGCGCTGGATCTCGGGTCGCTGCGCGCCTGCGCACGATGGAACGAGATCCGTGGGCTGTGGGACGCGCAGCAGCGCTCGGTGGTGTCCCAGTTGATCAACGACACGGCCTATCGGAATGGCGTCTCCGCCCAGGCGCTGGCCAGCTATGAGCACAGCGCCCTGCTGCGGCTGAGCTGCCAGTACACCTTCTCCCCCAGCCTGGCCGACGCAGCAGAACATCTGCGCGCCGATCTTGTCCAGGCTCGGCAGCCGCACTGAGACTCTCTCCATGACCCCGTCCCCCACACCCTCCCAGGACGCCAAGGCAGCGGTGCGGCGGAGGCTGCGCGCCCGCCGTCGGCAGCTGAGCGCGCAGGAGCTCGCCGCCCGCGGCGAAGAGGTGGCGCGGGTGCTGGTGGGCGAGATTCCGGCAGATTCGGCTGTCGCGGGCTACCTGCCGATTCCGGGTGAACCCGACGTGCGGCCGTTCCTCGGCCAGCATCTGCTCCGCGGAGGTTCGGTGTTCCTGCCAGTGGTCGATCCGGCGCAGCAGCAGGACCCTCGGCTCCGCGAGCTCCAGTGGGTCCATTGGACCGCAGAGAGCGAACTGCGCCGACACGCGGTTCTGCCGATGGAGGAGCCCCTCGGGGAGCGGATCAGCACCGCAGAGCTGCGAGGTCTTCATCCTCACGGGCTCACGGTGCTGGTTCCGGGACTCGCCGTGGACCACGACGGCGCACGGCTGGGTCAGGGCGGCGGCTTCTATGACTCGACCTTTGGGCCTGGGACGACCGGTTCGGCCCGCAGAGAAGTACACGCTGATCTCCCATCTATTCGTTTCATCTCGGTGGTCCACGCCGAAGAAGTCTTCGACGCCGGTTCATTTCCCGTCGAGGCGCACGACCTCCGCGTGGACGCCATCGTCACCGAACGCGGGGCCATCACGATCGGGCCCTTATAATCGACTGTCAGCAATGACGCCTGGTGCCCGGCGATCTATCCAGCCGGGCGACACCTTTTACCTCTGAGGAACTCGATGCCCACTTATGCCTACGCCTGCAAGGACTGCGGCCACGCCTTCGACATCGTGCAGAAGTTCAGCGAGGATTCGCTGACCGTGTGCCCCGAGTGCGAGGGCACTCTGCGCAAGAAGTTCGGTTCCGTCGGCGTCTCCTTCAAGGGCTCCGGCTTCTACCGCACCGACTCCCGCGCGGCAGCCGGCGCCGGTTCGGAGTCCAGCAAGACCTCCAGCTCGGAGGGCTCCTCGTCCTCCGGCGGGTCCTCGAATTCGTCGGGATCATCAGGATCTTCGGGATCTTCGGCGCCGAGCAAGGCCACTTCCGGCGCGGGCTCCTCGAGCTCGGGAGCTTCGGGGTCAGGTTCCTCCAGCTCATCGAGTTCCTCCAGCTGAGGAATCACGCGAGTCTGCGGGACCTGCCTCTGCACCGCTCACCCGCGCACTGCGCAGACTCAGGTGCAGCCGACCTTCCTGGGTAGCCTGCGCGATCGACTCTGCGGTGGCTAGATCCACCGCCAGAATCACCACGCTCCCCGCCTCTCCGCCGGCCGGCAGCCAGTTCTCGGACTCATCCTTCGGAGTCCACAGCACCGGTGCCGCGGTGGCCACCGGCTCAGAGGAGGACCCGCGCTCCGGGGTGTCGGAAGAGACGAGGACGTCCACACGCTGACCCGGAGTGAGCAGCCCGATCATCGCGGGATCTGCTGGTCGCACGGGGACCGCCACCGTGCCCGGGTCCTGACCGGCCAGCAGCCCCGGCCCGACCAGCTGGTTCGGATGAATCAGCGCCCCGGCCGGCAGCGGCACGGCCACCTGCTGCCCGAGCACCTGGTCGATATCTGCGCTGTATCCCCGCGGGACGGCCGCTTCATCTACGGAGACCTCTTCCACCACCCCGGCGCTCAGCCGCTCTCCCGCAGCGACGTCGGTGTTGACGCGCAGCGCAAGAGCCGTCTCCAGCTGACCCTCCTCGCTGGTGAGCAGGGCGGCCGCCGCCGCGCCCAGGCCGAGAATCACTGCAAGCGGTATGCGGAACCGCTGCAGCAATCGGGGAAGCGCAGAGCCGTGCAGTCTTCGGCTGACTCGCGGGGGTCTGTTGCGGCTTCGACGCGCCGTCCCCCTGGGGTGGGTGCTCCGAGACGGCGTGCCCGGAGGTGACGTGCCCTGGGCTGGGCGTCGCAGCTCACGTCGTTGCGGCGGTATCTGGTGCCTGGGCTCCCGAGGAGCGGTCCTCGTAGACCCCGCCGGGGTACCTCGACCAACGATGGGTGACTGCGGAGTTCGCCGCGACCGGCGAGGGCGTTGCGGGAGGAACGGCCCGGAGGACTCCTCGAGGATTGGACGCGTCGGCATGAGATCAGGATGCCCGCACCCCAGACAGGCCAGCCTCTACTCCCCGAGACTGTGCAGAAGTCCCGCTTCCCCGCTGGGTGACAAGCCCCTGAGGAAAACTGGACACCTAGGATCGGCGAGTCGGGCACCAATGGGCCGCCGCGCGCGCAGAGCACCGGGACCTAGCCCTAGCGGGCCTGCGCGCTGTCACCAGTGCGGCGGGCGCTGGCTGAGGATCCACTGCTCGTGCGGACTCAACGCACGCTTCTGCGCGTCCGAGTTCTCAGCATCCGCCGTCGCCGACGTCGCCGTCTTCCCGGTCTTCCCAGCCTGCGAAGCAATCCTCGAAGCACCCCGCGCGGACCCCGGCGTCGATCCCGAGGCCGATCCCGCGGAACCAGCATCGCTGTCCTGAACGCTGAAAGGATCGGAGAAGTTGGACTCGACCTCGTGAGACTGACCTGAGGTGGGCGGGGCGACCACGCGGCGTCGTCCCTTGCGCCTCACCCCGGAAGCACCCGGACCAGCGGAAGTCCCGGCAGCTTCAGAATCGCCGGAGTCCGCAGTGCCCCGCATAGGCCCAGAACCGCCAGAGCCCTCGCCCTCGGCTATTCCTTCCATGCCCCGCGCTCCCGCGGCGAGAGCCACTTCTTGGACTTGCGGTGCGAATCCTCGTCCTGGATATCGGCCGCCCCGCCGAAGCGGATGCCGTCGCTGCGGGACTCGGTCTCCCGTGAGCGCCGCCCGCGTGGGGTGATCCCGGCGGTGTGCACGGTGATGCGACCGGATTCGGCGAACTCCGGACCGGAGGCCAGGCCGACCTGCTCGGCCACCGCTTCGGTGCAGCGGACCGGGTTGGAGAAGACCTCGATGGTCCAGAGCGCCATGTAGCTCCAGCCCAGCTCCTCGAAGCCCTTAGGACGCTGCCGCGAGCGCTCGCGCACCGACATTGCCCCGTAGCGCTTGGTGCCGTCGGAGACCATCGCCACCGGGACCATCGGGGTGTCCGGCGCGGCCTTGCGCGAGCACGCAGCGAGGTCCAGGGTTCCGCGGAACCCGTCCTCCACCCGTCCACCGCGAGCGCGGATCCGGTCCACCAGGTCCAGCACCAGCGGATCGGTCAGCTGCGCCGAGGCCGTCGGGTTCCCCGCACCCTCCAGGCCCAGCCTGATCAGGTCATAGATCTCGCGCGCGCCCTCGGTGAGCGCCGGGCGGTCCATATCGGCGCTGCTCAGCGAGGTCACCACGCGCAGATGCTCCCGTGCCCGGGTCACCGCCACAGCGAAGTGCTCGCGGCCCCGCGGCTCCGAGAGCTCCCCGAAGTGCGTCGCCGCCTCGCCCTTGACGGAGCGGCCGAAGCCGAGGCTGAAGATCACGTCGTCGCGGACCAGCCCGGCGGCGCGCTCCACCGGCGCCACCACGAAGCTCTCGCCGTGAGCGCCGTCGGCGAAGAAGGGCTTGGCCCAAGCGTGGTTCGCCAGGTTCAGCCGGATCGCGTCGGCGACCCGTCGAGCATGCCACTCCGAGCCGGTGATCACGGCCAGCGAGGAGCTGCGCCGGGACCTGACGTGCTCGAAGACCATGTCCACCACCCGGTTGACCTCGCCGGTGGGTGATTCCACGGCGTCGCGGTATCCGGCCGGCACCCCGGCCACGTGCTCCACGGTGAACCGGCGGTTCTGCCCGGTCAGCTGCGCGGCGTCGGGCAGGCGGGTGAGCTCGCCGTCGTAGAGCGCGGTGGAGAGCAGCCCGGTGAGCTCCTGATCCACCCCGCGGTGGACCTGGCGCAGCGCGTAGAGCGGCAGCACGGCTGCCAGCTCGGCGTAGATCGACGCCGGGCGGTGCTGTTCGGTCTCACGCGCGACCGGATCGGCAGAGACGTGGAACGGAGTCGGCGAGCCGGCCACCGGGTCACCGAAGGCCACCACCTGGCCTGCGCGGGTGATCGCGTTCAGCGCCGTGGGCACGGCGAGGGACTCGGCGTCGAGCAGGATCACGGCGTCGGCCTTGTAGTCCGACGGGAACTGCTCCCCCAGGCCGAGCGGGGAGGTCGTCCAGATCGGCACCAGCGGCTGGGTCAGCTTGGGGTTGATCGCTTCCAGGCCCTCGATGGTGGGCGCCGCGTTGCGCAGCAGCTCACGCAGCCGGCTCGCGGCCTGCGGATGCGCCTCTACGGCGGACTTCCAGCGCACGGACAGGGCGTGGCCCAACCGGTGCGCGCTGGTCTCAAGATGCCCGGCGTCGGCCTCGCGGAAGGTCTCCTCGATGCTGCGCAGGTTCTCCCCGGTGGTCATCGCCAGATAGTCGTCCCCGGAGATCATCGCCTCCAGCGCGGACTGCCACCAGGAGAGCTCGAGCTCGTCGGCGACCACATTCGCGCTGATCTCCCGCGCGGAGAAGTCCTCCATGAGGTCGCGGAAGCCCTGTTCGCGCAGCTGCTCGCCCAGCAGCGTGCGCTCGGGCAGCGTCTCGAGCGGCTTCTCATCCCCGGCGAGGGTCTCCACGGTCTCGAGCAGCTTCTCGATCGGCATGTCCGCCAGGGATCCGGTCTCCAGCACCTCATCGAGGCGCTGCAGCCGACCCTGCACCTCACCGAAGGTGTTGGTGAGCCGGTCCACCCGGTGGGGCACCTTGGGCGCGGAGCCGGAGATGGACCACTCGGACCACTCCTCGCGCTCGCTCTGCACCTCGATCAGCGAGGAATGCAGGTCCCCGATGGCCACGGAAGGCCGCACGTACTCCTTGGCCACCCGGCGCAGTCGCGAGCGGGTCACCGAGGTCATCTCCACGTTGTTCTGTCGGCGCCACCAGCCCGGAGCCGTGGCGGCGATCAGGTCATCAACCGCGCGGGCGTAGACGTCGTGGGTGAACTTGCCCAGCGATTCCTGCACGCGCTGGAAGAGCACCACCTGGCGGTTCCAGTCGTTGAAGGTGTCTCCGGGGGTGATGCCGGCGGCCTGGCAGGCCGAGACCATCATCCGACGCAGCTGCGGCAGGTCATCGCGCAGCTCCTTGACCAGGGCCATCGCGTCCCGGGTCTCCTGCCGGTTGGACAGCCGGGCGTTGTACCAGGGGCTGTCCCGGGTCTCGGCGGAGAAGGCGCCGAGCTCGGCGGCGCGCTTGAGCTTCACGGTGATCTGGCTGCGGTCCACGGTGTTGTCCAACACCGAGCGCTTGAGCCGGACAGAGGTCGACGGCGCGGGGTTCAGGCTGGTCAGCGCGGCAAGGGCCTGCATGGCCTGGTAGGGCGAGCAGTCCCAGCGGCGGCGCACGTTGTGCAGCGACTTCACGTGATCCACCAGCTGGTGGCGGCTGGTCTTGAGCCGGGTGTGCAGCGCGGTCAGTCGCGGGGGCTCCGCGCGCTCGGCGCGGCGGATCGCGCGGATGAGCTGGTCGCGGATCTCCTCCGGGGTGGCGGCGGCGGAGATGTTTCCGGCCAGGGTGCCCAGGTGGACCTCGGAGAGCCGGTCCTTGAACTGCTCGAGAGTGGCGGTGCGCTCTGCCAGCACCAGCACCCGCTTGCCCTGCCAGGCGAGGCCAGCGGCCGCGTTGATGGCGGTCTGGGTCTGACCCGTCCCGGCAGGAGCGGAGACGACGGTGGACTGCCCGGCGAGGATCGCGTCCAGGGCAGCCTGCTGGTGCGGGTCGGCGTCGGCCACGAGGCGTTCGTCGCGCGGTTCGCGCTCGTCCACCGGCGGCAGGTCCATCAGGGCGCGCACGGCGCGGGTCTGGCCCAGCTGCTTGCCCGAGGCCATGGCGTGGATGACCGGGTGATCGAGCTCCAGCCCGGTGGGGTCACCCAGGAAGGTCAGGTCAGCGAAGGTGGAGACGTAGAGCTGGCGCCACACCTGCACCGAGCCCAGCGACGGAACCTCCCCCGCGATGCGCGCGAGCATGTCCGCGGGACGGTTGGGATCGAAGCGGGCGGTGACGTAGCCGGTGTTGTGGAACTCGACCGGGTCCAGGTGGGTGCTGTGCCGGGCGGCGAGGTGCCGGATGAGCGCAGGGTTGAGCCTCGCGGGGGCGCTGAACTGGATCTCGAAGTCGCCGCTGCCCTCCTCACGGGGGCGCAGCGTGATCGGGACCAGCATCACCGGCGCGGTGAAGTCTTCGGTGAACTGCTCCCCCGAGGGGCCGCTGCCGGCGTCCTCGGTCCAGCTCGCGATGCCGGCCGCGAGGAAACCAACGTCGATCCCGCGTTCCTCGGACATCTCGCGGGTCTTGGAGCGGATGCCCTGGGCGGCCTGTTTGCCCACGGTGAAGGCTGCGGGGTCATTGAGCAGTGTGGAGAGCCGGGTCTTGCGGCCTGCCATGAGCTGCATCATGCCGGAGGAGTTGGCGTCGGTGAGATCGATCGCGTTGTGCTGGCTGGGGGCGAAGCGCAGCATGGTGTCGTTCTCGGTGCCCGAGCCCACGGATTCCAGCCAGGCGGCGACCGGGTCGCGGCCATCGGAGGTGGCGGCGGTCTCCGTGTCATCAGTCTCCGCGTCATCGGCGACGTCGGTGTCCTCGGCTTCCGGCTGGGAGGCGTCCGGAGAGCCGGCGGAGTCAGCCGACGGCGCTGACCCGGCGGAATCGGCCGAGTTTGCCGAGGAAGGTGACCCAGGAGAGCTTGGCGAATCGGGAGAATCCGGCGAGCTGGGCGAATCAGGTGAACCCGGCGAGCCAGCAGAGCCGGATGAGCCAGCCGCATCGGCCGAACCTGAAGCACCACCCCGCGGGGCCGCACCATTGACCTCACTGGAACCCTGCGTCACCGCAGGCTCTGCGGAACCGGGGCGGGCGTCGTCGTCGGGGGTGTCTGGGCGCTGCTGCTCGACCACGGGGTCCGCGGCCTCATTCTCGGGCGGGCGGCCCGACTCCTCAGCGGCTGGTTCTTTGCTCACAGACGACCTTCCAACAATCCCCACTCCGGGACGAACTCACGCTCGGGCCCGGCCCCTCGCCTCCATCGGGAGGCTCGAGGGTCGCCGATAATTACATGCAGTGAAGTCTAATGAGCGTGGGCGCGCAAGGAGCGAAGGGTTTCAGCCTGACCTTGAAGCCGTGTCGCACGGAGTTCAACGTGGGCATACTTTGAGTATGACTACGATGATCAAGGACTCGGGTGAACTGCGTGATCGCTTGAAAGGAACAGGCCGCGCGATCATGGCTCACTCTCGGGGGCGCACCTGGCGAATCTCGCGGCCTCCGAAGATCGAAGGCTGCGCTTGGATCAGTTGAAGCACACTATTGCGACCACTGACCTTCCCGACGGTGCGCGGGAAGAGGATGAGCAGTGGGAGCGAACCGAGCTGACTGACCTCCGCTGATGACCGAGGACCTTTAGCCGAACCCTCTACGACCCGGCAGCACCGGGTTTTGCTGATCTACGATCAGAGAATGAGAGCTGCAGAACGCGAGAGCGCCAAGATCAACGTCCTGGTGGTCGACGACGAGGAACCCCTCGTGCGACTCGTGGGACAGTATCTCCTCCGTGAGGGGCTCATCGTCGATTCCACCGGGGATGGGGCGCGGGCTGTGGCGATGGTGCGTGAGCAGGACCCGACCGTCGTGATTCTCGACCTGGGCCTGCCTGGCATGGACGGCGTCGAGGTGTGCCGCCAGATCCGCACGTTCTCCGACTGCTACATCATCATGCTCACGGCGCGCGTGGAAGAGGTCGACCGGTTGATCGGCCTCTCCGTCGGCGCCGATGACTACGTGTCCAAGCCGTTCAGCCCGAGAGAGCTGATGCTGCGGGTCCGCGCCATGCTCCGGCGGCCACGCACGAACAGCGGGGAGACGCAGCTTCTCGAGTCAGGGGATCTCCGTGTCGACGTGGCCGGTCGCGAGGTCCACCTCCGCGGCGACCCGGTGGACCTGACGCGCACGGAATTTGATGTGCTGACCGCGCTGCTCTCAGAACCGGGTGTGGCGCTCTCCCGCCGAGACCTGATCAACAAGGTATGGGGCGATCAGTGGTTCGGTGACCCGCACCTCGTCGATGTCCACGTCGGGCACCTTCGACGAAAACTCGGCGAGGACCCCGCCTCGCCGGAATTCATCCATACCGTTCGCGGAGTCGGCTACAAGATGGGGGCTGCCCGGTGATCCGCCGACTACGCAGGTTCGGTCTCGGAACCCGGATCCTTGCAGCACTGCTCGCGGTGCTCTGCGTCGCAGCGGTGACGGCGTGGATCGTCGCGTTGATCATCGGGCCGACGCTCTTCCATGACCATATGCTCATGGTCAGCCCCGTCGCCCCCGACTCCGACGTGGTAACTCATGCGGAGCAGGCCTTCGACACGGCCTGGACCACCACACTGGCTCTCGCGCTGGCGGTGGCTCTGGCAGCTTCGGTGATCGTCACGTTCTTCCTGGTCCGCAGGCTGGTCCACCCCATCGGTGAGGTGCAGGCGGCCGTCACACGAGTGGCCCAGGGAGATTTCACCGCACGGGTCCCCGAAGGCGGCATAGGGGTCGAATTTGCGGAGTTGATGAGCGCATTCAATGCCATGGCTGGCGACCTGGACCAGACCGAACGCACCCGCGTCCGGATGCTCTCTGATCTGGCGCATGAGATGCGCACCCCCGTCGCCACGCTCGACGGTTACCTCGAAGCGATGCAGGACGGCGTGGCCCGGGCTGACGGCGAGACGCTGGTCATGCTTCGCGAACAGACCGAACGTCTCACCCGTCTGGCGGAAGACATCTCACTCGTGAGCGCGGCCGAGGAGCGCCGGCTGAGCATGCATCCCACGCCGACACGGATCGGCGACCTCCTCGCCACGGCGGAGGCGCAGACCCGCAGCCGTTATCAGGACCACGGCGTGGAACTGCGTGTGAGCGCCGACGAAGATTCCCGCCGCGCCGAGCTCAGCCTCGATGCCGACCGCATGGGACAGGTGCTGACCAACCTCCTCGACAACGCCCTTCAGCACACTGACCCGGGCGACACCGTGACACTCCGCGCAGAGGCGACGGACACGTCGGTGACCTTGGACGTCCAAGACTCGGGCCACGGGATCGCAGCCGAACATCTGCCGCACCTGTTCGAACGCTTCTACCGGGTGGACACCGCCCGGGACCGCAGCCACGGCGGTTCGGGGATCGGCCTGGCGATCGTGCGGTCCATCGTGACGGCACATGCCGGCACCGTGAGCGCTCACAGTGACGGCCCCGACACAGGGGCGGTCTTCACCGTCAAGCTCCCCCGACACACGACCGACACTATGAAGGTTCAGTGAAGGAGGATGTCTGTGGCGCACCCCCAGAAGTGCCGCTGGCTAGTATGAATGGTTGCGTGCGAACCAGCACACGCGGCTCGAATCAACCGAACCCGGTGGAGGACCAGAGTGTCGACTGAGGGAACTGCCGCTGCTCGCTCAGCCTCCCACCTGGCTCCACGCCGAATGCTCGCCCTGGACGCGGCCCGCGGTCTCGCCGTGATCGGCATGATCGCCATCAACACCGGACCTCGCGGCGACGACGAGCTCCTGGACCTGCTCTACCGTGTGCCCTACGGCCGCGCGTCCTTGCTGTTCGTGCTGCTCGGGGGCATCGGGCTCTCGCTCATGACTCGCCGCTCCCGAACCGATCAGGGGCCGCTGCCCTGGGCCGCGCTGATATGGCGCTGCGCGCTGCTGATGCTCGGCGGCCTGGCGCTGCAATCACTCGATCATGGGGTCTCCGTGATCCTGCAGATCTACGCGCTGCTGATCCTCTGCTCGCTCCCGCTGCTCCGCGCCTCGGGCCGCAGTCTCCTCGCGGTCGCCGGGCTGAGCGCCGTCGTCGGCCCGCCTCTGTGGCTCCTCGTCCAGGCACAGACCGACGGGCAGTTCGACCGGGACCCCGTCTCGGCGACTGAGCCGATCTGGGAGATCTTCACCGACATCGTGATCACCGGCCCGTACCCGATGATCATCTGGGCGGCCCCCTTCGTTCTGGGCCTCTGGCTCGGACGCCAGCAGCTTGGGCTGACCAGGCTCAGCACCCGTCTGATCCTCTGGGGAGCCGTGGCAGCCATCGGGGCGCGCCTGCTCTCCGGCGCCCTCGTCCAGCTCTTCGGTGAACCCACCAGTCATGTGGAATGGCAGCGGCTCGTCAGTGCGGTGGCGCATTCACAGATGCCCCTATGGCTGATCAGCGGCACGGGCTCGGCGGTGTTCGTGCTGGGCGTCTGCCTGAAGATCCACGCCTGGACACGGCCCTGGGCAGGACCTCTCATCACGCTCGGGCAGATGGCCCTGACGGCGTACATCGGACACCTGCTGGTCCTTGCGTTCGTAATCCGCCCTGGGCCGGAGACGATGGCCCAGGGCGCGCTCGCCACCGGTGCCACGGTCGCGGCGCTGATGGCGTTCACCTGGCTCTGGCGACGACGCTTCAGCCGGGGACCGTTCGAAGTGCTGCTGCGGCTGCCGAAGTTCCGCCGCTCCACGCCCTGATCTGGGCAGGCGCTCCGCGCGACCCGTCAAGGAGGGGTCAGAGTTCCGTGAAGATTCCCTGAAGAAGGGTTTTTCCAGGCATCAGAGAGAACACCGCCCGGTTGACTCCTGTGGACGGAAGAACTGCCCGACACAGGAGGAACTCGTGAACACGAAGTCATTGTCCGCAAGCATCGGAGCCTTTGCCGTCGCCGCCGCCCTGGCCAGCTGCGGAAGCTCCGAGGAGCCGGCCAGCGAGTCTGCAGCTGAGACCACGCAGAGCGCCGAGGCGGTCTCGGAGGAGTACAACGAGGCAGACGTGGGCTACGTCTCCGGCATGGCGATGCACCACCAGCAGGCGGTGGAGATGTCGGAGATCCTGCTCGAGAAGGACGGGATCGATCCTGAAGTCTCCACCCTGGCCGAGGACATCCGAGCGGCTCAGGGCCCGGAGATGGAACAGATGGACGCGTGGCTGGAAGCCTGGGGCGAGACCGAGCACGCCGACCACGAGGACATGGAAGGCATGGACTCGATGGAAGGCATGTCCGGTATGGACGGAATGATGAGCGAGGACGAGCTCAGCCAGCTGCAGGACTCGACCGGCACCGAGGCCTCACGACTCTTCCTGGAGCAGATGATCGCCCACCACGAGGGCGCGGTGTCCTCCGCCCAGGATCACCTGGACACAGGGCAGAACCCTGAGGCACTGGAGCTTTCCGACACCATCATCGCCGACCAGCAGGCCGAGATCGAGGAGATGGAGACCCTGCTCGAAGACCTCTGATCCATGGGGCGCGGCACCGGGCAGGCCGAGGTGCGGGACCGGACCGGCCCTTCGGTCAGACGAGTTGTTCGACCGTGTTCCCGCCCTCCGTGGCTCGCAGGACTGTGGTCCCGACCACCAGCAGAGCTTCGACTGACCCGTCCCCCGTGAGGCCGGCCCCGAGGGCGACGACCTCCCCGACCGGCTCCTCGCTGGCGGCCCAGGTCTGTCCGGAATCGCGGCTGGTCAGCAGCCGCCCGTCGATCCCCGAGCCCAGAAGGGTCGAGTCATCGGCCCAGGCCACGCGGGAGACCAGCTGTGGTGTGGGAAGAGTCTCCCAGCTGGACCCGTCGGCGGAGAGCAGCAGCCCGGCCTCGGTGGCCGCGGCGATCCTCCCCGTCCCCGGCGCCATGGCCAGAGCCGCGGGAGGGGCCGGAATGGCGAGAGTCTCCCAGTTCTGGGCATCTGTGCTCATGCGCAGCTCCCCATCGAAGCCGAGGACGCGCTCAGCATCGGCGGTCAGCGCGTGAAAGTCCGATTCCCCGCCACGTGAGACCACGGTCCAGCTCTCCCCCTGGTCCGTGGACTCGATCAGGCCCACGGGCTCGGGCAGATCGACCCCAGCTCCCGGGTGCCCAGAGGCGAGGTAGCGGCCCTCGGGCGCGAGCGTGAATCCCATCAGATCGATGGTGGGACCCACTGGGCTCAAGACGTGATCCGCAATGCGGAACAGCCCGTAATGCGTCGCCAGCAGCACCACACCGTCGGAGGGATCACGCACGATGCCGTGGACATGGCCCAGGGCATCGGTGTTCGCTGAAGATTCCGCACCCTGGGGATCAGGTCCGGACCCTGATCCTGCTGAAGGTTCAGCTCCAGCGCAGGCTGTGACAGCGCCTGCACCGAGAAGCCCCAATCCGCCGGTGAGCAGAAGCCTGCGGGGGAACGTCGTCATACAGTCCTTCGGATGGGCTACGGGATACCGACCTTTTCCAGGTCGGCATTCCACCCTAGTCTTCGGCCTGCCGAAGATCGGCTCAGCTGGGCTGAAGATTCGATGAAGGTTCCGTCAAGGGCCCCGTCACCGTCCGCTTCCTGGCGGCTTATCCGAGAACGTTGAGCAGCTCGTCGCAAGCGGCCTCGCAGCGCCGGCAGGCTTCCGCACACAGCCGGCAGTGTTCATGCATCTCTGCGTGGCCCTCGCACTCCTGGGCGCAGGCGCGGCAGGCTTCGCGGCAGGCCTGCACCACGGCTCGGAGCACATCCTTGTTCTGTCCGGTGATGCGGGTGAGGATGCGTCCGGTGGTGAGGCAGATATCCGCGCAGTTCTGGTCCGTGCTGATGCAGGTCGCCATCTCGCCCACCATGGGCTCGCTGAGACAGGCATCCGCACAGGCCGTGCAGGTCTGCGAGCACTCGAAGCACGCGGCGATACAAGCCGCAAGCTTCTCCTGATCGACCCCCAGATCCTTCTTAGGGTGAACCTCGAGCATGGACTTCACGTGAGACATGATCTTCCTCTCGTCGCGGTGCGTGCCGGGCACCTCTGCAGGTGCCCATACGGTCTTCCGTGTGCCTCAGGCTACTGCCGTGGCGCATCGATGAGAACCCTGCTCAGAAGACGAAGTAGACCAGCGCGCCGATGACGAACGCGGAGATCGCCAGGCCGGCGAGCAGGAATTCCAGCAGGATCCCCAGGCCCATCGCCCGCATCGCGCGCAGACTCGCTGTCCCCGCGGCGCGCCAATCGCGGCCGCGGCGGAAGTACTCGGCGCCGAAGAGCCCCGCGGCGAAGCCGATGAACAGCCCCAGCGGCGGGAGCAGGAACAGGCCGACGACGGCGGCGGCGATCCCGATCAGGATCGGCCTGCGTGGGATCTGTTGTTGGTGCAGTGACCGACCGGTGAGCACGGTGGAGCCGCTCCATCCGGCGATGGCCAGGATGATGCCGATCACCGCGGCGATCCACGGCACCGCCCCGCCCAGCAGGAACGCCCAGACCGGCAGGGTCAGGATGATCAGCAGGGACCCGGGGAGCACCGGCAGCACGACGCCGAGCGCGCCGACCACCAGCAGCAGTCCGGCGATGACGGTGGTGATCGCCTCAGCGGCGGTGGAATCGAGCATGAGTCTTCCGACTCACTCCCATTCGATGGTGCCTGGCGGCTTCGAGGTGACGTCCAGGGTGACCCGGTTGACTTCTTCGACCTCGTTGGTGATGCGGTTGGAGATCTTCGCGAGCAGGTCATAGGGCAGCCGTGACCAGTCAGCGGTCATGGCGTCCTCGGAGGAGACCGGGCGCAGCACGATCGGGTGGCCGTAGGTGCGGCCGTCGCCCTGGACGCCCACGGAGCGGACGTCGGCGAGCAGCACGACCGGCATCTGCCAGACTTCCTGGTCCAGACCCGAGGCGGTGAGCTCCTCGCGGGCGATCGCGTCGGCCTTGCGCAGGATCCGCAGCCGGTCCTCGGAGATCGAGCCGATGATCCGGATGCCCAGGCCGGGGCCGGGGAACGGCTGGCGCTGGACGATCTCGGCGGGCAGGCCGAGCTCGGCGCCGACGGCGCGGACCTCGTCCTTGAACAGCGCGCGCAGCGGCTCGACCAGCTTGAAGACCATATCCTCGGGCAGGCCGCCGACGTTGTGGTGGGACTTGATGTTCGCCGCACCCTCGCCGCCGCCGGATTCGACGACATCCGGGTACAGGGTGCCCTGGACCAGGAACTCGACCGTGGCGCCGTCGGAGGCTGCCTCGGCGAGGACTGCCTTCTCGGCGCTCTCGAAGGCGCGGATGAACTCGCGGCCGATGATCTTGCGCTTGGTCTCGGGATCGGTGACGCCCTCGAGTGCGGCGAGGAAGCGCTCGCGCTCGTCGGCCACATAGAGCTTGGCGCCGGTGGCGGCGACGAAATCGCGTTCCACCTGCTCGGCCTCGCCTTCGCGCAGCAGCCCGTGATCGACGAACACGCAGGTCAGCTGGTCTCCGATGGCCTTCTGCACGAGGGCGGCGGCCACGGCGGAGTCCACGCCGCCGGAGAGGCCGCAGATCACGCGGGCGTCTCCGACCTGGGCGCGGATCGCGGCGACCTGCTCCTCCACGATGTTGCCGGTGGTCCACTCGGGCGTCAGGCCGGCGCCGTTGTAGAGGAAGTTCTCGATGACCTGCTGACCCTGGGGCGAGTGGCGCACCTCGGGGTGCCACTGCACGCCGTAGAGCTTGCGCTCCTCATCGGCGAAGGCCGCGACGGGGGCGCCTTCGGAGGAGGCCAGCACCTGGAAGCCTTCGGGGGCCTTCTGCACGGAGTCGCTGTGTGACATCCACGTGGACTGGACCTGGTCGGTGCCGGTGAGCAGGGAGTGCGGGGCGTTGACGCTTCGCACCTCGGTCTTGCCGTACTCGCGATCGCCGGTGCGGGAGACCTCGCCGCCGAGGCTGTGCGCCATGGCCTGGAATCCGTAGCAGATGCCCATCACGGGGATGCCGGCCTCGAAGAGCTCAGTCTCCACCTCGGGGGCGCCCTCGGCGTAGACCGAAGAGGGACCGCCGGAGAGGATCACCGCGGAGGGCTTCCGCGAGATGATCTCTGAGGCTGCGAGGGTGTGCGGCACGACCTCGGAATACACGCGGGCCTCACGGACACGGCGGGCGATGAGCTGGGCGTACTGCGCACCGTAGTCGACCACGAGCACGGTCTGCGCCTCGGAGTTCGACCGCTCCACGGCGGGCACGGCTGCGTCTGCGGAATCAGGCTGAGAAGTCACCATCCCATCCTAGCGGCCAGCGCGGGGTGGGTAGCCGTGGGCGGACCTGTCCCCGAGGGCACGCCTCCCTCCCAGGCTTCCTTCACGGGGCCTTCCTCCCGAGGCCTCCCGTCCCGGGCCCTCTCGCGGGGCCTCTCGCAGCACCCTCCCCGCATCTGTTGGGCAGAAATCGTCGGTATGAGCCGCACCGAGGACCCGCATTCCGACGATTTCCGCCCAATCGATGCGGGGTTTCCCCAAGGCACGACGACGATGCGACTTCCCCCACACATTCCCGCCCCGCTGACGGTCCCGCCTAGGATGTACGGGACCACACGCGCCCCATGCAGGACAGGAAAGACTCATCATGACTGCCGACCCAGCTCCGCTCCACGCCCAGCACGTCGGTGAGACGGGTGAGACCGTGGTGTTCCTGCACGGGCTCTTCGGGCAGGGCAAGAATTTCACGCAGATCGCCAAGGCGCTCACGCCCGACCTGCAATCAGAGCTGGTGGATCTTCCCAACCACGGCGCTTCCGAGTGGACCGAGACGTTCGACTACGTCGAGCAGGCGGACATCGTGGCGGAGCACCTCCGGAGCACTGTGGCGAGTGACGGCCCGGTGCATCTGCTGGGTCATTCGATGGGCGGCAAAGTTGCCATGGTGCTGGCGTTGAGGCATCCAGAGCTGGTCAGCCGCCTCGCCGTCGTCGACATCTCCCCGGTCGCTCACGAGTCCATGGCTGATTTCGACCACCTGATCAGCAGCCTGAGCCGCATCGACCTGGACAGGCTCTCCTCACGCGGGGAGGCTGACGAGTTTCTGCAGGAACCGATCCCGGAGAAGATGGTCCGCGGGTTCCTGCTGCAGAGCCTGGTCCGCTCCGGTGACGGATTCCGCTGGAGGGTCAACCTGGACCTGCTCCATAAGTCGCTGCCGGCGATCGGGGATTTTCCGGAGTTCGACGGCGAACAGTTCGACGGCCCCGTGCTCTGGATTGCGGGAGCGAACTCCGGCTACGTGCAGGACGAGTACGAATCCGCGATGCGAAAGCTCTTTCCGCTGGTGAGCCAGACGACCATCAAGGACGCAGGCCACTGGGTCCACGCCGAGAAGCCCGAGGTGTTCACCACCCTGCTCAGGGCCTTCTTCACCGCAGACTGAGCGGGGACACCGCAACCCGCCGGCGATTCAGCCCGAGAACGACGACGACGCCGCTCCCCCACATCCCTGGGGCACAAACGGGTGGAATAACCCTGCCCGCCGGGGCACCGATAGCGCCCGTTTTCGCCCTCGGGTTGCAGAGTCCCCAGCTCTCCCCCATCCATTGGGCAGGAATCGTCGGAATGGGCCGTCCCGGGGTCGCTCATTCCGACGATTTCCGCCCAATCGATGTGGGGCGGGCTGGGGTGGACGTTGGGTCGGTCCCGCGCGCGGCTGCGGGGACGGGCCCGGTCTATGATGCGTGCATGACTCACCGGGGGTGCGCTGCAGCGGGCGCAGGTTCAGCGGCGCACGCTCATCGTCGTCGTCTGCAGCCAGATCCTGGGTGGTGCCGGGCTCGCCGCGGGGGTCACCGTGGGAGCGCTGCTGGCCCAGGACATGCTGGGCTCGGCGAGCCTGGCCGGGCTGCCCATCGCGCTGTTCACGCTGGGATCCGCGCTGGCGGCGTTCACCGTGGGTCGAGTCAGCCAGCGCTGGGGCCGACGGATCGGGCTGGGCATCGGGTTCAGCGCGGGCGGGCTCGGAGCGCTCGGAGTGGTGGCCGCCGCCGTCGCCGATCAGGTGCCGATGCTGTTTCTCGCGCTGTTCGTCTACGGCGCGGGGACGGCCACGAATCTGCAGGCCCGCTACGCCGGGACCGATCTGGCGCCGGATTCCCGCCGAGCCACCGCGATCAGCATCGCCATGGTGGCCACCACGCTCGGCGCGGTGGCGGGGCCGAATCTGGTGGAGCCGCTCGGGGATCTTGCCCGGAGCATGGGCATTCCTCCGCTGGCCGGGCCGTTCCTGCTGGCCGCCGCGGCGTATCTCGCCGCGGGCGTGATCCTGTTCGTCTTCCTGCGACCGGACCCGTTTCTGCTGGCGAAAGAACTCGCCGCCGCGGAGGCTGCAGTCGCGGCAGATACAAGCCTCAGCGACACAGCCACCCCAGCGACCTCCCCTGACGTGGCACGCACCGCACCAGACGCCGACCCCGCCCCCAAGCCCGGCACCGGGGCGTATATCGGGGCGACCGTCATGGTGCTCACGCAGATCGCCATGGTCGCGATCATGACGATGACCCCGATCCACATGCTCGCGCACGGTCACGGGCTCGGCTCGGTCGGTCTGGTCATCGGGCTGCATGTGGGCGCCATGTGGCTGCCCTCCCTGGTCACCGGCGTGCTGGTGGACAAGCTCGGGCGGATCCCGATGAGCGTCGCGGCGGCCGTGATCTTGCTCGCCGCGGGGCTGGTCGGTGCGGCCGCACCGGGCGATTCCCTGGGCCTGCTCATCCTGGCGCTGATCCTGCTCGGGGTGGGGTGGAATGTGGGGCTCATCGCCGGCACCGCGCTGGTCGTGGACGCGACGGTCCCGGAGAACCGTCCGCGCACGCAGGGCGGGATCGACGTGCTGATCGCCCTGGCCGGGGCGGGCGGCGGCGCGATGTCTGGGATGGTGATGGCCGCGACGAGCTTCGCGTACCTCTCGCTGGGCGGCGGACTGCTCGCTCTGCTGCTGATCCCCGTGCTGTTCTGGGCGCGGCGCACCCGCACCCTCGCGACCGCCGCGGCCCGATAGCCCCGAGGAGCCTCAGCACCGCGAGATCAGAGCGCGGAGCCCGCTTAGTACCGCCGCACGGCCTCCGGGTTGGATTCCATGTCGAGGCGCACCTCGCGGGCGATCTTGCGCTCCACCACGAAGCTCAGGAACGGCACGACGCCGCCGAGCACGATCGTGATCAGCCGACCGATCTTCCAGTTCATCAGGTACCAGAGTCGGAATCCGGCGATGATGTAAATGACGTAGATCCAGCCGTGGACCACCGCGGTCCAATAGGAGATCCCGGTCCCGTCGACCACGGATTCCTTCGGGTAGAAGCCCAGCGTGTTCTCGGCCCCTGCGGCGGTCGTGCCACCGGCGTAGAGCTCGTAGCCGAAGCCGTAGTCCATGATCATCTTCGCCACCAGGATCAGCAGCATGATGCCGGTGGCGAAGGCGAAGAACTTATAGAAGGTCAGCGAGCCCTGGATCTGCGCGGCGGTGCCGGCGAAGCGGCGCTGCTTGGGACGCGGCGGCGCGGGCGGGATGTCGTCGGCCGCGCCAGCAGAGCGCGGGTCAGAGCCAGTGGAGCCGGTCGTCGAGGAATCAGTCATGCGTCGTCAGTCTTCCGTTCGGTTCTGCTCGCGCAGCGCGAGCTGTTCGGCCCGCCACTGCTCCTGCCATTCGCGGTCCAGCCGCTCTTCCTCCAGCTGCTTCTCGTGGGCATCCTTGACCAGGCGCCACCACAGGTAGAAGGCGAATCCGGCGAAGACCGTCCATTCCACCCCATAGAACAGGTTCAGCCAGTTGAATCCCGTGGCCTCGGGCTGGGGTCCGACCTCCACCGGTTCCAGAGCCGAGGACGACGACGCCGCCCCCACCTCGTCTCCGGCAGCGTCGAGCATGTCGAAGGCCACCACGAAGCCGGAATACCCGGGCTGGTCCCACACATTGATGAGCTCCGCCGGGGACAGCGTCGGGAAGATCTGCGTGCCATCTTCGGCGTACTCCCGCGGACCCGGGCCGGGAGCCTCGGGCGGCAGCAGCCGGCCCTGAATCGTGAGTTCCTGCTCTGCGGGCTGCGCGTCAGCGTCCGCCGGATCGGCCACCCAGCCGCGCACCACCGGGATGATGTTCTCCCCCGGAGCGTCATCGGGACGGAAAGCGCCGATCACCCAGTAGCCGGTCTCCCCGTTCTGCAGCCGCTCCTCGATGAGCACCTGGGTGTCAGGGAGGAATTCACCGCTGAAGTCGACGATCCGGTCCGCCTCGGCCACGGTCATCGCCTGCTCGGGCTGATGGACCTCGGTCAGCGCAACGGGAGTCTCGGTGATGTCTTCAGTGGGGACCGGTTCGGTCTCGGACTGGCTGAACTGCCAGGCGCTCAGCACCACGAAGACGGAGGCCAGAACCAGCGCGAGGACTAGGGTTCCGATCCATTTGGGCTGCATGGCGGTCTTGAGCACCCACCAAGGATACGCGTCGTGAACCGGGCGGGTGCGCCGTCGTCGTGATATTTCTACATTCGGTAGAAAAATTCAAAAAAGTATGGATTCTTCCGAGGATTTAATTCTCAACGGCACCTGGTGCCATGATTGGGCCATGATGCGCCTCGATCACGTCTCGTATGCAGTTGGTCCCGATGGAATGGCAGCCACGGTGGAACGAATCACCGATGCTCTGGGCGTGGAGCGCGTCCGTGGCGGCATGCATCCGCGGTTCGGGACCCGCAACGCGATCATCCCGCTGGCCAACCGCCAGTACCTGGAGATCGTGGAGGTGCTGGACCACCCCAGCGCCGATAAGGCCCCCTTCGGCCAGGCAGTCCGCAACCGCTCCCAGATGGGCGGCGGATGGATGGGCTGGTGCGTGAGCGTCGATGACCTCTCCCCCTTCGAAGAGCGACTGGGCCGCAAGGCAGTCCCCGGCAACCGCAAGTTCCCCGACGGTCAGGAGCTGACCTGGCAGCAGATCGGCATCAAGGGGCTCATCGCCGACCCCCAGGTGCCCTACCTGCTGCGCTGGAACGAAGGCACCGGTGAGCTGCACCCCTCGCAGGCCTATCCCCCGGAGGCCTCGCTGACCAAGCTCAGCATCGCCGGCTCCCCGGACCGGGTCACCGAGTGGCTGGCCTGCCCGAACGTGGATCCCTTCGAAGACGTGGATGTGGAGTGGATCGCCCCCTCCGGCACGCCCGGGATCATGTCCGTGACCTTTCACAGCCCCAAGGGCGATGTCACCATCTGAGCCCCTCGGTGGCCACACGTCCCGCCGACGCCGCGCCGCCACGACCGGTCGCGTGAGAGCGTGCGCTAAGGTGACAGCAACAGCAGATAAGTTCGTCTGTGAAACAAGATGAGACATCTTGAAACCGCGCGGATGAACCCGTCACCACGAGGAGCAGCGTGATCAAAGCGGCTTTGCCTCATGCGCTGAGCGTCCTGACGTTCGGCGCGCGGGCGATCTACGCTGGCATGAAGCTGCTGCCGGTGCAGAAGAAGGTCGTGCTGATCACCCGCGAGCCGCGGCAGATCTCGGCGGATTTCAAGCTGCTGCAGGAATCGCTGAAGCGCAAGCATCCCGGGCACCGCGTGATCGTGATCAAGCACAATAAGCTCAGCCCCAGCTACATCGGCCGCGCGCTGCGCGAGATGTACCACCTGGCCACCTGCGACGGCTGCCTCGTGGACGGCTACATCATCCCTGTGAGCATCCTGAACCACCGAAAGGATCTGAAGATCGGCCAGATCTGGCACGCCCTGGGCGCGATCAAGAAGTTCGGCCACCTGGCCTCGGGCCGCCGGGAGGGATTGGCCCCGCGGGTCGCGAACTCGATCCGCATGCATGAGAACTACTCGTTCATCTGCGCCTCCGGCAGCTATACGGCCGCGACCTACGCCGAGGCCTTCGGCGTCCCGCCCGAGATGGTCCAGCCACTCGGCATGCCCCGAGTGGACTACCTCCTCGACGACGCCGGCAGTGCGGCCCGGCGGGATCGCATCCTGCAGCACCACCCCCAGCTGGCCCACGGCAAGACCGTGATCTACGTGCCCACCTTCCGCCGCGGCCAGCAGGTCTCCTACCTGGAGCTGGCAGCAGCGTTCGACGGCGACCTCGGCAACCTCGTGATGCTGCCGCACCCGGCGGATCGCACCCCGGTGCCGGAGTCCAACGGGGTCATCATCGGCACCGGAGACTTCGGGATCCTGGACTGGCTCAGCGTGGCCGACGTGGTCATCACCGACTACTCAGCCATCACCTATGAGGCCACCCTGCGGGACATCCCGCTGGTGTTCTGGCCCTACGACATGGACTACTACCTCAAGGCCCGCGGGCTCGCGCTGGATTACTTCGCCGAGGTCCCCGGCCCCATCGCCACCTCTGCTGCCGAGGCGGTCTCCACCGCATTGGCGCTGGAGGACACGGACTACAACGAGTTCCGCTCCCGCCACCTGGACTTCGTCACGAACCCGGACGGGTCGCTGCCCGAAGAGAACCCGCGCTGCGCGGACCGGATCGTGGACGCGCTGCAGCTGAAGCAGGTCTGACGAGGCTCACTCCCGTGGGCACCCAACAGTGCCGACGCCGGAGGCTCAATCCCGTGGGCGCCGAGGTGTCCCCTGCCGGACGTCGTAGCGGCCGTGGAGCAGCCAATAGACGATCATCGCCGCGAGGATGAGCCCCGCGCAGGCGCCATACATGAACCGGTAGCCGCCGAGGTCGGCCAATGGCCCGAGCAGCAGCGGGGAGAGCCCGACGCCTGAGTCCATGAAGATCAGGAACGTGGAGAGCCCGATGCTGACCCGGTGGGCCGGCACGGCGGAGGCGATGGTGGCCTGCAGCACCGGCAACAGGGACCCGTGCCCGAACCCAGCCAGCACCGCGGAGAGCAGCACCACCGTCTCGTTGGGCGACCAGGCCAGCAGCGCCATGGCGCCGAAGAACATCACCACCGTCGGGTAGATCACGGTGTTGTCCCCGTAGTAGTCGTGCAGCCGCCCCACGAAGAGCCGAGTGATCAGTACGACGGCGGCGAAGATGACGAAGTACAGGCTGCCCACGTTGTCCATGTTCTCGCCGCGGGTGAAGCTGTCCAGGAAGGTGATCACGGAGGCGAAGCCCACGGAGAGCATCATCCCGACCAGCGCCACCGGGATCGCTCGGCGTTCGAAGATGTCGCCGGGCTTGAGCATCAGCCGTCGTCGCAGGCTCTGGGTGTTGGCCGGCGCCTCCGGAAGCCGGATCCACAGCGCGAGGACCAGCGCCAGCGCCGCCAGCACGCTGGCGGTGATGAACAGTGCGGGGAAGCCCAGGGACTGACTGACCTGGATTCCGAGCAGCGGTCCAAGGGCCTGCGGCAGGGAGTTCGCCACCAGGTAGTAGCCGGCCCCCTCCCCGCGACGGGAGGGTGGGATCAGCGTGAAGACGCCCGCGTTCAGCGCCGTCTGGCCGAAGCCGAAGGCCGCGCCCTGCACCATCCGGACCAGGATGAGCACTGCGTAGCCGTCCACCACGAGGTAGGCCACCGAGGCCAGCACGAAGAAGACGAGGGTGACCAGCACGGTCCGACGGCGGCCGAGGAAGTCGACGTACTTGCCGGCGAAGATGCGGGAGACCAGTGCCCCGACCACGAAGGCGGAGGCGGCGAACCCTGCGGCGGTCTGCCCGACGGAGAACTCGCTGGCTGCGTAGACCGCCATGCCGGTGACCAGCATGAAGAAGACCATGCCGAAGCACAGGTTGATCCCGATGGCCAGCAGAAAGCTGCGGGTGAAGAGGGTCTGTGAGCCGCCGGGACCGTCGCCGGGCTCTGGGGAGGCGGAGGGGGACTTGGAGCGACTCACCCGGAGAGTCTGCCATGGTTCGCATGCTCAACCACAATGATGACCACGTGTCGAGACGCCGCCACCTCCGGCGGTGTAAAAGCTCGAGGCAGAGCGGTCAGCGGCGAGGCCAGCAGATGGCGACGACGGTCGCCACCGCGCCTGCCGCCGTCACGCCGAGCCAGGCGTTCTTCGTGGGCCTCCCCCGCTCGTCCGTGACGCGTCCTTTGGCCTCGGTGAGGTAGGTCGCGACGTGCTCGCGCGCCTCATCCCGCTGCTCCACGAGGCGGCTCTTGGCGACCTCCACCTGTTCACGGGCCTGCGCCTTGACGTCGAGCTTTCCGGCGAGCGCGCCGACGGTCTCGCCGAGTTCATGTCTGGTGCGCGCGAGGTCAGCCTCGAGCTCCTCCACGGAGGCGTTCTTCCCGGGTTCCGGCGGAGCCGGGACCGGTGCGGGGGCCGGACTCGGGCTGTTCGCAGCACGCGGGCGAGGTGGCCCTCCAGCGGCTCGTCGCAGCTGCGGATCTTCGGGGTTAGGCGTGGTCATGGCGGGCATGCTCCTTGAGCTCGGCAACGTCTCGGTTCACGTTGGTGATGGTCCGTTCAGGGGCGGGCGAGAGGTCCTTGACCTTCTTCTTCCCCAAGAGCGCCGCAATCCCGGCACCGATGAACAAGACTACGGTGACGATCAGCCCGGCGGCCCAGGCCGGCAGCACCACTGCCAGTCCCAGGATTGCCGTGGCGACGAGCGCTCCGAAGCCGAACCACGCCAGAACGCCGCCAGCCCCGAAATACCCGGCGCCGATCCCGCCCCGCTTGGCCTTCGCGGTGAGCTCGGCCTGGGCGAGCTTCAGCTCGTCCCGGATCAGCCGGGAAGACTGCTCCGAGAGCCGAGTCATCAACTCGGCGATGGACGGCTCTGCGGATCTTTCGGGATGACTCATAGGGGCTCCTCTTAGTTCGCGTCCACAGAAGGGACATCGGGACTGGACAGCTCTGCAGAAGAGGACCCGTTGCTGACAATCCCCAGCGCGTCGAAGATCGAGACCGGCTGCTCCAGGCACCAGGCGAAGACATCGTCCTGGTGCAGGATCCCGACAGCCTGCCCGCCGTCGACGACGAGAAGCGGCGTTGCCTCGCCGTCGCGGTATCGGCCCAGGACGCTCTCGATCGAGTTCTCGGGGGTCAGGAAGTCCACCGGGGACTGGGCCAGGCCTGCGCAGCGCCGGCGCTTCCACCGTTCGGGATCCTCGGCAGCGGCCGATGCCAGGGCGGACTGCGTGATCAGCCCGACAGGCTGGTGCGAGAGATCGAGAAGGACGGCGGGTGTCTCGGTGCCGCTGACCAGGCGTGCGGCGTCATCCAACGACTGGGTGACAGAGATGGTGCGTTCGATCGGCAACATCAGTTCGTGAACGTGCGCCGTGCCCGCGCTTCGGCTGCGCCCTGTGGACGCTGCGGTGGGGGCTGTGCGAGATGAGAAATGCTCCATGGGTATCCCTTGTGTTTGAGAAACAAGAGCCCGTTGCTGGAGCTGTCATCCGAGCGTACCTCACAGAATCGAGCTTGTGCACCACCCCTCGTCTGGGCGCTTTTTCGGCCCTGTGACAAGATTGAGATGTAGCACTTCCTCGGCATGTGACCGCCTCTCACCGGAAGCCGGCCCCTAGCGGAAGGACCCTGACATGGACGCCCCTGACACCTCGCACGATCTTGCAGCAGAACTGACTCAGGTCCTGCTGGAGGACCACGACGTCCCCGCCGTTCTGACCTCCATTGCCGAGCTTGCCGCGCAGCAGCTCTCCGGTGATCGGACGATCCTCTGCGGCATCATTCTCAAGCGAGCCAAGCGCAACACGGTGGTGGCCACCAGCTCTGCCGAGGCGCAGCAGATGGACGAGCATCAGGCCGGGTTCGACGAAGGGCCGTGCCTGGAGGCGCAGAAGACCGAGAGCGTGATCAGCGTCCCGGATGTGCGCTATGAACAGCGCTGGCCGGACTACATGACCGAGGTCCGCGGCCATGGACTGCGCAGCATCCTGGCCGTGCCGCTGACCGTCGGAACCACCTCGACGGCGGCGATGAACTTCTACGCCCGCGAAATCGACGCATTCAGCGAGACAGAGATCGCGATTGCGAAGCGCTACACCGAGGTGGCGTCACAGATGGTGGCGATCGCGCTGCGCATCGCCCGGTACGCCGAGGACGCCGAGGATCGCCGCGTGGCCATGGAGTCGCGCACCACGATCGACCTCGCCGTGGGCATCATCATGGCCCAGAATCGGTGCAGCCAGGACGAGGCGGTGGAGATCCTCAAGACCGCGTCGAATCACCGAAACATCAAGCTGCGCGAGCTCGCCGAGCAGATCACCACGGCGGTGGGCCAGATGGCCCCGGCCACCAGCTTCGAGCCCTGAGCCGGGATCACGTGGTCGGGTAGTGGCCGCGCTCGGAGATCTCGAAGCCGTTCCCGGTCAGGGCGTTGTAGCAGGAGACCCGGTCATCCAGGGAGACACAGGCCATGAACCCGTCGGTCGCGGCCTGGTCGACTCCGAGGGTTTCGCTGCCCTCATCATCGACAGGGTTGCCGCAGTCGAGGTCTGCAGCAGCGTCCACAGTCATCAGGTAGGTGGTGCCGTCGTCGCAGCCCGCGGGAGCTGAGTACTCGTGCTCATAGGCGGTGCAGCGCAGGCCGTCGCCGAACTCGCAGGCGATGTTCCCATCGGGGGTGACGAAGGAAGACATGGTCGCCGCGCCGGAGATGGAGACCGAGCGGTTGACCCAGTCCGTGCCCACGGAGTCCATGGTCTCGGTGGATGCCGAGGAATCGGCGCCGTTGCGCGCATCTTGGAACACGGTGGCGGCGTAGACGGTGGAGCATTCGGACTGCAGGTCCGCGAAGGTCTCCTCCATCATCGTGGCGTCCTCGCCGGTGAGCGCGTCACCCTCGGCGCCCAGTGCGAGGAAATCGGTCACGCGGGAGGCATCGGCCGATTCCGACTCGCAGCTGGTGTCGGCGGCGAGCGTGGACACCGAGGTCCGCGCCTCAGCGAGCGCCTCTTCGGAGGGCCCCTCTGCGGGTTCCTCAGAAGGCTCCTCCTCGGCAGACGCTTCTTCGGACGGCTCCTCTTCCGGGGCCTCTTCGGAGGCGATGGGCGCGGGCTCGGCGACGGGCTCGTCTTCGCCGCCGAGGGTGGTGAACAGCAGTGCGCCGATGCCGAGGATGGCGACCAGCGCCAGCGCGACCCCGGCAAGCACCTTGGCTCCGGCTCCCTTTCGCTTGGGGCGGGGCTCTCGCGGAGGCGCAGCAGCGTATTGCGGGCCGGGATAGGACGGCGACCCGGCCACGGGGCTGGCGGGCTGCGCGGCGGGATATGTGGGAGCCGCGGCTGCTGGTGCAGCAACGTAGGCCGGGGCAGGTGCTGGTGCCGGGGTAGGTTCGGGACGTCGGCCCAGGGGTTCGAAGCCTTGCGCCTCCGTGGACTTTCCCAGGGGAGGCGGCGTGGGGTGATCGGCGGGCGCGGGGTTCACCGGATAGTCGTAGGACTGCTGCTCATGCGTCGGTTCGGGCGTGGGCGCGGAAGTTGGTGCGGCCGAAAACGCGGCGGCAGGCACACCGAGGATCTCGGGTTCCTGGTGAGACTCAGGCTCCTGGTGAGAGTCGTGCTCCTCGAACTCCGGTTCCTCATGCTGCTCACCCTGCGGCTCCTGCGTCGGCTGTGCCGGCAGGTTCGCGGTCTCTTCCTGGTGCACGGGGATGTCATCGGTGTGCGGATCCCACATCTGGTGCAGCGGATCAGTCTCAGCAGGCGAGGCGACGAACGAGTCGGAAGCCACGTCGGGGCGCTGGGCGATTGCGGCGTCGATCGCGGGGTCTCCGAGCTGGCCGAGGGCCTCGACGAGCTCGGCATAAGCGCCCGGATTCGCCGCGACGGCGGGGCGAAGCTGGGCATGGTGTTCGGCGATCCAGTGCAGCATCTCCCAGTCGGTGCGAGGGTCTGAGGCGAGTGCTGCGAGATCATCTGGGTCAGGGGTGTTGGTGCTCACCGTCCCCAGCATACGTCGAGGTTCGGCCCGCAAGCCAAGGCGGAGGACCGTCCCAGCACGCTGACCCGCATGCGAAGATCCTCAAGTGCTTCTTGAAACCTGGTGTTTCCCTGAGCTTGTTACTATGCGCAGGATGGGTATAACAGCCCCGGGCCACATTCGTCCGGCGGCGCGCTGACAGGTTAGGAGAAATGACGCGATCATGAAGCGCATTCTCACGTACGGCACCTTTGACCTCCTCCATTGGGGTCACATCAACCTGCTCCGTCGCGCACGAGCGCAGGGCGACTACCTGATCGTCGGCGCCAGCACCGACGAGTTCAACACCGCCAAAGGCGCCCGACGCTCCAGCTACCACCAGTTCGAAGTCCGCAAGACCATGCTCGAGGCCGTCCGCTACGTGGACCTGGTCATCCCCGAGGAGAGCTGGGAGCAGAAGGTCGAAGACATCCGCCGCTTCCGCGTCGACACCGTGGTGATGGGGGACAACTGGCAGGGCTCCGAACGCTTCGAACACCTGCGCCGGTTCTGCGACGTCGTGTTCCTGCCGCGCACCCCAGGCTTCTCCACCTCCCAGATCCGCCGCGACCTCCTGGTCGACGCCGTGGACCGCCCTGCCGAGGTCACGGTCGTCGACGACTCCCGCATGGTCTCGCTCTGATCGTGCACCGACCAGCCGCGAAGGTCCGCTGAGCACAATGCGCCGCGTTCTGACCTATGGCACCTATGATCTCCTGCACTGGGGCCATATCCGCCTGCTCCAGCGCGCCAAGGACCTCGGGGACTACCTGATCGTGGCGCTGAGCACCGATGAGTTCAACGAGCTCAAGCCCGGTAAGAAGCCCAGCTACCACTCCTACGAAGTCCGCAAGATGATGCTCGAGTCCATCCGGTTCGTGGACATGGTGGTCCCGGAGACCAGCTGGTCGCAGAAGGTCAACGACGTCCACGACCTCGACATCGACATGGTCGTGATGGGCAGCGACTGGGAAGGCTCCCCGCGGTTCGAGCACCTGCGCGACCACTGCGAACTGGTCTACCTCCCCCGCACCGAGGGCACCTCCACCAGCCAGATCCGTCGGGACCTGCTCTTCGAAGCGATCCAGTACAAGGCCGAGGCGGAAGCGGAGGAACAGGGCCATAAGCGTCAAGAGACCGCCCGGTTCGCGCCCATCCGTGACGATCAGCCTCACTTCCCTCCGCCTCCACGGCGGGGTTAAATCGCCGCCACCGGAAGCCCCGCTGGGGTTAGACGAGTGCCAGCACCTCTGGGGAGAGGTTGAACATCCGCAGCTTCGCGTAGGCCCTGATCTGTTTGTCGGTCAGCGCACGGATCCGCTGCGCCTCTTCCTCCCGTGGCTCTGACTCCTCCAGCCCGCCGTTGGGCAACGAGCTGCTCAGCGGCCCGCCATGCAGCGGCACGTCGATCACGCTGACCGCACCCGCCGTCACCGAGATCACCCGGGTCCGGTCGATCAGCCCCAGCGCTTCCAGCAGCGCCTTGATGGAAGTGCCATGTGAGACGACGACGGCGGTGCGCAGCGGGTACTTCTCATCCGCGGACTGCGTGGCCGGGACGTCTGCGGCGGCGCGCACCACGCGGAAGAAGGCGGCGCTCATCCGTTCCACCAGCGCCTCGGGAGCCTCCCCGCCGGGCGGCGTTCCCTCCCCTGACTTCCACGCCTTGTACAGCTCCGGGTACGCCTCCTTGGCCTGAGCGGTCTTCATGCCTTCCCACTCCCCCAGATGCTGCTCCGCGAGGTCTCCCACGACCTCGGGAGCGTGGTCCAGGCCGAACTCGGCGTAGGTCTGCGCCGTGCGCTCCAGCGTGGAGACGTAGCCCTGGGCCGGGTTCTGCGAGCGCACGTAGCGCCCCGCAGCCTGAGCCTGGGCGCGGCCGGTCTCGGCGAGGTCGATCGAGGACTGCCCCTGGAGTCGGTGGGTCTTGTTCCACTCCGTCTCGCCATGGCGGACCAGCAGGATTCGAATCACGGTGTCATGTCACTTTCACTGAGGGACTGGGGAAGATCGTGGGGGCGCGCAGGTAAAGCCAGCAGCGGCGCGAGGCTCACGCGGCACATCAGTGCAGCCCGGAGCTGCGTTCGAGCCGGTCGAGGTACTCGGCCTCCGGCAGGTCCAGCACCTCCGCGGCGACGCCTTGCGGCACCACGATCCCGGTGGCGCAGAACGCCTGCATCAGCCGGCGCTCGAACACCAGGTCATGGACCATGACGATGTCATTGAGCGGGGAATGCGGACCGAAGCCGCTGTGCGTGCGGTACCCCGGCGGGTAGCTGCGCTCTCCGGCGTAGAAGTCGGCACCGAAGAGTGCGATCTCAGCAGGCGCGAACTGGAGCAGGTCATAGACCATGCGCTGGATCCCCAGCGAGGTCCCGCGGAAGTAGAGCCCGAACTCGCTGCGGGTGAAGCGCAGCCAGTCGGGCTGCTCCTCCACCAGGGCCGCGTAGAACGGCCGGGCCACGGCGAGCTTCAGTGACCCTGCTGCCACCGCCTCTGCCGCATCCGCCCACATGGACCCCAGGTCGCGGCCGTTGTAGTAGGCGATGTCGGTGCGGGTGCCGCTGCGCCGGGCCTCCTCCGCGGAGACGTCACCGCGCGCCCGGGTCCGCACCACGACGTCATAGGACTCGATGGGCTCACCGAGCTGCTCCTCGGTGGCGGCGGGCCCGACGACGGCGACCCGCTTGCCCTGCACCAAGTCCAGCATGGCGTCATCCCCGGGCAGCGGGAGCTCGGCACGGCGGTCGGCTGCCTGGACCTGCAAGGGACCCGCATCGCCGGAGAAGACTGCGACGTCGGCGCGCAGCTTCGCGAGCTGGAGTCGGCGCAGGTCTGTGGCGGCGTCTACTGGAGGCCGGGCTGCGGCCCGGGTGGCCTTCTCCAGCTGCCCCAGCTGGGCGTAGCCGCCCAGGAGGTGCTTGAACCACAGCGGGGACTCCAGCGGAATGCCGCCGAGCTCCTTGATCCGGTTCCTTGCCATGGCATCCCGCAACGACGCGGCCACCCGGAAGCGGCGTAGGAACTGCAGCCGGACGATCAGCACCTCCAGCACCAGCTGGTGCAGCCGGTGCGCCGTCCCCGCGACAGCCTCCAGCGCCGACTCGGCCTCGGCGATGCTCTCCGCAGAAGGCTCCTGGTCAAACAGCGGCTCCACTCGCGCCCAGAACGCAGCATCCGCGAGCGGACCACGTCCGGGCTTGAGCTGCGCCGCTCCGGCCCAGATCAGCGGCCAGTCGAAGGTGGAGCGCGCTCCGGCGTTGATGATGCCCTCCACGGCACGCAGATCCGCCGGGTTAAGTTCCAGCGCCTGCTGGTACAGCCCCAGGGCCGTCTCGAACTGAGCCACATAGGGCTTCCGGTACGCCGCCGCAAGGGCGACCAGCTTGGCCGCAGTGGGCTCGGCGGTCACGGCGGCGTCCATGAGCTCGAGTCCGCGCGTGGTCTCCCCCGCGGCGAACAGCGCGCGGCCCAGCTTCCACTGCGCCGCAGGGTCGGACGGGTCCGCAGCGTGCCGATGTTCCGCGGACGCCAGCGACTCCGCCGAGCTGACCGGACCCGAGATCAGTCCCGCGATCGGGTCGTAGACCAGGCCGTGGTCGGCGCCGTCGTCGTCGGCGTTCACGGACTCGCCCAGCATCTGGGCCAGCAGTCCGCGGTAGGACCCGGACTCCTCGTCCTGCGTACCCGGCCGGATCCGCCCGGCGGCACCCAGCACGGCACGCTGGCCCCCTGGCAGCTCAGAGACCCGGCGGGCCCCGTACTTGATCACGGCGGCGGCGGCGATCTTCACCCGCAGCCCATGCAGACTCAGCGCCATGCGGTCACGCGGTCCGGGTGGTCAGCGCCGAGGAGGTCTCCAGGCGCTGGATGTACTGCTCCTCGGTCAGTCCGAGCACCTCGCCGGCCACGCCCTGGGCGTCGAGCACACCGCTGGCCGCCATGGCCTTGGTGAGCCGGTGCTCGAAGGCGAGATCATGGGCGAGCACCACCTCGTTGACGATCGAGTACGGCCCCATCTGCTGGTCCTTCGCCGGACGGTAGCCCTTGCCGAAGGCCTTCTGCCCGCTGAAGAAGTCGATGTTGAACAAGCTGACCTGCGCCGGGTGGAACTGCAGCACGTCGTAGAGGATCCGCCCGATCCCCATCGGCGGGCCGTGGAAGCCCAGCGAGTAGTCGTGGCTGTAGAAGCGCAGCCAGTCCGGCAGGTCCTCCCCGGCCGAGGCCATGCTCAGCCCGCGACCGATCACCATCTGCAGCCGTCCCGCCTCCACGGCGGCGGAGGCCTCCTCGCGGAAGTCGTCGATGTCGCGTCCGGAGAAGTAGGCGATGTCTGTGCGGCTGCCGAGCCGGGCGCGCTGTTCCTCATCGAACTCGGTCATCAGCCGGGGCCGGATGATGATGTCGTAGCCGTCGATCATCTCGCCGAGCCGGTCACCGGTATCGGCAGGGCCGACGACGGCGATCCGCTTGTCCCGGATGAGCGTCTCCATCTGGGGCTCCCCCGGCAGGGGCAGCTCGGCGCGGCGCTGCGCGGAGTACTCCTGGTAGGGCGTGAGGTTGCCGCGGATCAGGTGGGTGTCGGCGGCCATCTTTTCCAGCCGCTGGCGGTCCACCTGCTGGTAGGGCGTCCAGGGCATGGGGTCGATGAGCTTCAGCGCCTCGTCCTCGCGGCCGAGGTAGATCAGTGCGGAGAGCAGCTTCTGCCGGTGCCGGCTGTGTCCGGCAGAGCTGGTGCCCAACCAGGTCACGCTGCGCTGGGCGAGCTCGCGGCGCAGCGCGAAGGAGCTGCGCATCCGCTGCAGGAACTGGAGCCGGTAGACGATCAGTGAGGTGGTCGGCCAGGAGAGCCGCAGACCGACGGCGTGGGCGGCGTCCAGCGCGGCGAGCGCCTCGTCGATCTGCTGCTCGGAAGGGGCCGCGGTGAAGAGTTTGCGCAGGGTGCGTGCCAGGTCCAGCTTCGCGGCGGTGCTGCGGCCGCGGGCGGATTCGAAGAGTTCGGCGCTGCGCCAGAGCCGCGGCCAGTCCTGGTCGGCGCGGCAGCCCATGATGATGACTCCGCGGAAGGCGGTGGGGCTGGTGGGCTTGAGCTTCAGCGCCTTCTCATAGGCGTCCAGCGAGCGGTCGTAGTCGGCGATGTGCGGCTTGCGGTAGGCCGAGCCCAGGTCCGTCCACCAGGTGGCGCGGTTCTGCCGCTCCAGCGCGCGCTCCATGAGGTCCAGGCCGACGGCGGCGTCGCCGTGCTCGAACTCCAGCTCGCCGCGCTCATGCAGGACGAAGGGGTTCTCCGGGTCCAGCTGCTCGGCACGTGCCAGCGCCTCCCGGGCCTCCTCGGTGCGTGGCAGGGGTCCTTCGACCAGTCCGGCCACCGGGTCATGGACGATGTGCCCGCCGGTGGCGCGCAGCAGGGAGCGGGCAAGCGCCACCCAGCGCAGCGCGCTCTGCGGCTCCAGGTGCACCGCGCGCCGGCGCATGGCCAGCGCGGCGTCGTACTTTTTCAGCTTGAAGTACTGCCCGGCGAGCCGCTCGAGCTTCTCGGCGTCCTGGGCGGTGTCGATATCCAGCCGGGCCAGCAGCGCCGAGGCGCCGCGCGGGTTGGCCTCCAGCAGCACGGTGGCGGCCTTGTCCTGGAAGCTGCCCACCGCAGAGCGCTCCCCCGTCATCGCCACTTCCAGCTGGGAGGGGCCGAAGTTGCCGGTGGCGAGGACCGCTCGGGCCAGCGCGAGGTCGACTCCGGGGACGGCGGTGGCGGCACCGACGGTGCGTCGGCCAAGCTCAGCGGCGAAGACTAGTGGTTTCAGCATCACTGGCGAGTCTACTCAGCACAGGGCTCCACGCGAGGCGACACGGGAGGTCAGCGTGGGAGGACAGCCCTGTAACCTGGGGTGAGTCCTCACCAGCGCCGGTGCCAGCTATCGATCCCCGCCCGCCAGCTCGCAGAGCTGACTCATGACGATGTGGAAAGACCGGAAGACGCCATGACACTCGAGAAATCCGCCCGCGAGTCGCCCTTTCTGAGGTTCGCGAACGCCGAGTACCAGCGGCGCGGCACGCAGCAGCGCCGGGACCTGTCCAATAAGACCTACGTGCACAGCCTGCTGGAGAACAAGACCCTGGGCGACGCCCGGCTCGGCCTGCCCACCCAGCACGCCATCCTGCATTCCACCGAGGAGATCACCACCGAGGTGCTCGGAGACCGGGTCGCGCTGAAGTTCGCGCACGGCTGGTCCGCCAAAGGGGTCATGCTGCTCGAGCGGGTCGGCGAGGACCGCTACTTCGACAACATGGCCCTGCGCGAGTGGACCCTGGAGGAGATCCGAGAGAAGCAACAGGCAGTGGCAGCGAAGTTCCGCCGCAAGGACCCCGCCTGGATCGTGGAGGAGTTCCTCCACGGCGCCCAGCCCGGGACGGTGCCCTTCGACTACAAGTTCTATGTGTTCCAGGGCCAGATCGCGATGGTCGCGCAGATCGACAGGAACACGTCACCGCCGCGGATGGTGAAGCTCGACGGCGATCTGAAGCCCTTCACCGTGGGGCGCGACTACTTCCTCCGGCTCAGGGACATCCAGCCCGGGGCGCCGGTGGTGCCGCGCTCTGCGGTGATGCTCTCCCGCTGGGCCATCGAGCTCTCAGAGATGACCGATGCGCCGTTCGTCCGTGTGGATCTCTACGACACGGTGGACGGGCCCTACTTCGGCGAGTTCACGTTCTCCTCCGGGGCCGAGGTGCGGGGAACCGTGACCTACAGCGAGGAGATGCTCGCCCGGTTCGATCACCTGTTCCTTGAGGCGAGGAAGCGGCTCAACGGTGAGGACAGCGAACCGCTCACGGGCTGGAGCAAAGCTCTGCAGGACACCGAGGATGAGGAGCTGGCCTCCTATCCGCTGATCGGGCTGACGGCGTACCAGCGCTTCGCCCACTTCCTCTACAACCGCGGCAGCCTCGGCGGAGCCCGGTTGGCCGAGGCGCAGAAGGCTTTGCGAGTCAACGGTGACGACACCGGCGAGGATGACGCGATCACCGCGTACCTGCGGGACGCCCACCTGGCGGCGGCACGCCGGGCGAGGGCGAAGACTGCTCCCCTGGCCCCAGCACTGCTGAGAGTCGGCCGCAAGGCGTACCGGAAGCTTCAGAAGGCACGAGCAGAGAAGGCCGCAGGAGCCAGCGAAGCTTAGAAGTCCTAGAGGCCTCGAGGCTCAGAACCTCAGAGCAGGCTCACGCCGCGGTGCGCCCGCGCCAGTGCCATGTCCTCGAGCAGCTGAAACTGCTCCGGCCAGTCGATGTCCAGGACCGCGTTCTCCGGAAGCTCGTACATCTTCGGGTTCGTGCCGACACGGTCGCCGACCTCCCGCATGCGTGCGAACGGGATGAAGTACGCGCCGTGGTTGATCTCGTAGAGCGGCTTGATGTCCTGGCTGCGGGGCCACCTCTCCGCGGTCGGGTCGTAGTTGAACGGCCCGTTCTCATCCCAGAGGAAGGTCTGCAGCTTGGTGACGGTGAGCAGGCTGTCGTGGCCGGCGTCGACCGCCTCGCGCCAGGCGCGGATGAGTTCCCGGAAGTAGTCCGCGCGCAGGAACGGGTGGGTCACGTGGGTCATACACATGGTGCCCGTGGGTTCCAGGGTGGCCACGTAGTCGATGAACTGACTCATCGGCGTGGAGGACCGGCCCAGCTCATCCGGGCGCTCCAGCGGGACGAATCGGCTGCCGCCGGTGGTCTTGGCGAACTCCTCGGTCACGCTGAGCACCAGCGGGTCATTCGAGGAGACGATGATCTTGTCGATCTCCTGCACCTGGGCCAGCTGCTGCAGCTTCAGCTGCAACAGCCCGCCGGGGATCTCCGCGAAGGGTTTGGTGTTCTTCTGCGGCACCCGCTCGCTGCCGGCGCGGGCGGGGATGACCACGGTGATCGGGTCGAGGGTCTCTGCTGAGGTCTTCTCTGAGCTGCTCACAGCGGTCGAGTCTACCCAGGGCGCGTTGACGGGCCAGCGGTATGGCATATTGGCTGCAGACCCGACCGGCCCCGACGCAGGGAAGACACACTTGTTCGGCACACTCCGCACGCTCCGCAGGTTTCCGCGACCTGGCTCCTCCCCTGCCCGGTACACCGCGTACACCCGCGATCCCCACGGGCCGATGGTCACGGTCGGGATCACCAGCTACAACGACGCGGAGAAGATCTCCCGCTGCCTGGAGAGCATCGCGGCCCAGACCCTGGGTGCCGAACACATCGAGGTGCTGGTCGTGGACGATGGCTCCACGGACAAGACCGCGGGGATCGCCCGCCGGCATGAGCACAGCGCCTCCTGGGCATGTTTCTCCGTGCAGCGCCACCGCGCCTCGGGCAGTCCGTCCAAGGGGCGGAACATCATCATGGACCAGGCCCTTGGCGAGTTCGTGTTCTTTGTGGACGCCGATGACTACCTGGGCCCCGAGGCGCTGCGCGCGATGACCCAGGCAGCCAAGAAGAAGCGGGCGGACATCGTGGTGGGCCGCTACGTCGGAGTGAACCGCTCGGCTCCCAACGTGCTGGAACCCCGCGACGCCAAACCCGGCAAGGAGTACCACTCGGGCTGGCTCAACAGTCTGCATGTGCAGAAGCTGCTCCGGACTGACTTCATCCGCGGCCTGGACTACCGGTTCAACGAATCACTGATCTACGCCAGCGATCACCCCTTCATGATCAGCGCCTTCCTGCACGCGCACAGCGTGGCGATGGTCGAAGACGTGGACTGCTACTTCCTCACCATGGACGCGCCGGAGACAGAGCCTGGGTCCGGTTCTGGGTCTGGTTCTGCCGGCGCAGCAGCCAAGGGCCGGGTGAACGTCTCGCGCGCCGAGATCCCCGCCAAGCGGCAGCTGCAGTTCCTCCACGACTGCTTCGGCATCCTCGCGCTCGGGCGGGGTCAGGGCGGGCGGATCAGCACCCGCGCCGGCAAGATGCGCGCCGATTATTGGAACCGTCTGCTGAAGCTGCACCTGCCCATGCTGGTGCTGCGCAAGAACGACGACGACGCCGCCATTGTTGAACTGGCTCAGCAGGCGCGGGGTGTCGCCGAGCTCTACGGGGCGGAGACCTCCAGGGCGAGGCTGGCCGAGGAGGCCCAGCGAATGCTCGGAGCCCTCCGCGAGGCCGAGGGTCCCGGTGATGGCGCCGCGGTTGCCGCAGCAGCACAGCAGGTCCGCGCGGACGTGCGCGGATCATCCTGACGGCTGTCCACCACTGATCGGATCAGGAACCACTCGTGCTCCCCTACCTGATGATGCTCCTGGTGGTGGTCTTCTACGCCGGCAATATCCTGATCGGGGAATCCCTCAACAGTCTTCCGCCGCTGACCATCGCGTTCTGCCGTCTGGTCATCGCCTTCCTCTGCCTCGCGCCCTTGGCGGGCAAGGCCGCCTGGCGGGCACGGGAAGTCTTCCGTGCCCAGTGGAAGCCGTTGCTGCTGCTGACCCTCACAGGTGTCGCCTTCTTCAACACGTTCATCTATGGCGCTCTGCAGTTCACCTCCTCCACCAACGTCTCAGTCCTGGAGTCCCTGATCCCCGCGCTGACTCTGGCGTTGAGCGCGCTGCTCCTCCGGGAGAGGCTTCGCTCTGTCCAGTGGTGGGGAGTCGCACTGTCCCTCTCCGGCGCTCTCTGGGTCATCACCGATGGTCAGCTTCTGCGGCTTGCGGAGCTCTCGTGGAACGTGGGCGACGGCATCATGGTCGGGGCCATCATCTCCTGGTCGTTGTACTCCCTCGCGGTGACGCGGTACCTGCACCTGTTCCCCACCTTCAGCGTCGTCCTCGTCATGACGGGGCTGGGGGCTCTCGTGCTGACACCTTTGGTCGCCGTGGAGTGGATGGTGCTGGGCGTCCCCGCACTCACGCTGGCCGAGCACGTTCCGGGACTGGTCTACCTGGGAGTGTTCCCGAGCGTGGTGGCGCTGTTGTTCTACAACCGGGCGGTGCAGCGTCTGGGGGCCGCTCGAGCGTCCGTCTTTCTGAACTTCCTGCCGGTGGTGACCATGGCGGGGGCAGTCCTGTGGCTAGGCGCCGAGCTCACGGCCGCAAAGATCATCGGGGCGCTCGTGGTTATTCTCGGAGTGCTGCTGGCCACTCGCGTCGGCAGGACAGGAGAGATGAGCTAGCACCTGCCAGCTGACGGCTGCCTCCTTCGATCCAGGCCGGCGCATCCTACCGGTGGGCGCGATCCTCGCCGGCGGACTCCGCACGCAGCCGAGCGATCTCGTCCTCGAGGTGATGACGGTGGTCTTCGAACCCCGCCAGAGTGCGTGCCTCGCTCGCACGTAACCGGGCCTCGGTGGCGTCGAGGGTGCGGTTGATTTGAATGGTGCGCTCGTCGATGCGCCGGAACATCGCCGTGGTGCGGGCGGGCCTGACGCTTGCTTCCAAGTCCGTGAGTCTTCCCCGAATGCCGGAGGCAACGTGGGTCATCGCGGCCAGGGTCAGGATCACCAGCGCCGAGAAGAGGCCGAAGCTCACGATCGCGGCGACGGCGGCGAAGACCCACAGCTGCAACAGCACGGCGATCAGCGTGACCAGCAGGGAGACCCCGTAGAGCGCAATCAGGGCGAGTTGTTCTTTGGAGAGTCCGCGAGTCATAGAGCCAGTGTCTCCCGATCTGGTGTGGTCTGGGGCTGCTCGGCCAGCTGGCCGATGAGGTCTGCGTACGCCGTCCAGGCGTACTTCTGGGCGAACGCCACCCCGCGTGCGGCCTGCGCCTCAAACAGCTCTTCCTCGGCGCTGTAGCGTCGAATCAGGGGCTGCACGGCATCTGCCTCCGCGTAGAGGGCGGCGCCCCGGTAGGTGGTTTCAAAGGCCGAAGGGAGGATCACCACGCTGCCACTCGCCATCGCTTCCAGGACAGCCCGCTCGGGCTGGCTGGGTGGGGTCTGCGCGTAGTGGACGAAGAAGTCCACCCCTCGGTAGAACCCTGAACGGGAGGCGTCGACGGATTCGAAGACCACCCAGTTCGCGGGGAGATGCCGCACGCCCAGGGCACGCTGCGCCGCTGCCGGGTCCCCGTAGAGGCGAACATCGGTCGCCTCATTGGCGGGCCAGCGCAGAAGCGTCTCTGCGGCGTGGGTAGGCCAGTCTTCGCGGGTGACTCCGGCCCAGCGGCCTATGACAGGACGGCGAGAGGCCAGGCTACGGCGCTTGCGTGAGGCACCGGGGACGAAGGGACTGGCGTAGGTGAGCGCGCTGAGGTCCTCAACCGGCAGAAGCTGTTCCAGCGAGCTGCGGACCCTGGCCCTGCTCGGCACCCACTGGGCACGTCGTCCGAAGTAGGTCTCGGCGTGCCGGGCGCATTCGGCTGGCAGGTATTTAACCTTGGAGCTGGCGTCGCGGGGTGCCGCTTCGGCCACCACGGCCACCCGATCCGGGGTGAATGCTGTGGATCCGGCCGGCATGAATTGGAGCAGCTCGGGATTGCGCACCAGCAGCAGTCCCACCTCGTGGAAGTCTTCATCCGCGAGCACCAGCTGCACCTGTCCGGTGGAGATGAGCTCCTCGATCGGGGCGCAGTGCGTTCTGGAGTAGCGAGCAAGATGCAGGGCGTTGTCCAGGTGGAGCACTCCCACGCGCAGACCGGCCTGCAGCAGCTGGTGGATCTCTTCCAGAGCGCTGATCTGCTCGGGGCCATATTCACACCAGTCTGCAGCGATCACGACGTCGAGCTTGGGGCCGGGCGCCGGGGGTTCGGTGAAGCGCGGCGGGACATGGACCGGGGCCACGTCCCCGCCGGTGAGCCGGAGCTGCTCGGGGGTGGCCCGGGCATGCCAGGTCTTATAGGCGCTCCAGAACGCGCGCCGGGCGGGGTGCTGCCAACCCGGGCGGAAATCGGCCCGGGAGAGGGAGTCGGGCAGGATCCGCATGAAGATGAGCGGCTCTTTGATCAGCCCCACAGGCTTGCGCGCGTAGGCGGCCAGTCGGTTCCGCAGCTCGTTATCAGCAGCCTTGCGGGCCGGCAGGTAACCGCCGAGCTCGCGCAGCAGCTGGGTGGGCGCCATGAGCGTGGGGGCGCTGGGGATATACGGCAGGTAGCCGCGGCGGATGCGCACCAGATCCTCGGTCATGTTCACCGTGTAGACCTGATTGCCGGGCTGGTCCGGGTGCTGCACCAGGTCCCGGACCTGCTTTTCGATTCGCTGCGGATGGGACCAGTCATCGGCGTCCTGGCCGGTGACGTACTGCCCGCGCGCCTGGGTGATCCCGATGTTGCGTGCGGCATAGGTCCCGCCGTTGGTCTCCAACCGGATCACACGCACCCGCTGGTCCAGGGTCTCGAGCTCATCGAGCATCGGCGCATAGTCCGCCGGGGAGGCGTCATCGAGGATGAGCAGCTCCAGGTTCTGCCAGGTCTGCTCCAGGATGGACCGCGCTGACTGCAGCACATCCTCACGCTCGGGCTGGAAGGCCGTCATGATCACGGTGACCAAAGGATCCCCGGGCTCCTCCCCCACACCGTGCGCGTCAGCCTCCGGGACGGAGGTGAGCCGGTTGAAGGGGATCCCGTCGCCGGGGCGCAGCGAGACCGGAGCCAGGTCGTAGTCGTCGAACTGCCTGTTGAACCGTTCCAGCCAGCGCTGGAGCGGCAGTCCGTGACTGCCGCGCAGGAAGGGGCTTCGGGAGTCGGTGACCAGGTAGTCGAAATGGAAAGACCGCACCTCGGGGTGATCAGCGAACAGCTTCTCGAGCTCGTCGAAGCGGTCCTGTTCGAAGAGCAGCTCGGCCTCGAGCTTGAGCAGCTGCCGCCGGTTGGTCGGCCAGTCAGCGCGCCGGTGGTTGATCAGCTGCAGCGCGGCCGTGGCGAATTCTGTGTCGGTGGGTTCGGTGTTCTGCAGTGCGCAGACTCCAGCCAGCCGGGCGAGCCAGTCCGCGCTCAGCGAGTAGCTGGAGACGGAGCCCTCGAGCACCTTCCGAACGATCTCCGCGTACCCCAAGGTGCCTTGGGAGGCGCCCGAGGCGAGGATCTCGCGCATGTGCACCGAGGCGCCGCGCAGGGCGGTGCTCTCAAGCTCCGCGATGCGCCCTGCTCCGCGGGAGATGTATCCCTGGATCATGCCGGCGCGCCAGAGGTCCTCGGTGCTGCTCATCTGTGCCCTCTCATCTGCTGCCCCTACAGCTGCGTTACGTCCCGCAGCACTCTACGCGGTCCAGTCCTCCAGCATTGTGAGGCCTCGGTCAATGGTCTCGACGAAGCGTCCCCGGCTTGGCGGTTCGTGGAACGGCGCCGCGGAATACTCCTCGAACCTGACTCGCTGCGCGTTCGGGCCGCCCTGGACGGAGTCTTTGAAGGGGAGGTAGTGCTTCGCGTAGTGGTGCTCGTCGCGGACATTCTGCACGACCAGTGCACGGTTCCGAACCGGCCCAGAGTAGGTCTGGACGGCGGACACCCGGCTGCCGAGCGCAGAAAGCCACTTGCGGCGAGACTTTCCTCTGTCTTCGAGAGCCGGCCGGACGCGACGAATGTAGTTGGCCTGCGCCTTCCAGTGGTACCTGTTCAGGGCGGTCTGCGCGTTGAACGCGATCGCAAGAGTCCCAGGGAGATGTGGTGCCACCTGAAGAGCTGCGAAGCCCCCTCCGGAGGATCCGACCAAGACGATCTGTTCGGCACCGGCTGCTTGCGCCGCCTTGGTGATGACCTCCCCCAGTAGCGGATAGAGTTCCATTCCCTCCCACCCGAGATACCAGCCGAGCAGCAACTTGGAATCCACGCTCAGGGTCGGGTCGGACAAGAACAGGCAGGAGTACTCAGCTCGCTCGTCCAGCGTGCGGAGCCACTCGAAACGGGGCAGGTGGTGGCGTCCGTTCAGCATCGCCCCGTGAAAGACGACGACGAGCGCGCGGCTGCCCTTGTTGAGCATCAACGCGTCCAGGCTCCCGCGGTCGTCCAGGGGGACGGAGTAGCGAAGAGCACCCCGTTGGGGGTTGAACACCAGCTCATCAGCGGATTCAACTCGCACCACCGGGACGGAGATGCCGCCTCGGTCTGGGGCGGCTATGGGTTCAGGGTTCATGATCGGAGATAAGTATGCCACCGAAGAATGGCAGCGCCGCAGGGTTAGAGGAGCTGCTGAAGACTCTCGACGCTGGCGATGCCCTGTTCCCGGCACCAGGTGTCCCATCCTGGGACCTCGGTCCACGCGGAAACGAAGACGAAGTCAAGGCCCGCCTGCGAGGAGGCCTGGTGATCATAGGTGCTGTCGCCCAGGAACAGCGCGGAACCAGAAATGTTGCCACGTCCCATCTCTCTGGCGAGGATCTCGTCTTTGGTATCGGGACTGCCGAAGATCCCCCCGTCGAAATGGCTGCTGATGCCTCGAGCGTGGAAGATCTCTCGGAGCTCCTCTTGATCACCGCCGGAGACGATGAGCCACCGGGACTCCCGAGTCACCTGCCGCAGTTGATCCAGCCCAGGTGCGATCTCGCAGGCCATGAGGCCCGCTCGAACCTCGGTGGCGTAGGCGTCAAGGAGGGAATCCAGTCCGGGCCCCTGGCGGCCGTCCACCATCTCCTCGAGAAACAGCGCGAACTTCTTGTATCGCGAGATCCCACCATGGCTCACGTGGTAATCCACCAGGCGCTGCGCCGCAGCTTCCCCGTAGGGCAGCGCTGCCTCGTAAAAGGCCCGCGTCTTGACCCGGTTGGAGTCGAGGACGACCCCATCGCAGTCAAAGACCAGCGTCTGGTACCGCGAGGGATCCACCGACGCACTCACAGCTGCACAAGGCCCTTCTGCAGGAGCGTCTCCCCCACAATGAAGTCTTCGTTCCAGTCAATGTCGTGGCTGACCAGCTTGTCCAGGGGGTACAGGTAGGGGCGCTCCCCGATGCGGTCGTCCAGGTCCCGGTACACCTCGGCAGGCGCCAAGAACACTCCGCTGTTGACCTCGTGGACGGGTTCCAGTGTCTGGGTGCGTGGCCACTTCTCCACGGTTCTGTCGTAGTTCATGGGACGCTCGTGCTGCCAGAGGAAGCCATGGATCTCTGTGGTGGTCATCAAAGAGTCGTATCCAGCGATGAGTTGGTCCTGATATGCCGCGATGATCATGTCGTACTGCGCCGCACTGATGAACGGGCTGGTGACGTGCGTCCAGAGAATATGACCCTTCCCGATGAGCTCCAGGGCGTGGGCCACCAGCTGATCGGTGCTGGTCTCGCTGGAGGAGAGCTTTTCAGCACGGCGGTGCACCCTGAGCTTGGGATCATCCAGAGTGGCTGCGTAAGCGAGGATCTCTTCGTCGTTGGTGGAGAGAACCACCTCGTCCACACCCTCGCTGGCGAAGAGCTGCTTGAGCTTGATCTCGATCAGCCCATGCTGCACATCGGCGAAGGGTTTGATGTTCTTTCGCGGAACCCGCTGGCTGCCGGCCCGGCAAGGGAGAAACGCAGTGACGCGCTCGCTCATGAAATCATCCCGTAGACGCTCTTCTGGACGTCCACGTCATACTTGGTCGGGGTGATCGAGGTGAGCTGCACAGCGCCTCCCTCCTCGGTGTACCGGCGCACCACGTGGTTCATCTCCTCGTTGCGGGCATCCTCCCCAGGGTATCCGTCGAATCCGGCGAGATAGAGGCCCTTCGCTTTGCCGCTCGCGATCACGGCGAACGCATAGGCCATCACCAGCGACGTCGGCGCGACGCAGTGCGTGTCACCGAAGCTGAAAGTGTCGGATTGGACGCGGAGTCCAAAGTCCAAAACTTCTTTCTCCCCCAACGCGTCCTTGGCATCGCGAGGCAACATCGAATACGGCGCAATGAGCGGTTGCGGCAGCCGCACATGCTGCTCGGCGTCGGCCAGCAGCCGGATGGGGTGCGACGCCACCCGGACATCGATCAGATCTGAGGACACTGAGGTCTGCGTGTTGAGCGCGACGACGAGCGGCTTGTGCTCCTTGATGAAGGACTCGAGCGCAAGCTGGTGGTCCGCGACGCCGGGGCCTGTTCCGAGCAGCAGGACGTCGCGATCCTTGAAGAGACTCTGCGGGCTCCAGCTGCCCTGCGCCTCCTCGCCGTAGAACTGTCGAGCGGCATCCATGGTCTGGACATCGAACTTGGCTCCACCTTCAACGCGAAGGTGCTCGATCACGGAGAGGACATCTTCCTCGTCGTACCGGGCATCATTGAGCATGAACTGGATGTAGGTCGGGTGGATGCTGTACTTCCCGGCCAGATAGTAGAAGGGGTTGGTTCCCCAGCCGTAGTGGGCCTGCATCGGCTTGAAGTGCTTGCGCAGCAGGTTCATCAGCGGCACGAAGTTGGCCGACTTGTCGCGGCGGGCGGCCATTTCGATGGCCAGCTCTTCGGTGCGGGCATTGCCCGGGCCGCGGCCCATGCCGGTAACCGTCGAATCTATCCACTCGACGCCCTCGTCCATTGCTCGCAGCGAGTTGGACAGGGCCAGCCCCATATTGTCGTGGGTGTGGATACCCATGGGACCGGACCACTCGGTGCGAATCCACTGAATGATCTGAGCGGCCTGATCTGGGGACATGCCACCGAAGCTGTCGGCGAAGTAGAGGACGTCGAGTGGGTGCTGGGCGGCGGTGCGTGCGAGACGTTTGATGTCCTCTTCGCTGCGGTCAGCGACCTGCATGAGGTTGAAACCGACCTTATAGCCACGGTCCTTCAGCCAGTTCGTGGCGGGGACGGCGGCTTCAAACTCGTGGACGTGGCAAGCCACACGAACGAGCTCCACCGGAGAGTCTGCGGCAGATACGGGGAAGAGCCGTTCCAGCGCTTCGACCTGGGGCATAGTTTTGCCGGTCAGCTCGCCTCCGTTAACCATGACGCCGATCATGATGGAGTCAGGCAGGGGCAATCCGCGGAGGAAGTCGTCGGTGGTAAACGCGCAGGGCCCTTGATAACCAGAGTCCTTGAGCGTTCGGAATCCAAGTTCCAACACATCCACGCCTGCAGCTGGCAGTGCGCTCAGGTAGTCAAGGATGAGCTCCCGGGAGAAGTCCCAGAAGTTGTAGTAGCCACCATCTCTGAAAGTACAGTCGAGGAACATTTTGGCAATCTCCAACCCACTCATCAACGTCAAGGATCCGTACAGAACCTAGCACGGTGACTACTCCACGGTCAGTTCGCGTCCGCCTGTAGAGTGTTAACGAGGCGAATCTCCGGCAAATAGGAAGACGTATGAGCATTCAATCAAGCGGTGTAAAAGTCTGCGATCTTAGGAACGGTCGTATCGAATTCAACCCCGGCGTGGTCGAGAGTCTTCACAGTGAGGATCTCGTCTACGTGACAGTCACAGACGCCAGGGACGTCGCCCACGAGGTCACCACGAACGCAGTGAACAACACAGTGCACCTAGGCATTGCGACGCAGGTACATCCCATTAGAAGCTTGCGCGTGTCGCGGTCGAGTGGGGACCAAGTTCTCTTCGAGGCCCAGAACCTCTTCCCCTCAACAGATCAAGAGTTCGAGGCTCAATTCAAATCTCACCGAGATCGAAGCGGGGATCGCTATGTCGACTACTTTGTCGCCAGCCAGATATTCAATCACTTCACCGGCGAAGAGGGTTACCGAATTTCTGCGGCGGTGGCGGCAGCGTACAAGGCCATCGAGATCCTAGATGATTCATACTTGGCAGATGCAGAGAATATGCTTGTGACTTCTCTCTCCGTAATACCTAACGTGAAACTCGAGCGTAGTACCAGGAACAACCGTGAACATCTTCATATCTCAGTTCTCTGCGCGCTTTACCATGTCCATCTTGCGCGCGGCAACTCAGATGAGTTTCTTCGAAAACTGCAAACGCTCAGGGGACTGCTCAAGGAGCACTCTTTCGAGTCCTACTACAACCTTGCTTACAACGGCGCCTTGTCGCTTAGGCTCTTCACGCTACTCCAGCTGCTCGCGGAAAAGCGTCCCGATGCGCGACGCACCTCGACGTTGAGTTTCCAAATCTTCAAGTTGGCTGCCCGCGACGCTGACGAGAACCTCGCTCACTTTAAAGAGCTGCGGGCAGTGCACGACAACGCCTACGAGAGCATGCGCATTGCCCGAAGAGTCAAGGAAGTCAACGACTCACTCGTCGACAAGACACTGAGGGGATGCCTACGTGTCTCCGCAAACGAGCATCCGCAAAGCTACGACAAGATGAGGAAGACCTTCTTGGAAAGCAGCAAGGCGTTAGCTCGCCTCTGAACCAAAGAGTCTTCGCTCACCGCCACGTGCCGCGTGTGTCGATCACCGTCTTTCCGGCCAACACTTCAGGAGCCACGCGCTTGAAGTCGTCATGGTCTACCAGCAGCACCACCACATCTGCCTGGGCCAAGGCCGCGTCCAGACTGGTCAGGGCGACGTTGCTGAAGCCTTGCAGGGCGCGGGGGAGCTCTTCGACGTGGGGCTCCACCGCGAGGATCTCCGCACCCGGAGCGCGCTGGGCGAGCTTCTCCGCGATGCGCAGCGAGGGCGACTCACGCAGGTCATCGATGTTGGCCTTGAACGCCAGGCCCAGCAGCGCCACCGTCGGGTTCTCCCCGGCGGCCTCGAGGGCCTGTTCGATCCGGCCCAGGACCCATTCGGGCTTGGCATCATTGGTCTGCCGGGCGGTGCGGATCAGGTTGGCCTGCTCCGGTGCGGCGTCGACGATGAACCAGGGATCCACTGCGATGCAGTGCCCACCCACACCGGGACCTGGCTGCAGGATGTTCACCCGCGGGTGGTGATTGGCCAGCTCGATGAGCTCCCACACGTCGATGCCCAGCTTGTGGCTGATCACGGAGAGCTCATTGGCGAAGGCGATGTTGACATCGCGGAAGCTGTTCTCGGTGAGTTTCGCCATCTCCGCGGTCCGCGCGTCGGTGAGCAGAAACTCCCCGGTGCAGAACGCCGAATAAAGGTCACGGGCCGCCTCGGCGGCGCGCCGGGTGAGTCCGCCGATGATCCGGTCGTTGGTGATCATCTCGTCCATGATCTTGCCCGGGAGCACCCGTTCGGGGCAGTGCGCGACCAGGATGTCCTCGGCGGTGAGGTCCGGGCGTGCGCTGAGGATGCGGGCTGCCATGTGTTCGGTGGCCCCGGGAGGGGAGGTGGATTCCAGGATGATCAGCTCCCCACCGGTGAGCTTCGTGGCGATCCCGTCGGCGGCGGCCTCGATGTAGCTCAGATCTGCCGAGTGGGTGTCGGTGAAGGGGGTGGGGACCGCGACGATGTAGGCGTCGGCGGTGGGGGTCTGCGTGGTCGCGGTGAGGGTGCCGCTGTTCACGGCGCGTTCGAGGACTTCGCGCAGTCCGGGTTCCACGAAGGGGACCTCGCCGTTGTTCACCGCGGCGACGTTGCGTTCGGAGACGTCCATGCCGATCGTTCTCACGCCGTGATCTGCCAGGATGGCCGCGGTGGGCAGTCCGATGTAGCCGAGCCCGATTACCCCAACGATACCTGTCTTCTCAATCAAAACTAGACTTCTCCCAGTCATTCTTACACATACGAAATCGCATTAAAAACTACCGTCTATCAAATAATAGTGAAATAGGGAAGTGGCATCAAAAATATAACACACTTAAAGTGTAGTCGCCAAATTCGTTAGAACCGCATTTCGATCTCCTTCTAAAGCCCCAACGTGTGCTCTAATCTCTCGAGCCCTGTGACCGCTACTACGAACCTGGCAATTGACGATCTGATTCTCGAAAGACGTCTGTGGGGTCGAAGGATCAAGTCTGTGCGACTCAGCAAACTCCAAATTCTGCGTGAAACCCTTTGTGGAAATCATTAGCTCCTCAAACAGGTCCACATTAAAATCGATCTTCTCGCGAAAACCTCGAGTCTTACCGTTGAGCATGTTCAGGGTTTCATATTTAAGGCCTTTGGAAGTCTTGATGTGGTCATAAATCCCGGCACCACCCCTATGCCTTGCCAGCGCCCAAAAACGAGTTTTGGGCGTACCACTCAGCAAGATCGGCGTGTGAAGTGCGGAACCCTCTATAGACAGAACATGCTCCGCGGAAGACAGCTCGTGCAGTTGCTCACGGACGGAAAGCTCTTGTGGACGAATAACTTCAAAACCATGCGCAGTAGCTATTGCGTCCAACCTAGAGTCACCCCCCACAGAGAGCACCTCATCCCCACCGTCTACAACACCAGAACGAGAAAGAAACACTTTCTTTCCTTCAATCATATCGCTCTGAGGAAAAGAACCTAAAATACCCAAGTACTCCGGAATACAATAATCTCCGATTGACAATCCAGGGTAAGGGAAAATGACTTCTTTGAAAAAGGTGGGCTGGTTCAAAATGATCTCGGGATTAGCTAGTCCGATAATCTCCAGGACTTCCCGATGCCATGGCTTGAACGACTTGCCACACCACACGACTGGAATGTCAGGATTCTCGAGTGCATACCAGCAACGAGCAAGACCTTCCGTTATGAAGTGTCCCCAGGAACTGTGAGGGAAACCCATGTAGATGACTCGATCGTGCGGGGACTCTGTTCCAGGAACAGGCTTCTCTCTAAAAAAGTAGTTAGGTCTCCCCATGGAAAATTCCATGGCCTCAGGAATAGGAGCCTCACGTTCCCAAGCTCCGATATAGCCACTTCCAGAAATCCGCTGTCCTGAGACAGACACCGCGAGTAGCGGCGAGATTGTTACATTCTTCCGTATGCTTCCTCGTAGATTAGAAGACCGATGGAACACCTCCACCGGAGTCTCGCCACGTAGCTCTAATGCCGCGATCTTTACTGAGGGCCCCAACTTAATCCCACGCTTTCCACCCGGTAGCGCCTCAAAGAAGGTAGCCCACAGTGAATCAGCACGCTGCTGGTCGTAGTAAACAGTGAGGTCCCTGTCCCTCTCAACGAGCACACTAGTGAAATCCTCCTTCGGATTCGGATTCCGAAAGTTCACGTAGCATGACTGTTGCACTCCCCAGTCTGAAGGTCTCACATTGAAGGTCTGTAACGAACCTAGCCGATTCAGACTAATTGATCCAGAAGTATGCTTCCAGACCCCTTCGCTTTTCTGCTCGAGTAGCCGAACAACTAGCTGGTCATTACCTACCCAGGCGCCCAGGTCAATCGCCAAACGACTGGGCGTCACAACGGTTCGGTCGTCTAGCAGGTCACCCGATTTTTTATCCCTAATCTGAACTCGGATCTCGTTGGAACCGAGGCCACTTGTGTCAGCCAGTATCACTCGCAATACAGCCCACGTCTCGTCCAGTATGAACTCATGCCCAGTAGAGCTGGGGATGGTTGTACCTACCACTTGCTCGCCCCCCTTGTGGTGGAGGGCTTGCGTAATGCCGCGTAAACACTCGAATAGATTGCGACATTCGATTCCCACGAGCGTTCCGAACGGATCCACTTCGCGCCTTGCTCTCCCATTCGTGCCCTCTCTCCTGGCGCATCTAGGAGATCTTCCAAGACAGATCTAAGCGACTGAGCGTCGTCGGCACGAAAAGTGCGAGCCGCTCCACCCGAGTCTTCCGCAATTTCAGCCAACGCTGCCACATCCGACATCACCACTGCCCTCCCAGTCGAAAATGCTTCGAATGGCTTGAGCGGGGTCACTAGTTCGGTTACGGTCGTTCGGCGACGAGGTACCACGAAAATATCAATCGTGTGGTAGTAGGAGAGGATGTCTTCATGCGGGACCCTTCCCGTGAACACAACATCCTTTATGTTCCTCGACTCGACATAGCGCCTGAGCGAATTGAGGTGAGGGCCATCTCCGACAATAACTAAACTCGTTTGAGATTTTTGTGAGAGCATTGAAAATGCGTTTATTAGAGTTTCTATTCCCTCGTACTCGACAATAGAAGAAATATACCCAATCACAGTAGACTCTGAACTTATACCTAAATTGCTCTTGAGGCCTCTTGATGATATTTCTACCGGAAACTCTTTTGGATCTACCGCATTCCTAGCAAGCGAAATTTTGTCGCTTTTGATCATGCCAGGACTCTCAGAAAGAATAAAGTCCTGCATGGTCTTCGCCAAAGTAATCACTCGATCCGCACGCTCTCGGACTCGCCGCTCGGTGTCTCGACGAAGACTATAGAGCTCGGGCGCGCCGTACATTCGAATAATGTGGTCTGTATTTTCCCAATTCTGGGCCCGGGCAATTCGCGACAGCCAAGTCTCTTCCCAGAAGCCACGCGACTCATAAACGACAGGAACGCCGGTAGCCTCTCCAACGCATGTAGCCAGCACGCCGTTCACAAAATCGGAATGAGCATGGATGACGCTGGGCTTTTCTCGCTTCACAAGGTCGAAAAGGTGCTTAGAATTTTCTTTCATCCAGGAAGCTCTGGGCGCCTTATTCTTAGGCAGCCCAGGAAAAATTACTGTCGAAACTCCTGCGTGTTCTCGCCGTTGAGTTTCTAAAATATCTATATCAAAGTTTCCACCGCCTTGCACCGCTACAACACTCTTAATCCCCGCGTTTGCCAATGCCTCAGTAGTGTACTTCGTTCGGAGAGTATAACCGGTTTGCCGCTCCGGGAGCGACTTCCCGACCATATGTAATACCGGACCATTCGGGTCGTATGCATCTATAGTGTCGAGCTTATCGAGCACACTCCATGGGTCCTTTTGAAAATCAAGCTCTTCTCGCAATAAATTGCGTGCAACTTCGTCTTTACTGTTCCTACTTTTTATAACAATCTCATCCAGCGTTGACACGGCATGCTGCAAGTACCCCGTCCTGCGCGCATGCCAGAATACTTTTCTAAGTTGTGATGTTGTGAGGTCACCGTATAGATCTAGACGCCGTACGATCTCTTTCACTTCAAGGAAATGGCCCCCTTCGAGAAGAGCGGCACAGGCTTCCAGCGCGTCTTTCTTGTTCATCAAGGCACTCAGAGGCGTGTCGTTGTAAAGTGCTTGACGAACCGGCAACAGCCAAACGTGAGCATCTCTCGCAGTGGGACGGGACTTGTACCCGGGTTCCACAACTTTGCCGTGTTTGTGTACGCCCGGCTCAGCCTTGTTCGTCACGGCGGGATTGAACTCTAGGCCTCGAAGTGTCACTGACCCTTGGCCCACTGTGCGGACCGAAACCGCCAGATGAGTCGTTTGGGACGTCGATACAAACAACACTCTGTCCAGGTTGCTAACCAGTGTCCTATTGACCAATGCCCCGGTCACGTTGAATTCGTGGATGGCAAGCTGCGCTCGGACGCCGTCAAGGCTGTGCGCGTTCAGAGATGCAGTATAAGCGGACCCTGACAGCACGCTGACGCCCCTCCCCCTCGGGAGTTTTTCCAGGTCGCTCGTAGTCGCGTTCAACACGGTATGCAGTGTGAACTTCGAGTCTTTATTCACAACCAGGTTGCCAGAGGAGTCCAGATAGACGATGACACCTTGGTTATTGCCGATATTCCAGCGATTGCCCCACTCGGGGTCAGCGACAAACCCTGGAATTGGCAAGTTCTCGAGCATCTTCATTTGCTCTCCCGCTCCTCTGATGAGCTCTATTGATTGTCTTTACGAGTCCTGGCTTAGCTTACGACATATCTGAACGTCGGACCGTCTGCGCGCGGCAGAATGCTGGATATCGCTTGGACTGTCTCAATGTGGCGGCGTAATCGGGGTCGGAGAATCCCAAGTTGAGCGCACGTAATCACCCGCTGGGTGTTCTAAAGTTATTTCTAAAATTGAACAAATCTTTCTAAAATCATTACAAGGACGACGTACATAATAGTTTAAAATTTTTCTAAAGCTCGCCTAAGTATGTATTGGCCGTAATCCGTTTTCGATTGCCCTCTTCCCGATTGCTCAAAGTGTTGATCAGATATCCAACCCTTCTCCCAGCCGATCTCCTCTAGGCACGCCACCTTTAAGCCTTGACGCTTTTCTATAGCAGCGACGTATTGTCCTGCCTCGAGGAGGCTCTCGTGAGTCCCGGTGTCAAGCCAGGCGAAACCCCGCCCGAGTTTCTCGACTGTCAGAGTTCCGCGTTCCAGGTAAACCGTGTTGACACTGGTAATCTCAAGCTCCCCCCGCGCCGATGGTCTCACCTGCTTGGCGATGTCAACCACATCGTTGTCATAGAAGTAGAGACCGGTTACCGCATACGGTGATTTCGGATGCGCAGGCTTCTCCTGGATGGATAGTGCATGGCCGTCCTGGTCGAACTCCACGACGCCGAAACGCTCGGGGTCCTTGACTAGGTACCCGAATACTGTGGCACCCGAGGGTCGCTCGGATGCCCGACTGAGCTGTTCCGAGAAATGCTGTCCATGGAAGATGTTGTCGCCCAACACCAGACAAACAGGATCGGCCCCGATGAAGTCCTCCCCGATCAGGAAAGCTTGTGCGAGACCGTCTGGCGCAGGCTGTTCGGCGTACTGAAGGTTGATACCGAAGTCCTCCCCGTCTCCGAGCAGCCGTCGGTACTGTGGCAGGTCCTCAGGCGTGGAAATTATCAGTATCTCTTTGATGCCTGCGAGCATCAGAACCGAGAGGGGGTGATAAATCATCGGCTTGTCGTATACGGGCAGCAACTGCTTAGAGACGCCCCTTGTCACTGGGTGGAGTCTCGTCCCGGAGCCTCCCGCTAAAATTATGCCTTTTCTCGCCATGTCGATCGGACTCTCCCGTATCTTGCCGAACCGTTTATATCGGACACACTCTACTTGGGACAGTGAGGTTCGACGACCCTAGCGGTCGGTGTGGAAGTCATCCGTCCGTACTATGGTGAGTCTCATGAGCACACTGTTGGTAACCGGCGGAGCCGGCTTTATTGGGTCTAGCTTCGTCCGCTACGCGATTGAGCACACGACCCACAACATCGTCGTACTGGACAAGCTGACCTACGCAAGTGACAAGGCGTCGCTTGATGGACTTCCTTCGGAACGCGTCGAGCTCGTTGTAGGAGACATCAGCGATGCGTCTTTGGTCGACGAACTCACCGCCAAAGCTGACGCTGTCGTCCACTATGCCGCAGAGACGCACAACGACAACTCATTACTTGACCCCTCACCTTTCCTGGAAACCAACCTCGTCGGCACGTTCACGCTCCTAGAGGCAGCGCGTCGACATCGGACTCGCTTCCACCACATTTCAACTGACGAAGTGTACGGGGACCTGGAACTGGATGATCCCGCCAAGTTCACCGCAGAGACCCCCTATAACCCGTCGTCGCCCTACTCTGCGACGAAAGCGGGTTCGGATCTGCTGGTCCGCGCTTGGGTCAGGTCCTTTGGTCTCGAAGCTACGATCTCGAACTGTTCCAACAACTACGGACCTCGCCAGCATGTCGAGAAGTTCATCCCACGCCAGATCACCAACGTGATCGACCGGGTGCGTCCGCGTCTGTATGGAAAGGGAGAGAACGTTCGGGATTGGATCCACGCCGACGACCACTCGGCAGCAGTTCTTGCCATCCTCGAACGTGGCCGAACGGGAGAGACTTACTTGATCGGCGCCGACGGGGAGAAGAACAACCTCGAGGTCATTCAGACAATTCTCCGCGAGATGGGGGAATCGGCCGACGCCTATGATCACGTCAAGGACCGGCCAGGACACGACCTGCGCTACGCGATCGATTCCAGCAAGCTCCGGGACGAGCTGGGGTGGACGCCTCAGTTCACGGACTTTACCGCCGGCTTGAGAGACACGATCACCTGGTACCGCGAGAACGAACAGTGGTGGCGTGGCCAAAAGGCTGACGCCGAAGCCAAGTACTCCGCCTCCGGCCACTGACCCCCAGCTCCACGAAAGAAGGCCGACCATGACCTCACTGCACACCGGTAAGTCGCTGTCCGTCCGAGAGACGCCTATCCCTGGCTTTAAAGTCATCGACCTCCCAGTCCACGGTGACGCTCGTGGATGGTTCAAAGAGAACTGGCAACGCGAGAAGATGACGACGCTCGGCCTCGACGATTTCGGCCCGGTCCAGAACAACATCTCCTTCAACGCTTCGCGAGGTGTTACGCGCGGAATCCACGCGGAACCCTGGGACAAGTACATCTCTGTGGCTACTGGTCGGGTGTTCGGCGCATGGGTGGATCTGCGTGAAGGTGACTCGTTCGGTGCCACGTACTGGTGTGAGATAGACCCTTCAGTCGCCGTGTTCGTTCCACGAGGTGTGGGCAACGCATTTCAAGCTCTGGAAGACGACACGGCATACACCTACCTGGTCAACGACCACTGGTCTGCGTCTGCCCAGGACCAGTACACCTTCCTGAACCTGGCGGACGAGACTGCCGCGATCCCCTGGCCACTGTCGCTAGGGAACGGAGAACTGTCAGCCAAGGATCTAGCGCACCCTCGCCTCGAGGCCGTGACCCCCATGAAGCAGCGCAAGACTCTGGTGATCGGTGCATCTGGCCAACTGGGCGTGGCGCTCGCTGAGCTTTGGGAGAGCCGATCTGACGTAGAAGTAGTAGGTCGGGATGTCGTCGACCTGGCCCAACCCGACTCTGTCCACGCGGTTGATTGGTCTCAATACACCACTGTGGTCAATGCAGCCGCATTCACGGCGGTCGACGACGCGGAGACAGCAGACGGCCGTCAGCGGGCTTGGGTTGCGAACGCTGCTGGTCCGACACTGCTTTCCCGAATCGCCTCTGAACACAGACTGACACTCGTCCATGTCTCCACCGACTACGTCTTCGACGGCTCCCAGCGGCTCCACGTTGAGGATGAACCGTTCACTCCCCTGGGGGTCTACGGGCAGTCCAAAGCGGCCGGTGACTACGCCGTCAGCATCACACCGAAGCACTACATCCTGCGCACGTCCTGGGTCATTGGCGATGGCAAGAACTTCGTCAGGACCATGTCAGCCCTCGCAGAACGCGGAATCAGCCCCACCGTCGTTGCCGATCAGTTCGGAAGACTGAGCTTCGCGACCGAGATCGCACGTGCCATTGCCCATCTGCTCGACCAGGGTGCGCCGTATGGAACCTACAACGTGTCCAACGCTGGCGATGTCGTCAGCTGGTCCAACGTGGCGCAGAGCGTTTATGCGCTGACCGGCCACAACCCCCAGGATGTGAAGCCGGTGACGACGGAAGAGTTTTTCGCCGACAAAGCAAGCGCGGCGCCCCGGCCCCGCAATGCCACGTTCGATCTGAGCAAGATCGAGTCCACTGGTTTCCGGCCTGCCGACCAGTTTGAAATGCTCCGCGACTACTTGGGTTCGAGTACCGAGTAGGTGTAGCCCGCCGTCACGGCGAGCGCAGATTTACTCCTTCGCTTCAGGCTCGGGCGCTTTCAGAAAACCGATAATTTCGTCGAACGTCTCTTGGTTCTCCGCGCCAGCGTGTCCTGAGGCGTCGGAGAAGACCCGGCTGGTGAGTCTGTCGCGGAGTCCGAGACTCTCAACGTAGTCATTGAACGGCTCGAAGTGCTTCTCGTAGTGATCCCGGTCCTGCTCATTCTGCCCGAGGAAAATTCCGCGGGCACCGTGGAGCACGGCTGGATCCAGGGCCGAGAACTTGTACTGCTGATCCACGGGGACATCGCCAAGGGTTTTCGCGTCATAGCAAGCTCTGGCCAAGCGGTTGGTCCACTTCACCGGATACGCCCAGAGGTCCGTCTGGGGATTGATTGCGATCACCCGCAGGCCCTTGAAATACCGCGCAAATCGGAGAGCAGCAAATCCGCCACCACTGGAGCCGTAGGAAAAAACCTGACCATGCGCTGTTCCCATTCGCTGGACGATAGATCGGGTGATCTTGGCGATGTGTTCTAGGTAATCGCCGTGGTTGTTCCCCGCGTACCATGCGAGTCCAAGGTTGGAGTGGTGGTAAAGGGCCGGGTCTGAGAAGTACAGGCAGCTTGCCGGAAACTTCGATGCCCAGCTCCACCGCTGGAACACTGGCGGCTCAAATTTGCTGCGCCGAGCATCTCCGGAGAAGAACACGATGAGGCGGCCCGTTTCAGGCTTGGGAGCGAAGATGAAATCGTACTGCTCACCGTCGAGATGCTCTGTGTAAAGACCCCGTTCCTCGACATCGAGGTCCTGAGGTCCCTCCCAGCTGTGGCGTGGAACGCTATCCAGGTGCTTGATCGATGTCTTCTTAGCCTTCATTGTTTTTCACCTGTACGCCTAGACCGGCTAGGCGCCTTAGGTACGCCTCCGGAGTACATTCCTCTTCGATGAATCTCACAGCGCGCTGTTGCTGCTCTGCGTACCGCCGCGAGTCCCACAGCTCGTTGATGACGTCAGTGACTTGGTCTGGTCCCGCGTAGATCGCCGCGTCCTTAAACACTGGTTCGAAGTGCCGTGGCAGCACGCAGACCACGCCATAGCTCATCGCCTCCAGGATCGCCATGCCAAATGCCTCAAGCCAGCCGTCACTGTGGAAATACACGAAGAAGTCCAGCTTCTCCGCCAAGTACTCGTCCACGGTGATCTCGTTGAACGCGTAGACCTCCCAGGAGGGCGGGTTCTTTGAGAGGAAGCCCTTTTGCACGGGCACCTTGGTGCCACCGAGGATGCAGACGTTGGCTGACCCATCGGCTGGGTACACCTGTTTGAAGACTTTGCGATCCGAGGGCCACTTCGCTGCGTCGTCGCGTGCGTGCCGCCCGATGGTTGGCCGACCCGCCCTGAAGCGATTCTGGGTCGCCTGCTCTTTGAGCTCGATGATCCCCTTCCAGGAAAAGCTCGTCATATCTGACGCGGGCATGAGCGGGGAGATCATGGCTCCAATCTGCTCGCTCTGCGGAGCCCAGAGAGGTCGCACGCCGAATAGCCTTTCGATATTTCGAGTCACGACTCCGATGTCGTAGCTGCGCCGTTCCCCGCTCGGCTCGAATGGCGGGTGGTTGGACACGATGACCGCTCTCTGCGGCTTGAGTCCGGCAACCATATCGGGAACCATCTGCACAGCCGTGGGCCACCGCACTACAAGAAGGTCAGCTTCGGCCACGGTGTCCAGGGACAACCGATCCACTTGTCCCGTGAGCACCAGGTCATCGATTTTGCGGCTGAACTGCCGCTTGGACGCCGAGGGGATCAGTCCGTTCTGGAACGGGATCACGCCCACCCGCAATCCCGCGTTCAGACAGACCGAGATCTCATTGAAGAGAGAGGTGGAGTTTCCGGCGAGGAAGCCGAACTCCGAAGCGAAGACCACATCGTACTGCGCCGGCCCTTCCCGTCGGGTTCCCGGCAGATACGGAGCAGGCGCGACGAAGCGACGCTCCTGGGGCGCCTTCGGCATGTAGGGCGACTCATCTGACTCTCGGATCTCTCGATGCCAGCTCTTGTAACCACGAAGGTACGCCCGGCGTTCTGGTGCGAGGTAACCGACTCCCATGTCATCTCGGGTGAGGTTTGCCCCGTCCATTAAGGCGAAGGCCAGAGGTGCCCTAGTGATGGGCTCCACGTTGATTCCGTAGTAGTTCTCGATGCGGCTCTTGAACTCAGAGTCCCCAGATTTTCTAACGGTGTCCCAGTAGCCAAGGTCGGTCAGCACCGGGTCGCGTCGGAACATGAGCGAGGCCATGGAGGGGTAGACCACCCGTCCCGTCGCGGAACGGAGCACGAAGCTGAGCTGTTCATCCACCCGGACCCAGTTGGTCATGTTGGCCACACGCTCCGGGGACGCCTGGAAGTCTCGAACCTGGAGCTCAATCTGCTGCGGGTGGTGCCAGTCGTCCTTGTCCGCCACGGTGATCAAATCGCCCGTGGCGAGGTCCAGTGCTTCGTTGCGAACGGAGTAGGACCCGCGGTTGACCTCATTCAGAACCAGTCGGATTCGGGGATCTCGGGCTGCGAGGTCCTCCAGCTGCTGACGGTATGCCGTGGGCCGGCCATGTTCGTCCCGCTCAGGGGAGCAATCGTCGATCATGATGATCTCAAGGTTTCGCCAGGTCTGACGCAGCAGGGAGTCCACTGCGACGTTGGTGGCCGCGCTAGGTTCGTAGATCGGCATGATCACGGTGACCAACGGCGCGTCATCGCCAGTGGGCGCCGGTGGCAGATTGGTGGTGACGTTGTAGAAGCTAATGTGGTCGTCCCGGATTGAGATCGGGGCAACCCCGTCCTCCTCCAGAAGCTCATTGAAGCCAGCCAGCCACGCATCGGCGTAGCTGGAGATTCCTGTGACGTGCGGATTCACGGCATTGAGCGCCAACAGGTTCTGCGAGTAGTCATGCTGCGCGTCACGGTCTTCGGCGGTGAGGACTCGTGCCGATTCCTCGAATTCGCCGCGCCAGCGGAGCAGGTCACCATAGAAGGCGCGGTCCGCGCCCTTGATATCTACCACTCCACGCCACTCCTCGATCATGGAGTAGAGCGTCAGCGCGTCGAGCTGGTCCGTCTCGTCTCGGGGAGCAGCGAAGAGGAACTGGGCCATGGCCAATATGCCCGACTTCCAGTGCTCGTCTACGAGCATCTGCCCAGCCGCATCCTTGAAGAGACCGGCGCGGTAGGACTCGAGGATCCCATGAAGCTGGCCGAACTCGTAGCGGCCCTTGGAGGCTGCGTAGGCAAGCACGTCTCGGGCGCCACCGTTGCGGTTGCGGATGGCATTGGTGGTGAACCACTTGAGTCGGCCTGGGTTGGTGCGAAGCTCATGGACCCAATACCAGATCGCGCCGTGAGCTGGTTCAAGCGTCGCACCGGCACTTTGCTTCTGCTCGGCTATCGCCGTCTCCAGCTGGTCGAGGGTGATACCGACCCGAGAATGCTTATAGGTTCCGAGGAATGATTCCACGAAGTTCTTACGTCCCGCCCTGCGGGCGTTGCCCAGGAGCTCAAGGGCGTGAGCAGAGGAGGACGCCTGGAGGGCCTGAGCCAGCAGGAAATGGTTGGTGGCGTAGAAGGCGCGGTCTTCCCATAGGACCCGTTCGCCTCGGGCGTGGACCGCCAGGAGCTGCAGGTGGGCACTTCGCCGAACCAGGACCGAGGATGGCAGCGCCAACGCGTAGCCAGCCTCTCGAATCCCATGCTGCAGCTTTGCATGCTTGTTCTTCAGTGTGGCGGACGTGCGGTGCACCTCGGTCTGCCCGGTGTTGGTGATCTCGCGGAGGACCAGTTCTACGGGGAAATCAAGTCCCGCCGTGTGGAAGGCCCAGCCGGTGAAGACCCCGCCATCGAGCACCGTCTCAGAGAGCAGGAAGTCACCTGTGGTGTCCTGCACGAGAGTCTCAGGGAGACGTGCCGGTCGGCGGCCTGTGGTGTCCCCCAACCGGACGTCATAGGTACTGGCGACATCCGCACCTGGCGTGAACAGCGGAACAGACTCGGAGAACCGTCCTTCAAGGGGGATCTCACCCGCGTACCGTTGGGTACCGGCAGCTTCCGGATCCCCCTCGGGAGGCTCTGTCACGGCTGTCAGGATCACTTCTGCCTCGCCCAGACGCAGGACGAGCCTGCGGTGCTGGATCTCACCTGTCAAAGTGATGGACGCGTAGCACTCTGTCAGCGCGAAGCGCTCCACGCGGATCTCTTCACGAATCCGGGGGGACTTCAGCCAGGTCGAAGAGGTATCGGGAGCGTCTTGCTGGAGCCGCTGGGCCTCTAGGGCCGCGGCGTCGCTGTGTTCTGCCGCAAGTTCGATCGTGTAGTCCAGAACCGGCACGGGAGCCTGCGGCGAATTGCCTGCAAAGACCTGCACGCGGTGCATCTGGTTGTCGAAGAAGGTGGACGGAATCTGGGTGGCATGCATAAACCCAAACGGCGCATCGAACTTCAGTGAGCCACGCTTCCACGGGAGCTCTCGCCTATCAGTCCGTCCCTCATCGATGACCGTGCCATCCACGGTGACGCGTGCATAGGCCGGCTGCTTCTCGGCGCTGGCCCACCCGGCGACCTTCCCCTCTGCAGTGACCTTGTAGTCGGCACTCAGGTCGTCTGCGCCGACCACCCGGGAGTCGTTGGTGTCCATCCGCGTCTCAGTAAGCACCTGCCCTGAGCCACGGTGGACGAGGGCGACATCGTGTCCCTCACCGGTCCAGAACTGGGGCGGGAGCGTGCCGAGGAAGCCCACGTTCCGGGTGCTGAATTCTTCAGCCGAGAGCTCATCGCGGAAGATGTTGCAGGTCAGCGCAGAGACCGCCTCTCCGTTGACCACAAGGTCCACAACTGCATTGCCCTGATCCGTCTCGGGGTCATAGACCCAGCCGCTGATTCGATGGGCCTGGTAATTGACAATCTTGAACTTCATAAACCTGCGATCCCGTGAGCGTGGTGAGGGTAAGACAACCGAGCGTCAGGCTATCAAAGCCCTTTTTCGGTCCAGGGTCAGCGTGACGAGGGCACCTGGTACTTGTGGTGTTCACTGTCCGTGATTTGTTTCTGGGTGGAGCCCACAAGCACCTCGGCTTTGCGGATCGCGGCGACGTACTCGGTGAAATCATCGCTGTTGAGGTCCACGGCGACGGCATCGAAGTGCGCCCATTCTGTGTTTCCGAGCTTCACATGTTTCTCGACCATGCGCGCACCAGCAGCGACCGCAAGCGCTGAGGCCATCCATCCGAAATCGTGACTCGAGTATCCGGGGACGATCTGCGGGTGTTCCTTGGCAAGTTCGGTGTAATGCCGCACCACACCCACATTGGTGTGCTCATCGGGAGTGGGATAGGCGGAATTGCAGTGCAGCAGATAGAGCTTGTCCTGCTTCTTGAAGGTCTCCAGGACCCATTCCTCGTAGCGGTGGTCGGTCATGCCAGTGGAGAGGACAAGTGATCCGGTGTATCGCTGAGCGACGTGGCTCAGGTACTGCTTGTGCTCGGAGATCGTGGAGGGCAGCTTGATCATCGGCACGTTGAGATCGAGCATGAACTCAAAGGAGGGCTGGTCGAGCACTGAGGCGAACCAGCCGATGCCGAGATCCGCACATAGATCGTCCAGGAAGCGGAATCCCTCGTGGTCGAGCTCCAACTGATTGCGGTACTCGCCGAAGGTGGAGCCGAAAGGGGACCTGTAGGGCTGTGCCAGCTGCTCGCGGGTGTAGAAAGAGGCGACATCGCGTTTCTGCACCTTCACCCAGTCTGCTCCGGCTTCATGGGCAGCGCGGACAAGCTTCTCGAGCCGGTCGAAATCCCCGAAGTGGTTGGTCGTGATCTCCGCGGTGACCTCCACCCCACGGGTCTCGGGCGCTGCGGCGCGCACGGTTGGCTGAGCCGGCGCAGTGACGGACACGTTGTGCTGTTCGTTGAGCTCTTTAGGTCCGAGGCTGGAGAAGTCCTTGGTGCCCACGTGGTGCACGCTCAGCTCGGAGTCCTCCAGCGTGTAGAGGGCATTCCTGAGGACATACTCCTGCATCGCGATGCCCGCGGCCCGCCGACTGTCCAGGTCCGGGGCGAACGTCGTCGTCGCGGACTTGGCGTGGCCGGAGGCGGGGGTGAAGTCGAAGCCCACCATGTACACGGTCTGGGTCCGTCCCTTGGACTCGGCGACGGTGCGGGCGACCTCCAGTGCGGTGAGGAAGATGGCTTCCTCGATGGCGATCTCTTCGCGGTTCTGGAACCGCAGCAGGATGAGGTCTTCCTCATCGTTGCTCAGTGGCTGGAAAGGCAGCTTCACGATTCTGCGTCCCGGCGCCATCAAATCGGTAGAAGTGACGTAGGCCTGGGAACGCATTCCTTCGGCCTGGACTGACTCGGCCACCCAGTCCTCATAGAAGATGGAGATGTCCATCGGGTGGATGCGCTCGGCATCGTTGATGCCGATGGTCAGGTTGCCCTCGAAGACCCGGGAATGGACTTCCTCAGCCGAGGGACCCTTGCCGAGGATGACGATCGTATCGGTGGTGTACCTCGACGCGATATCTGCGGCCAGGCTCGAGATATCGTCCGTCGTACGGTTCGTCATCGACAAAAACCTCACAGTTGTGTTCTCGGGCTAGGGACAGGCCAGCAAGCACATCCCAGGAGTACGCCCCCACCGGGTTCGTGAACGAGGCCAAACGACCGGTGACGACACCGAAGAAATTGTACACAGCGGCACCGTAGATTCGAGCTTGGGGAGCCTGCGCGATCCGATCTACCAGCGTCTGGTTCATCCCTGAGGAGAACCCTGCGATCCGGGACTGCGCATAGGCCAGCGTGTCACCGGTGATGATGCGACGGCGAAGCTCCGGCAGCGTGATCATGCTGGCGGAGTGGACCCCGGTGTGGAAGATGCTGATGGCAGTGCCCCATTCGACCAGTGACGACGCAAAGTTCTCCGTGCCATCAATGGGATCTACGACTGCCACCCAACCGGTAGGTTCCGCTTCCCACCCGGCTGATTCTTCTTCACCGACAAACGTGAGATCGGGCAGCCTTGCCCGCAGGAGTGTCTCGAGCTTCTGCTGCACCAGCAGGTCAGCCGCGGTCACCGGAGTGTCATCCGCCTTGAGCTCCACGTCAGTGCGCAGGGCATCCAGCTTCGGCATCAGGGAATCCAGGAGGTCACTGGCCTCGATGAGGGCGGCGCGGGCCGTCTGGGTGTGCTGTTCCATCACTGCCCATCCTATGCGCGGGATATCCTGGCCGGTATGTCATCTGAGGTGCACCAATCCGATTCCCCCGTTGCGCAGTTCATCAGCGAGGTCATCGAACCTCAGCGACATGAGATGCACCAGTGGAAGAACACCATGAAGCATCAGGGGATTCTGCTGGAGGACGCGCAGAAGCGTCGCCGCGTCACACCCACCAAGATGGGGCCGAGCTTCTTGTTCGTGCATCGCGGGCGGCGCATTGGCGGCGTCGACAGCCGCACCACCACGCTTGTGAGCGGTCAGGCTCGGGACGCCACACAGTCTGTGGAGCTCGGCCACGAGTATCTCCGTGCGTCTTCAGTCAGCACCTCCGCGGGCCGGTCTTTCCACGTGTCTCAGTTTGATGCTGCGGATAAGTATCGCGAGCAATCCGGCACTCCCGTGACCGCGCGGCCCGCCTCGGAGCGGGCCAAACCGGTGACCTCGCTCGCCGTCTCCTCCAAAGAAGACCTACGCCGCGAGTGGAGCCGCTCGACGGAGGCCTTGGCGCATCTGAAAAGTGTCAATCAGCTGATCCACATCGAGCACTACTCGCCGAACCTGGCGCTGCGTGTCTACGTCGTGGCCGAAGAATCCGTAGCAGCTGTGGCGCGAGTACCGTTCTACATCGCCGGGGATGGGCAGTCCACGGTGCGCCAGCTGTTGAAGAAGGAAAGGGAACGCCGGGAGTCCTCGGAGTATCTTCGATCCAGAGTTCTCGCCGTGGGCCAAGAGCACCTTGCACAGATGGGCGTGAGCCTGGACCAAACTTTGAGCGAGGGGGAGATCCGCGTGCTGGGCACAGCCCCTGAAGCCGAAGCCGGTGGGGGGTTCTCGGTGGATGTGTTTGCGGACCTGAGCGATGACATCAAGAATCTGGCCATCGATGCCATGTGGGCCTTCCCCGGACTGACCGGTACCGCGGTGGACATCCAGACTCCCTCCCTGGACAGTGCCGAAGGTGCCACGGTCTCGAACGTGGTGCCCACGGCAGATATCAGCGAGTTCCTCTACCCGGCCTACGGAGAACCACGGCGGTGTGGCGTCAGGATCATCGATCAGATGATCCGGCGCTCCTAGCCGCTCAAGAGACCTCGGGTCGATTCAATGCCGAAATGCCAATGCCGTATTGTCTGGAAGAACTCCATTGATCCTCGGTGCTTTAGCAGAGGAAGGAACTGATTTTGAGACTTTTCGGCACTGACGGCGTGCGTGGTGTGGCCAATGGGCTGCTCACCGCGGAACTCGCCCTCACCCTCTCCCAGTCAGCAGCGACCGTCCTGGGCCACCAGCAGGTGGCCCCCGGCACCAGACCCACCGCGGTCGTCGCCCGTGACCCCCGCATCTCGGGTGAGTTCATCGCCGCCGCGGTCTCCGCGGGCCTGGCCAGCGCCGGAGTCGATGTCTATGACGCCGGAGTGCTGCCCACCCCTGCCGCCGCGTTCCTCGTGGACGACATCGACGCGGACTTCGGGGTGATGATCTCCGCTTCACATAACCCCGCTCCGGATAACGGGATCAAGTTCCTCGCCCGCGGCGGACACAAGCTCGACGACGCCGCCGAAGACGCCATCGAGACCCAGCTCGGCCTGGCCCCGCCGCGTCCCACCGGGGCCGACGTCGGACGGGTCCGCCGGTTCGCGGACGCCGAGGACCGCTACCTGGTGCACCTGCTGCGCTCCCTGGACGGGGTCAGCCTCAAGGGCATGAAGATCGTGCTCGACTGCGCCCACGGGGCCGCCGCCGGAGTCTCCCCGGAAGCGTTCACCGACGCCGGGGCCGAGGTCATCGTCATCGGGGCAGACCCCGACGGGCTGAACATCAACGACGGATACGGCTCCACCCACCTGGGCCCCCTGCAGGACACGGTCCTGGCCCACCAGGCGGACCTGGGGATCGCCCATGACGGGGACGCGGACCGGTGCCTGGCGGTGGATCACACCGGAGAGATCATCGATGGCGACCAGATCATGGGGATCCTGGCCATCGCGCTGAAGGACGCCGGAACCCTGGTCGAAGACACCCTGGTGGTCACGGTGATGTCGAACCTGGGGTTGAAGCTGGGCATGGGCGCCGCCGGGGTGCACCTGGTCGAGACCGCGGTCGGAGACCGGTACGTGTTGGCGGCGATGCGCGCGGCCGGGTACAACCTGGGTGGGGAGCAGTCGGGGCATCTGATCTTTGCGGACTACGCCACCACCGGGGATGGTCTGCTGACTGGTTTGCAGCTTGCGGCCCGGGTCGCGGCGACGGGTAAGTCGGCGCGGGTGTTGGCGGCGGAGGCGATGACGAAGCTTCCGCAGGTGTTGATCAACGTCAAGGGTGTGGACCGGACGCGGGCGAAGACCCATGAGCCGCTGCAGGCTGCGGTGGCGCAGGCTGAAGCGCGTCTGGGGGAGACCGGCCGGGTGTTGCTGCGTCCGTCGGGGACCGAGCCGGTGGTGCGGGTGATGGTCGAGGCCGCGACCGCGGAGCTGGCGCAGTCGGAGTCCGAAGCGCTGGCTGAGATCGTCAAAGCCGAACTCGCGCTCACGGAGTAGAGTCCCGCTCCCCCTGACTGCTGCTGAGCAATGAGGGTGCGGCGCGACCCGGCACCGCCCCCGCGGCCTAAATCAGCGCGGTAAGGATCGTCGCGGAGGCGATGGAGTTGATCGTCACGTGCAGCACCAGCGGGCCCCAGAGGTTTCGGTGGAAGATGCGCAGCAGCGCCAGGCCCAGCCCGAGGGTGAAGAAGTAGGGCACCAGTACCAGCACAGCGTGCACCACGGAGAACAGCGCCGTGGTGATGACGATCGCCAGCACCACTCCCCACTTCCCGCGGATGCTGCCGAAAAGCAGACCGCGGAAGAACATCTCTTCCCACAGCGGGGTCAGCACGGCAATGGCGACGAACGCCAGAATCGCGAAGGTGGGGTGGATACCCACGGCGAAGTCACCCATGGATCCACCCGCGTCATCATTCGCGCCGCCGGTGAGCAGCGATGTCACCAGCTGCACGGTCAGAGCAGCGAGAATCACCACGGGCACCTGCCACAGCAGGTGCAGCAGCCGCCAGGATGGCCTCACGAGGCCTAGGGACCGCCAGGAGGAGTTCGAACGCCGGACCACGTGCCGCAGCGCCACCAGGACCAGCACGGCATGGACGATCACTGCCAGCACGATCGACGGGACCGCCAACTGATCCGGATTTTCCGGGATGAACAGCAGGGCCAGGGTCCCGCCGAACACCAGCACCGTGATGGCGATGATCCACAGCGCCGCGCGGCCGGCCAGCTTCAACGAGGGAGGCTGCTCCCCGACCGCCGGGGCGACATCCACTGGACTCGTCACAAGCTGTTCGCCTTGGTCACCACACGGTTGGCCAGCAGCACCGCAGGGTCCACCAGCGGACGCGGGGACTCCTCGGCGGTCATGGCCAGTGGGATCTCGGTGCAGGCCGCCACGATCACGTCGGCGCCCTGTTCCACCAGGGACTGCGCCACTCGCACCAGTGAGGCGCGCAGCTCGGGTCCCAGGTTCCCGGCCTTCACCGCGTAGATGGCTTCCATGACCGTGTGCTGGTCCGCCGGATCCGGCACGACCGGCTCCACCCCGTACTCGGAGAGGCTGCCCTGGTAGAGCCCGGCGGTCAGCGTGGCGTCGGTGGCCAGCAGGCCGGCGGACTTCACGTAGGGAAGCGCGCTGAGGTGCTCTGCGGTGACCTCGATCATCGAGACGTACTCGAGGTCCACCTGCTCACGCACGCGCGGCAGAAAGGCGTGCGAGCCGTTGCAGGCCGCCACGTAGAACGCCGCGCCGGCGTCTTTGAGCTGCTGGGCACCCTCCACGAGCTTCGGGGTGGGGTCCTCCCCGTGGCCGACGATCGCCTGTGAGCGGTCGGGCACGGTGGGATCCGCCCAGATCATCACCCGCAGGTGCTGCTGATCGGTGGCGGCCGGGGTGGCCGCGATCAGCTTGGAATAGAAGTCCACGGTGGCGGCAGGACCCATACCGCCCAGGATCCCCACGAGGGGACCCTGGGCGGAGGGGTCTGCGGCAGTGTTGTCACTGGTCATCAGCGTTGAGTGTACTCGCGGCACCGAAGGTGAGCTGGCGCCGTCGTCGTACTGTGGGCCCTAGCCCACCGCCTGGGTGTTCCGGCGGTCGTGATCGCGGTCATGACCGTAGTCACGGGTGCGGTTCGAGTCATCGCTGTACTCACCGTTGCTCTGGTTCAGCTCATCGACCAGCTTGGCCTTGCGGCGCTCATGCACCTCGGCCAGGCGTGCCGCACGGCGTGCCCGGCGACGCTTGGTCGGCCAGGTGGCGATGAGCAGGATCAGCGAGAAGAGCACTGCCAGGGCGACCACGGCGATGCCGGCGTCGATCCAGAACTGCTCGGGGTAGAGCTGGATCAGCATGGACTCGGCAGGGAAGGTCCAGGTGCCATCGGCGAAGAAGATCCGGTGGAACTCGGCGAAGAAGAACTGCCAGTCGATGATCGCCAGCACGGCGACCGCGATGATGATGCCCAGTGTCACCCAGGCGCCGGCGAAGAGGCCGCGGGCCACTCCCCCGGGGCGCCAGGCTCGGAGCAGCATCGCCAGGATCAAGGTGATGACCAGCAGCGCCAGACCGATGATCATGACCCAGAACAGCACGAACTTCACGTCCACCATGTGGGAGACCTCTTCGGCGGTGAACAGTGCTTCGCCGCCGGGAGCGAGATCGCCCAGGTAGCGGGAGTCCGCGAGGTTGGTCAGGAAGTCGGTGCCGTAGGAGCCGTAGGTCAGCCGGTCATCGGCGTTGAGGTTATAGGTGCCGTCCGGGATCCAGGGGCGTTTGTACGCCACCCAGAGGAACAGCGGGGAGGCGACCAGGCGCACGGCGGCGACCAGAAGCAGGATCGGGGTGAAGATCGCGATCAGCACCTGGAAGAACCGGGAGATCCCGCGCTTGGAGCGCGAGACTTCCTCATCGAGGTCCTCGTTGGTGATGGACTCGTCCCCGCCGTAGACGGCGTGGGACGGGCTGGAGGCGTGGCGGCGGGAGTGATCCACCGAACCTGCGCCTGCTGTGCCAGCTGCGGCTCCGGCGGCTGCGCCGGTGCCTGCCGCGGCGGTGGCGGGCACGACGGCGGTGTCCTGGTCATCGTTGGTGGCGTCATGCCGGTCCCGACGGCGCTGCTCGCGGCGGCTGAGCTCCGCGGCGTTCTCCGTGGGCTGATGGGTGTCAGCTCCGGTCTGCGTGGCCGGGGTGGGGCTCGGGGTGTGTGGGGCTGCTGCGCCGGCGGTGCCGGTCGCGGCCGCTGTACCAGCGGTGCCGCCGGCAGCGGGGGTGCCTGTGGCGGCTGCACCGGTGAACCGGGTGGTGTCCTCGAGCGAGCGGGTCTCCCGGGTGGGGCGCGCGTCATCCAGAGACCGGGTGGCGTTGGGGTTCTCCGCGGCGGTGTTCCGCTCGGGGGAACCGACCGCGGAGTCACCGTGCGGCGCGCGCTGGGTGGGGATGTTCTGGGTGGCGTCGTCGTAGGCCATGTCATGGCGTCCGGGGGCGGCCTGCTGCTCACGGGCAGCCGGCATCGCCTGGGTGGCCTGATCATCGTGCTGCGCGGCCTGTGGCTGCTCTGTCTGCTGCGGCTCTGCCGGGGCAGACTGGCGCGGCTGCGCAGCCTGCCGCTCGCGCTCGGCGCTCAGCTTGTCCTCGGGGAAATCTGGCTCTTCGGACGCGAAGGCACCGTAATCCAGTCCGGATTCAAAATCTTCGTTGTCATCGGCGGGCCTGCCGGCCTCGTTCCGTTCGGAATTCGCGCTCATGTCTGCCTCTCCACGCATTACTGACTCTTCTCAACACTATGAGTGCGCCGTCCCGAATGTGGGGAGGAAGCCCGGAGAGTCGGACACGAGCTCGACATCGGAACGAAATGTCAGGCCCCGCAGCGCCCGCAGTGTGCTACAGGCCACTCTCCTAGCCGATCCGGTACGAAACGGTCGAGAAGCGAAATGGCTACAAACGGCGCTCGTTCCCGTCCTTCGCCTGCTCCAGCGAGCGATCGGCTTCCTCGAGCAGCCTTCGCGCCGCCGCCATGGAGGCCCCCGGCCTCGACTCTTCGGCGGACAGGGGGCTCCACGGAGGTTCGCGTCTACTCCGTGAACCTGGGTTCTTCTCCGGATTCGGCCGCTCACGACCGACCCGCCGAGGTGGTGGACCAGGTTCGGATCCGGGGACCGGCCCAGTCGCGAGGGGCGGCGGTGCCGCACGGACCGGGGTCAGCACGACCTCGGCATCCAGACGCAAAAGCTGGAAGCCCAGGAGGCGTGCCCGGACGGCGGCCTCGATCAGGATCCGTCCCTGGCCGAGGTTTGCCCGGCTTTCCGCTTCCACCGGGCGCCCCAGCTGCTGGTGCTCGGGCGCGGCGCGGTGTTTACGGCGCATGGCCTTGGGCGGCGAGCCGGGTGTCGCTCTGCGGGCTCACCCCTGCGCCTTCTTTCGCAGCGAGGACACCACCGCACTGGCGGCAACCGTGACGATGACCCCGCCGAGAACACCGGCTCCGGTGACGCCCAGCGTCTTGGGATCCACGTATGAGGCGACGGCCTTCGCGGCCCGCTGTGCCGGATCCCGCAGATAGTCGATATAGGTCGACTCCACTTCTTCGGGGACGGCCTGGACGGGATGGCGTTTCATCGGGCCTCCTCGATCGCGGTGATCAGATCACTCTTCAGCATCGAGTTGCGGCCTTGGATGTCCAGGTTGGTGGCGAGCTTGAGCAGGTCTGCCTTGGTGTAGCTGGCCAGGTCCTCGGTGACCTCATTGGTCTGGACTTCTTGGACCACCGTCGCGGACTCCTTGGAGACCCCAGCGTGGATCTCCTGCGTCTCGGCCAGAGTGGCATCAGCTTCCTCGGCCCGCTCCCCCGCACGATCCGCGAGCGCCTCGGCCTGTCGGTGCGCTTCCTCAGCGGCCTCGCGTGCCTGGGCCGCGGCGTCGTCGGCGAGCTTGCGCGCCTCGGTCATCTCTTCGATGGCGGACTCTACTGCGGCCTCGGCACGCTCTTTGGCGGCCTGCGCCTCATCCTGAGCCTTCTCATTCTGGTCGCGGATCTCGGAGGTGACCTGTTCCAGGTTCTCTGACGCATCGGACTCGGCCTCGGAGCGCTCCTTCGCGACCATCTCGTCCGCGCGCTTCTGCGCCTCCTTCACCCGAGCATTGACCTCTGCCTTGTTCTCCTTCTCGGCCTGAGCCTTCCGACGCCGGCCCTCCTCAGCCACCTGCTTGGCGGTCTCGGAGCGTTCTTTGGCATCTTGGGAGAGTTCTACGGCCTGCTGTTCGCTGCGCCGCGCGTCTGCCAAGGCGTCCTGGGCCCGCTTGATGCGGACATCCAGCGAGTCCTTGCCGAAGGGGACGGTATCGGCGATGACCTCTCGGGCGCGCTGCCCCGGGCCCGAAGAATCATCACCGGAGCTGCCGCTGGGGGCACCCTTGACGAGCCAGGCGATGTTGGCCGGTATATCTGCAATACCTTCCTTCGCCTTACGGGTGAACCATCCCAGGGGACCGCTGCCCTGAGCTTCCTCGCTGCCTGAGTCCTGTGACATATCTCGGACTGTACTCCTGAGTCAAATCGAGCAACAGGGGTTTCACGGAATTAGATCCTGGACTGACCGGGCCTCAGGCTGTCAGCTCCACCGCGCCGGCGTCGTACTTTCCGAGGTCCCCAGTGACCCCTGCCCGGTGCGCTCGTCCGCCCAGCACCAGGGTGTAGACCCAGTAGGCCGCGAGCACGGCAGCCCCGATCCCGATCCGCAGCCAGTGCGGCAGGCCCGACGGGGTGACGAACCCCTCGACGACACCGGAGATCAGCAGCACCAGCACCAGACCGAAGGCCACGGTGATCAGCTTGCGTCCCTCCGCAGCCAGGGCAGCGGAACGGCGCATCTGACCCGGAGCGACCCAGGCCCAGAAGATCCGCAGCCCGGCGGCGCCGGCGATGAAGATCGCGGTGATCTCCATGAGCCCGTGGGGAAGGATGTAGAGCCAGAAGGTGGAGGCCTCGCCCTGTTCGGCCATGATCCCGGCCGCCATGCCCAGCCCCTGGGCGTTCATGAACAGCACGAAGGGCACGAAGACCCCGCTGATCCCGAAGGCCACCTCCTGGGCGGCGATCCAGGCGTTGTTGGTCCACACTTGGGCGGCGAAGCTGGAGTTGGGATTCTCCGAGTAATAGTTCACGAACTCGGTACCCGCGTAGGCCTGACGGTCACCCTCGGGAATGAGCAGGTCGATCTGCGGATGATTCGCCGTCCACAGCGCAAACCCCACGGCCACCGCGATGAACGCGGCACCGAGGATCACGGTGAGCCAGCGGATCCGATAGAACGCCACCGGCAAGGTCTGGGTGAAGAAGTAGGCGCTGGAGACGAAGACGTTCTCCCCCGCCCCGGTCAGATGCGCCCGCGCCCGGCCCAACGGTGCCGAGAGCGAGGGCACCACCGGGGAGTCCGGCTCGGCGGCACGGATCATGGACAGGTGGGTGGAGGTCCGCTCATAGAGACGCAGCATCTCATCGGCCTCGGCCGCATTGAGCCGCCGCCGCGAGGCCAGCTTGGAGAGCCGGTCCCATTCGTGCTGGTGCACGGCGATGAAGGCGTCGATATCCACGGCACGAGACTATCGCGACCGTCCTTCTGCTTGCGGGACTCCCCCGCTCGCCGTAGCGTGCCGAGCATGGACACTGACCTGCATGCCCTCGTTCTGAACTGCACGCTCAAGCCCTCCCCCGGTGAATCCAGCACCGACGTCATCACTGACCAGCTGCTGGCCGAGCTGGACTCTCACGGCGTCACCGGCGAGACCATCCGAGTGGTCGACTATGACGTCAAGCCCGGTGTGGAAGCAGATATGGGCAACGGCGATCAGTTCCCGGAGATCCTGGAGCGCATCAAGGCCGCGGACATTCTGGTGTTCGGCACCCCCACCTGGGTGGGCCACATGTCCAGCGTGGCGCAGCGCGTGCTGGAGCGTCTGGACTCGGCACTCTCCGAGACCGACGATCAGGGCCGTCCGGTCATGTTCGGCAAGGTCGCGATCGTCGCCGTCGTCGGCAACGAGGACGGCGCCCACAAGATCATCGCGGACACCTTCCAGGGGCTCAACGACATCGGGTTCACCATCCCCGCGCAGGGTGGCACCTACTGGAACCACGAGGCGATGAACCCCAAGGACTATAAGGACCTGACCGAGACCCCTGCCGCCGTCGCCGCGACGAACAAGACCGCCACCACCAATGCGGTGCACCTGGCTCGTCAGCTCAGCCAGGCGCAGTACCCGGGGAACTGACTCAGCGCTGAGCCGCCACTGATTCCTCCCGGAGCCTGGCGCCTCACCCTTCTCCAGAGCAGACGCCACTGACCTCGGACTTCACACGAGGTGGCAGCTGTGCAAGCATTCGGAGATGACTACCTCACAAGAACGCGCCCAGCTCCTGCTCGACCTGCACCACCAGGACAAGCCGGTCATCCTGCCCACCGTCTGGGACGTCTGGTCCGCCGAGACCTGCGCCGCCGCGGGCTTCTCCGCCCTGACCATCGGCAGCCACCCTGTGGCCGACTCCCTCGGTCAGGCCGACGGCGAGGGCATGGACCTGGACGAGGTCCTCGCCGTGGTCCGCCGGATCACCGACGTGGTGGACCTGCCGGTCTCCGTGGACCTGGAGTCCGGGTATGACACCCCGGCCGAGGAGCTCGTGCGAAAGACCCTGGAATCCGGCGCGGTCGGCATCAACATCGAGGACACCGTCCACTCGATGGACGAGATGCGCTCCCCGCAGGAACACGGCGCCTACATCGCGCAGATCCGGGCAGCCGCCGACGCCGCGGGCACCCACCTGGTCATCAACGGACGCACCGACGCCTTCACCACGGACGAGGCGCCGGAGGCCCAGCTGGAGAACGCGCTGACGCGGCTGCGTCTGCTGGAGGAGGCCGGCGCGGATTCGCTCTACCCGGTGAAGGTGCCTTCCAAGGAGTACCTGGAGAAGATCCTCGACGCCGTGACCACCCCGCTCAACGTCACCGCTCACCCGGTCAACGGTGCCGTTCCGGAGTGGATGAGTCTGGAGGAGGTCACCCGCATGGGCGTCAAGCGTGTCTCCTTTGGACCCCTGCTGCAGCGCAGCCTCACCGATGCCATGAACGAGATCCTCAAGCCCTGGACACCAGCCTCCTAGTCAGGCGGGAGAGACTCGGAGCCGACTCTCCAGTTCCGGCGGGTCCGCTGACGCTAGGCTTGGCGCATGCGCAATGTCATCACCGGCGAGGGAGTCGAGCTGGAGCTTCCAGCCGCCTCCTTGATCACCCGGGCCGCCTCGCTGATCGTGGACCTGATCGTCTACTGGTTCGCGCTGCTCGCCTTCGTGATCCTCTCCGGGCTGACAGCCGCGGTCGCCTTCTCCAATCCGGCGCTCGAGGCGGCGGTGACCCTGGGCGGTGCGATCCTCTGCCTGGTGGTGGTCCCGATGACTGTGGAGACGCTGTCTCGCGGCCGCTCGGTGGGTCGGCTGATCTTCGGGACCCGGGTGGTGCGCGACGACGGCGGCGCGATCCGGCTGCGGCATGCCGCCATCCGCGCGCTGGTCGGCTTCGGGGAGGTCTATCTGACCTTCGGCATGGTGCCGCTCTTCGCGGGGATGTTCAGCCGGCGCACCAAGCGGCTGGGCGATATGGTCGCGGGCACCTATGTGATCCGGGTCCGCCAGCCTGCGGTGAAGCCGATGATGCTTCCGGTGCCGCCGCAGCTGACCTCCTGGACTCAGATCGCAGACCTCGGCCGGATCCCCGATCCGGTGGCGGCCCGGGCCTCCCGGTTGCTGCGCACAGTGCAGGAGTCCCCCAAAGGGCACAACACCCAGGCGCTGGAGCACACGGCGAACCGGCTGGCCAATGAGGTGGCCGTCTATGTGGCACCCCCGGCGCCGCCGTCGTCGGCCACGGACTTTTTGGTCGCGGTCATGGCCGAGCGGCGGAACCGGGAGTACCGGCGCCTGCGCACCCAGGCTGACCGCCAGCACCGGATGGGCGAGCGCCTGCATAAGCTGCCCTACGCCTGAGCCTGGCCCTACGCCTGAGCCTGGCCCTACGCCTGAGCCTGGCCCTGCCGCATGATGCGGTGCCGATCCATCCAGCGCCGTGAGCTGAGGACCGCAGGACTGACCGGCTTTGCAGACGCGGATCACGCCTCAGGTTCTACGTTATCCAGAATACTGTTCCATCTGACGGAGCGGATCTGTAGGCTGACTGAACGATGCGGGTCTGCCAACACTAGGGTTGCCTGGCTAGGAGCAATGCTGATGTCTCTCACGATCTTCGCCTACCGGACCTTGATTTGGATGAGCCAACAAGAATCTCGGCGCATTCCGATCTGTCTGGTGCCTGACGAGATTCTCCCTCCCAAAGAACAACCATTCATTCGCAGCGAATTGGATGAACGCGGATGGTTGAGCATCCATGAAGAGTCACTTCGCAGCGACCCCCATTCGGCACTATCTCCGGACGGACACTTGCAAGGTCGCCACTGGCACGCCGAGTACCCTGTCTACAGCGCGGCATACGAGATCCTCACTGCGCTGCCCCACCCTCAGGATGGCCACCTCTCCGGGGCGCATGACGCTTTCGACGCCTCGCACTGCGACCCCGTTCTCAACCGAAATTTCAGTGAAGACGAGATCCACGGGGGTGCGAGGCTGCTTCATCAGGAAGAGCACATCCTCGCCGTGAAGACGCAGAGTGAGTTTCTCTCTCGCTTGGAACTGACTTCGGTGGGTGCGGAAGTTCGAAATGAACAGCGTGTTCCAGGGTTGCAGCAGGGTTAGTAGGCGGCCGAAACAGCGCCGAAGCGCCGGGCGGAGCGAGCACGGTCACAGGACACGCCCTGACTCCAACAGCGCCCCAGTAGAGCGTATTGAGTGCCAAGACCCCCGGTTGCGAAGAAGCGCCCAGATCGCTGAATCGACAGCCCTAAGGCTCTGTAGAACGGGCTTCTAGCGGAGACTGCATCTTGGTCCGGCGAGAGTGTGGTCAGACCCTCCACCTCGATTCCTTCAATGCTCACGCGGGTTCAACCCGAACCCCTTGGGGACTGCCAGGCGGCGAGCACCATCCTCACTCGAGTGTTGCGCATCACACGGGACCGTCCTAAAATGAACACGAATCATTATCTGAATGGAGGAGATCTCTGTGAGCTCACGGCTTGAGAATTTCATCAATGGAGCATTCGTCGAGGCCACAGGCTCCTCGGACATGGACGTCGTCAGCCCGGTCAGCGGGGAACGCGTCGCCGTCTCCCCCATTTCGGAGGCCGCCGATGTCGACGCCGCCTTCGCCGCGGCCCGGGAGGCCTTCGCCGCCTGGAAGTCCGTGACCCCCTCGGAGCGGCAGCGCTGCCTGCTCGCCCTGGCGGACAAGATGGAGGAGCATTCAGACGAGCTGGTCGAGGCGCAGCACCGCAACACCGGTCAGCCGCGGAGGATCATCGCCGAGGAGGAGGTCGCCGCGGGCGCCGATCAGCTGCGCTTCTTCGCCGGCGCGGCCCGCCTGCTGGAGGGCCGTGGCGCCGCGGAGTACATGGGGGGCCACACCTCCTATGTGCGCCGTGAACCGCTCGGCGTCGTCGCGCAGATCACCCCCTGGAACTTCCCGCTGATGATGGCCATCTGGAAGATCGGACCCGCACTGGCCGCCGGCAACACGATCGTGCTCAAGCCGGCCGAGTCCACCCCAGAGTCCACGCTGGTCCTCGCTCGGCTGGCCGGTGAGGTCTTCCCCGCAGGCGTGCTCAACGTGGTCCTCGGCGACGGAAGCACCGGCAAGCTGCTCACCGAGCATCCCACCCCCGCGATGGTCGCCATCACCGGCTCGGTGCGCGCGGGTCAGCATGTCGCGGCCTCCGCCGCGGAGGGCGTGAAGCGCACTCACCTCGAGCTCGGTGGCAAGGCGCCCGCCGTCGTCTTCGCCGACGCAGACCTGGCCAAGGCAGCCGAGGCGCTGATCACCTTTGGCACCTTCAACGCTGGGCAGGACTGCACGGCTGTCACCCGAGTGATCGTGGAGGACAGCATCCATGACGAGTTCGTGGACCTGCTCGCCGCCGAGGCGCGCAAGGTGACCACTGGCCACTCCGACGACGCCAAGAACGACTTCGGCCCACTGAACAACGTGCGCCACTACGAGACGGTCTGCACCAAGCTCAAGAACATCCCGGCCCACGCCACCGTGGTGACCGGTGGCGCGCCGTCGGAGGATGCCACGGGCTTCTTCGTCGAGCCCACCATCATCACCGGGGTCCGCCAGGAGGACGAGCTGGTTCAGGAGGAGACCTTCGCCCCGGTGCTCACCGTGCAGCGCTTCTCCACCGAGGAGGAGGCCATCGAGCTCTCCAACGGGGTGGAGTACGCACTGGCCTCCAGCGTCTGGACCACGAATCACACCCGCGCGATGCGCTTCACCCGGGACCTCGACTTCGGCTGCGTCTGGGTCAACACCCACCTGCTGCTGGTAGCGGAGATGCCGCACGGCGGGTTCAAGTCCTCTGGCTACGGCAAGGACCTCTCGAACTACTCAGTCGAGGAGTACACCCGGGTCAAGCACATCATGCACGCTCTGGACTGACCCGCCGGCGCAGTCCGTCGATCAGCGCATCGAGCGCCATCTCGAAGGCGCGATCGGCGGAGCCGCGGGCATCAGCCGCGCGCAGGGCCGCCGCTTCAGCGAAGGCTGGCGCCATCTCCAGGAGGCCGCCCGGGTCGAAGATGTCAGCCGGGGCAGAGGCGTCGAAGGCGGCACCGAAGACCAGCGCCTCGATCCCGACGATGATGTCCACCGCGTCACGCTGCTCGACCCCCGCGGAGTGCAGCGCCGTGAAGACGTGTTCATACATCTTCACCGACTGCGGCGCGTCGGCGATGGGCAGCACCGCGATCAGCGGGATCAGCTCGGTGTGCTCGATGTAGCACTCGCGGTAGGAGTGCGCCCAGTGGCGCAGACCCTGGGGCCAGTCCTGGTGATCGAAGGCGCTGTAGTCGATCTCCTCGTTGAGCCGGTCCTGGATCAGCACCAACACGTCATGTTTCGAAGACACATGGTTATACAGCGCGGAGGCAGAGACGCCGAGCTTCCGTGCGAGCCCGGCCATGGTGAGGTGGTCATAGCCGCGCTCGGCCACCAGCTCCATGGCGCGTCCAGCGATCATGCTGCGCGAAAGCACCGGAGAGGTGGGGCGTCCTCGGCGTCGAGGGCTTGTCTTCTCCGCGGCCACTGCTGAGGTCCTTTGCTCGATGCTGCGCTTCATGGGCTGACAGCGACTCAATCTACCGCGAGTCGCTCCACCGCCCGTGTAACACCCAGATGAAATCCCGCCCCAGGGGCTTGACAGCAGCTCGACACTGCCCGTTAATGAATATAGTTAATTTAAATGTGAAGGGGAACACTATGCAGACCACCAGATCAGTGGGCAGCGCCGAGGCGCTGGAGGCCGACGTCGTCGTCGTCGGTGCAGGTCCGGCCGGGCTCATGGCGGCTCGCACGCTGCAGGCCGCCGGACAATCGGTGATCGTGCTCGAGGCGCGGGACCGGGTCGGCGGGCGCACCTGGTCCAAGGAGATCGACGGGGCCTTCCTGGAGATCGGCGGCCAGTGGGTCTCCCCCGATCAGACGGAGCTCCTTGGCCTGCTCGAGGAACTCGGCATGGGCACCTTCTCCCGCTACCGCGAGGGCGCGAACATCTACCTGGACCGCGAGGGCGAACGCCACGAGTACACCGGCGACATGTTCCCCGCCCACGAGCGCACCGTGGCCGAGATGGAGCGCATCATCGGCATCCTCGATGAGCTGGCCGCCTCGATCGGCCCCGCCGAGCCGTGGGCGCACCCGAAGGCCCGCGAGCTGGACACGGTGACCTTCAACGAATGGCTCCGGGAGCAGACCGAGGACGCCGCCGCGCGGGAGAACATCGCGATCTTCCTGGCCGGTGGGATGCTGACCAAGCCCGATCATGCCTTCTCCGCGCTGCAGGCTGTGCTGATGGCCGCCTCCGCGGGCTCCTTCAGCAACCTGGTCGATGAGGACTTCATCCTGGACCGCCGCGTGATCGGCGGCATGCAGAGCGTCTCCGAGACCATCGCCTCCCGGCTCCACGAGGGCTCGGTGCATCTGGAGACCCCGGTGCGCACCATCTCCTGGAACGACGACGGCGGGGCTACCGTCTTCTCCGACCGGGTCACCGTCCGCGCCCAGCAGGTGATCCTCGCGGTGCCGCCGAACCTCTACTCGCGGATCAGCTTCGAACCGGCGCTGCCCCGCCTGCAGCACCAGATGCACCAGCACCAGTCCATGGGCCTGGTGATCAAGGTCCACGCGGTCTACGCCACACCGTTCTGGCGGGACAAGGGCCTCTCCGGCACCGGATTCGGACCCAACGAGATCTGCCAGGAGGTCTACGACAACACGAACCATGAGGACACCCGCGGGACCCTGGTCGCCTTCATCTCCGATGAGAAGGCCGATGAGATGTTCGCCCTCCCCGAGCAGGACCGGCGCGAGGCGATCGTGCGCTCCCTGGCCGCCTACCTGGGCGAGGAAGCACTCACCCCCGAGGTCTACTACGAGTCAGACTTCGGCTCCGAGGAATGGACGCGCGGTGCCTACGCGGCGAGCTTCGACCTCGGCGGCCTCTCCCGCTACGGCGCCCACCAGCGCCGCGCCGTGGGCCCGCTGCACTGGGCCTGCTCCGACCTCGCCGCAGAGGGCTACCAGCACGTGGACGGAGCTCTCCGCCAGGGTCGCCGGGCCGCGCAGGACATCGTGCACCGGCTCGCGGAGCACACACCAGATCACATGGAGGTCAACCATGGCTGAGCATTCCTTCAACCGGGTGGCAGTGGGGTTCGGCGGCGATGAACGCAGCCACGACGCCCTGGCACTCGCAATCGCCCTGGCCCGTTCGGCTTCAGCGACCCTCGACGTCATTCTGGTCCTCAAGGAGGACGACCCGTTCAACCCCGCCTACCCTCCGGTGGGCAATGTGCAGGGGATCATCGCCGAGCAGGCCCAGCAGTGGATCCACGAGGCCGAAGCGGTCATCCCTGCCGAGGTCACCCACCACAGCCACGTCCGCCCCGCCCGCTCGGTGGCCGAGGGCCTCGTGGCAGCGGTCGAGGAGCTCGGCTCCGATGTGCTGGTCACCGGGTCCGGCATCGGATTCGGCCGGATCATGACCCACCCGGCAGTCACCGCCCTGCTGCACAGCGCGCCAGTGCCCGTGGCGCTCGCCCCGGCGGGCTACCGCGCGGCCACCACCATCACCGATGTGATGGGCGCCGTCTCCGCCGCCCACCCGCAGCATCAGGTCGCCGGGACCAGTGAGGCCTGGGCTGCTCAGCTCGGCGCCGAGCTGAGCTACGTGACCTTCCAGGATGGTGACGCCGCCCGCGGGGCCGGCACGCCTGACGGAGAGTCCGGCAACTCGTCCGACGAAGGCGAGGCCGGCAACAGCTCCGCGAAGCACATCGTCGCCCGCGGCAAGACTCTGCGTCACGCCGTGGACACCGTGGACTGGCCCCAGGGAGCGATCCTGCTCATCGGCTCCTCCCCGCTGGCCCGCCGCCGGCACATCTTCCTGGGCATGACCGCCGCCCGCGTCCTGTCCCATCTGCCGATCCCCATGGTCCTGCTGCCGCGCGACCTCGAATCCAGTGCGCCCCAGGCGCGCTGAGCCAGGAGAACATCATGAGCGAATCACCTAGCACCAGCGTTGAGGCCACGGGACAGCATGCCCACAGCAAGGGGCTGAGCATCGGAAGCATCGGCGTGCTCGGCGCCGTCGTCATCGGGGTCTCCACCATCGCCCCGGCCTATACCCTCTCCGGGGCCCTGGGCCCCACAGCCTCGGCGGTGGGCGACCACCTCCCGGCGGTGCTGATCGTCGGGTTCATCCCGATGCTGCTCGTCGCCCTGGGCTACCGGCAGCTGAACCGGGCCATGCCCGACGCCGGCACCACCTTCACCTGGGCGTCCAAGGCCTTCGGCCCCTGGGTGGGCTGGATGGGCAGCTGGGGGCTGCTCGCGGCCACCATCCTGGTGCTCTCCAACCTCGCCGGGATCGCCGTGGACTTCTTCTACCTGGCGATCAGCCAGCTCACCGGCGTGGACTCGATCGCGGAACTGACCCGCAACGTCCCGATCAACGTCATCACCTGTGTGATCTTCATGGCGATCGCCGCCTACGTCTCCTATCGCGGCATGGAGACCACCAAGACCGTGCAGTACGTGCTGGTCTCCTTCCAGCTGGTGGTGCTGCTCTGGTTCTCCATCGCCGCCTTCCGCCACGCCTCGGTCGGCTCCGCCTTCGACGCCACCGCCTTCAGCTGGGAATGGTTCAACCCCTTCGGGATCGAGTCCTTCTCCGCCTTCGCCGCCGGCATCGCCCTCTCGGTCTTCATCTACTGGGGCTGGGACGTGGTCCTGACCATGAACGAGGAATCCCGAGGAACCACCACCACTCCGGGTCGTGCCGCGATCCTGACCATCCTGGTGGTCGTCAGCCTCTACACCGTGGTCACCCTGGGTGCGCTGTCCTTCTCCGGAGTCTCCGAGGGCGAGTTCGGCCTGGGCAACCCTGATATCCAGGAGAACGTCTTCGCCGCCCTCGCCGGTCCGGTCATGGGTCCGATGGCCATCCTGATGTCCCTGGCCGTGCTGTCCTCCTCGGCGGCCTCGCTGCAGTCCACGATGATCTCTCCCGCCCGCACCATGCTGGCCATGGGTCACTACGGGGCGCTCAGCCGCAAATACGCGCAGGTCAGCCCGCGCTACCAGACTCCGGCCTACGCCACCGTGGTCGCCGTCGTCATCGCCTCGGTGTTCTACGTGGTGATGCGCATCATCTCCGAGAACGTCCTCTGGGACACCATCACCACGCTGGGCATGATGGTCTGCTTCTACTACGGGATCACCGCTCTGGCCTGCGTCTGGTACTTCCGCGCCGAGGCCACCGCCTCCGCCGGCGCCTTCTTCAACAAGTTCCTGGCTCCCCTGGTGGGCGGCATCCTGCTGCTGATCTTCTTCTGCCAGACCATCTGGGACTCCATGGATCCCGACTACGGCTCCGGCTCGGAGATCGGCGGCATCGGCCTGGTCTTCATCCTGGGCATGCTGGTCTTCATCCTGGGCATCGCGGCGATGTTCTGGCAGTACCGCAAGCGTCCGGAGTTCTTCCGCAACCGCTTCGAGACCACCGAGTTCATCGCCGACTGACCCGTCCTATCCGACCCAGCCGCATTCTGCGACAGGAGCACCATGACCTCGCTTCAGCACGCGCTGCGCATGCCCCCCGAATGGGCGCCGCATGAGCGCACCTGGATGGCCTTCCCGCCGAGCAACGACACCTTCGGCGACCCCGGCTCGGCCACTCTCGAAGCCGCCCGGGCAGCCTGGGCCCGAGTGGCCCGGGTGATCGCCCAGTATGAGCCCGTCACCGTGGTGGCCGCACCCCATGACGAACCCGCCGCTCGCGAGCTGCTCGGCGAGGTGGCCACCATCGTGCCGATGCCGCTCGACGATGCCTGGATGCGCGACATCGGCCCGACCTTCGTCCACCAGGACGACGGCGAGCTTGCCGCCGTCGACTGGATCTTCAACGGCTGGGGAGCGCAGAGCTGGGCGGCCTGGGACCGCGACGCGCACATCGCGGCGGCCATCACCGCGCAGGCCGGCAGCAGGCGGATCACCAGCGACCTCGTCAATGAGGGCGGCGCCTTTCACGTGGACGGTCGCGGCACGGTGCTGCTGACCGAGACCGTCCAGCGCGATGAGGGTCGGAACCCCCACCAGAGCCGAGAGCAGATCGAGGCGGAGATCCACGCGAAACTGGGCACCAGCAACGCCGTCTGGTTCCCCCGCGGGCTGGCCAAGGACTATGAGGAGTTCGGCACCCGCGGACACGTGGACATGTTTGCCGCCTTCACACCCGCCGGTCACATCCTGCTGCACCGCCAGGAGGACCCCAGCCACCCCGACCACCAGGTCACCGAGGAGATGCGCAGCTTCCTGGAGTCCGCGCGCGACGCCGAGGGCAAGCCGTTCACCATCATCGAGGTCCCCGCGCCTCAGACGTTGAGGCAGGACGGGGAGTACGTGGACTGGACCTATATCAACCACTATGTGGCCAACGGCGTGGTCGTGCTCTGCGCCTACGAGGACCCGCGCGACGAGCAGGCCGCGGCCCTCCTGGCCCAGGCCTATCCCGACCGGGCCATCGAACTCGTCGACGCCCGGGACATCCTGCGCTTCGGCGGCGGCATCCACTGCATCACCCAGCAGCAGCCATCCCCGGCCAGTGCAGGAGATTCAGGCGGTATCGCGGAATCGTGGCTGCGATGAGCAGAGCACGCTTTGACGTGGTCGAAGCCACGATCTCCCAGCTGCGCGATGCGCTCGAGGACGGCCGGACCAGCAGCGAAGAGCTGCTCAACGCCTACCTGGAGCGGATCGCCGCGTATGACCAGCAGGGACCGCAGCTGAACTCCCTGGTGGTGATGAATCCGCAAGCGCTGGCCGACGCTCAAGCCTCGGACGCGCGGCGCGCTGCCGGTGCACCGCTGAGCCCGCTGGACGGCATCCCCTACACGGCGAAGAACAGCTACATGGCCCGGGGCCTCACCGTCGCCGCGGGCTCCCACGCCTTCGCCGATCTGGTCGCGCAGCATGACTCCTTCGTGGTGGGACGGCTGCGCAGCGCCGGTGCGGTGCTGATCGGCCTGACGAACATGCCGCCGATGGCCAATGGGGGCATGCAGCGCGGCGTCTATGGCCGGGCCGAGAGCCCGTACAACCCGGAGTACCTGACCTCGGCCTTCGCTTCCGGCTCCTCCAACGGCTCCGGCACCGCGACCGCGGCGAGCTTCGCCAGCTTCGGGCTGGCGGAGGAGACCTGGTCCTCGGGGCGGGCACCGGCGTCGAACAATGCACTCTGCGCCTATACCCCCTCCTGGGGAGTCATCTCCATGCGCGGGAACTGGCCGCTGGTGCCGACGATGGACGTCGTCGTCCCGCAGACCCGCACGATGGCGGACCTGCTGGAGGTCCTGGACGTAATCGTCGCCGATGACCCACAGACCCGCGGTGACTTCTGGCGGGTCCAGCCCTGGCTTGCCCTGCCGCGAGCCTCCGAGCTGCGACCGGAGTCCTATACCGCGCTGGAGGTCGCGGATCACCAGACCGCCTACGGCATCCTCAGCGGCCTGCGCGTCGGAGCCCCGCAGATCTTCCTGGGGAAGGACCCCGAGGCCGGGACGGCACCGGTCCATGCCGACGGGACCACCGGCATCGGCGGCTCCACCGGCCGCACGATCCACCCACGGGACTCCGTGCTGGAGCTCTTCGAGGCCGCCTGCGCAAGCTTCACCGAGCACGGCGCCGCGCTCACCGACTGTGACCTGCCGGTGCTGAGCAACTACGAGGGAGACCGACCAGGCGCCCCCACGATCACCGGCCGCGGGCTCGTGCCCGAGGAATATCTGCGCCAGGAGGTGGCGGAGCTCAGCGCCTGGGCCTGGGAAGACTTCCTGCAGGCCAACGGGGATGAGGCGCTGCACAGCCTCGCCCAGGTCGATGGCAGTCAGATCTTCCCCGCACCTCCCGGGGCTCTGCCTGATCGCTACGACGGGTTCGACGACGATATCGCCACGCTGCCCGTGCTGATCCGCGAGCGCCCCGACCTGCAGCTCGGGGACCTGGCGCTCATGGAAGAAGGCATCACCGGGCTGGTGCGCACCCGGGAGCAGGACTTCGAGCAGTGGCTGGACCAGCTTGGACTCGACGTCATCGCATTCCCCGCAGTGGCCGACGTCGGACCGGCCGACGCCGATGTCTCCCCCGCCTCGGCCGAGGTCGCCTGGCGCAACGGCGTCTGGGTGGCCAACGGCAATCTCGTCTGGCGACACCTGGGCATCCCCACCGTGACCTTGCCCATGGGCACGATGCACGACACCGGAATGCCCGTGGGCATCACCTTCGCCGGCCGCGCCTACGACGACGTCCGGCTGCTGCGAGTCGCCGCAGCCTTCGAGTCGACCGGTCACCGGCGCACCGAACCTCCGGCGACCCCCCGCCTCTAGCAACCAGCACCCTGCATACCTCTTGATCTTCCCGAAAGGCCGATTCCGATGACGCTGTCCCCCACCTCCTCCGTGTCCTCCCGCGCCCTGCCCACACTGGAATCTCGGCTCCCGCAGCGCCGGGAGCTGCTCACCGCGATCCCCGGACCCGCCTCGCAGGAGCTGGCCGCCCGCCGCGCCAAGGCAGTCCCGGCGAGCGCGGTCTCCACGATGCCCGTCTACGCTGCCGACGCCGACGGCGGGATCATCCGCGACGTGGACGGCAACAGCTTCATCGACCTGGGTTCCGGGATCGCGGTGACCTCGGTGGGCGCCAGCGCTCCCGCCGTCGCGCAGGCGGTGACCGAGCAGGTCGGGCACTTCACACACAGCTGCTTCATGGTCACCCCCTACGAGGGTTATATCGCGGTGGCCGAGGAGCTCGCGCGGCTGACCCCTGGTGACCACGAGAAGCGGACCGTGCTGTTCAACTCCGGTGCCGAGGCCGTGGAGAACGCGGTCAAGGTCGCCCGGCTCGCAACGTCTCGGCAGGCCGTGGTCGCCTTCGATCACGCGTATCACGGGCGCACCAACCTCACCATGGGCCTGACCGCGAAGACCATGCCGTATAAGACCAACTTCGGTCCCTTCGCCCCGGAGATCTACCGGATGCCCATGAGCTACCCCTACCGCGAGGCCAACCCGGAGATCACCGGAGAAGAGGCCGCGCGCCGGGCGATCGAGCAGATGGAGAAGCAGATCGGGGCTGGATCGATCGCCGCGATCCTGATCGAACCGATCCAGGGTGAGGGTGGCTTCATCGTCCCCGCCGAGGGGTTCCTGCCCACCCTCGCCGACTGGGCCCGGGAGAACGGGGTGGTCTTCATCGCCGACGAGGTCCAGTCCGGCTTCTGCCGCACAGGAGCCTGGTTCGCCTCCGAGCACGAGGGCGTGGTGCCGGATCTGATCACCATGGCCAAGGGCATCGCCGGCGGCATGCCGCTCTCAGCGGTCACCGGTCGGGCCGAGCTCCTCGACGCCGTCCACGCCGGTGGTCTGGGGGGCACCTACGGCGGCAACCCGGTGGCCTGCGCCGCAGCGCTGGCCACGCTGCACACGATGGAAGAACAGGATCTCGCCGGCCGTGCCCGCGGAATCGAGGAGCTCGTGACACCGCGGCTGCGCGCGCTGGCCGAGGAGCTCGGCGGAGATCAGGGGCCCATCGGTGAGGTTCGCGGACGGGGGGCGATGCTCGCCGTCGAACTGGTCAAGCCCGGCACCACCGAGCCGGACCCGGAGACCACCCGCGCCGTGGCTGCCGCGTGTCTGAGCCAGGGGGTGCTGATCCTGACCTGCGGCACCTACGGCAACGTCGTCCGGCTGCTGCCCCCGCTGGTGATAGATGAGCAGCTGCTCAGCGACGGCCTGGAGGTGCTCGAATCTGTCCTGCGCAGCCACTCCAGCACCGCCTCCGACCTCACTGCACCCTCCCACGTCACTGCCCCCTCCCACGTCACTGCCGCGAAGGGCTGATCCGATGACATCACCCGATCTGACCTCACCCGATCTTCAGGCACACGATCTGACCTCCCGCGTCCAGGCCACGCTGGCCGCCACCCCGACCCAGCTCTTCATCGACGGGCGCTGGCGTGAGGCCGACTCCGGGTCCCACTTCACCGTGGAGAACCCCGCCACCGGGGACGTCCTCGCGACGGTGGCCTCGGCCGGTTCCGTGGACGCGGCTGCCGCCATGGATGCCGCCGCCACCGCGCAGGAGGCGTGGGGACGCACCTCCTCGCGCAGCCGGGCGGAGATCCTGCGCCGAGGCTTCGACCTGGTGCAGGAACGCGCCGAGGACCTGGCACTGCTGATGACGCTGGAGATGGGCAAGCCGCTCGCGCAGTCCCGCGGCGAGGTCGGCTACGGCGGCGAGTTTCTTCGCTGGTTCTCCGAGGAGGCGGTGCGCGACTACGGGCGCTACGCCGACACTCCGGAGGGGAATCTGCGCATGCTCGTCACCCGCAAGCCGGTGGGTCCGTGCCTGCTGATCACCCCGTGGAACTTCCCACTTGCCATGGCCACCCGCAAGGTCGCCCCTGCCATTGCGGCGGGCTGCACGATGATCCTCAAGCCCGCAGGTCTCACCCCGTTGACCGCGCTGTACTTCACCCAGCTCATGACGGAGGCGGGACTTCCGGCGGGCGTGCTCAACGTGCTGCCCACCGATTCTCCCGCGGAGATCTCTGAGCCGCTGCTGGCCGATTCCCGACTGCGCAAGATCTCCTTCACCGGATCCACTGCGGTGGGCAAGCATCTGATGCGCCAGGCCACCGAGAACGTGCTGCGCACCTCTATGGAGCTTGGCGGGAACGGCCCGTTGCTGGTGTTCGAGGACGCGGATCTGGACAAGGCCGTGGCTGGCGCGATGGCCGCGAAGATGCGCAATATGGGCGAGGCCTGCACGGCCGCCAACCGCCTGCTGGTCCACGAGTCAGTGGCCGAGGAGTTCATCGCCAGACTCGCGGAGAAGATGTCCGCACTGAAAGTGGGGCCCGGGCTCGAGGAGACCTCCGACGTCGGCCCGCTCATCGACGCCAAAGCCTGCGCCTCCGTGGAAGGCCTGGTCGTCGAGGCAGTGGAGCGCGGCGCCAAGGTGGTCGTCGGCGGTCACCGGATCGAGGGACCCGGCCACTTCTATGCCCCGACCCTGCTCCGCGACGTCCCCGCAGAGGCCCGGGTCATGCGCGAAGAGATCTTCGGACCTGTCGCCCCGGTGATGACGTTCAGCACCGAGGACGAGGCCGTGGAACTTGCCAATGCCACCGAATACGGGCTCGCCTCCTACGTGTTCACCGAGAACATCTCCCGGGGACTGCGGATCGGCGATCGCATCGACTTCGGTCTGCTGGGGCTCAACGTAGGAGTCATCTCGAACGCGGCCGCGCCCTTCGGCGGGGTCAAGCAGTCAGGGCTGGGCCGGGAAGGTGGGGCCGAGGGGATCAGCGAGTACACCAGCACCCAGTACATCGGCGTCGAGAGCCCCTGGGGTCCCGCCTAGGAACCTCAGGGCACGAGCTGCGTGGCCGCGATCTCCACGCCGGTGGCTCGCTGGACCTGGATCTCGGCCGTCTCGGTGGCGGTCAGGGCGTTCGGGGCATGAAGGGTGACCACGACGACATCCTCATCCTCCATCTCGTACTCCGAGACTGACGCGCTCCGATTGGCGTGCATCTGCCCGACCTCCTTCTCGTCCAGACGGCGGCGAAGTGTGACGGCGACTCGGTACTCAGTCATGGTTGCTTCCTCTCATATCGTCATGGCGTGGCAGCCATGACCAGGAAGTTAGCCGTCGAAACTGGTCGAACGCTCCATGGTGACGAAGAAAGTCCTGGTCAGCGCGTCTGGCGGGCACGTTCGGTCGCTCTGGATGACTGAACGGGAGTCATCCTGCGCATGTGGACCAGGGATGAACCAGTACCCTGACATCACGGAGAGCACCTGTGCGCAGCGTCACGCGAACATGCTCTGCGACGGCGTCAGCGCGTAAAGAAAGTGGGCAGACATGCACCCCAGGAAGACCATCACTGACTCCCACCACCTCGGGAAACAGTCTCCTCGACATCGCCTCATCGCTGTCTCCGCACTCACTGCACTGCTCCTGTCCGGCTGCGCAGGGGGTGCCGAGGAAGACCCCGCCGCACAGTCCACCGCGGCCGCCGTGGAGACTCCCAGCACCCCGTCGTCGTCCGACGCTGAGCCCACCGATGCTGAGCCCACCGAGACCGAGTCCGCCGAGGAATCCAGCGAGGCGACTGCCTCACCGGAGAGCGACGACGCGTCGGAGCCGGAAGTCCTGGAGGAGTCACGACCGGCGTCCTTCTCGATTCCGGCCATCGATGCAGACTCCGAGCTGCTGCACCTCGGCCTGCGCGAGAACAACACACTGGAGGTGCCGCCGGGCGCTCCCGGGTCTCCCGCGAGCTGGTACACCGGCTCCCCCACCCCAGGTGAGGCCGGGCCGTCTGTCTTCCTAGGCCATGTGGACGACTCCGCCGGCCAGCCCGGGGTCTTCGCCGCTCTGCCGCAGCTCGCCGAGGGCGACGAGATCAGCGTCTATCGCGAAGACGGCAACACCGCGGTGTTCTCCGTGACGAAGGCGGAGCAGTACGGGAAGAACGATTTCCCGACCCTGGAGGTCTACGGGAACACCGATGAGGCTGAACTGCGGCTGATCACCTGCGACGGGTACAACGAGACGACCGGCGAGTACGAGGACAACTATGTCGTCTATGCAACCCTCATGAATTAGGCCGAGGGGCACCCCTCTGGGGTGGATCTGTGAGCGAAAACACTTTTTTTCGAATTTTTCCCATCCGATTCTGATCTGGCTCCGAACTCCCATCACGTGACCTGGTCGACACCATGATCGAGTCCGTGCAATCACATCATTTTCGATGAGGAGTTCTCACATGCGTACATCAAAATTCTTCGCTATCCCCACCGTGGCACTGGGTGCCATGCTCATGACCGCAGCCCCGGCCATGGCCCACTCCAGTCACGGTGGAGAGACCGACGGCGCCGCCACCTCCGACTCCAGCCAGTCCTGGTCCTTCCAGGCCAACCTGGACCCGCTGAACAACTCCGGCACCGTCGGTGACGTCCTCATCGAGGGTCAGGGCAACCAGGCCACCGTCTACATGACCGTCGACGGCGCGGCCGAGACCTTCATGGACGGACCCTTCCCCCACGCCCAGCACATCCACTTCGGCTCCCAGGGCATCTGCCCGCCAGCCGATGCTGATCAGAACGGCGACGGCGCCGTCAACGTCGAAGAAGGCGCACCCTTCTACGGCGGCATCGGATCCTCGCTGACCATCGAAGGTGACACCTCTGCCGATTCGGCCCTGGCTGTGGAACGATTCCCCGGTGGCAGCAGCTACACCTACGAGCGCAGCCTGGAACTGCCCGATGACGTGGTGGCCTCCATGGTTGACGGCACCGGCGTCGTCGTCGTCCACGGCGTCGACCCCACCGTCCTGAGCGAGGAAGCAGCCAACGCTCAGTCCGAGCTGGACGACTCCCTGCCCCTGGCAGCGACCCTGCCCGCGGCCTGCGGCACCCTGACCGGATCGCAGATGGAAGGCATGCCTGAGGGCGGTGCCGACACCGGCGTCGCGGGCGGCGCCTCCGAAGGCTCCGGGATGGCCATGGCAGCCGGCGGCGGAGCGCTCGCCCTCGGAGCCATCGGTGCAGGTGCGTACTTCATGCGCCGCAACCCCAGCGAGTCCTGAACACAATGAACGCCTCACCCACAGCGTGAGGCGATCACCGCGCGTGATGCTCGTCAGCTGACGCCACGCGCACGATGTGGCTTCGCGGAACCTCGGTTCCGTGGAGCCACATTTTCGTGCGCCCGGTGCCCCGCAACCAGTGCCCCGCACCCGACGCCCGAGGCACCCGTTTGAAAAAAATCTGAGAAACAGCGTGAGGATCTTCCGCGCGCTGCGTCTTAGCTTGTGTCTGATCGATTCGGTCAGAGTTTCCGTTCACACAGAGCGCGTTGAAGCGCTCATGGATTCACAGGAGATTGACCATGACTGAGAACACTTCCGCTGCCCAGAAGCCCGCACAGGCCGCCGCGCAGAACAGCAACGGCCAGAGCGCCGAGCTGACGCGCAAGCAGGCCGCCGCCGCCAGCAACAGCCCGCTGGTCACCGAGTACGGGGCGACCACCGTGGAAGAGACTGTCGTCCAGAAGCTCTCCGGCATCGCCGCCCGCGAAGTCCCCGGGGTCTACGCCATGGGAAACATCGCCCGGCGCACCTTCGACGCCATCTCGGAGCGCATTCCCGGCTCGCGCACCCAGGTCAGCGGTGGCGTGTCCGTGGAGAAGGGCGAACGCCAGACCGCCATCGATCTGATCGTGATCGTGGAGTACGGCGCCGCCATCGTGGAGGTCGCCGAGAACATCCGCCGCAACGTGATCCGTTCGGTGGAGCACGGCACCGGGCTTGAGGTGGTCGAGGTCAACATCACCGTCGCCGACGTGCACCTGCCCGGCGAAGATGACGAGCAGCCCCGCGAGTCCGGCCACGAGCTGGCCTGACCCTGAAGTCCACCGAGCGAAAGAGCAAGCACATGAAAGCATCACATGTAGGACTGTTCGTCGGCCTGATCCTCGGCGTCGTCGCCATTCTCGAGGGTTTCCTGGCGTTCCTCGGGGTCGCCTTCCTCGGTGGACTGGGCCTGTTCGTGGGCCTGGCCATTGAAGGTCGGGTGGACCTGAACAACCTCACAGAACGGCGCCGGCGATGAACACCGCGGCGCAAAAGACCACGGCCCCCGAGACCCGCGGCAGGCTCATCATCAAGGATGCCGCAGTGGAGAAGACCGCCGCGCATGTGGCGGGAGAGCTCAGCGGCGTATCGGCCACCGATCGCCTGACCTTCGCCGGGCTCGGCACCGGGTCCCGGGTGCGTCCGAAGACAGCAGTCCAGATGAACGGCGGCATCGCCAACATCACCGTGCACCTGGCCCTGCCGTATCCCGCCCCGCTGGAGAAGCTCACGGATCGCGCGCGGAACCACATCCGCGTCGAGGTCCAGCGCCTCACCGGCGTGACGGTCGGCTGGGTGGATGTGCGCGTGGACCAGCTGCTGGTCGGCACCGAGGAAAGGACCCTGCAATGAGTTCTCCCAAGATCCGACGGCGACCCGATCGGCGCATCCCCGCCCTGGTGGCCGCGACGATCATCCTCGCAGCGGGCATCCTGGGCATCTGGTGGTCCGTCGCGGCCATCGCCGCGCAGCAGCCGCTGAGCGGACTCGACGGCCTGGAAGCCCTGACCTGGGGCGCAGCTCCAGTGATCGGCGCGGCGATCCTCGCCGTCGTCCTGGGGGTGATCCTGGTCGTGCTCGCGCTGAAACCGGGCCGCGCCGCCGTCGTCGAGATGACCATGGGCGAGTTCGGAGGCGAGCGGACCACCGTGATCACGACCCGCGGGCTGGGCCGCATCGCCGCCGCGGAGGCCGAGCGCACCGATGGGACCGTCTCCACCCGTGCGGATGCCAAACCCTCGGCGGTGCGAGTTGCGGTAGGGACCGTGGCGCCCGACAACAGGGACACTCGGAAGCTGCTGAGCGACCGGATTCAGGAACGCTTCGATGGTCTGGAGCTCAAGCGGCGCCCCCGGGTGGCCGTGACGATGCAGAGGAAGGACAAGCGATGATCGCCGTCTCGAAAGCTCCCAACAGGCTGATCCTCTTCCTCCTGGGAGTCGTGCTGCTCGCAGCCGGCGCCGCCGTGGTGGCAGTCGCGCTGAGCCTGCTGACCCAGTGGGAGCAGGCGCCGGCCCCGGATGATGCACTCGGCTCCCACGATGCGCTGCCGGCATGGCTTCCCGCAGGAGTGCTGGCAGCAAGCGTGGTCCTGGTGCTGCTGGGACTCTGGTGGATCATCGCCGCAGTTCCTCGCTCCGAGCGCGCTGGGGATCTTCAGCTCCAGCGCGACGGCCGCGCTGGGGTGAGCCTGCTCAGCTCCAGCGTCCTGCAGCGCGCCATCGCTGAGTCCGCCGAGAAGCTGCCCGGGGTGCTCAGCGCCACGGTTCGGCTCGAGGGCACGGCGAAGTCCCCCGGACTGCTGATCAAGGTCGAGGTGGATGAGCGCAGCGCGATCCGCCACACCGTGGAGCAGCTGCACCGGCAGACCTGCGCTGAGGTTGAGCAGTCGCTGCAGGCGAAGCTCACCGGGGTGCGAGTGATCGTGGATCCGGTGCGACGCTCCGCGAGGTCCCATGAGGCCGAGCTGCAGCTCACCTGATTTCCCAAACCCGACCGGGCACCGGCCGCGTCAGGGACAAGACCACTTCATGTGGACGTGACACAACAGAACATCTCATCGATGAAAGGAACCCGACCATGAGTGTTGGAGACAAGATCAGCAACGCCGCCGAAAAGGCCGCGGGTGCGGCCAAGGAGACCGTGGGCAAGGCCACCGGCGACCGGGAGACCCAGGCCGAAGGCGCGGCGCAGAAGAAGAAGGCCGAGATGAAGCAGGCCGGCGAGAAGACCAAGGACGCCGCCCGCGACATCACCAACTGATTGACCCACTGACAACGTCCGCTGGCCCCGGTGATGCACCGGGGCCAGCGGACGCGTCTCGGGTGAAGCACTCTCCCCGTCAGGGGACCAGGAGACCTCGGGAGGGACGAACTGACTGAGCACGACACGTCCGGACTCCGCCCTCCCCGGGCGGCGGATGAGCACGACATGAACGACGACGAGGCTGCCCTGGTCGAACGGGCAAAGGCCGGGGACCTGCTGTCCTTCGCCTGTCTGTTCGAGGATTCCGAGCCGGCCGTGCTGGCGCTGTGCCTGCGGCTGCTCCGCTATGAGGGCGAAGCGCGACTGATCGTCGAAGATGTGTTCCTCACGGCGTTCAGGCACCTGGGTTCCCTGCCGGCCGAGGTTCGATTCCAGCACTGGGTGCTCCGCCTGGCGGCTCACCGATGCCTCTTCGTCATCCGGGCGCGGACCGACCGGCCAGAACCGACAACCGAGTACTCATCGCAGCTCGACGCGGCACTGACGACGCTCTCGGTGGATGAACACCTGGCATGGGTCCTCCACGAGGTCGATGGTCAGCCCCTCGCGGCCATCGCTGAGATCCTCCAGGTCTCTCCGGAGAAGGTGCAGCAGAGGTTTCACCGGGCGCGGTCCGCGCTCGGAAGGCTTGCTGACGAGGGTGCCGACGCGGGGACCGACCAGCGGGCAGACCAGAGAACCCGCCGCGCGGCGGACGACTCTGCCGGTCTCTCCGATTAGCGGCGATCCTCCCCGTGCCGCGCGACGAGTCCGCACAGCCAGGCGCGGCCGGTTTCTTTCGCTGGGTCGAAGGCGAAGGGCCGTGTCCAGATGTGCGTGAAGATCTCCGCCAGTGCGTTCTCGGCGGCGTTCTTCTCCGGTGACTTCTTCAACAGCAGCAGGAGCAGGGTGCCGGCATACCGGCGATACAGCTCTGCGAAGGCTGCTTCGTCTCCACGCTGGATCTCGAAGAGGAGCCCCGCGCAGGGGTCTTGCAGCGGGTCAGGTGTGCTCACATGCGGCTCCGGAGCCAGCGAAAGGGACGCCACCGGAGTGTGCCGGTGAGGTCCCTTCCGCACGGGTGTGGTCTCCAACGATCAGCGGCGTCGAACGATGGCCTGCCAGATGATCGAGACGATGAGGCCGCCGCCGATGGCGAAGAGCCAGGTCCCGAGGTCGAAGAACGCATCGTTGACGTTGATGCCGAACAGGGTCGCGGCGATCCATCCGCCGAGCAGAGCGCCCAAGACGCCAGTGATGAGGGTGACGATCCACCCACCAGGCTGTTTGCCCGGAAGAATGGCGCGCGCAATCGCGCCGGCGATGAGGCCGAGGACGATCCAACCGATGATGCTCATGTTTCTGCTCCTTTGGCAGTGCTTTTCTTGAGTGGGGACATTTCGACGGCGGACCCTGGAGCGGCGTGCTCAAACGTGGGCGCCATGGGGTGAGCCTTGAGCCGCGGCCGAGTGATTCCGGGCCGCGCCTTCGAACTGATCAGCGTGAAGCATGCCTTCAGCAGGACGCCTGCGGCTGCGGTCACGACGAGCGCGAAGGCGAAGGCGTTGACTGTGGAGATCAATGCGGGGTCCATGGCGGCCCCCTTATGCCTCAGGCGCGAAGGAGAACTTCAGGTCGCGGGAGACGAAGGCCTCCCCCAGCATGCGTTCCACGTTGGGGATGATCCCCTCGGAGACCAGCTCCATCACCGCTGACGGGTCAACGTCCTGAATGATCGTGCAGTGGAGGTGGAATACCAGGTCGTCTGGCGTTCCTGAGATCTCCACCATCGCGCTGTCCACATGCTGGTGAGCCATCAGGCCCGCGGCGGCCGCCTTGGCCATCTGGTCATACTGCTGGTGTTCGCTTCCGGTGACCGGTGCTGTCGAACCCGCCTCTGATGTGCTGCGCTGCGCATCTGGCGTGATCCGGCTTGTGGACCCGGAGTGGGTGGTGAAGGTGCTTGGTGTTGCGGTCTCGTCCATCGTGCTCTCCTGCTTTTCGTGTGCCGCAGCCGAACCTCGTCTAACTGTTTCCCCTGTAACAGTTAGAAGGTATAACGGTTAGACAGAAATAAGCAAGCAGGTACACTGGTGGCATCAACCCAGGGAGGCACTAGTGAGTATCGACACTCCTGGAGCCACCAGCGCGGTGGCTCCCGCTGCAGCAGCAGACACCGATGCACCCGACCATGGCCCCGCGGAGGACCCGCGCGGCAAGACGGGTGCGGGCTACTGGTACGCCAGAAGCGAGGAATCCTACTCCTCCATCGACCTGCTGAACCTCCTGCGCGAATATCGCGAGGCTGAGAAACAGATGCGCGCCCGAACCCGGGACTCGATGCGCATGGGAGAGACGGACCTGGTGGCCCTGCGCTTCTTGGTCCGCGAACGCTCAGCCGGTCGCGTCCCCCGCCAGCGCGATCTCGCCGACGCCCTCGGGCTGACCGCCGCCTCGACCAGCGTGCTGGTGGACCGGCTCTCCCGCGACGGCTACATCCAGCGCATCCCACACCCCGCCGACCGGCGCTCCGTGGCGCTGGAGATCCTCGGCGAAACCGACCGCGAGGTCAAGGCCACCCTCAGCGGGATGCACGCGCGGATGATCGCCGCCACCGAAGGCCTCACCGAGGAGGAACGCGCAGGCGCCGCCAAGTTCCTCCGCGGCCTCATCACCAGCGTGAGGGACCCGAGTCTCGACGAGGCCTGACCCGCACGGCAATCCGGGGCGAACCGCTTCTCCCACCCATCTGTCGCATGCCTATGCCATGTCCCACCGCTTTGGACGGAAATAACGATGGGACATGGCATAGGCATGCGACAAGTGTGACCGAAGTGGCCTCAGCGAGGTTTCTTAAGCGGCTAAGGCCTCGAACACGTAGACGATGAAGATCCAGACCGGCAGCACCACGAATCCAACCATCACGCTCAGAACGGCGAGGCCGATGCTGCGCCCCCACAGGGCGAAGGCCGCCCCGATGAGGCCACACGCGAACGGCGCGGCCAACAGCCAGGGGCTGGCGAGCGCGCCGTCGTCGTTCCAGTCCCAGATCACCACCGGTGAGACCACCGCCAGCCCCATAGAGACCAGGGCGGCGGTGAGTCTGCGTCGGTGCATGCGGGATCAGCAGTGCTGGGTCAGCGGGAGATCAGTAGCGGTAGTGCTCGGGCTTATACGGCCCGGCCACGTCCACGCCGAGGTAGTCGGCCTGTTCCTTGGAGAGTTCGGTGAGCTTTGCGCCCAGGGCATCCAGGTGCAGTCGGGCGACCTTCTCATCCAGGACCTTGGGCAGCACGTAGACGTCGGTCTCATAGCGGTCCTCGCCGGTGTAGTCCGGGGCGGTCTTGGCGAAGAGCTCGATCTGCGCGATGGTCTGGTTCGCGAAGGAGGAGCTCATCACGAAGCTGGGGTGCCCGGTGGCGTTGCCCAGGTTCAGCAGCCGACCCTCGGAGAGCATGATGATGGAGTGACCCTCGGCGCGGGTGCCGTCGGCGGGCATGACCCACTCGTGCACCTGCGGCTTGATCTCGACCTTCTTCGCACCCGGGATGGCGGCCAGCCCGGCGATATCCACCTCGTTGTCGAAGTGTCCGATGTTGCCGACGATCGCCTTGTTCTTCATCTTCTGCATGGCCTCGGCGGAGATGATGTCCTTGCCGCCGGTGGTAGTGATGAAGATGTCGCCGGTCTCCAGCACGTCTTCCAGGCGTGCGACCTGGTAGCCGTCCATGGCTGCCTGCAGAGCGTTAATCGGGTCGATCTCGGTGATGATCACCCGTGAACCCTGGCCGCGCAGCGCCTCGGCGGCACCCTTGCCCACATCGCCGTAGCCGCAGACCACAGAGACCTTGCCGCCGATGAGCACATCGGTGGCGCGCATGATGCCGTCGGGCAGAGAGTGGCGGACGCCGTACTTGTTGTCGAACTTGGACTTGGTGACCGAGTCATTGACGTTGATCGCCGGGAACAGCAGCTTGCCCTCGCGAGCGAACTGGTAGAGCCGGTTCACGCCCGTGGTGGTCTCCTCGGTGACACCGCGCAGGTTCTTGGCGATGCCGGTCCAGCGCTGCGGGTTCTCCTCGAGCGACTTCCGCAGCGTGGCCAGCACGTAGTGGTACTCCTCGGGATCGGAGTCCTGCGCCGAGGGCACCGCGCCCGCAGCCTCGAACTCGACGCCCTTGTGCACAAGCATGGTGGCGTCCGCGCCGTCGTCGAGGATCATGTTCGCACCCTTGGTCGGGTCCTCATCGACACCGGGCCACGCGAAGATCTGGCTGGCGGTCCACCAGTATTCCTCAAGGGTCTCGTTCTTCCAGGCGAAGACCGGGACGCCCTGCGGATTCTCGGGGGTTCCCTGAGGACCGACGACGACGGCGGCCGCCGCCTCATCCTGGGTGGAGAAGATGTTGCAGCTGGCCCAGCGGACCTCCGCACCCAGGGCGACCAGGGTCTCGATCAGCACGGCGGTCTGCACGGTCATGTGCAGCGAACCGGCGATCCGGGCGCCGGCCAGCGGCTGGGAGTCGCCGTACTCCGCGCGCAGGGACATCAGCCCGGGCATCTCGTGTTCGGCCAGACGGATCTGATGGCGGCCGGCCTCGTGCTGGGTGATGTCCGCGATGCGGTAGTCAAAGCTCATGGGTATAGGGATCCTTGCTGTCTGGGATACGTGTGTCTTGGAAGACGTGGGTGAAGGGTGCTCAGCGGGGTGCGAGCAGCGTGGGCACGCCGCGCTCGATCGCGTAGCGCAGGGTCTCGTCGCTGGTGGAGATGAGCTGGTCACCCTCCTGGCGCAGGGGACTGCCGCTGACCGGACAGCGCAGGATCTTCAGCAGATCGGCGGAGAGAGCAGACGCGGGGCGTTCCGTGCCGGGACGCGGCGTGGCAGAGGAGCTGGCACTGGACATGGTCCTAAGCCTACCGCGCAGGGCAGAGCAGAGGGCCGGCGTCGTCATCCGAGGACACCGGCCCTCTCTGGTGCTGCACTCCGCGTGATGCGGGCGAAGCGGGCTGCGCAGGCAGGGTGCGCGGCGTGCTTCAGGCGGTGGTCAGTGACCGGCGCCGAGGTTGCCTGCCATACGATCATGCAGATCCAGGCTGGCCGCGTTGAGCCCGGAGATCTCCACCCGCTTGCCGTATTTCGCGTACTTCTCTGTCACCGCATCCAGCGAGGCGACGGTCGAGGCGTCCCAGACGTGGGAGTTGAACATGTCGATCACGATGTGATCGGGATCCTCGGCGTAGTTGAACTGGGTATAGAGGTCATTGGAGGAGGCGAAGAACAGCTCGCCGGTGACCTCGTACTTGGCGATCTCTTCGCCGAAGTGCTGCTCGATCCGGCGCTCCACGGTGGCCAGGTGCGCGACCCGGCGGGCGAAGAGCACCATGGCGGTGAGCACGCCGAGCGCCACACCGATGGCCAGATTGTGCGTCCACACGGTGGCGATGACGGTGACGAGCATGACCGAGGTCTCGGACTTGGGCATCATCTTCAGCGTGGACGGCTTGATGCTGTGCCAGTCGAAGGTGGCGATGGAGACGAAGATCATCACCGCGACCAGGGCCGCCATGGGCATCAGTGCCACGATGTCACCCAGGGTGACGGCGAGGATGAGGATGAAGATGCCGGCGCAGAAGGTGGAGATGCGGGTCCGGGCGCCGGAGGCCTTCACGTTGATCATGGTCTGCCCGACCATGGCGCAGCCGCCCATGCCGCCGAAGAAACCGGTGATGATGTTCGCGGCGCCCTGACCCCAGGATTCACGGACCTTGCCGGAGCGGGTGTCGGTGACGTCGTCGACGAGCTTGGCGGTCATCAGCGACTCGAGCAGTCCGACGGCGGCCATGCCCAGCGCGTAGGGCGCGATGATCTGGAAGGTCTCCATGGTGAACGGGACGTCCGGGATGAACAGCGACGGCAGCGATTCCGGCAGCTGACCCTTGTCGCCGACGGTGGGCACGTTCAGCGCGAAGACGACCGCCAGAATGGTCAGCAGCACGATGGCCACCAGTGGCGCGGGCACCGCCGAGGTGATCCGTGGCAGCAGGTAGATGACCACGAGCCCGAAGGCGACCATCGGGTAGACGAGCCACGGCACCCCGATGAGATCGGGGAACTGCGAGGTGAAGATCAGGATCGCCAGGGCGTTCACGAAGCCGACCATCACCGAGCGGGGAATGAAGCGCATCAGCTTCGCCACGCCGATCACCGCGAGCAGGACCTGGAAGATCCCGGCGAGGATGACGGTGGCGATGAGGTACTCCACTCCGTGGCTCGCGACCAAAGGGGCGATGACCAGGGCTGTCGCCGCTGTGGCGGCGGAGATCATGGCGGGGCGGCCGCCGAGGAAGGCGATCGAGACGGCCATGGTGAAGGAGGCGAAGAGCCCATACTGCGGGTCCACCCCGGCGATCAACGAGAAGGCGATGGCCTCCGGGATCAGCGCGAGTGCCACGACCAGCCCGGCCAGGACCTCGGTCTTGAGCAGGCGGGGTGTCTTGAGTGTGCGAAGAACTGACTGCCGTTCCTCCGGGGTCAGCTCCTCGGCGACGGCCGTGGACGAATGTGCCATGAGGCTCCGTTCTCGGATTGTGGACACGACGGTGTCCAGCGATATACGTACGACGTGGTGGTGCGCAGCACTGCGCAGAAAAGAATGAACAACCGGTGAGTCAACCTCGAACCGGCCACGACCGGAACCCTACCCTCACGTTAGGGTAGAGTTCACGTTTTGTGAGCAAGGTCTCAGAAGCTGAGACTGGTGCAGCGCGCAGTGCCGCGATGGATCCTCAGCTGTTGAGCTGGTCCCGCAGCTGCTCCGCGAGGATGTCCGCCTGCTGCAGGTACGCCGCGAGCTTGCCGCGCTCCTTCTGCACATGCTCCAGGGATGCCTGGGCGCGCTCGCGCTGCTGGTCATCGAGGGTCTCGAGTTCGAGCAGCTCCACCACCTCGGAGAGCTCCTCGAGGCTGAATCCCAGCGGTTTGAGGTACTTGATCCGCATCAGTCGCTGCTGGTCCGCTTCGCTGTAGAGCCGGAAGCCGCCTTCGGTGCGGCCGCTGGCCGGCAGGAGGCCGACGTCGCCGTAGTGCCGGATGGTGCGCAGGGAGAGTCCCGTGCGTTCCGCCAGTTCACCGATGTGCATGGTCCCCTCCTGCTCTTCACTCATCGAGTTCCTCAATCATCGAGCAGGCGGAGGTGCCCGCGGGAGATGCCTGGGCCTCCGGTGCGGGCGGGTGGAGCCATCCGTTCGCGGTTGGACCGAGCGGGAAGCTCCGGCTCCGCGGGGCGTGGGTCTGCTGCGTCATGGTGCTGGCCGGAGCCCTGCTCCTGGCTTCGCGCACGGGCCGCGGCTCGCGCCTCGGGGGATTCGCGGACGGCGTCGGCCAGGGCGAGGAGGTCATCGACCTGCTTCGGGGCTCCGGGGAGGTTCAGTCGCAGGACCTCCCAGCCGCGCGGCGGGGTGACTGAGGCGGCGTGCCGGTCGCAGAGATCGTAGGTGTGCGGCTCCGCGTAGACGCTCAGCGGGCCCACCACCACGGTGGAGTCTTTATAGGAATAGGTCAGCGTGGCAGCGGCAGGCCGCTCACAGCTGTTTCTGGTGCATCGACGCGAGGAATCCACGAGACCTCACCCTAGCAACCAGCAGGGCTGGGCGACTGCAGGCTCGGCGGTCTCCACGCGTGGAACCACTCCGAGGCTGCGGAAAGGGCGTCCTGCAGTGGTTCGATATGCGGGTGCCAGGCACGCTCCCATTCCAGCGAGATCCATCCCGAGAAGTCTTGCAGAATGCGACCCTGCTCACTGAGGGGAACCTCTCCCGAACCCGGGATCACCGGGACCCATCGGTCTCCACGGAGCACCGCATCTTTGACCTGGAAATAGGAACAGTAGGACCTCAGCGCCTCCCGTGTTTCGCGACTGGCTTCACCATGGCGCCAAGGATGGAGTCCGTCCCACAGCACGGACACATGCTCAGGGTCCTGGATCTCACGGACCAGATTCAGCGCTGCGCGCCCCGTAGCGTGAGAGTCATGGGTCTCCACCAGCACTTGCACCCCGCATTCGCGCGCTTGAGGCAGTACCGCGGAGATGCGCCTCACGGCTCGACTCCTATGCTCCTCGGCGTCAGCTTCCGCGTCTCCTCCTGGAAACACCCGAACTGCGTGCGCACTCGTCTGCTCTGCCAACGTGAGCAATGAGGCCATCTCGTCGATGACCTCGCTGTCGGGAGCAGGACTGCAGACGCGGGCGTAACCCGCCAGCGCCGAGATCTCCAATCCCGCCTGCTGAATTCGCTGTCCGATCGTCCGTGCTTCGGAGCCATCCAGGTCGAGGTGAAGAAACTCATCCGCGTGGACACGCAGCTCCACGCCGGCACAGCCATGGGCGGTGGCAACATCGATCACCTCGTCCAACGGCGCACCTGGCATGCCCAGAGTGCTGAAAGAGAACTTCCACGTCATCGCCCGCTCACTTCCTCGACCGCGATGGACACCGGGGCAAGAGCCACCGTGACCGCCGCATCATGTTCGGCCCAGCGGAAGCTCACCTGCTCTGAAGTCACCCGCAGGTCCTCGACACTCGTGACGAGATCTGCCGAGACTGCGCTCCCGCTGAGTGAAGCCAACGACACAAAGACCTGACGCCGATCCGGTGCCAGGTCGGCGTGGAGCAGCGGAATTCGAGCACTGATCCCATAGGCGGTACCGGCAGGCGCGGTCACCACATCCGACGCGGTCCAGCCCACCTGGGGAAGAAGTATGGAAGACACATCGGCAGCGTGACGGGGCGCTGCCCAACCAGAGGATTGAAGGCTCGCCCCCTTCGGAGCTCCGCTGACAACGTGGATACGCAGTTCTGCGGCACCAAAGACGACCACCACGCTGGTCACCCGCAGCCCAGGGTACGCAGCAGCTCGCCCTGGAAAGATCGGTCGATGCCAGGAAGCAGCCCAGCCCACCCCGTGCTCAGCCCCTGTGCCCAGCGCATGCACCCGGGTCCGCACCCCACGCGCGCCGCGCCACAATACCGCGACGTCATTGTCGGCCTGATTCTCCGGCGCGCTCGGACCAGTGTGTGTCGAGTAAGCCCACCTGGAATAGAGTGGATTGGACTCCGACCCAGCTTCACCATTGGTGGCCCTGAGGTGATCATTGCCGTGGTTGTGGAGACGAACAACGCCGTCCTCTTGAGTGGACTGCAGGAGGAAACCCGGAGCCTCTAGTGGGATCACATGGTCTTCGGTCTCCACTGGGGCAGGATCTTCCCTCTCTGTCCAGAGTGGGTCCTCCGGCGGTGCCAGCAGGGCCACGAACGCCTTCGAAGCCCAATACGGCGAGGATGGACCCGAGTATGGCTGCAAGGTCGCAGCGTGTTCGCCGTACCAACCAAGGCTCAGCAGTCCTCGTCCGTCGAGGGCCCCGCGGTCGAGGAAGTGCTTCAATGAGCCGCTCAGCACGCGTCGTGAGGCCCCCGGAGTCAGTGGGGTGTCACCGGTCACCGCCCCCAGTCCCACTGCAGCGCTGGCTGCGAACCTGTAGGTCATGGACCGGCCATAGTAGACCGGCGCACCATTGCCGCCGAAGAAGTGTCCGAACCCTAGAAGATGTTTGTACAGCCTCTCGCCCGCGCTGCCGTCTTTCCCTGCGGAAGCCTCGCGGGACTGCAGAAATTCGTCCAGCACCGGGTAGAGATGCAGGGCCCACCCGTTGTAGTGATCGAAGGACCCTCCGTCACCGTCGGTGTACCACCCCTGCCCCACGTACCAGTTGTCCAACAGGCGAAGTGCGCGCTCCCGGACCTGCGCCGTCAGCTGATCACCCCGCCCCACGGCCTCAAGGAAACCTGCCACGGTAAACGGAAAGAGATACCAGTTATTCGGCGCAGGCACCGAAGTCAGGGCCCCCCGAAGCCAGTCCGCCACGCGATCTTGCTGCTCGGCGGAGAGCTTGTCCCACAACCACGGCCTGGTGAGACGCAGGCTCAGAGCTACAGAGGCCGATTCGACCATCGGCTGTCCGAACACGTCATAGTCACGGATCACGGGCCATGACTCAACATCCTCAGCACCGGGCGTAGCAGTCCCAGCCACCAGACCCGAGCGATATCTTGAAAGCCACCCGTGCGGATCCGCTCCCCCAGCGCCGGCGACGCGAAAAGCAGCTGCCAAGAACGTGCGGGCGAAACCCTCCAGCCCGTCAGATCGCACCCCGCTGCCCGATGCCGTGCCGGGCAGATCCAGACGCGCGCCCATGGGCGAGGCCCATCTCCACGCACGGACAAGCATCCCATCGGCGACAGCCTCCCAGTGAGCCCGGGTATAACCCGTGCACGGGCTGCGATCGAAGTCCAGGGCGGGCAGCTGCATACATTCCTCGTCGGCGGGGTCTGCTTCGATGGAATCTGTGGCACGGTAGACGATCTTCACGCGGTGATCTCCAATGCGTTGGGTGGGAGGGAGTGCATGAGGTCATCGCCAAGGACCCAGCGCCGCAGCTCCTCCAGGGCCAGGGCTCGCAGTCGACCGAGTTCGTTGCCTTGCGACCCCGCGAGGTGAGGTGTGAGCAGAACATTTTCGCAGTCCCACAGGGGGTGTTCTGGAGGGAGCGCCTCAGGGTCGGTGACATCCAGCACCGCACGCAGACGATCATCCAGAACTGAGTCGGTGAGAGCGCTCTGATCCACGATGGCGCCCCTCGATGTGTTGATCAGCACCGCGCCCGGCGGCATGGACTCGATGAGCCTTCGACTGACCATCCCCCGGGTAGCCGGGAGAAGGGGCGTATGGACACTGATGATGTCGCTGCGTCGGAAAAGTTCCTCGATGCCGACGAGTTCCGCTCCATAGTCTGCAGCCGTATTCGGTTCCACGTACGGATCGTAGAGCAGCACCGAGCAATCGTGGTGGCGCAGCAGCTCCATCACACCCCTGCCGATCAGGGACGCGGAGAGGATTCCTACTGTGCGTCCAAAGTTCCCCAGTGACGAATCGGTCTGAGCCAGCGTCGGGATGCTCCGGTCTCGACGGTACTGCGCGGCCCTTCGCAGAACATGCTTGCCTTCAAGCAGGATCATGGCCAGGGTGTACTCCACCACGGGACGTGCATTGGCCGCGGCTGCCGACACCACCGTGATGCCACGATCGAAACATTCCTGGGTGACGTGACCTCTTATCGACCCGGCGGTGTGCACAATCAACTCGAGTCCAGGTGCCGAGTCGAGCACCGCTGCGTCGAGGATCGGTGAACCCCACCCGGTGATCAAGACCTCAACATCAGCCAGGAGACGTCGGGAGCGATCGGAATCGAATTTTGTGAGAGGCACCGTGGAGGACAGATCGCAGATCTGCTCGATGCCCGCGATGCCCGGCGCACCGATCACCGCCTCCGCCGCATCGGGACTCATCGCCAGCGCAGCCACCGGGCGGCGAACACTCGAATGCCCGAGTTTCGGCAAGGCTTGCCGTTCTGCCGCCGCGGTCATCCGAGGTTCGACTCGATCTCTGCGAAGGCGGCCTCCCCGGCTTCCTCGGGGGACATACGGTCAAACAGCACCTCCGACTGGTATCGGTGCATCGTCTCGGAGACGGTGCCGTAGCCGAGCGGTGGCACCGGGGAGGCATCCGAGATCTCATTGCCGATCTCATTGAGGAACTCCGCGGCCTCGACCTCCGTGCCATCGAGCTCTTCGACCACGGCCTCACGCACCTCAGTGTTGGCCGGGAGGCCACGGTCCGTCAGATTGGCCAGGCCGGAGGCCTCACTGTTGATGAAGAAATCGATGAACTTCTGCGCCTCTTCCGGGTGCTCCGTGTTCGCTCCGGCGGCCAGGAACATGGACGCTCGATGCCACATGCCACTGTCCTGCGCCTGCCCGGTGGGACTCGGAAGCCGCAGCAGACTCAGCTCCTGGCCAGCTTCAGCGCTCAGCACGGGAAACAGATTCGAGTATCCAAAGATCATGCCCATCTCCCCGCGAGCGATGAGTGACTGATCGGCGCCCGCTGCTCGATCCTCCTCGATGACTTCCGCCGGTGGGAGCGCGCCTGCTTGATCGAGCTCCTGAATATGCTCGAAGTACTCCACCAGGTCTTGAGCCTGGACACCGATCTCACCCTCGTCCGTGGTCAACTCTTTGTCCTGCTGACGCAACCAGGCCTGCACCCCGGCAAAGGGTTCAAAGGGCGTGGTCGCTCCAAAGACACCGTCGGAGCTGCTCTGTATCTCCGCCGCAGTCGATTCAAAATCCTCCCACGTCCAGGTGGTGTCATCAGGCAGTTCTACGCCTGCCTGCTCAAAAACCTCGTTGTTGGCGATGACAGCCACCGATGCGAATCCGGTGGGGACCGCGAACTGGCCGCCCTCTGTGAAACCTTGGTCCAGCAGGGCGTCGTCAATCTCGGAGGTGTCTACTTCGTCGAGCTCAAGCAGCGTTCCGAGCTCGGCATATTCACGGAAGTACTCAAGGTCCATCTGCATGATGTCGGGACTCTGTCCACCCGCCGCGCGCGTTGCCAACTGATCCCAGTAGCCGCGAAAGTCGTTGTACTCGGGAAGAATGGTGATGTCGGGATTCTCCTCTTCGAACGCCGCGATCACCTCTTCTGTGTTGGCGACGCGCTGATCCGAGCCCCACCAGGTGAAGCTCAACTCCACCGGACCATCCGCGTTGCTCTCCCCCTGCGCCGAGGAACATCCCACGGCAAGCAGCGCGATGGATCCAATGGCAAGACCTCGAATGGTGCGACTCTTCTTCATGGGTGTGCTTCTTCTCTCAGTGGCTGACGATGTGACCTGCGCAACAGTTTCATTATGTTGCTTTGATCACTACTTGGTCAATAGATCGTTTGATGCATTAAACGTTCATTCGACCACCGTGCGGGAAAACCTGGAGTTTCACCTCCGACACCCGGCACTGCGGCGGATCGCGCTCCTTGATCGTTGATCTATAGACTTCAGTCAAACGACCAATGGTTCACGAGGAGATGACGTGCGCGAATCGATCGAGGAGCGACGCCTCAGAATCCTCGATGTGCTTGATCAGCACGAAGAGGTCAAAGTCGCGCATCTCGCTGCTCTGCTCAACGTCTCCATGGTGACCGTGCGCAGGGACCTGGAGACCATGGCCACCCAGGGCAGCATCCAACGTCGCCATGGGATGGTGCGACGCGCCCATGGCGAGTTCTCAGGAGCCCCCGAAGGCTCAGCTTCGCAGGGCACCGTCGCCATCATTGCCCCGGAGCGCCATTCCTATCTCGGCGCCGTCACCCATGGAGCGCGAAGATTCCTCGAACACGCGGGATTCAGGGTGGTGCTGCATCTGACGCCCAACACGGCGAATCCGGAACGACATGCTGTGGCTGAGATGCTGCACAGCGGCGCTGATGGTGTCCTGCTTGCTCCACGGTGGCGGACATTGGAGCAGCAAGATCACGCGGTGGCGATGCTGGCGGATCTTTCTCTCCCCACTGTGCTGCTCGAACGCCGACCAAGCCGGGCCCTCGGACTGCGTTCGGTGGACTCGGTCTGCACAGATCATGTGTACGGAGTGCACCTGGCACTGGATCACCTCACGAGCAAGGGCCATGTACGGATTCTGCTCGCTGCTCGAGAGGACAGTCCTACTGCACGGACCGTGAACTCCGCCTTTGTGGCGCTCGCCAGGGAGCATCCCGGGATCGAGCACTGGATGACCGTCCTGAGCGCCCCAGATGCGGGGGCCACGACTCACCCGTCAGTGAGCGGCTCGGCGGCCCCGGTGACTACGAAGCATCGCGCGAGGCCCCACCACGAGGACCCGAACTGGCTCCCTGACCTGGTTCGGGAACAGAAATTTACTGCAGTGATCATCCACAGTGACGAGAACGCGCTGGTCCTGTCGCAGCGCCTCGAAGCTGCCGGGGTGCGCGTTCCCCAAGACTGTGCAGTAGTCGCCTACGACGACGTCGTCGCGGGCCTCGGCAATATCCCTCTGACCGCGGTGTCGCCCCCGAAGGAAGAGGTCGGCCGGGCGGGAGCTCTGCTCCTGAGTCAGAGGATCCGCGCAGAACGCGGGGGAACCATCTGGACCCCGCATCGCGTGGAGCTGCTGCCCGACCTCCGTGTTCGCGACTCCACCTGAGAGGCACCGCGTCTCCACAGGTCTCAACCTGTCTACGAGTCAGCGCAGCAGCCGGACCGGGACATACTGTTCCGCACCGCGCAGCTGCTCCACCGGGGAAAGACTGATCTGGTCCTCCCCCGCCGTGGTGGCGAGCATCGCGTGGATACCCCCTTCACCGGTGAGCTCGGGTGCAGAGAAGACGACGACGGCGGCCCCCGCCTCGCTGCCCTCGGGCTCGACCTCGGCGATGTCCTCCGCGGAGAGGACGGCGCCGCCGTCGGCCGGAACCTCCACGGTCTGTTCCTCACCGAACTCGCCCTCGGCGTCCATCACGCGGTAGCCGATGCTTCCGGAGGCGCCGGAGCCGAAGAACCGCAGCTCGGACTCCCCGAGCTCCGGCAACAGCGCTCCAGAGCCTTCGGCCAGGGCTTCGGTCGGAGCGGCCCAGCTGAAATCGCTGCCCTGGTCAGATTCGCTGCGTACCGCGGCGTAGGCAGGCACATCGGTGCGCACACGGATATCGGTCACACCTGGCTGAAGCCCCTGCAGCTCGATGGCATCCACCTCGCCGCCGTCCACTGTGAACACCCCCGGGATATCGAGGCTCTGCTGCCCGTCCTCGCCGTAGACCTGAACCTCCACGGTGGCTCCCTGGTCTCCGGGCACGTGAATCCACAGCTCGGGCGGGGTGGGTCCGGTCTGCTCGTCGTCCTCGGCGCTCTCATCCGTTTCGTCGGCGTCGTCTTCCGCGTCCGTCTCGGTGATGCCCTCGGGCACGGTGATGCCGGGCAGCACGTGGCTGGTTCCCGCGTCGGTAAGCCCGGGAAGGAACTCGATGCCGGTGCCGGTGACTCCGGAGGCGCGGGAAGACTGCAGCTGGGCGGTGACCGGCGCACCTGAGGAGCGCACGGACACCCCCAGGTCCGTTCCGGCGGAGGCCAGCCCGGCGATGTTCACTGACCGGGTGGTCTGGCCCGGGACCACGACCGAGCGTGCGCCCGAGGTTCCGCGGTCCCCCTCGGAGTCCACGCTGGTGACCTCCACGGTGGCTGAGCGATCAAAGGGGTTCGCCAGGGTCAGCAGCGAGGACGCACCGGCGGCGATCTCAGGGCCGAAGAACCACTGCGAACGCTCCGGCGCGGTGCACTGGCCCACTGCGAGACCCGCCACGGACCCCGCGTCCGCCTGGTACTCATACAGGCCTGCGGCGGCCAGCGGGCTGCCATTGGTCGCGGCCTCCACGCTGAGCAGCGGGGGCCGGACCGGATCGGTGGAGGATTCATAGACCGCCTCGCGCTGAGACAGCGGGTCGCTCGGCGCGGCGCCCCCGGACTCTGCCTGCTGGGCGCCGGAGGCTTCGGTGAGCGTGACGTCGTTGACGCGAGATTCCTCATTCAGCTGCGACCATTCAGCGGCCGGGAAGCTGCCGCTGAGGTCCGTGGCGAAGAGCACCGCGGAGAACCGCGAGGTGGCGCTCGCGTCGCGCTCCCGGTACTCCAGCTCCCCCTCCGTGGTCAGCGAATCGGGCTGCCCCGGCATCGGCGGACAGATGAAGCTCTGCCCGGTGCGCGGAGCCGCGACGGAGGCGGCCCCCAGGGCGGCGGCTGCACCTTGATCGACTCCGGAGCTCCCGGCGGCGGCCTCGGAGCGGCCATCCACCAGCCCGTCCAGCACCACGGAACCCACCATCGCGGCGAGCACCCCTGCGGTCACGACGACGGCGGCGGTCCGCGTCCCAGCGCCGCTGCGGCGTGCTGCGCTGGTGGCGGCATCTCCCTGCGCGCGGCCTGCGCGGGACCGACGGTCCCTCCGCGAACCGCGGTTCTTGGGAGCGGCGGCTGTGGCGGCGGCAGAGACGGTGGCAGAAGCTGCCGGAGCGGAGGCGGCTCCCTTGGTGGTCGGGGCCGCGTGCTCTGAGGGCGCCGCCGGGGAAGACTTCCGCGTCTCCGCTTCCCTGCGTGCCTCGGAGGCCTTGCGCGCGTCAGATTCCTTGCGAACCTCTGCCGCACTCTGCTTCTCGGCGCGGAGCTGCGACTCCTGCTCTTCACGCAGCCGCTTCTCCTCCGCCCGCAGCTCGGCGCGGGCCGCTGCGGCATCCTGTTTGGCCTTCTGCGTGGCGGCGCGCTCCTGTTCGCGGATCGCGCGTTCGCGGGCGCGGCGCTGTTCCTTGATGAGCTTCTTGACCTTGACCTTCTTGGCGCTCATCCTCGGCGTCCTTCCAGCTCATCGGTGTTCGCCACCGGCAGGATGCGTGACCCGCGCGGCAGCGGGATCGCAATCAGCACCACCAGCAGCAGGAATGCCCCCAGAATGATCAGGATCGGCAGCTGGTACGGGCTCCGATGCTCGGCGCTCAGGTCACCCTGCAGGTTCTCGCCCTGATCGGCGATCGCCTCAGCGGGCAGCTCGAAGCGCTGGGTCCAGGCTCCTGGACCGTCGGTGTCCTCGGCGGCAGCGTCCTCTGGGACGGGAAGCGCGTCGAGGGCCTCGCCCTCCCAGCTGGCCTGCCAGCCGTTCGCGTCCTCGGTGGCCAGCTCCAGCAGGTACTCGCCGTCGGGATCCAGGCCGAGCCCGCCGTCGTCGTCGCTGACTGCTTGCAGGTCCACACTGAGCTGGTGCTCCATGGCGGGCAGCAGCGCCTGCACCTCGCCCTGGGGATCCACGATCTTGGCCCAGGCGGTCGGCACCCCGGAGATGCCCGGCGTGGCGGGGAGCAGGTCCTCGTCGTCGACCTCGGCGCGCCAGAGCTCGCCGCGATCGGTCGTTCCCACCGAGATGAGCCCTGCGGCGGTGTCCACGGCGTCGGTGAGCACGTCGGGCTCATTCGCGTCGATCAGCACGTAGCCGATCCCAAGCTCGGACATCAGCTCGGCGGTCTGCACCGCGCCGGGGGTGACCAGCGCGGCGATGAGTGCGGAGAGCCGCTGATCAGCCGTGGAGAACTCGGGCGCATCGGTTCCGGTCTCTCCGGCCGTTCCGGCGGTGCCGCCGAGCAGGTCGGGGATGTGCTCGGGCTGCGCCCACAGCGGGGCGTCGCCGGCGGCGATGACCGAGCGGGACTTGTCCAGTGTGCGTCCCTCGCCGGAGACCAGCTCCCCGATGACGCCGGGGTCAGCGGAGGACAGCACCAGGGTGCGCAGCTGGGCGGGACCGGTTCCCTGGTCCGCCGCCGTGGCGGGGAGCTGGCGCACGGAGCCGGGCTCGATGAGCGTCGGCGCCGCGTTGACGGCGGTCAGCGGCTGACCGGTGAGCGTCGCGCCAGGGGCCATGCGGGGGCTGTAGAAGAGCACGAGGGAGGCGCCGATGGAGAGCACCAGCAGCGTGGAGATCACCGGCGTGATGGTGCCGCCCACGCGGGGGAAGGCCAGTGGGAAGCGGTCCAGCGAGGCCATTCCGGCGGCGAGCAGGCAGAACAGCATCACCGAGACCACCGGACCGGGATTGCCGCCAATGACGGCAGTGCCGTCGGAGCCCGCTGCGAGCAGCGAGACCAGCACCGACAGGCCCAGGGCGCCCAGCAGGAGCACGCCGGCAACGATCGGCAGCGGACGACTGCGACTGCCGGTGAACATCCCCAGCAGCGCGATGAGCAGCAGCGGGAGCCCGATCAGCAGCGCGATGCGCAGGTTCCAGAAGTCGCCCTCCAGGTAGCCCGGAAGCCAGGACCCGGAGGCTGCCGCGGCGGCGAGGCCACCGGCGGGGTCGAAGGCGCGGGAGAAGCCGAGCAGCTGCTGCCACACCGGCGCGGCATCGGCAGCCAGTGCCCGGCCAGGCTCATGGGCGAGCACAGCGGCCAGGTTCTTGCCCTGGGTCAGCACCGAGGCGAGTATAGGCACGGCCACCGCCAGCGATGTCAGCGGGATCAGCCAGAGCGGGCGTCCGCGGCGGCCCAGCACGAGCGCCAGCACCACGCCCAGGATCACGACGAGCGGCAGCAGCGCCGGGGAGGCCGCGGTGAGCACCATCAGCAGCAGCGCGGCACCGGTCGCGTACTCCCAGCTCCCGGCCACGCCCAGGCCGACGGCGGCGCGCCCCACGGCACGCACGGTGGCGACCACCGCCACGGGCAGCAGGATGTGGACCAGCACGGCACCGATGCGCCCCTCCCCCACAGCGATGTGCAGGGTGGGCATCGCGGCCCAGAGCAGCGCGGAGACCACGCGGCGCGAGGCCTTGGTGGACCAGAGTCCGGCGGCGTACCAGGCGGTCATCGCGCTGAGCGGCAGCGCCAGAATCAGCAGCCAGACGAGCACGGCCGAGCCGTGGCCGAGGCTCAGCGCGGAGACCACGAGCAGGATCAGGTTGAAGGGGTCTGCGGCGGAGCGCACCCCGAGGCTGTCCAGGGACAGGAAGCTGACCGTGTTGGCGAAGACCTCCTGCAGCGAGCCGGCCACCGGCAGGGCGGCGCCGCCGGTGATGGCCTCGGCGGAGAGCAGGCCGCGGAAGGCCAGCAGCGATGCCCCGATCAGGGCGAGCATCATCAGGAACAGGCCGAGGCGGTCGCCGGAGCGCCGGGAGGGCATCTCATCGAAGGCGCCGTCGGAGGCGCCGACCTCGAGCAGCGCGTCTTCATTGTTCTCCCGCTCCCCGGTGTCCTCGGGCTCCCCGTAGAAGCCAGGGGTGAAGCGGGTGCGCGGGGCCGAGACGGTCTCTGCGGTCATCGTGGTCTGCCGCTGGTGGCGGATCGCGGCGGAGCTCAGGATCAGCTGCGACTCCGCGGCGCGCCCGGCGCGCAGATGCTTGGCCGGGGACTCGATCTGCTCATCGCGGCTGAGCCGGGCCAGGGCCGCCTTGCGCCCCTGCGCGTCGAACCGGCGGGTGTGCGCCGTGGTGCCGACGCTGAGCAGGGCGCGCACGGCGGCGAAGAACTGGCCGATCCCGGCGTCGGGGACCTTGACCACGATCAGCCCGATCAGGCGCAGCAGCGCCGCCGCCCACATGCCGAGCCACAGGAACGGAACCGCCAGCGGGCTGGCGTTGACCAGCCGGCGGCGGATCTGACCGATCCGCTGCTCGCCGGGAAGATAGAGGGTTCCGCCGAGGCGGTGCACGATGTCCCGGCGCGGCGGGTCCTCACGCAGGACGCGCGCGGTGGGTTCGATCACGATGTGCGCGCCGACCTCGCGGGCGCGGCGGCAGAACTGCGCGGAGGCATAGTCCCCGCTCAGACCGGGGTCGAAGCCACCGAGATCACCGAAGAGCGAGGCGTGGACGAGCATCCCCTCGCCGGACACGGCTGGGACCGCGTCACGGCCGTCGTACTGGCCCTGGTCCAGCTCCTTGGGCTCGGTCTGCGTGAGCACCTCTCCGGAGCGCGCGTTGAAGAGGCCCACGTTGACCAGCCGCTCCGGGGTCTCGGCGGAGAGCTGCTTCGCTCCGATGACCTGGATCTCGGTGTGGTGCTCCTCGTCCTTGACCGTGAACAGCCGCTCCTCGAGCCGCTCCAGGGCGTCCGAGGTGGGGATGGTGCCGGCGGGGAGGATCCAAAGCCACTGCTGGCGGGGATTGAAGCCATCGGGAAGCTGACGCTCCACGCTGCGCCAGAGCTGGGTGTTCTTGGTGCCGCCGGGACCGGTGGTGGCGGTCTGGTGGGCCTGGCGGCGGTCCTCGAGCAGCTGGGAACGCAGCGATCGGGACAGGTCCTGAAGGCCTCTATAGCCGGGTGCGGAGAGCTCGATGACGCTGTCCGGGTGACGTGTCTGCACCGCGAGGGCTTCGCGGGTGCGCTCCACGGCGCTGCGCAGCTGCTCGGCCGCGTCCGCTTCGCCGGTCTGGGCGTGGTGACCCTGCTCGGCTCGGCGTGACTGGCCTGGGGCAGACGGCAAATCGCCGCCGTCGTGCAGAACGACAGCGGCGATGTGGGGTCCAGAATGACCGTTGATCAGAGTGCTCTCTTCCGCAGCTTGCGCCGCTCCCGCTCGGAGAGACCGCCCCAGATGCCGAAGCGCTCGTCATTGCCCAGCGCGTAGTCCAGGCACTCCTGCTTCACCGTGCAGGCGCCGCAGACCTTCTTCGCGTCGCGGGTGGAACCGCCCTTCTCCGGGAAGAACGCCTCCGGGTCGGTCTGCGCGCACAGCGCATCGACCTGCCAGGCGAGCTCACCCTCGATGTCCTCGGTGGGAACCAGCGGGGGCAGACCCAGCCAGGTGGTGGTGGAGGACTCGGAGGAGCGCGGCTCCGCCGTCGTCGGCTTCGTCTCTGGCCGGGCGGTCTCAGTGCGGCGGGAAGGTGCCTCACTGAGTGCCGTGACCGGGGAGGGAGCCTCTGCCTGGCGCTCGGCCTCCTCATGCGCCGAGAGGAAGGCGGTAGCCTGATCTTCGAGAGCCTTGCCGTGCTCCAGACGCTCAGCGGCCTGGGGATCAGCGGGGTCCACGAACCAATCAGCAGGAACCTCGAGACCCGTCCTGCGGGCTATGGCCGTAGTGCCAGGCTGTTCTTCGCCCAGCCGCGCTGCGTTCCCCATCAAAGGGCCTCCCGAGAATTATTCCTGCCGTGTACTGCCCCTAATTACACTGGCGTAAGTAACCATCCGTCAAGTGCGCGACTAAAGTTCCCACTATCAGACCCCCATCCCCTCGATCACGCTCGACACGCCGTCAGAAATCAGCTCCGCGCGAGGCGTGGCGGCCCCAGGAGGAGTTTCATGACCCCGCTCACACTTTCAGGCTCGCCCGATCAGGTGCCGCAGACCTTCCCCGCGCTGCTGGACCTCCTCGAATCACGCCCCCAGCCGGCCGTGACCTGGTACGGCGGCACCGTGGATGCCGAGGGCGCCGAACGCGTGGAGCTCTCCGGGCGGGTGCTGCAGAACTGGGCGGTCAAGCTCATCGGGCTCTTCAGCCAGGAATCTGAGCTCGAGCCCGGCGATGCGGTCCTGGTGGACGCGGATGCGCACTGGAAGGCCGCCGCGGTGGTCCTCGCCGCAGGCGCGCTCGGGTGGTCGGTCACCGTGACCGCGTCCGGAGCTGCGGCGGGCGAGTCCCCCGAGGCCGACGACGACGCCCGCGCGGCCGCCGCCGCCGCGTTGGCTCCTGCGCTGATCATCACCGACCGGCCGGGTGACTGGACCGGTGCCGGCGCGCTGGCACAGTCCCTCGGGGAGGCCGAGCTTGCAGCACTGTCCCCCGGGCTGCTGGATGCCTCCTACGAGGAGGCCACGGGCGAGGCGCTGCCCGCATGGGTGCTGGACATCTCCGCAGAGGTTCGTCAGCACCCGGATCAGCTGCCCGCACCGCTGACTCCGGTGGCGCTTCCCTCCGTGGAACTTCCCGAGGCGGATGAGCGGCCTGCTGCGCGAGGCGGCCTCGTGATCACCGGCGGCGAGCCGAGCGTGGACTGGCAGGACTGGACGCTGGACCGCTGGGGCGCCGGGGTGGAGGCCACCGGGCCGGCCGGCGTCGTCGTCCTGGCGCAGCTGCTGGAGGCGTGGGCGCACAGCCGTCCTGTGGTGCTCTTCCAGGGCGATCCCGCGGCGCAGCCCGCCGCCTGGGAGCAGCTGCTGCGCAACGAGGGCGTGAGCTAGCCGTCCTTCAGCCGGCCGCGCGCATCTGTTGGGCAGAAATCGTCGGAATAGACGTGCTTGAGGGCGGCGATTCCGACGATTTCTGCCCAAACGATGGGGTTGCCTTCAGGGGCCGTCAGCGGCGGGCGGCGTCGGCGGCTGGATCCTGCTCGGTGGGCAGGTCCGCGGCGTGGGTGCGGTCGTTGGTGAAGACCCAGTACTTATAGGCGAAGAACCGGAAGATGGTCGCCAGCACGAGACCGATCACGTTGCCGGCCACGAACACCTCGGTCACCGAGGTCAGGCCCAGCACATACTTCGCGATGCCTACACAGCCGGTCTGGATGCCGAGCCCGATCGCGTTCATCACCAGGAACAGCACCAGCTCCCGGGCCTTCCCCGTGGAGCGCTTGTGCCGGAAGGTCCAATAGCGGTTGGCCACCCAGGAGAACAGCGTGGCGACGACGCCGGCCACCACCTTGGCCTTGAGCTGTGAGTCGTCCATGGGTCCGCTGATCAGCCAGAGGAAGATCGCGGAGTCGATGATGAAGGCGACACCGCCGACGGCGCCGAACTTCGCGACCTCGCGCCACAGCGTGACGATGAGCTCGCGGATGCGCCAGTACAGCTTCTTGATCATGGGCGGGGATGCTCCTGGTCTGGGCTGTGGTGGGAGGCAGGGCTGTCGGAAGAGGCTGGGCTCTGCTGGGAGGCTCGGCTCGCGAGGGACGTGGTGGCCATGAAGGCCTGGGCGTATTCGCCGGCGCTGACCCGATGACCCACGGTCTCCGGAAGGAACGCCGAGGTTCCAGGGGTCAGGGTCAGCATACGAAGGGTTTCTGAGGCTTCGGGCGCGCTCAGCGTGATCTCGCCTGCGGTGCAGAGCAGGATTCCGTGGCCCGGCGCGTCCAGCGTCGCCTCCCCCGGAAACTCGTACTGTTCGAGCTGGAACTCCTCGAAGGGAGCCTCGTAGCGCAGGCGACGCGGCGGAGTCGGACCGCTGGGGTCAGCCTGTTCCGAGGCAACCTCCTGCGGACCAGTCTCCTGGACGGGGCAGTGCGGGACGGGCAGCACCTCGCAGTCGGTCACCTTCAGCAGCTCGTCGACGTCGAGGTGCTTGCTGGTCAGTCCTCCACGCAGCACGTTGTCCGAGTTCGCCATGATCTCCACCCCGACCCCGTGCAGGTAGGCATGGAGGTTGCCCGCAGGAAGGTAGATCGACTCCCCCGGCGCCAGCAGGAGCCGGTTCAGCAGCAGGGTCACAAAAATCCCTGGATCCCGGGGGAAGTCCTGCGCAACGTGCTGCAGCATCTGCGCGGCATCGGCACTGAGCCCCGCCCCCAGGCGTCCGTCCGCGAGGAGTGCGCTCAGCTCTCCGGCCGCCGCGGTGGCTTCCGCACGAGCACTGCGCAGCAGCTGCTCCAACGCACGGGAGTAGTCCTGCGCCGCGACGTGCTGCTGCAGCCGCGACACCACTGCGGAGACGCCGGGAGCTGACTCACCGGCGTCGCCGCCAAGCGCCTGCACCAGACCACTGAGCTCGGCGGCCGCCTCGGCGTAGGGCCGGAAACCGCACAGCGCGGAGAACTCGGTCAGTGCGACGATCAGCTCCGGCTTCGCATTGGGGTCTTTATAGCTGCGCGTCGGGGCATCCAGCGGCAGCCCGGTGGCCTCTTCGGCCGCGAACCCAGCCTGGGCGCGGGCCCTGGTGGGATGGGACTGGATCGAGAGCGGCTGCTCGGCGGCCAGGACCTTCAGCAGGAAGGGAAAGCTGCCGGAGGCCTCGCCGGAGCGCTGCAGATACTCCGGCAGTGTCACGGAGCGCGCGGCGGACTCGGCCAGCACGGCCGGGTCGGCGAGATCGGCCCCGTCGGCCACCGCACTCGCGGCGTCCATATCGCCACCCTCGGGGCCCAGCTCCAGTGAAGACGGATCCCCAGGATGTGCGCCCATCCAGATCTCGGCCCGCGGGGACGCCGAAGAAGCCCAGCCGAAGAGCTCACTGAACGCAGTCGTAGAACCCCATGCGTACTCGCGCACGGGATTGATCATCCTGAACATCGGGGGAACCTTATCAGCCCTAGTTCACCGGCTCGCAGAGGTAATTCGTGGAGGCAGCCTCCTGCAGAATGTCCACCTGGCCATTCAGCTGAGCCTGCACCAGGAACTCCCGAGTCAGGTCAGAGCCGTCTGGCTGGGTCGGTGGCGGGGTCGCATCGATGGGCGCCTCGTCCTCCTCCACCGCATCCGCGGCCTGCTTCGAAGCCTGGACGGCTGTCGGCAGCGTCACACCGAGCACACCGGATTGCGCCGGCAGGAACCCTGCGGAGCCGAATGCGCCGCCGTCGTCGTCCTGTTCATTGGCGATCAGCTGGTCCACGCGCTGCTGGATCAGATCGAAATCAGGGTAGGTGGAGAAGAGGTTGCCCTCCGCCTCGAAGTCGGGTGCGCCCAGCACCAGCCGCTGTATCTGCTGGCCCTTGGCGTCCACCGCGAGATCCAGGAAGGATCCCAGCTGGGTCTGCGGAAGGTTGGTCTCCACCACGTTCTCGCCAGCGGTCATGATCTCGCTGAAACGGGACAACAGGGTCTGCGGGTTGAACTGGGAGATCATGGCCTGCTGGATGCACTGCTGGCGCTGGATCCGGTTGTAGTCTGAGCTGAAGGTCCGCGACCGCGCGTAGGCCAGCGCCTCCTGACCGGTGAACTCGTACACCCCGGGACCCCACCAGTTGTCGCCCCAGGTGCCATCGGGCAGCGGGCCGCGGTAGGGCACCCAGCCCCCGGAATCCACGGAGACCCCACCCATGGCGTCGATGAGGTTCTCGAAGCCGCCCATGTCGATCATCACGTAGCCCGAGACTTCGAGGTTCAGGGTGCCGGACACCGCGTCCATCATGGCTTCGGCACCCGGATCCGCGGCCTCGGGATAGAGGTCCTGATGGTAGTTCATCACATCCGTGTAGAGAAAGTTGATGATGCACTCGTCACCGCAGTCATACCCGGTGGGGTACACGGCGTTCAACGGGGAGTCCTCGTTGAACTGGGCGTTCTGGAAGTTGCGCGGGATGGAGAAGATGATCGTCTCGGCCGAGTCCTCATTGACGCTGACCACGTGGATCGAGTCCGGACGCAGCCCTTCTCGACCCTCGCCGGCGTCGGCGCCCATGAGCAGGAAGTTGTAGCGCCCGTCGACGGCGGGGATGCCCGGGCCGCTGGAAAAGATGCCGCCCAGCGTGGCCCGGCCCTCATTGACCAGCTTCGCGGCGTAACCCAGCCCGCCGGAGGTCAGGATCATCAGCACCGCCAGGACGACGGCGACGATCGGCTTCATCCCCGGCGCGAGCGAGGCGAAGTGGATGAGCCGGAAGGTGTCCAGCCACAGCAGCAGCCAGCCCAGCGCGAGCGCGCCCAGGATCACCACCGCGAGCCAGAGCATGAAGGGTTGGGTGAGCATGGAGAGCACGACGCCGCGCATGGTCAGGAACATGATGCCCAGCAGCAGCGCGGTGAACCAGCAGGCCACGGTCACGGCCAGCGCGATGCGGCCGAGCTTCTTGGAGCCGGCCGCGATCTGCGCTCCGCCCGGGATGAACAGGGTCAGCGTCAGCAGCATGAACGCGCGGCGGGTGCGGTCGGTGTCCGAGCCACGCTGCGGGCTGCGGATCACATCCGGTTGGCTGCTGAACCGGTGGTAGCTGATGGCGGATTCAGTCATCGGGCGCGGTACGTCCCCAGCTCGGCGGCTTCCTCGCGCAGACGGGCCCCTTTGGCGTGGGCCTCGGCCGCCAGGGTGGTCTGGAAGTCCAGCAGCTTGGCGCGCAGCTCGGCGGCCTGGGCGGTGTCTCCGGCGGCCAGCGTGCGCACCGCGAGCAGACCCGCATTGCGGGCACCTCCCACGGAGACGGTGGCCACGGGGACACCGGCGGGCATCTGCACGATGCTCAACAGGGAATCCATCCCGTCCATGTGCTTCAGCGGCACGGGGACGCCGATCACCGGCAGCGGGGTCACCGATGCCAGCATGCCGGGCAGATGCGCGGCCCCGCCGGCGCCGGCGATGATGACCCGGATGCCGCGGGTGTGCGCGGTCTTGCCGTAGTGGATCATCTCCTCCGCCATGCGGTGGGCGGAGACGACGTCGGCCTCGAAGGTGATGCCGAATTCATCCAGCGCCTGAGCGGCCGCCTGCATGATCGGCCAGTCGGAGTTCGACCCCATGACCAGTGCCACCTTGGCCGTGGTGTGGCCGGAGCCTTGGGGCTTGGCTGCGGGAGTCTGCTCCGGAGCCTCTTGGGCGGGGGACTCGCTGGGCTGGCTCATGCTGGTCCTTCCACGATGATCTCGGCCACCTCGGCGGCGGCTCGGCGGACGCGCTGCAGCCGCGAGCGGCGGGTCTCCCAGCTTTCCTGCGAAGAATGCGTCTGGGTCAGGATGTTCACGTGCCCGATCTTGCGACCGGGGCGTGCCTCTTTTCCGTAGAGGTGGATCTTGGAGCCGTGGGAACGGCGCATCGCGGCGGCGAAGGAGCTGTGCAGGGAACGCTCCCCCGGAGTGGAGCTGCCGAGCAGATTCTTCATCACGGTGTATCCGCCGGCACCGCCCTTGACCTCGGTGGCGCCCAGCGGCAGGCCCAGCACTGCTCGCAGGTGCTGTTCGAACTGGCTGGTGATGGATCCGTCCATGGTCCAGTGCCCAGAATTATGCGGTCGCATGGCCAGCTCGTTGACGTAGATCCCCGGGACGATCCCGCGTTCCGCGTCCACGGCGTCTTCGCTGATCTCGAAGAGCTCCACTGCGAGCATGCCGGTGACCTGCAGCTTCTCAGCGATGGTGCGGGCGATGCGTTCCGCGGCCTCGATATGGGTGTCACTGGTGTGCGGAGCCGGGGCGATGACCTCGTCGCAGACGCCGTCGGTCTGGGTGGACTCCACCACGGGATAGGGCATGGTCTCCCCGGCGGCGGAGCGTGCCACCTGCGCGGAGAGCTCGCGGGTATAGGGAACCTTCTGCTCGGCCAGCAGACCGGTCGGACCCTCGGCGGCGCGATCAAACCAGTCCTGGGCGGCGGGGGCCTCCTCGGCGGAGTCGATCATCCGCACGCCCTTGCCGTCGTAGCCGCCGCGGGGGGTCTTCAGCACCACGGGCCATCCGGTCTCAGCACCGAACTCGAGCAGCTCCGCCACGGTGTGCACCTCGGCCCAGCGCGGGTTGGGCAGGCCGAGCTCCTCGACCGCGCGGCGCATCGCGAGCTTGTCCTGCGCGTAGATCAGCGCCTCGGGCCCGGGATGCATCGCAATGCCCGAATCGGCGAGCGCGGAGAGCACCTCGGCGGGCACATGCTCGTGGTCGAAGGTGATCACGTCGAGGTCGGCGGCGAAGGCGGTGACCGTCTGCGGATCGCGGTAGTCCCCCAGCGTGGTGTGTGGGATGACCTGAGCGGCGGAGGAGTCGGCGGAACCGGCGAGCAGGTGAAGCTCGATGCCGAGTTCGACTGCGGCGGGCGCCATCATTCGGGCCAGCTGGCCGTCACCGATCACCCCGACCCGCGGGGTGCCGTCGGGGCTGCGGGGGGCGTCTCTCGGCGCTGGGGAGCTCTCGGGTCGCGTCACAGTCCCCAATTATGCGTCATGACCCCGCCGGGCCTGCACAGGGAAACACCCCCGGCGCCGAGCGCTGTGTGCCGGACAGATGACCGGTGATCACTCACGCGCGAGTCACCCGGCGGATTCGCAGGTTTCGACCTTAGCCTGGGCGCACGTGTCAGCTCTACGGATGGATGGGACGGCCATGCGACGCTTTGTAGTGACATTCGACACCTCCGATGCTGAGGTGCTGGAGCGAGAGGCGCCGGGTCTGCTCAGCGCCCAGGGTTTCTCCACCGACGTGTACTTTCCCCGGCTCGGGGTCGGCGTGGTGGACGGGGACCCCGAGGAACTGGAAGCTTTCAGCGGAATGTGCCGAGAACGACGTCGGCCGATGAGCTATACCCCCGAGCTCACCTACTACGCCCTCACCACCCCGCCGAACGCGGGTCCCAGTGCGTCTGACCCCAGTGCAGGGCCGGTGGAGGCTGTCGCCCGGAGCGCGGCAGACAGCGCCGAGCTGACCTGGGGGCTGCAGGCGATCCAGATCCGCCGGGCCCAGGACAGCGGACAGACCGGCGGCGGGATGCGGCTGGCCGTGCTGGACACGGGGTTCGACGCTTCCCACCCTGACTTCGCGGGGCGCAGCGTGACGCTGGAGTCCTTCATCGCCGGTGAGGGTCCCGAGGATGTTCATGGTCACGGCACCCACTGCATCGGCACCGCCTGCGGCCCGTGGGTGGCGCAGAGCGGACCCGGGTACGGAGTGGCCGCCGGGGTGGAGGTCTTCTCCGGCAAGGTGCTGGGCAAGGACGGGTCCGGCTCCGACACCTCCATCCTCGCTGGGATCGACTGGGCGCTGCAGAACGGCTGCCAGGTGATCTCCATGTCCTTAGGCGCCGATGTGCGTGAGGTCCATCCGCCGTATGTGACAGCGGGCCGGCGAGCGTTGGAGCAGGGCTCGCTGCTCGTCGCCGCGGCGGGGAACAATGCCGGGCGCGCCGCCGGGGATCCCGGGTTCGTGGGGGCACCGGCGAACAGTCCCTTCGTGATGGCCGTGGCCGCGGTGGATTCTGCGCTGCAGGTCGCTGACTTCTCCGCCCGGTCACTCCCCCACGATGGCGGGGAGGTGGACATCGCGGCTCCCGGGGTGGACATCTACTCCTCCTGGCCCCGCCCGGAGCTGTTCCGCAGCATCAGCGGCACCTCCATGGCCACCCCGCATGTCTCCGGGATCGCGGCAGTGCTGGCCGGCGCGACCGGACTGCGCGGCCAGGAGCTCTGGGATGAGCTGATCCGCACGGCGCTTCCGCTCGAGGGCTTGGAGGTGGCCGACGTGGGGGCCGGGCTGGCCACGATCCCTGCGCTGGGAACCGCAGAACCCGTGCCACCGGGGCTGGGAGACGGCCGACCGGAGGGAACACGATCATGACCACGCAGCACTGGATCATCACCGTGGACGATGAACACCTCGAGACCATGGATGAGGTCGTCTCCGAACTCAAAGCCTCAGGGCTGGTCATCGACAAGGTGCTGCGCAGCCTGGGCCAGATCACCGGTCACACGGAGGACGTTGCTGGGGCGGCGGGTCCGGATGCCGCGCCCAGCGTGCAGTCCGACGGCGCGGGCGCGGACTCCGAGCTCAAGCGTCCCCAGGCGCAGGACCTCGCGGCGGTGCCTGGTGTTGCTTCAGCAGACAGTTCCCGGCGTCACCGGGTCGCCCCGCCCGACGCCGAAGTTCAGTGATCTGGCGGGAGGCGCCACGAGGTGCGGGCTGCGCGCTGCACCGTGACGCCTCATCTCGTGGCGCGAAAATGGGTGGCGAGCTGCGCGCCGATGACGTTGACGTCGATGAAGGCGCCCGTGCGAGCTCCCGCGACGCGCTTGATCCTCCTGGGCCAGAGAACCTGGATCCCGCGGGTGCGCAGGTGACCGCCAAGCGGCCACTCGGCACCCTCGAAGCACAGCACCCCGGTGACGGGCACGGTGGGAGCCACCTCGCGCACCAGCTCCACCTGTCTGAGTGACTGCTCCACCAGTGAGGTGCAGTCCCTTCCGCGCACGGTGAGCTTCTCCACCAGCGGCGTGAAGAAGCCTCCGTTGCGTCGTATCTCCACTTTGCCGGTGTACTTCTTGGCATCGATGACCCAAACTCCGCTGGGCACCACCAGAATATGGTCGATATTGGCGCGAGAACCAGGGATCTTCCGGTCGTGCAGCACCAGGCCGCCGAGCTCCCAGGCGACTCGATCCAGGCGCGCCCCGATGCGACGTTCCCCTTCGGCCCCTAGGGCCCAGGCGGTGGTGCTCTGCTTCTCCTGGCTCAGGGCCACCGCGATGCCGCCGAAGCGACCCCATTTCTGCCGGGTGCGCGCCTCGTCGCGCGCCTTGCGCCGCTCATATTCTCGCTGGGCACCGAGACCTGCCCGGCCACGCTCGATAGGTGATGGTTCTGGTGATGGAGGCTCTGTTGCGGTTTGAGGTGGCGGCGGCAAGGCACGTGACGCGGGAGACGGCGCCCCCTCAGCGGTCAATGGCTCCTCCCACTGCTGCCCGGAAGCACAGTCGAGGCACCTGACCTTCTTGAGGCCCTTGTCATAGAGCGCCTCCACCCGCTGCGGCAGCTGGCGCCCGCAGAGATGACACACGCCGGCGTAGCGCAGACGCATCCGCTTCACACCCGAGAAGCCCGTACCACCGTGCATCTCGTCTATGACGGGACCTCCTGCGACTTCCAGCGAGTGCGCGCGGTCCAGAGGACGGATCCCGCAAATCCTGCCACGAAGATCGCGATGAGCGGCACAGCCAGTGCATCACCCAGGAGAAACCCTTCACGCAGGTTCAGGGTCAGGCCTGCGGCGGCCAGGAAAAACAGTGAGCGCAACATGTCTGTCATGGCGACTCCCCTTTTCTTCTCGTCCGCAGATGGTCTCCCCTGGAGCAACGATCTACTGCCGGGTGTAGGACTCCCACTTGCGGGCCTGGTGCTCGGCGTCGATGATCCGGACGGTGCCGGACTTCGAGCGCATGACCATCGACTGGGTGGTGACCTTGTCGCCCTGGTAGCGCACGCCGCGCAGCAGGTCGCCGTCGGTGATGCCGGTGGCGGCGAAGTAGCAGTTGTCGCTGGTGACGAGTTCCTCGGTGGTGAGGATCCTGCTGACGTCATGGCCGGCGTCGAGCGCCTTCTGCGCCTCGTCGTCGTCCACGGGGGCGAGCCGGCCCTGAATCACTCCGCCCACGGCCTTGATGGCGCAGGCGGTGATGATGCCCTCCGGGGTGCCTCCGACGCCCATCAGGACATCTACGCCGGAGCCCTCGCGGGCGGCTGCGATGCCGCCGGCCACGTCGCCGTCCATGATGAAGCGCACGCGGGCGCCGGCCTCGCGGATCTCGTCGACGAGCTTGGAGTGGCGCGGACGGTCCAGCACGCAGACGTTGACCTGGCTGATCCGCTTGTTCTTGGCCTTCGCGATCAGATGCAGATTCTGCTTGACCGGCAGCCGCAGGTCCACCAGGTCGGCGGCCTCGGGTCCGGTGACGAGCTTGTCCATGTAGAAGACGGCGGAGGGGTCGAACATGGTGCCGCGCTCGGCCACGGCGAGGACTGCGAGCGCGTTGTTGTAGCCCAGGGCAGTCAGTCGTGTGCCGTCGATGGGATCCACCGCGACATCGGCCTCGGGTCCGGTGCCGTTGCCGACCCGCTCCCCGTTGAAGAGCATCGGCGCTTCGTCCTTCTCACCCTCACCGATCACCACGATCCCGTTGAGGTTGACGGTGTCCAGCAGGGAGCGCATGGCATCCACTGCGGCCCCGTCTGCGGTGAGCTTGTCCCCCATGCCCACCCAGGCGCCGCCTGCGATCGCTGCGGCCTCGGTCACGCGCACCAGCTCCATGGCCAGGTGGCGGTCCGGCTCGGAGTCACCCACGGCGAGTCGAGCAGAGAGGTGTGAGAAGTCCTGGGACGACCCGTCGTCGGAGCGCGTATCGCGGGGCTGCGAAGAATCGTTCATGGGCTAAGGCCACCTTGTCGTCTCGGCTTATGGCCAGCATCGTCGCCGACCCTGCAACGATCATAACCTCGCACCCGCCTGCCATGTCCGTCGAGGGTGCGCCTGGCATGTCCCTCGACGGTGCGACAATGGGAGGGTGACCGAGCAAGAAGAGACCCCCACCCCGCAGCTGACCGAGTCCCAGGCCAAGCGGATGAATCAGCCGCTCATCGGCATCGTCATCACCGTGGCGGTGACCCTGCTGGGCGTTTTCGCGGTCATGGGGCTCCGGCCGGAGCAGGACGTCAGCTTCACTCCCGATGAGAACGTCACCGAGGCCGCCGCCTGGACCAACGATGTGACCGACTACGCGGCCATCGCTCCCGAGGTCCCCGAGGGGTGGAGCGCGAACTACGCCCGCTGGGAGAACCGCGCGGAGCTCGGCGTCACCGCCTGGGAGGTGGGCTACTCCATCGACGAGGCGAGCTTCCTGAGCTTCTCGCAGACCGATGAGCCCAATCCCGCCTGGGTCAACGAAGAGACCCGTCAGGGCGGCACCACCGGGGAAGAGACGATCGCGGGCCTGCGCTTCGAGGTCCGCGAGTCCGAGGACCGCCGGTATTACGTGCTAGAGGCCGAGGAGAACACCATCGACGGCACCGCGATCGTGCTGGGCGGCACCGCCACGGAGGAGCAGTTCGAGACCTTCCTCGAGGCCGTCACCGAGGCCATTGATGTAGAAGTAGAGGCAGACGAGCCAGTGGACGACAACGGAGGAGCTGCAGAATGACCGCAAAGACGACAGCGGCGCAGCCGCTTCCTGCTGAGATCTGGGAGCGGCTCAAGTCCGGCAATGAGCGCTTCGTCTCCGGTGAGTCGCAGCATCCCAACCAGGACGCCGCACGCCGGAACTCGCTCACCGAGTCCCAGCATCCCATTGCTGCCATCTTCGGCTGCTCAGACTCCCGTCTCGCCGCGGAGATCATCTTCGACGTCGGGCTGGGCGATATCTTCGTGGTCCGCACCGCAGGTCAGGTCACCGACGACGCCGTGCTCGGCTCCCTGGAATTCAGCGTCTCCGAGCTGAAGGTTCCCCTGATCGTGGTGCTCGGCCATGACTCCTGCGGCGCGGTCACCGCGGCGGTGCAGGCCACCGAATCCGGAGTCACCCCGACCGGGTTCGTGCGCAGTCTCGTCGAACGGATCACACCCTCGGTGCTCGCCGCCCAGCGCGCCGGCATCACCGGGGTGAACGAGACGGTGGAAGAACATGTGAAGCAGACCGCGCACCGGATCGTGGACCACTCACGGGTGCTCCACGACGCCGTGGCAGAGGGCCGCACGGCCGTCATGGGTGTCACCTACCGACTCTCCGAGGGCCGCGCCGACGTGGTCACCTCCATCGGCGAGGTCTGAGCCCTCCACAGCCACACACGCCCATTCCCTGATCCGCAGATCAGCCCTAGGGTGGGGGCGTGATTGCGTTCATCGTCGAGCTGCTCGTCTCAGGCTCACTCACCCAGGGGCTGGCCGGCCTGATGCTGCTGCTGGGCGGGCTGGTCTTCGCCGTGTGCGCCCTCGCGCTGAGCTTCAATGACCTGCGTGAACACCGGCTCCCAAATCGGATCATCTACCCCTGGGCGGGGATCACGCTGGGCCTGCTGATCATCACGGCCCTGCTGCTCGGCGAGCCGTTCGCCGCCCTGCGCGCCCTCACGGCGGCTTTCGTCTGGGGCGCCTCGTTTCTGATCGTGCAGATGATCAGTCCCCGGGCGCTGGGCATGGGCGATGTGAAGCTCGCCGTCGTGCTCGGGCTGTACACAGGGTTCCTGGGCTGGGCCACGGTGGTGGCCGCCGTCGTCCTGTCGTTCCTCTTCGGTGGACTCGTCTCTGCGGGACTGCTGATCTCCGGTCGGGCGACCGCCAAGACAGCCGTCGCCTTCGGACCGTTCCTGCTGCTCGGCACGGCCGTGGCGTTGACGGTGAGCGGCGGCGTCTCGCTAGGGTGAATCCATGCCCACCCCAGACTTCATCCAAGATCTGCGCGAACACATCGGCACCCGCGAGCTCTGGGTCCCGGCCACTCGCGGCGTCGTGATCCGCCGGCCAGACCCCAAGGCGGACCAGACTGAGCACCCAGCCCAGACGGACCACGCGGAGCCGGAGGTGCTGCTCGTGCGCCGGGCCGACAACGGCGCCTGGACGGTCACCTCGGGAATCCTGGATCCGGGCGAGGATCCCGCCGTCGGCGCCGCCCGTGAGGTCCAGGAAGAGACCGGGGTGATCGCCCGCGCCGTGCGGGTCGCGGGAGTCTTCGCCACGCACCTTGTGCGCTACCCCAACGGTGACGCCTGCCGATACCTCGACACCGTGCTGGAGATGGAGCCGCTCTCGGGGGAGGCGCGGGTCAATGACGAGGAATCGGTGGAGGTGGGCTGGTTCCCGATCTCAGAGCTGCCCGAGCCGATCAGCGAGGACCAGCGCATGGTGATCGAGTGGGCGCTGGACACCGGAGCCCCGGCCCGATTCCGCAGCTGAGACCAGAAATCCCGGGGGCTGAGGTCTCCGGTGGATGCGGAACCACCGGAAACCTCAACCACCCGGGACCAGGTGGAGCAGAGAGTGCGTTCTAGCCGGGGCGGGTCATGCTCATCAGGTCGAGGGACTCGTCGAGCTGCGCCTCGGTGAGGTCACCGCGTTCGATGTAGCCCAGTTCGACGACGGCGTCGCGCACCGTGAGCTTGTTCTTCACCGCGTGCTTGGCGATCTCCGCAGCGGCCTCGTAGCCGATGTGCTTGTTCAGCGGGGTGACCACCGAAGGGGAGGCTGCGGCGAGGAACGCGGCGCGCTCCTCATTGGCGGTCAGGCCCTTGATCATCTTGTCCGCCATGACATAGCTGGTGTTCTTCAGCAGCCGGATGGACTCCAGCAGGTTCGCTGCCATCACCGGGATGCCCACATTGAGCTCGAAAGCACCATTGGTGGAGGACAGCGCCACCGTGGTGTCGTTGCCGATCACCTGAGCGCAGACCTGGATGGCCGACTCGCAGATCACCGGGTTGACCTTGCCGGGCATGATCGAGGAGCCGGGCTGGAGATCCGGCAGCGAGATCTCCCCGAGGCCGGTGTTCGGGCCCGAGCCCATCCAGCGCAGATCGTTATTGATCTTCATCAGCGAGTAGGCGATGTTGCGCAGCTGACCGGAGGCCTCCACGAGTCCGTCGCGGTTGGCCTGAGCCTCGAAGTGGTCACGAGCCTCAGTGAGCGGCAGCCCGGTGTCGGAGGCCAGGTTGGCGATGGCCTTCTCGGCGAAGCCCTGCGGGGTGTTGATGCCGGTGCCCACGGCGGTGCCGCCCAGGGGAACCTCGGCCACGCGCGGCAGAGCAGACTCGATGCGCTCGACGCCGTAGCGGACCTGTGCGGCGTAACCGCCGAACTCCTGACCCAGGGTCACCGGGGTGGCGTCCATGAGGTGGGTGCGCCCGGACTTCACCACCGTGGCGAACTCCTTCGACTTGGTCTCCAGCGCCTCGGCCAGGTATGCCAGCGCGGGCTGCAGATCATTGACCAGTGCGGAGGTGGCGGCCACGTGCACCGAGGTGGGGAAGACGTCATTGGAGGACTGCGAGGCGTTGACGTGATCGTTCGGGTGGACTTCCTTGTCCGAGCCCTTCTCCGCCAGGTAGCGGTTCGCCAGCGTGGCCAGCACCTCGTTGGTGTTCATGTTCGAGGAGGTGCCGGAACCGGTCTGGAAGACGTCGATCGGGAAGTGCTCGTCCAGATCGCCGGTCTCCACCTGCTCAGCGGCATGGACGATCGCATCGGCGAGCTCGCCATCGAGCACCCCGAGCTCCTTGTTCGCGAGCGCGGCGGCCTTCTTCACCCGCGCCAGGGCTTCGATGTGAGCGCGCTCCAGGGTGCGTCCCGAGATCGGGAAGTTCTCCACGGCGCGCTGGGTCTGAGCGCGGTACAACGCCTGGGCAGGCACCTTTACCTCGCCCATGGTGTCGCGCTCGATACGGTATTCGGTCTCAGCTGTGTTCTCGGTCATGGGCCCAGTCTAATAACTGGATCCCGCGAACGTGCCAGCCGGCTCCGAGGCAGGACATACGGGTCAGCAGCCGCCGGTCCGCTGACTCGACCAGGGGACCTGGATCAGCGGACGAGGAATTCGATCAGTCCGCGATTGAACTCATCCGGGTGACTGACGTTCACCCCATGGGGCGCCCCCTCGATGAGGACCAGCTCGGCATCACGCAGCGACTCGTGGGTGCGGCGGCCGGACCCTTCGAAGGGCACCACGGCGTCGGAGTCTCCGTGGAGGATCAGCGCGGGCACCGTCACGGACTCGAGATCGGACCGGAAATCGGTGCGCGCCCAGGCGTCCATCGCCCCCAGCGCTGCCCGCTGATCCGCCTGACGCGCCAGCGCGAGGACCTCAGCGTGCTCACCCTCACTGACCATCAGCTCCCCCTGTGCCGAGAGGAAGTTGGTGACGAACTGGTCGTAGAAGCTCTCCGGGTCCTGTTCCAGACCATCGCGCATCTGCTGGAAGGTCTCTTCATCCAGCGGGCCGTCGGGATTCTGCTCGGACTGCATCAGCGCCGGCGGGACCGCGGAGGCGAAGACCACCGAGTGCAGGCGCTGCATTCCATGGCGGCTGGCGTAGCGCGCGACCTCCCCGCCGCCCATCGAGAATCCGACCAGGGTGGCGTCCTCAAGGTCCAGATCCTCCAGGACGCTGCGCAGGTCATCGGCGAAGGCGTCATAGTCATAGCCGGACTCGGGCGTGGCCGAACCACCGAAGCCGCGACGGTCGTAGGTGACCACGTGGAATCCTGCGGCGATCAGGACATCGACCTGCGCGTCCCAGGACTCAGAGGTCAGTGGCCACCCATGGATGAGCACCACCGGACGACCCTCGCCGCCGTGGTCCTCGATGTGGAGATGCACCTCGTTCGAGGACTCCACGGTGTACTTCGACGGCACAGCATTCTCGGCAGGTTCAGAGGTATCGGACATCTCGGGTTCCTCCACAGCGTCGGGGCGGGGTTCGCTCAGCTTGGTTCATTCGGCTCTGTGGATCAACCCATCGGAAGACTTTTCCGCGACCTCGAGCGGCAGTCACACTCCCAGCCTCAGTAGCATGGGGGTATGCGCAGATTTTTCCGGGAGCCCGCGGCCAGCACGGAGATCAGCGAGGGCTCCGGGGATTCCTGGGGTTCACTGAGCCGAGACCTCAAGTCCACGTTCGGGCGGACCTTTCTCCCCGTGGTGGTGCCCCTGGCCGGCATGTGGGCCTTCTTCGTGGCCTCGTTCTTCACCGGAAACTGGATCAACCGTGCGCTCGGACTCCAGGCCCGTGAGGCCGATGGCCTGCTCGGCATCCTGTTCATGCCGCTGCTCCATGGCAGCCTGGGCCACATCCTGAGCAACACCATGTCCTGGCTGGTGCTCGGCGGGATGCTCTCGCTGCTGACGCGGCACTTCGTGAAGATCACCACGCTGATCTGGCTGCTCTCCGGGGTGCTGCTCTGGGTCGGCGGCACTCCCTGGGTCTGCCATGCACCGCAGGGCTTCGACTGCGGCGGGCTGCACATCGGAGCCTCGGCGGTGATCTACGGCTTCGCGACCTTCCTGGTCGCCTACGGCTTCATCACGCGACGGATCCTCGCAGTGGTCTTCTCGCTGGCGGTGCTGTTCCTCTACGGGCTCAGCATGCTCGTCGGAATGACCCCGATCAGCGCTGGCGGGGTGTCCTGGGCGGGTCACCTGGCCGGAGCGGTGGCCGGCGTCGTCGTCGCGCTGCTCTTCACCAGACAGGCCCGCGCCGAGCGGGCCGCGCGCACCGCCTCCAGATAGCGACGGCGCGCGCGGCCCGATCAGTGTGGGTTCACCTCATGGGTGCGTCCAGCAGTCTGCGCTCAGGCGTCTTCGAGCAGCTCCGTGACCAGTGCGGCGATTCGGGAGCGCTCGGAGCGGGTCAGCGTCACGTGCCCGAAGAGCGGGTTGCCCTTAAGGATCTCCACCACGGCGGCGATCCCGTCATGGCGGCCCACCCGCAGATTGTCGCGCTGGGCGACGTCGTGGGTGAGCACGATCTTCGAGTTCTGTCCCATGCGGGACATCACCGTGAGCAGGACGTTCTTCTCCAGCGACTGGGCCTCGTCCACGATCACCCAGGCGTCGTGCAGCGATCGCCCGCGGATATGGGTCAGCGGCAGCACCTCGAGCAGCCCGCGGTGCATGATCTCCTCCAGCGCGTTCTGCGAGACCAGCGCGCCGAGGGTGTCGTAGACCGCCTGGCCCCAGGGATTCATCTTCTCCGACTCGGATCCGGGCAGGTAGCCCAGTTCCTGGCCACCCACGGCGTAGAGCGGGCGGAACACGATGATCTTCTTGTGCTCCCCGCGTTCGAGCACAGCTTCGAGCCCGGCGCAGAGGGCGAGCGCGGACTTCCCCGTTCCCGCTCGGCCTCCCATCGAGACGATGCCCAGCTCCGGGTCCATCAGCATGTCGATGGCCAGGCGCTGCTCCGCGGAGCGGCCATGCAGCCCGAAGATGTCCCGGTCCCCCCGCACCACCTGCACGTACTTGCGTGAGGGGCCGTGCTGACGCACCCGTCCGAGCGCGGAGCCGCGACCGGAGGAGATCACCAGCCCGGTGTTGACCGGGAGTTCCTCGGCATCTTCGAGGTCGATCTTCTCGCCCTCATAGAGCGCGTTGACCTGTTCCTCGGTGGCGGTCACCTCGGCGAGGCCGGTCCACCCGGAATCGGTGACCCACTCATTGCGGTACTCATCGGCCGCCAGACCCATGGCTGAGGCCTTGACTCGCATGGGCAGATCTTTGGAGACCACGGTGACATCGCGGCCCTCATCGGCGAAGTTCTTCGCCACGGCGAGGATCCGGGCATCGTTGTCGGCTCCGCGGAAGCCGGCGGGCAGCACGTCCAGGGAGATGTGATTGAGCTCCACGAGCAACTCGCCTCCCTCCTCGTTGAGGGGGATGGGACGGTTCAGCGCCCCGTGTCTGACCCGGAGCTCATCGAGGAGCCGCAGCGCGGAGCGCGCGAAATAGCCCAGCTCCGCATCGTGACGCTTGTGCTCCAGCTCAGAGATCACGACGACGGGGAGGATCACCTCATGTTCGGCGAAGCGCAGGAAGGCCTTGGGGTCCGAGAGCAGCACCGAAGTGTCGAGCACATAGGACTTTTGGGCGACTTCTCCGGCCACGGCCGAATCCAGCTCGCCGGCGCCGAGGGAATCTGGGGTGGTGGGGGTCAGGTGCGAGGAGGCCACGGTTTCTCCATACCCGGGAACGCAAAAGGTCCCGTCCGCGTGCCGTGCTGCACCTGTCGGCGCATCGGACTCGCGGCGGAACCTTGTCGTGTTCCCGTATCTATTCTCAGGGTGTGGTCGGTTCGGCCCTGTGGGGCCGGTCCGACCCCTTCCACGTGATGCCTGGGGCATACGCTATCGGGCCTCTCCGGTCAGTGTTCTGACACTTCGAAGAGTACTCCGCGTTCGAATCACACGGGGGTAATTCGAATGACTTTCTTGTGACGATCCGGTTAATCCTGCTCCCCGGTTCGTCCCGCTGGACGAGCGGCCCGTCAGTTTCCGAAGCGCCGTTGCCGCTGAGCGTAGTCGCGCAGGGCACGGATGAAGTCCACCCGGCGAAAATCGGGCCAGAGGGCCTCGCAGAAGTAGAACTCCGAATAGGCCGACTGCCACATGAGGAAGCCGGAGAGGCGCTGCTCTCCGGAGGTGCGGATGATCAGGTCGGGGTCAGGCTGTCCGCGGGTGTAGAGCCAATCGGCGATGGACCCGGGAGTCAGGTCCTCGGCCACCTCACTGATGCTGCGTCCATGGGACTCGGCATCGCGCAGCAGCTCCTTGACCGCGTCGACGATCTCCTGCCGTCCGCCGTAGCCCACCGCCACGTTGACATGCACGGCTGGCTCCTCACAGGCGCGCGCAAGCTCCTCATCCACGCTGCGCAGCCGGGCGGCGAGCGGCTCCGGAAGCAGCTCGGGCTGCCCGACCGGGTGCACCCGCACGGGCCGGCCGCCGGGGCGGGATTCACAGAGCCGCTCCAGGGTGTCGGCGATGATGTCCATGAGCGTCTCCAGCTCATCGGCGGAGCGGCTCATGTTGTCCGTGGAGAGCATGTAGAGCGTCACAGTGGGGACACCGAGCTCGGCGCACCAGTCGATGAACTCGACGATCTTATTGGCACCCGCCAGGTGCCCGTCTGCCGTGGGGGTGCCGGCCAGCTTGGCCCAGCGTCGATTGCCGTCCACCACCACGCCGATGTGCTTGGGGATCCGGTCCTTGGGCAGGGCACGGCTGATCTGCCGTTCATAGACGGCGTAGGCGATGTCTCGCAACCCCATGGAGCCTCCTGCAGTGTTGACGCGTTTCCCACCCTAAGGGACTCCCGCCCGATCCGTATCGGACGGCTTGGACGGGCGTGCGCGACGTGCACCACACCCCGTCATCCCCATTACTCCCCTGTCGCGGCCCCGCCTAGACTCGTGCCGTGGCCACCAGTGAGCAAGACACCAAGCACCCCGCCCTCGACGCCGTCCAAGAGGGCCCCGGCAGCGCCTCCTTCAGCTCGGAACGAGCGAAGCCGAGACTGCGGGGCCGGCTGCACGCGGGCATGGTGCCCGTGGTCCTGGTCGCCGGGATCGTGCTGATCGTGCTGACGCCCGCGGGCGTGCTGCGGGCCGCCGCCGTGGTCTACGTGATCACCGGGCTGATGATGTTCGTGGTCTCCGCCGTCTACCACGTGGGGAACTGGTCGAAGCGGACCGGCATGAGGCTCAAGCGGTGGGACCACACGAACATCATGCTGATCATCGCCGGCACCTACACCCCGCTGACGCTGGCGCTGCTCCCCGAGCCCAAGGACACCATCCTGCTGGTCTCGGTCTGGATCGGGGCTCTGCTCGGGGCGGCATTCCGCATCTTCTGGACCACCGCTCCGCGCTGGCTCTACACCCCGAGCTACGTGATCCTCGGCCTCGCCGCTCTGGTCTTCATCGGGGACTTCTACGCCGCCGATCCGGTGGCGGCGACGCTGATCGTCGTGGGCGGCGCCGCCTACATCATCGGCGCGGTCTTCTACGCACTCAAGCGCCCGAACATCTCCCCCGAGTGGTTCGGCTTCCACGAGCTGTTCCATGCCTGCACCCTGATCGGGTTCATCTGCCACTTCATCGCGATCGCGCTGGCTCTGCTGCGCTGAGCCGAGCTGTGGATGGCGGGCGAGCGCCGCGCTGAAACCGGCGACGTCCCTGCACTGACCCGACCACGAGCGCCGCTGCTCAGCGCAGACCCTCCAGCACCTCCTGCAGCGAGTCCACCGGTGGCAGGCAGACCATCGATCCGACGGCATTGAGGCAGACACTCAGTCGCAGCGCCGCTCCGGGCTCCACCAGCTTCGCATCCACCGGCTCCACCGGCACCCCGTAGAGCGCCCCGGCGCGGCGCACCTCCGCGAGGTCCTGGGCCGTCCCGCCGAGGAACCGGAAGGCAGGGGACTTTCTCGCCGAGCGCCGCGCGACCAGCATCGAGGCCCCGATCACCGTGGGGGCCTTCGCGGCGGCGAGCTTCACATGCTGCAGGATCTGCTCCGGCCGGAGATCCTCGGCACTGAGCAGCTCCAGCGCCTCGGCCATCTGCAGCGCCTGGGCCAGAGCCGCGACGCTGCTGGGTTCGGGCCCGTCCAGGGGCGTGGCGAACAGCGGGCCGTGCTGGGCCGCGGCGAGCAGGCCGTCATCGTCGGCGCTCTCCAGCAGCTGCAGCTCCCCGTCCTGCTCCCGGACGAAGGTCTTGAGCATCATGCGCAGAACGGCCGCGCCCCGATCGCGCCAGTCCCCCGCGTCCTGCGCCGGACCCGCTGCCCCGTCCTGCGCGCCGGTCTGCGGGTCGGTCTCCGCCCCGGCGGAGCTGAGCTGGAAGCAGGCCACGGCGAGATGCGCGTGGTCGGAGAGTCCGCCCAGCTCATCGCCGCGACGCCCGGCGTAGGAGATCCGGTGCACGCGGGCGGCGCCGTCGTCGTCGTCGTCGAGGGTCACGTGGGTCTGCCAGAGCCGCTGCGCCAACGCCTGGGCATCGTCGAGCAGCGCCTCATCGGCCCACAGGGCGGCGGCCACCGCCAGCGAGCTGATGGTCTGCGCGTTCCATGCGGCGACCACCTTCTCATCGCGGGCAGGCTGATGCCGCTCCGCACGACGACGGCGCAGCTCCGGCAGAGCGCGATCCCAGAGCGTGGCCTGAGCTTCGGTCAGCGGCGCATCGAAGTGCAGGGTGCGTGGGGTCTCCGGGGTCACGTGCAGCGGGGCGCCGGTGGTGGCGCCATGTTCATCCGCGGGGACGCCGCGGTTCAGCACGAGGAGCTGCTCGACTTCGGTCTCGTTCAGCCCGGCGGCGAGCGCGACCTGGTGCAGCTCGGTGTCGGCGAACAGATAGGTGGCCCCCTCGGCGTGGTGGCCCGTCTCGTCGACGGTGTCCGCATCGAGGGAGGAAGCGAGCAGACCGGAGTCCTCCAGCAGCATGCGGCGGGTCAGCCAGTCGATGCTCATCCGGGCCTGACGTGCCGCTCGCTCACGCTGCTCGGCGTCGGCTGCCGGGTGCACGCTCAGCCGTGCGCTGTGCCCGAGCAGCTGGGCATTGTCATAGAGCATCTTCTCGAAGTGTGGCAGCGCCCAGGCCAGGTCGGTGGCATAGCGGGCGAAACCGCCTTCCACCTGGTCAAACAGAGCGGACCGGCTCAGCGCTTCCAGAGTGCGGATGGCCAGCCCCGCCGCCGGCGAGGCTCGGTCCCAGGCGGCCTCCTCGAGCAGGAAGCCCAGCAGCGGGGAGGGCGGGAACTTCGGCGCGGAGCCGAAGCCCCCGTGGACGGTGTCCTCCTGCTCGGCGAGCAGGGCCAGCGCCTGGGTGACCAGCTCCTCGACCTCGGCGGCGTCCATGAGCGGCGCGACTGCGGCGTCTCCGGTCGAGGCCGAGGAGGCGGCGTCGTCGTCCTGCCGAGTGTGGACGGTGGTGGCGAGACCAGCCTGCTGGCGACGCTGGGCTCCGAGCGAGGCGGCGATCTGCTCCGCGGAGGTCTCCACCTCCTCGCGGCGCTGTGTCCAGGCGGAATGCACAGCGTCCAGGACCTCCGCGAAGGAGGGCACCTGCCCGAACCTGCGCGGAGGGAAGTAGGTGCCGGCGTGGAAGACCCGCCCGTCGGGGAGCGTGAAGACGCTCATCGGCCAGCCGCCCTGACCGGTCATCGCCTGGGTGGCGGCCATGTAGGTGTCATCGACGTCGGGATGTTCCTCGCGGTCCACCTTGATCGCGACGAACCGCTCATTCAGCGCCGCGGCGAGCGCGGCGTCCTCGAAGGACTCCCGTGCCATCACGTGACACCAGTGGCACGCGGCGTAGCCGATCGAGACGAAGACCGGAACATCGCGACGGCGGGCCTCGGCGAAGGCCTCTGCTCCCCAGGGGAACCAGTCCACAGGATTGTCCGCGTGTGAGCGGAGGTAGAGCGAAGAGCTGTCAGCGAGGCGGTGTCCCATCCGCCAAGTCTCGCGCACCCGCCCCCGGAGCGTCGACACCTTGCGTTGGCAACCCACGTTCCCACCCACCCGTTGAGCGGCGGAAATTAAGGGCTTCAGGGGCCTGGATCCCACTCAGCTGGTCGTAGAATCCGCCGCTCAACGGTGGGGGGTGAGCTCCAGGGTCGGGATCCCTTCGGGCTCGAACCCGAGGATCTGGCCGTAGAAGCTCAGCGCGGCCTCGAAGCTGGTGATGATGTTCTGCGCCTGACGGAATCCGTGCTGCTCGCCGGCGAAGAGCAGATACGCATGCGGGATGGACTTCGCTGCCAGGGCGTCGCGGAACATCTCGGCCTGATTCGGCGGGACGATCGGGTCCTCGTCACCCTGGAGCAGCAGCACGGGCGTCTGCAGCGAGTCCACGTGGTTCAGCGGCGCCCGTTCACGGTAGATCTCCGCTGCCTCGGGATAGGGTCCGACGAGCCCATCCAGGTACCTGGACTCGAAGTCGTGGGTGTCCTGAGCGAGGGCCACCAGGTCCGCGACGCCGTAGCTCGAGACCCCCGCGGCGAAGGTCGTGGTCCGAGTCAGGCAGGCGAGCGTGGTCCACCCGCCGGCGCTGCCGCCTTCGATCGCCAGACGTGAGCCGTCGGCGATGCGCTGGGCCACCAGGTGCTCCATCACCGCGACGGTGTCGGCGACGTCCACCACTCCCCACTGGCCCTGGAGCCGGTCCCGGTAGGCGCGGCCGAAGCCGGTGGAGCCGCCGTAATTGATGTCCACCACCCCGATCCCCCGCGAGGTGTAGTAGGCGATCGCCAACGAGAGCCCGACCGCCGCCTGCCCGGTGGGGCCTCCATGGACCTGGGCGATGTAGGGCGGCAGCTCACCCTCCGGCGCGGAGAACCCTTCTTGCCGCGGCCGGTAGAGCACTGCCTGGATCTGCTGCCCGGTCGCGTCGGTGACCGTGATCGGCTCCGGGGTGGGCAGCAGGCGTGGGTCGGGGGCATCACTGCGTGAAGAGCGGACGACGCCGGGGCGGTCCACCCGCCAGTGCCCGTGCGTCATGGTGAGCCGTCCCACCGTGATCGCAGGGAATTCGGTGGTGGAGGAGCCATAGATCGCCAGTGCACCATCGGCGCGCAGCGCCACCCCGGCGAGGGTCGTGTGCGGCAGATCCAGCGGCGCCACCGTGCCGGTGACCAGATCCAGCACGCCCAGCGAATCGGTGGCTGTGCCGTAGAGGGTGAGCGCATGGTCGGCGTCGATGAGGGTCAGCCAGGTCTCGCCGAGCTGCCACAGCGGCCCCGCATACTCCTGCTCGTCGCGGAGCAGCTGGCGGGGCTCCTCCGTGACCGCGGTCCCCACATGCCCCGACCCGTCGCTGAGCCCCTCGGGGGCCAGCGTCACCGTCCAGGGGTTCCACCACCCGGAGCGGTCGCTGAGGTAGACCAGCTCCCCTGACCGCCTCCACTCGGGCTGCAGCACCGAGACCTGGGTGCCACCATCGAGCACCCGCTCGTTGACCACCATGCCTGCGGCGATATGCCCGACATGCAGCTGGGTCCCGTCCCACGGCATCTGCGGGTGCTCCCAGGAGATCCACGCCAGCTGAGTCCCGTCCGGAGAGAGCCGCGGGTGTGCGACGAAACGCGAGGCAGGTGTGATCTTGCGGATTGCAAGCTCGTCCTCGGCGGCAGAGCCGTCCAACGGCACAGAAGCGATATAGCGCTCGATCTTCGGGGCCCCGTCAGCGTCTTCCCCGCCGACATGCTCCTCACACACCCACCAGACTTCCCGGACGCCGTCCGTGAGGGTGACCTCGGTCGGCTGTGCCCAGCGGAGAGCGGGTCCTTCTACCTCCGCCACTGCGTCGGAGGCGGGACTGATCGGCTGCGGCTGCTCGCCTTCGGTGAAGGCATAGATCCGCTGGTCGGTGAAGTTCACGAACAACACCAGCGGTTCCGCGGCGGCAGCTGGGGCAGCCTCTCCCGCGGCGGCGTCGGTGGAAGCGCCGAGCGTCAGCGCGATCCAGGAGGAGCCGCCGTACTCGTGGACGCGGGATCGGGCGTTGAAGGGCGCAGGCAGCACGTTGACAGTGTCTGGTCTGCCGGCGGCCGGTCCATGCTCAACCTGGCTGGTCTGCGCGGGGTCAGTGGTCGTGCGCACGATCGTCTGGCGACCGCCCTCCGCGGCGAGCGCCTCGCTCCACCAGAGCTGCTCGCCCACCCACTGCGGAGCTCCGAGCCGGTTTCCTCCGACAGCGAGCTGCTCGGCGGAGATGCTTGAGGGCCAGGAACCATAGGGCAGCGTCGTCACCATGAGGCCAGTCTAAGACACCTCACCCCCGCGTTGAGGGGCGGAATCTCCGGGCAGTCGGGGGCTGGATCCCACTCAACTGCTCGGAGAATCCGCCGCTCAGCGGGGTGTGAAGGCGCCGCTCAGCGAGAGGGAGGGGTCTGCTCCGGGTCGGTGTCCGTGGTGGCGGGAGCGGGGTCGGCGACGGGGGTCGGGCCGAAGCGGGCCTCGGCCGCCGCCACACGGGAACGCTGCTGGGCCGCGGAGATCTCCGCCTCGGTGATCTCGCCCGGGAACTCGGGCTCTTCCCCGGCGGCCTCGTCTTCGAGCTCGGCGCGGTACTTCATCCGACGCGTGCGCTTGGCCAGATCGCGGACCACCACGATGAGCAGCACGACCACCAGGGCGGTGAAGAGGAAGCCTTCGATGCCCGGGGTGATGTCCTGCTCGTTGAGCCCGGGGCGCAGTTCGGGGGCGTCGCCACCGCCGCCACCTGGGCTCACGCTGCTCAGCACCGGAAGTAGATTCACTGGTGTCTCTGCCTCTTAAATGTCGTCAGTCTTGCGGACCGGGCTGTTGGAGCAGCCGCCGACGGCGACCGCTCGGCTCAGTCTACGCCGTGTAGAAATCACCGGAGAAACTCTGCCAGCCCGCAACAGCGGCTCAGCGCAGTCCGCTGAAGATGTCATGCTCTGGAAGCTCGGTCTCCACCTTCGACTCCACCAGCACGTAGTCGTCGTAGGGATAGACCTTGCGCAGGAAGTCATTGGGGGTCGCGAAGAAGAAGCCATCGGGTTCGACCTGGGTGCGGTGGGCCCGCAGTGCCCGGTCGCGGTGCTCCAGGAACGTGCCCACCGGGACCTTCGTGGTGACCTCATGCTCGGTCATCCACGAGATCGACCCGTCGCGGAACGCCCGCAGTCGCTCTTCATAGGGCGACTCATAGCCGGCCTCGAGCAGGGCGTTGTGGATTGCTTCGAACCGCCCGGGGTTGAACGCTCGGTCGTAGTAGAGCTTCTGCGGCGTCCAGGCCTCGCCGAGATCCCGGTACCGCGTGGGGTCGCCGGCTGCGTGGTAGGCCTCGACGGTGATCTTGTGGCTCATGATGTGGTCCGGATGGGGGTAGCCGCCAACCTCGTCGTAGGAGAGGATCACATGCGGGCGAAACTTCCGCACCAGGCGCACCAGCGGGGCCGATACCTGCTCCAGCGGGAGCGTGGCGAAGCTGCCGAAGGGAAGCGGGGGCGTCGGGTCCCCCTCCGGAAGCCCCGAGTCGGCGAAGCCGAGCCAGGTGTGCTCGATGTCCAGCGCCTCGGCCGCCTCGGCCATCTCCATCCGGCGCACTCCCGGGAGATCGCGGTGGCAGGCGTAGATCTCCCCCGCCGCAGGATTCAGAAGGCTCCCCTGCTCTCCCCCGGTGGCCGTGACCACCATGACCTCCGCGCCCGCAGCGACATAGGCGGCCATCATCGCGGCACCCTTGGAGGACTCGTCATCGGGGTGGGCATGGACGGCGAGCATCCGCAGACCGGTGGAATCCGGAAGACTCTGGGCTGCTGAACCGGCGGGTGATGCTTCCTGGGAGGACATCTTGGAGGCAGTGGGGTGTGAGCTCGACATAAGCACCTAGAATAGTCCCGATGACAGAGTCCAGCACCACCGAGGCCGCAGCCTCCGGCGACACGGGGACTTCTCCTGGCGTGGAGTCGCGGTATGGTGCGCCGAAGCGCCGGATCTCGGCGAAGTCCCAACGCTGGATGATCCTCGGAGCACTCCTGCTGGCCCTGGCGGCGATGATCTACTTCACTGTGGGCAACGCCATCGGTCAGATCACGCACACCGACGTCGGCTACACCATCGTCTCCGACACCGAAGCTGAAGTAGACTTCCAGGTGACGAAGGACTTCGACGCGACTGTGCAGTGCATGGTCCACGTGCTCGACAACAGCTACGCCGTTGTCGGTGCAGACATCGTCACCCTCGGCCCGCAGGACGGGTCGAACCCAGAAGATCGCAGTCAGTACTACAGCACTGATGTGCGGACAGAGTCCCGCGGAGTCACCGGAGTGGTGGATTCCTGCTGGGACGCTGACTAGCTCCTGCATCTTCAGCATCACCCAAAGAGCTCTAGCAGACGGGCTCCATTCACCCCGTAAGGGGCGTGCCCCGTGAAACCTGACTCCTTGTTCTTTCGACTCCGCGGCGTGATCGCGCTCGTGCTTCTGCTCTGTTTCGTGGCCGCCTTCGTGCTCAGCGCCTGCGGTCCCGCCTACGAGGTGCCCGCCGGTGAAGTCCGCAGCGCCTCGGTGATCGCAGCACCCTCCACCAAGCCGGCGCTGGACCAGCTCGACTCCACCTTGCAGGAGCGCAACAGCACCCTCTCCGCCGAGGTCGAGTACCTGGACACCGAGGCGATGGTGGAGCGGATCGACGCCGCTCCGCAGGCCGATGTCGTGCTGACCGCTTCTCGAGAACAGATGCAGGACCTTGAACGCGAGGGACACATCTCCGGGGATCCGCTGCCGCTGGCGAGCAATCGTCTGGTGCTGGTGGCGACCGCGGAGAACCCGCAGAACATCCTGCACTTTGACGACTTCGCTGAGCGCGTCGCTGACCTGCGGGTGAGCACCTGCGCCGCGGATGCTCCCTGCACCACACAGGTGGCTGACCTCGTCAACGCCTACGAGCTTGATCTGGGCGCGAGCGATGCGACGCTGGCGCGGGCGAGCACCACCGACGGGCCGCAGACCCCGCAGACCCCGCTGACCGATCTCGGTGCCGGACGCAGCGACGCCGCCCTGGCCTATGTCACTGATGCACTGGCGCAGGACACGCCGCTGCAGACCTTCGAGGTCCCCGCCTCGGAGCGCAGCACCGCCGAGGTCTGGGCAGGGGTGCTGGAGAAGCCGCAGGATGACGCTGCGGCCGAAGACTTCTTCGAGGTGCTGGCGGGAGAGGATGCGCGTTCCGCGTTCAGCGAAGCGGGCTTCCTTCCGCCTCCTTCCGCGGAAATGGGAGCCAGCTCCCACTGAACTGTACGGTCCTGATTGTGAATCCGGAGCGGCCCCACTACCATGTGTGGAACGCAACAACACCCCGCCGAGGCTGGTTCCGGACTTAGGGCCGGAGCACCATGCCGTCCCCCGGCGGGGTCTTTGCATGAAAAGGAGAGATGAACCGTGTCAACGCACAGCCCCGAGATCGACGAGAATGCCCAGTGGCTCACCCAGGAGGCCTACGACCGGCTGAAGGGCGAGCTTGCGCACCTCAGCGGACCCGGCCGTCAGGAGATCGTTGACCGCATCGAGTCCGCCCGCGAAGAGGGCGACCTCAAGGAGAACGGCGGCTACCACGCCGCCAAGGAGGAGCAGGGCAAGGCCGAGGCTCGCATCCGCTACCTCAGCGATCTGCTCGAGAACGCCTATGTGGGCGACGCCCCCACCGGCGACACCGTGGTGCCCGGAATGCTGGTCGAGGCCAAGATCGCCGGCAACACGATGAAGTTCCTCTTCGGCAACCGTGAGATCGCCGGAGACACCGACCTCGAGGTCTACTCCGAGCGCTCCCCCATCGGCGAGGCCATCAACGGCGCCAAGCCCGGAGACAAGCTCAGCTACTCCGCGCCCAACGGCAAGGACATCACCGTGGAGATCGTCTCCGCGGAGCCCTTCAAGGGCTGAACGCGCTTCTCGCTGCCTGAAGCCGGTCCTCAGGGACCCGCTTCAGGCCAGCATCAGCCCAGAACGACGACGGCGGCCCCTCTCAGGTGAGGGGCCGCCGTCGTCGTCTGTGGTGTGGTCAGGTGCTGAGCCGTCAAGCAGGTGCTGCGCTGTCGGCTCTCAGTGGGGCGGGACGATCGGCTCGTAGCCCTGGGCACGGAGCCGGTTGAGCACCCGCTCGGAATGTTCGGCGCCCTTGGTCTCCATGTTGATCACGATGGAGACCTCACCCATGGACAGTGCCCCACCGATCCGGCTGTGATCCACGCCGGTGACGTTGGCATCGGCATCCGCGATGATCTGGGAGATCGTCGCCAGCTCACCGGGCAGGTCCTTGAGCATCATCTTCACCGTCAGGAACCGGTCCGCAGCCGAGAGCCCGTGCTGGATGACGCGCAACATCAGCATCGGGTCGATGTTGCCGCCGGAGAGCACGGCGACCACGTTCTTGGGCTTGATGCCCAGATCGGCGAGCTTTCCCTCCATCAGCGCCGCGACGGGGACGGCGCCGGCCGGCTCGACCACCATCTTGGAGCGCTCCAGCAGGAAGATCAGCGCGCGGGCAATCGCGTCCTCGCTGACCGTGACGACCTCGTCGACGAGCTCCTTGATGATCTCGAACGGGATCTCCCCGGGGCGACCCACGGCGATGCCATCGGCGATGGTGCGCACGCCCTTGATCGGCACCAGCGCATCCGCAGCGAGCGAGGGCGGGTAGGCGGCGGCGTTCTCCGCCTGGACCCCGATGATCTTCACCTCACGGCCCAGACGTGCCGCCTGCTGCTTGATCGCCACGGCGGAGCCGGCGAGCAGGCCTCCCCCGCCGATCCCCATGATGACGGTGTCGACCTCGGGCTCCTGCTCCAGGATCTCCAGGCCGATGGTCCCCTGTCCGGCGACCACATCGGTGTTGTTGAAGGGGTGGATGAACACGGAACCGGTCTCATCCGAGTGCCGCTGCGCCTCGGCCAGGGCCTCGTCCACATTGGAGCCGTAGAGGATGACCTCGGCGCCGTGGTCACGGGTGGCCGCCAGCTTCGGCAGGGCCACGCCGCGCGGCATGTAGATCTTGGCGGTGATCCCGAGCTTCTTGGCGGCCAGCGCCACACCCTGGGCGTGGTTGCCGGCAGAGGCCGCGACGACGCCGCGGGCCTTCTCCTCCTCGGAGAGCCGCGCCATGCGCACATAGGCCCCGCGGACCTTGAAGGAACCTGCGCGCTGGAGGTTCTCTGCCTTCAGGTGCACGGTCCCGTCGATCATGCGTCCGAGAGCACGCGAGTGCTCCATGGGGGTGCGCACGATGATGTCGGCGAGCAGCTCCTGCGCAGCCTGGACGTCCTCGAGCTGCACGCTGAGCTGTGCGCCGGGGCGCAGCGGGGCACCTGCGCTGGTGTCTGGTACGTGCTGGATCTGTGTCATTCGCGTCTACCCTCATCCTCCGGCCGGGAGTGGTCCTCTTCCGCGATGGTAACGCTTTCGTCGGGCTGCGCGTCGCTGTGCGTCGCTTCCCCGGTGCTCACGCCCGACTGCGTCTCTGTGCGGGTCACGGTCCCCGCGGGAGCCCCACCGCGGCGGCCGAAGGCGGGACGGTCGGGGTTCAGCCCGGGGATGGTCTCCTTCAGGCGACGGGTGATGTTCGCCAGCGAGGCCTGCTCCTCGGCCTCCTGCTGCTCCTTCTGCGCGGCGCGCTTGATGGCCTCTTCCTTCTCCAGCCTCTCCATCGCCTTCGCCTCGGGATCCGCGCGCCATTCCTCCTTGACCAGGTACTGCGCGGCACGGTTCACGAAGGCCAGCACCGGCACAGCGAAGAGCGCGCCCACGATGCCGAGCAGCGTGGTGCCTGCGGTCACGGCGAGGATGACGGCCAGCGGGTGCAGGCGCACAGCCTTGCCCATGACGATGGGCTGCAAGATGTTGGACTCGATCTGCTGGACCAGCAGCACGACGCCGACCATCAGCAGCGCATTGACCAGGCCGTTGGCGACCAGGGCCAGGATGATGGCCACAGCGCCGGTGACCACCGCACCGACCACGGGCACGAAGGAGCCCAGGAACACCAGCACGGCCACAGGCAGTGCGAGCGGAACACCGAGGATCGCAGCGCCCACACCGATGCCCACGGCGTCGACGCCGGCCACGAAGACCTGCACGCGCATATAGGAGCCCAGTGCCGTCCAGCCGCGGCGACCGGCACCGTGGATCGCGGGGCGGTGCTTGCCGGGGGCGAAGAACACCAGGAAGTCCCAGATCTTGCGACCATCGGCCAGGAAGAAGATGAGCGTGAACAGGGCCAGCACCATGCCGATGAACAGGCTGCCAGCAGTGGAACCGATGGTCATGGCCCCACCCAGAATGGCATCTGAGTTGTCCTGCAGATAAGTCAGGCCCTCTTCAAGCCCCTGGTTGATCTGATCGGCAGAGATCTGGATGCCGAAACCGGCAGCGGTCTCCTCCGCGAGCGTCACGAGCTCGAAGAGTCCCTCGGTCACCTGACTGGCCATCTCGGTGAAACCTTGGACCAGCTGCTGTCCCACGAGCCAGAGCAGCCCGGTGACGAATCCGATCAGCACGATCAGCGTGGTGATGGCCGCCAGCACGCGGGGGAACTTGAGCTTGACGAAGAGATTGTGCAGCGGTCGCAGCAGCGTCGCCAGAAGAGCCGCGACCAGCAGTGGGATCAGCAGCAGCGAGACGTGGCTGAGCAGCCAGATCAGCACGCCGATGAAGGCAAGGATGACGATGACTCGCCAGGACCAGGCCGCAGCGATCCGGACGCCCCAGGGAACGTCATCCTGGATCCGCTGCTCCTCGGCCATCCGCGGCGGAACGTCCTCTTCCAACAGCTCGAGCTTTTCCACTGTGTTCATTGGTACATCCTGACATGGCTTGCGGGCCTTCCCTGCAAAGACGGGCCCGCCCCACGCAGCGCATGCGTCGGTCGGGCCCGTCGACTCTCGGGAGAGAGCCTCGCAGGGTCATCGCCTGATCGGCGCGGGACCCCAGGGAACAGCTATTCCGCCATAGAGCGAACGATGGCGATCACACGGAGGATCTCGATGTAGAGCCACACCAGGGAGACGGTGAGACCGAAGGCAGCGGCCCAGCCGTACTTCTGGGCGACGCCGGCGTCCACACCTTCCTGGATGTTGGTGAAGTCCATGACCAGGGAGTAGGAGGCCAGCAGGATGGCGAAGACGCCGATCGCGATGCCGAACCAGCCCGACCGCAGGCCGAACATGCCCAGGTCGGTGAACATCATCAGACCCAGGTTCATCAGCGAGAAGACGGCGTAGCCGATGATCGCGACGAAGAAGATCTTGTTCAGCTTCGGGGTGGCGCGGATCTTGCCGGACTTGAACAGCGCCAGGATGGTGCCGAAGACCGCCACGGTGGCCATGACGGCCTGCACCGCGATGCCGGGGAACTGAGTCTCCAGGAACATCGTGATCGCACCGAGGAAGAAGCCCTGGGTCGCGCTGTAGGCCAGGATCAGAGCCGGGCTCGGCTCCTTCTTGAAGGCATTGGCCAGGCCGAGTCCGAAGCCGACCAGAGCCGCGACGAGCGCGAGGCCCATGACGAGACCGGGCATGACCACACCGAGTGCGACGGCGACCGCGGCACCCACGAGGAGGACCGCGAAGCTGGTGACGGTCTTGCGGATGACGTCGTCGTAGGTCATCGGAGCGCCCTGCGAACCAGCCGCATCGGGGAGGTTGTACTGCTGGTTCAGCTGGTCCGTGCTGGCGCGTCCTGCGCCGGCCTGCTGGCCCGGCATCCCGTACTGGGTCGCGAAGGGCTGACCCTGGGCGGGGTTCTGCCGACGCTGCTGCTCGGTGACGCCACCCTGGTCATTCATGTAGAACCGGCGCCGCTCGCGCTTCTTCTCGCTGAACTGGTCAGGGAAGGCACCGGTGTTGAAGATCGGGTTGGACATGGTGTGACCGCACTCCTATCGGTGCTCGGGTGGATGTCTCATCGTTCGTCCTCGCATGTCACGGCTGAACGGCCGGTCACACACACGAGGGACGAGTCCTTAAACATTCTAACTGCCCACCCTCGACTGAACATGATTGAGACTGGGAATCGGCTGGGAATCTGCCGCAGGCTGAAACACAGCCGAGGTTGGCACTATATTTGAACAGTGCTCAACAGATCTGAGACTCTCAGTCCCCCCACTGGCCCCACCCCCGCAGCCGACGGCCCCAGCACAGCCGTCCGCAGCATCTCGCAGATGGCCATGTTCGCCGCGCTGGTGGCAGTGCTGGGTCAGCTTCCAGCGATCCCACTCGCAGGCGGCGTGCCGATCACCCTGCAGACCCTGGGCGTCATGCTCGCCGGGGCGGTCCTGGGGCCGTGGCGCGGTGCCGGCGCCATCGTCCTGCTGCATCTGCTGGTCGCAGCCGGACTGCCGCTGCTCGCTCACGGTTCAGGTGGCCTCGGCGTCTTCGCCGGCCCCACCGCAGGCTTCGCGCTGGGCTGGATCCCGGGTGCGTTCCTCGTCGGGCTCATCACCCAGGCCTCCTGGCCGCTGCGACTCTGGCGCACCATCACCGGCACGGTGCTGGGCGGCATCCTGGTGGTCTACGCCTGCGGCCTGCCCGTCATGGCGTTCCAGCTCGGCCTGAGCCTGGAGCAGGCGCTGCTGCTGAATCTCGCGTTCCTCCCCGGAGATGTGATCAAGGCCGTCATCGCGATCATGCTGACTCAGCCGCTCGCCCGCGCCTACCCCGCACCGTTCACCCACGCGCGCCGTCGACGCACCTCGCACGGCCCTGCTCGGTGACACCGAGCGCGGGATATGTGATGGGGTGAATCGGTGATTCCGCTCTACCGGCCAGGAGACTCGACGCTGCACCGGATGCCGGTGGGCGCCAAGTTCCTGGGCATCTTCCTCGCGGCCCTGGCCGCCTCGCTCTTCCGCGAGAACCTCTGGGTCCTGCTGACGATCTGGACCGCGGTGCTGAGCGGATACCTCTTTGCCGGAGTCGGTCTGCGCGGGCTGCTCGCTCAGCTGTGGCGACTGAAGTGGCTGGTGGTGGTGCTGACCGTTCCACAGCTGATCTTCCTGACCCCTGAGGAGACGGGCTTCAACGTGAGCCGCGTGCTCGCCGTCGTCCTGCTGGCCGCGCTGTTCACGCTGACCACCGCCACATCCGACATCCTCGCCGCCTGCGAAGACGCCCTGCGTCCGATCGACCGCCCGCTGCGGCGCGTCGGGCTCAGCGCCGAGCGGATCTCGCTGGCCCTGTCCCTGACGATCCGCTCGGTCCCGGTGATCCTCTCCTTCTACGCGGAGATCCGCGAAGCCCAGCGGGCGCGCGGGATGCGGCCCACCCCGCGCGCGACGGTGATGCCGCTGCTGGTGATGAGCCTGCGCCACGCCGAGGAGACCGCCGAGGCCCTGGCAGCCCGCGGCGTGCGCTGAATCCCCAGGTCATGCCCCGCTGACGCGCTGGGTTCGGTGAGCGACGGTGGGTTGTGGGCTGTGCACCTAGGCACCGCTTTGAAGGTGCCCCCAGTGGGACTCGAACCCACACTGGACCGATTTTAAGTCGGTTGCCTCTGCCGATTGGGCTATAGGGGCAGAGAGCGGGCTGCCAAGGACAGCCCGCTCTCTCGTCTCAAATCTGTATCAACCCTGAGGGTCAGCTCTTGGAAGCTTCCTTCTTCTTGCCTGCAGCTTCCTGGAACTGGCGGTACGGGGTCTCGAGGTCGCGCACCGGGGTGTAGTCCCGGCCGAGCAGGAGCTCGTTGACCCAGCCGCCGACCACGCGAACCTTGCGCTCCACAGTGGGGATCGCGAACGCGTGGTATCCGCGGTGAGCCATCCACGCCGGGAAGCCCTTGATCTTGACCTTCAGCGGGTTGCCCACGCCCTGGAACATGCCCAGGCCGGCGACCGCACCGAGGGACTCGTGCTTGTACTCGCTGAGCTGACCCTGGCCGTAGCTTGCCGCCAGGAGGTTCTTCGCGAGGACCTTGGCCTGGCGGGAGGCATGCTGCGCGTTGGGCACGCAGGTGCCGTCGGGCAGTCCGCCGCCGGAGAGGTCGGGGATGGCCGCGATGTCGCCGGCGGTCCAGGCGTTCTGCAGGACCTTGCCGTCCTCGTCCGCGATCTGCAGCGTGGCCGAACCGGTCACACGGCCGCGCGGCTCCACCGGGAAGCCGGAGTTCTTGGCGACCACGTTGGCGGCGACCCCTGCGGTCCACACCAGGGTGTCGGACTCGAAGCGGTCGGCCTCGGACTTGTCCTTCATGTTGATCAGCGTCATCTCGCCGTCCACGACGGAGCCCAGCGAGGTGTTCAGCAGGACCTCGATGCCGCGGCTGCGCAGGTGCTCGACCACGCCGATGGCCTGGTCCTCGCTGACCTCGGGCATGACCCGTCCCATGGCCTCGACCATGAGGATGCGCACATCGTTCTGCCCGATGCGCGAGTTCGCGCCGACGGCGGCGCGGATGATGTCTTCCATCTCGGCCACGGTCTCGATGCCGGCGAACCCGCCGCCGACCACGGTGAAGGTCAGGGCGCGGGACTTGGCCTTCTCATCGGTCATCACCGATGCCGCCTCGATGCGCTCCAGCACGTGGTTGCGCAGCGTGAGCGCCTCTTCGATGGTCTTCAGACCGATGCCGTGCTCGGCGAGGCCCTCGATCGGGAAGGTCTTCGTGGTCGCGCCGGCGGCCATGATGATGTCCTGGTAGGGCAGCTCGATGGTCTCGCCCGGGGAGAGCTCCACGGTGGCGGTGCGACCGTCGTGGTCCACGCCGGTGACCTTGCCCGTGACGATCTCGGAATCCTTGAGATGGCGGCGGTGGGAGACCACCGCGTGGCGTGCCTCGATGTGGCCGCCCACGACCTCCGGAAGGAAGGGCTGGTAGGTCATGTACGGCATCGGATCGACGACGGTGACGACGCCGCCGGCTGCCTTCACCTTCTTCTGCAGCAGCTGGGCGGTGGTGAGCCCGACATAGCCGCCGCCGACGATGAGGACGCGGGGTTTCGCGGAGAGTGTCTGAGAGATAGCCATATCGTTCATCCTATACGTTGCTCAGTAGTGAGTGGTCTGATCTTCCTGCGGTGACGGGGCGGCTGAGCGGCTGCTCAGGGGTCCTGTCGGCGCGCGAGGTTGTAGTGCACCGCAGCCATCGTGATCACTGCGACGACCAGCAGTGCGGCGGCGCTGAGTGCCACCGGTCCCGCCCAGTCCTGCGCGGTGCTGGCGCGGCTGGCCTCGGGCATCGCCCGGGGTTCGCCCTCGGGGCCGGCCACTACGCCGGCGTCCTCGGGGATCTCTTCCTGGTCCGTCTCCTCCACCTGTCCGCGTCGGTGCACGCGCACCCATTCGGCCAGGGTCGGGTATGCGGAGGCCTCGAACGCCGGGGCCTCACCGTTCACGGCCGCCGCGACGTTGAGCACGCCGTTGCCGTATTCCGGGTCGACTCCGTCGGCACCCTCTGAGTCAGCCGTGGAGAGCAGACGATGTTTGACCTCGGTGGCGCTGAGCTCCGGGTTCGCGGCCCAGACCAGCGCCGCGGCACCCGAGACGATCGGGGCTGCGCCGGAGGTGCCGTTCCACTCGGCGTAGCCCCCGCCGGGGACCGCGCCGACCAGGGGCTCGGAGGCTGCGGCGATGCCGATGGCGATTCCCTGCGAGGAGGAGTCTTCGCTGATGCCGCGCTGCTCATCGACGCCTGCCACTGCCAGCACCCCGGGGATCGTCGCGGGGGCGCCGACCGAGAGCTGCCCGGAGGCGCGGTTGCCCGAGGCGGCGACGACCAGGACGTCGTTCTCCTCGGCATAGAGGAACGCCTCGTCCCAGGACTGCGGCCATTCCTGGAACCCTGAGCCCAGGGACATGTTGATGATGTCGGCCCCGTTGTCCACCGCCCAGGTCACGGCCTCGGCGATCTGTTCCTCGGTGCCTCCCCCATAGGGGTTGGGGTCCTCCAGCAGCAGCGAGATCGAGAGCAGCGACGCCTCGGGGGCGACACCGACGACGCCATCGTCCCCGGCCTCGTCGCGGGTCAGCTCGCGGGGTGCGGTGCGGGTCTCTTCGAACTCCTCGAGGGCCTCGGAATCCACCTCGTCCTGCCACTGTTCACCGTAGATCTCCTCGAGGTCGGACTCGAAGTCCTCCCACCAGTCTTCCCACTCGTCCTCGTCCAGGTCTTCGAAATCACCCTCGACGAGCTCAGCGACCTCCTCGGCCTCCGCGGAGGTGCCGCGTCCGGCGGCCAGCGAGGACACGAGCGTCCCGTGCTCGGTGGCCACCTGGTCCACCGGTGCGCCGCCGTCGCCGGCTCCGGAGACGTCCGTGCCGCCGACCACGGCGCCGGAGAGGGTCGGGTGGGAGGAGTCCACACCGGTGTCGATGACGGCGATGGTCATGCCCTCGCCCCGTGTGGTCTCCCAGGCCTCGGTGACCCCGTAGTCCTCGAGCCAGTACTGCTGGTCTCGCCACTCGTCTGCGTGGGCGGCGGGCGCCGCGACCACAGCAGAGGTCAGCGCGAACCCGGCGACCAGGGCGGCGGAGAGGCTCCGCCGGGTGGCGGAATGTGCCGGTGAACTGCGCCTCATGCAGACTTCTCCGCACTGTGGGCCAGGGACATGGCGATGCCGTCCAGGATGTCGTGCTCGGAGGCGACCGCCGAGATGATCCGGCCCTCGGTGACCTTGTTGAGGTAGTCCAGGATGGTGCCCCAGATCAGCGCACCCGCGCCGATCACGTCGACGCGGCCGGGGTGCATGATCGGCATGTGGGCCCGCGCGTCCCGGGTGGAGTGGACGAGCTGGTCCACGGACTGGTGGATCCTGTCCAGATCGATCTCCGCTCCGTGGATCAGATCCGGCTCGTAGTCCTCCAGCTTGAGCGCATGCGCCGCCACCGTGGTCACGGTGCCGGCGACTCCGATGACCACTTCGGTCTCATGCAGCGGCATGACCTCGGAGACGTTCTCCAGGAAGGACAGCGTCTCGAAGGCGGTCATGGACTGTTCGGTGTCGGTGGGCGGATCGCTGCGCATATGACGCTCGGTGAAGCGCACGCAGCCCATGTCGGTGGAGATGGCGTGCTCGACGCCCGCCGAGGTGCCCAGCACGAACTCGGTGGACCCGCCGCCGAGATCCACCACGAGGATCTTGCGCTCGGCATCCCAGTCCAGCACCGAGGCGGCGCCTGCGAAGGAGAGCCCGGCCTCTTCGCTGCCGCGGATCACCTCGGGCTCGACGCCGAGCCGGTGGTGCACGCCGGCGATGAACTCGTCCCGGTTCGCCACATCACGGGAGGCAGAGGTCGCCACGAAGCGCACCGCCTCGACCCGATGCCGGCGGATCAGTGCCGCATAGTTGTCCACGGCAGCGAAAGTGCGCTCCAGAGCATCGGTGGAGAACTCGCCGGTCTCGTCCACTCCCTCACCGAGCCGGACCACGGTCATCTGCCGGACCACGTCAGTGACGCGTCCGGTGCTTTCGACATCGGCGATGAGCAGGCGGATGGAGTTGGTCCCGCAGTCGATGGCAGCAACTCTCATGGGGTGTCCTCTTCCTGGCGTACGGTCTTCGGGTTCGGCGGTCGGTCGCTCTGGCTTCGGAGGCTTGGCAGCACTCTATGCGGTTTCCGCGTCCGCCTGCGAAGCGGGCGCATCCTGCTGCGGCGCGTCTGCACGGGCGGCGGACTGTTGGCGGGCGAACCCCTGGTTCGCCCGGCGCACGTGTCGGCTGAGGTCGCGCTGAGGGACCGGCGCCTCGTGGTCCCAGGAGCTGGCGCAGATGCAGGTATCAGGCGTCCAGCTGCTGGCGATCAGCTCCAGCGTCTCGTCTCCGAGCGGGTTGATCCCGGGGCCGACGGCGAGGGCGTGGCCTGCGAGCACGTGGAGGCATTTGACGCGTTCCGGCATACCGCCGGCACTGACGCCCTCGATCTCCCAGACCGGATCCAGCCCGGCGTCCGAGCGGATCCGTTCCCGCTCGGCGAGGTAGTTCTCATGGGCGTGGCGGTAGGCCTCGGCAAGCTGCTCGTCGGTGGTGAGTCGCTGGCTCATCTCCGCCATGACTCCCGCGGCCTCGAGCCGTGAGACGGCTGCGGTCGCTGCAGGGTGGGTGAGGTAGAACGTGGTGGGAAACGGGATCCCGTTGCTCAGCCGAGGCGCCGTGGCCGCGACGAGTGGGTTGCCGCAGACGCAGCGGGCGGGAATCTCGACGACGTCGCGCACTGGCCTGCTCAGCTGCAGGCTGATGGTGTCCAGATCGCTGGGGCGAGGAGTAGTCGAGTTCACGGGCACCCAGCCTACTTCACTGCCGGCAGCACGGGCCTCGGCAGCGGCGCGGATCCGGTGCGGCGGCGGGTCCATCACACGCCGCCCGTCAGTCGGTGGCGGCGGAACGCACCAGGGAGTCCCAGAGCGCCTCTGCCCAGGGGAGGTCATCCCGGACCTCGGCGGAGTCGAGCTCCGCAAGCTCCTCCTCGCTGTCCTCGGTGCCCATCACCTGGTAGCGACGCTCCCCCGGCATGACCAGGTTGATCCGTTCACGGGCCTGCTGACGGACGAAGTCTGGGTCGTCCCAGCGCAGAAGCTCGGACTGCAGCTCAGCCTGCTCCTGCTGCTCGGCGGCGATCTGCGCCTCGAGCTCCATCATCTCCGAGCGCTGCTGGAAGAAGCTGTTCACCGTGGGCACGAGGAAGGAGATGACCACCAGCACGACCAGGCTCAGCACGATCATCCGGCCCGGAAAGGTGCGCTCGGGCACCGTGGTCGCGGCGCTGACCGGGGTCTTCGATGACCCGCTGGTCCTGGAGCTGCTGGAGCGAACACCCCGACGAGCGGTGATGCCGGCCGGTGTGCGGATCTCGCCGGAGACCTGATCGCGTTCGGCCAGCCGACGCGCTTGAGCCGCACGAGCCTTGGTCTCGGAAGAGGATGCACGTCTGTTCGGCACGATGGGTCACCGCCTTGAGGGGAAGAGGGGAAGTCGGCGTGGACTTTCACGATATCTGCACCGGAGGAGACCACCGGCGTCTGACACGCGCACAGATGAGGACGGGGTGTGTGCCGGTGAAGTTCCGGTGGAGACCAGAACCCACGGGCGCACACCCCGTCCTCTCAGGCAGTCAGCTCAGCTCAGGCGCTGAAGCGCGGGAACGCGGAGGCCCCGGCGTAGCGTGCCGCGTCGCCGAGCTCCTCTTCGATCCGCAGCAGCTGGTTGTACTTGGCCACGCGCTCGGAGCGGGCCGGAGCGCCGGTCTTGATCTGGCCCGCGTTGGTGGCCACGGCGATGTCCGCGATGGTGGTGTCCTCGGTCTCGCCGGAGCGGTGGGAGATCATCGTGGTGTAGCGGCTGCGCTGAGCCAGCGAGACTGCATCCAGCGTCTCGGTGAGCGAGCCGATCTGGTTGACCTTCACCAGCAGCGAGTTCGCGGTGTCGTTGTCGATGCCGCGGCCGAGGCGGTCGGGGTTGGTGACGAAGAGATCATCGCCGACCAGCTGGACCTTCTCGCCGAGCTGGTCGGTGAGCGTCTTCCAGCCGGACCAGTCGTCCTCGTCCAGCGGGTCCTCGATGGAGACCAGCGGGTAGGCGTCGACGAGCTCGCCGTAGTAGGCGCTCATCTGTTCGGGGGTCTTGGACTCGCCCTCGAAGGTGTAGGCGCCGTCGGAGTAGAACTCGCTGGCGGCCACGTCCAGGGCCAGGGCGATGTCCTTGCCGGGGGTGTACCCGGCTCGGGTGATCGCCTCGGTGATCAGGTCAAGAGCCTCGCGGTTGGAGGAGAGGCTCGGCGCGAAGCCACCCTCGTCGCCGAGCCCGGTGGCCAGACCCTTCTCCTTGAGCAGCGCCTTGAGCGCGTGGTAGACCTCCACGCCGGACCGCAGCGCCTCGGAGAAGGTGGCGGCACCGATCGGGGCGATCATGAATTCCTGGATGTCCACATTGGAGTCCGCGTGGGAGCCGCCGTTGAGGATGTTCATCATCGGCACGGGCAGCAGGTGCGCGTTGGGGCCGCCGAGGTACTTGTACAGCGGCAGGTCTGAGGAGTCGGCGGCGGCCTTGGCCACGGCCATGGAGACGCCGAGGATCGCGTTCGCGCCCAGGGAGTTCTTGTTCTCCGTGCCGTCGAGGTCGAGCAGGATCTGGTCGACGATGCGCTGCTCAGTGGCGTCCTGGCCTTCCAGGGCGGCGGCGATGACGTCGTTGACGGCGGCCACGGCGTTCTTCACGCCCTTGCCGAGGTAACGGTCCTTGTCACCGTCCCGGAGCTCCACGGCTTCGAAGGCGCCGGTCGAGGCGCCGGAGGGGACTGCGGCCTGGCCGAAGCTGCCGTCGTCGAGAAGGACGTCGACCTCAACGGTCGGGTTGCCTCGCGAGTCGAGGATTTCGCGGCCGTACACACTGGCGATCAGAGACATATTCTGTCGGCTCCTAGTTGTTCATTCGGTGGGAAACTTCTCAGGTGTGCCGTGCGCGCCCTTGCGCCGGTGTCTTTTCGGCTCAACTTCTCAGTTGAACGTCGCAGCGGAGCTTCTCCGCTGCGGCAGCTCAGCCTGCCGGGGTGTCCGAGGCTGCTGAGCCGAGTCGATGGAGGTGGCTGCGCAGCGCCCGTTCCGGATCCTGCCCGTTGGCCCGTGCGGTGCGCACCACAGCAAAGAGTAGTTCACCGAGCTCCCCCTCGTCAGCCGCCGCCGGGATCTTTCCGCCGTCGTTCGGGAGATGTTCACCGCGCTCGCGCCCCAGCCGATCGATGACCTTGGCCGCTTTGGCCAGGGCGGGCAGGTGTGCGGGCAGCGAGCCGACGACGCCGGCCAGGTGAGACTCGGAGGACTCGGATGCGCCAGCCTGGTCCGGCGCCTGCTGGGCAGCCTTCTCCTCAGCCTTGATCCGCGTCCAGGCGGCCTCGACCTGCTCCACCGTGGCCTGGTGGTCCACGGCGAGCCGCCCGTCCGCGCTGAAGACATGCGGGCTGCGGCGGATGAGCTTGGCGGTGATGGCCTCCGCGACGCCGTCGAGGTCAAAGCTGTCCCGCTCCTGGGCGAGCTGCGAGTGCAGCGCCACCTGGAAGAGCAGGTCGCCCATCTCCTTGCGCAGACCCTCGTCCAGGCTGCCCGACTCGATCTCCTCGAGCACTTCGTAGGCCTCTTCGACCAGGTACTCGGTGAGATCGCCGTGGGTCAGCTGCGAGGTCCACGGGCAGTGCTCCCGGAGCGCGGCGATGACCCAGCGCAGGGTGGTGATCTGTTCTCCAGCCACGGAGGACGGGGTCTTCTCGAGCGCCTCGGTCACTGCCAGGCTTCGAGGATCATCGCCGCCAGCGCCTCGCGCTCCTCGTAGCCGAGGAAGGAGGACTCCAGGGCGTTGATCTGGAAGTCGGCGAGCTCGGCGAGGCCGTACTCGAAGGTGCCGGCGAGCAGGGCGAGCTCGCCGGAGAGGGTCACCCCGGAGACCAGGCGGTTGTCGGTGTTGACGCCGACGTTGAAGCCGAGCTGGTAGAGCATGTCGAAGGGGTGGTCGCTGAGCTCGGGCTTGCCGCTTTCGGCGAACCCGGCGATGGCACCGGTCTGCACGTTGGAGGTGGGGCTGACCTCGAGGTGGATCTGACGGTCGCGCACCCAGCGGGCGACCGGGCCGAGCTCCACCTGGAAGACCTCTTCCCCGGCCTCGGAGTCGGGCTCGCTCTCGATCACGGTGATGTCCTCGGCGACGCGGACGCCGTGGCCCAGGCGCTGGGCACGGCCGGAGACCAGAGCGTCACGGACAGATTCGAGGCCGTCGCCCTCGCCGGCGTGGACCGTGGCGGGAAGCATCTCGCTGGCCAGCCGGGTGAAGGCGTCGGCGAAGCGGCTCGGCGGGAAGCCGGCCTCTGGTCCGGCGATGTCGAAGCCGACGACGCCCTGGTCGCGGTGGCGCAGCGCCAGCTCCACGGCCTCATCGGCGCGGTCGGACTGACGCATGGCGGAGACGAGCTGGCCGACGACGATGACGCCGTCCTTCTCCGCCACTGCCTCCATGCCCTCGTTCAGGCCGGCCTGCACGGCTTCCACGGCCTCGTCCAGGCTGAGTCCCTGCTGCTGGTGCTGCTCTGGGGCCCAACGGACCTCGGAGTAGATGACGCCGTCGGCGGCGAGGTCCTCCACGTATTCCTTGGCGACCCGGCGCAGGTTCTGCGCGGTCTGCATCACCGCAGCGGTGTGCGTGAAGGCCTCCAGGTACTGCTCCAGCGAACCTGAGTTCGCGTTCTGGCGGAAGTGCTCGGAGAGCTCCTCGGGGTCCTGGGTGGGCAGCTCATGACCGACCGCGGCGGAGAGCTCGATGAGGGTCTCCGGACGCACTGATCCATCCAGGTGATCGTGGAGGGAGACCTTGGGCAGATTGCGCAGCTGCTCTTCGAGCTGGGCGGCGGCGGTGCGGACGTCAGAAGCAGAAGAAGTCATAGGACTGAGTCTATCGAGGACCGGCGCGGAAGTCGCCCGAAGGTTTCAGGGAGGTGCGGCTCAGCGGGTGGGGGTGTCGCCGTCGTCGTCGCGGCGCCGGGGTCTGCGGTTCTCGCCGGTCTCGTGGTGTGTGCTGGCCGCGCCGTCGTTGTCGTGGTGGTGGTGGTCTCCACGGTCGCGGTGCAGGCGCAGCGGAGCCTCCACCGGGAGGGCGGCGGTGTCGAAGTAGCCCTCCCGGTCGATGTGCACACCCCTGCGGTCCAGCCAGGCGGCCAGCAGCCGGAAGATCCGATCGAAGATCCAGCCCAGCACGGCGGCTCCTGCGATGGAGACGGCCAGCGCCACCAGCACCGAGTCGAAGATGTTCGCGCTGATGGCGCCGATGCTCACCGAGTAGGAGGCCCACACCAGCGAGGCGATCAGATCGATGATCAGGAACCGGCGGATGGAGAAGCCGGTGGTGCCCGCCACGAAGTTGATCGCCACGCGGGCTCCGGGGATGAACCGCCCGACGAAGATCAGCAGCACCCCGCGCTTGTCCAGCTCATGCCGGGCCCAGACCAGCGTCCGCTGCGGTGCCGGTCGGCGCATCCAGGCGAACCGCATCGGGCCGATGGCACGGCCGATCCGGTACGCGATGAAGTCCCCCAGCAGGGCACCCCCGGCGGCGACCAGAACCACCCAGAGCAGGTACGGGGTGCCGGGCTCGTCCGCGAGCGAGCCCAGTCCGATCACCAGGGAGTCCGAGGGCACGACGGGGAAGAATCCGTCGATGACGCAGAGCAGGAACAGACCCACCAGCGTCCACCACCCGGAGGCGGCGTCAAGAACGATCCCATTGATGGCATCGAGGATCTCCCCAGGCCCCATCCGCGTGCCTCAGCCGGTCAGGTCTGCAGCGGTGATCCGGTCGAAGACCAGCTCAGGGGTCTCGTGCGGGCCACCCTCGGTGTCGACGTCCATGGAACCTTGCAGGGCCTCCTCGGCGCGGGCGATCCGGTGCTCGTCGTCGGTGAGCAGGGTGAACAGCGGCTGTCCGGCGGCGACGGCGTCACCCGGCTTGGCATGCATGCGCACCCCGGCACCGGCCTGGACCGAATCCTGCTTGCGTGCGCGGCCGGCCCCGAGCCTCCAGGCGGCCAGGCCCACGGCCATGGCGTCCAGGCGCGTCATCGTCCCGGAGACGCCCGCAGTGATCGTGTGGCTGTGCTTCGCCTGCGGCAGCCCGGCGTCCGGATCCCCGCTCTGGGCAGAGATCATGGCGCGCCAGGAGTCCATCGCCCGACCGTTGCGCAGATTCTCCGCGGGGTCGACCCCGCGGATGCCCACCGCCTCGAGCATCTCCCTGGCCAGCGCCACGGTGAGCTCGACGACGTCGGCCGGGCCACCTCCGGAGAGCACCTCCACGGATTCCTCCACCTCGATGGCATTGCCGGCGGTGAGTCCCAGCGGGCTGTCCATATCGGTGAGCAGCGCGGAGGTCTTGACCCCGGCGTCGGTGCCCAGCGCGACCATGGTGCGGGCAAGCTCTCTCGCGTCGGCGCGGGACTTCATGAACGCCCCGGCGCCGGCCTTGACGTCGAGCACCAGCGCATCGGTGCCCTCGGCGATCTTCTTGGACATGATGGAGGAGGCGATCAGCGGGATCGCTTCCACGGTGCCGGTGACATCGCGCAGCGCGTAGAGCTTCTTGTCCGCCGGGGCCAGGCCTGGACCTGCGGCGCAGATCACGGCGTTGACCTCATCGAGCTGACGCAGCAGCTCGGAGTTGCTCAGGTCTGCCTGCCAGCCGGGGATGGCCTCGAGCTTGTCCAGCGTGCCGCCGGTGTGGCCCAGGCCGCGGCCGGAGAGCTGCGGGACGGGGACCCCGTAGCTGGCCACCAGGGGCGCCAGCGGGAGTGTGATCTTGTCACCCACGCCGCCGGTGGAGTGCTTGTCAGCGGTGAGCCGGCGCGCACCATCGGGGCCGCGCAGCGAGGAGAAGTCCATCCGCTCGCCAGAGGCGATCATCGCTGCGGTCCAGTGGCCGATCTCCACGCGGTTCATCCCGTTGAGCAGGATCGCCATGGCGAGCGCGGACATCTGCTCATCGCCGACGTAGCCGTCGGTGTAGGCGGCGATCATCCATTCGATCTGCGCCTGGGAGAGGTGTCCGTGGTCTCGCTTGAGCCGGATCAGCTCCACGGCGTCGTGGGCGGAGGGGTCGTAGGTCAGTCCAGTGGGGCTCATTTCGCCTCCCGAGCGGTCGCCTCGAGGTCGCGCGGACCGAAGGATTCAGGCAGCAGGGCCTCCAGCGTGGTGGGGCCCTGGGCGGTGCGCACATGCATGGTGGGCGCGGAGAATTCGTGGAGCAGCTGCCGGCAGCGCCCGCAGGGGGTGATGTATTCGCCCTCGCGGTTCACGCAGGTGAAGGCGACGATCTTGCCGCCGCCGTTCATCTGCAGCGCACCGATCATGGTGCACTCCGCGCAGAGACCCAGCCCGTACGAGGCGTTCTCCACATTGCACCCGGAGATGATGGAGCCATCCTCGAGCAGCGCAGCGGCCCCCACCGGATAATCCGAGTAGGGGGCGTAGGCGTGCGTCATCGCAATCCTGGCCTGGGTGGTGAGCCGGTCCCAGTCGGCGTCGTGGTCCGGGGCCGGGATTCGCGCGATGCGTCCGGTCAGAAAGTCATCGTCCTCAGTCATAGGGGCCATCCTACGAGGCGAGGCACACCGCCGTGTTCAGGCGCGGCGCAGCTCGCTTCGGGCAAGGCGCCAGCCGACTTCAGGCGCGGCGCAGCTCGCTGATCGCGCTCAGTGCCGTGGTGACCATGATCTTGGTGCCGTAGCCGATCGCGCGCTCGTCCGGGACATAGTCCCCGCGGTGCAGGTCGAACTCCGGGCCGCCGGGAGTATTGGTGCCCAGTCGGAACATCGCTCCGGGCAGCTCCTGGGTCATCCAGGCGAAGTCCTCCCCACCCATGGACTGCGGTGCGAGCTCCAGCCCTTCGGAGCCGAGCACCTCGCGTCCGGCGTTCTCCAGCAGGGTGGTCTCGCGCTCGTTGTTGATCACCGGGGGCACTCCGCGGATGTGCTCCAGCTCGACCTCCACCCCATAGGGCGCGGCGACCTGCTCCACGATCTCGTCGAGCAGCTTGCCGGCGTCGCGCCAGGCGTCAGCGTCGAGGATCCGCATGGTGCCGACGAGGGTGCCGCTGGCGGGGATCGCGTTGTGCGCGCTGCCGGCCTCGATCTGTCCCCAGACCAGGGAGACCGCCGAGCGGACATCCACGCGACGGGAGAGCACCGCAGGCACGGTGGAGGCGATATGGGCCAGCGCCGAGACCATGTCCTCGGTCAGGTGTGGCCGCGAGGTGTGGCCTCCGCGTCCGGTGACATTGATGCGCACGACATCGGCGGCCGAGGTGATCGCGCCGATGCGGGTGCCGATCCTGCCCACCTCGATCCGCGGATCGCAGTGCAGGGCGAAGATCCGCGGCAGCGGGGCGAGCACGTCCTGTCGGACCATCTCCAGGGCGCCGCCGGGCATGGTCTCCTCGGCGGGCTGGAAGATGACCCGCACTCGGGCGCCGAGGCCCGCCGGGTCGCCGTCGTCGATCCGGTCCTGGTGCAGCTGCTGCAGGCTCAGCGCGACGCCGAGCGCGACGGTGGTGTGGATGTCGTGGCCGCAGGCGTGGGTCACACCCGGGTGGGTGGAGGCGAAGGAAAGCTCGGTGAGCTCCTCCACCGGCAGCGCGTCGATGTCCCCGCGGAAGCCTGCGGCGAACTCACCTGCTCCGATGTCCACGAAGAGCCCGGTGGTCTCGGGCATCAGCTGGGGGTCCAGGCCCACGGAGCGCAGGTGTGCTGCAAGCTTGTCCGTGGTGCGCTCCTCCTTCCAGGAGAGCTCCGGGTGGGCGTGGAGATCCCGCCGCACGCTGATCAGCGCGGGCTCCAGAGCATCGACGATCTCCGCGGCGGAGGCGTGCGCGGCCTTGAGCATGACGGTGCGGCGCGCCGGTTCAGAGGACATCGGATTCTCCATGCGCCTTGAGTGCCTCCACGGCCTGTTTCACCGACTGGGCGTGATCGGTGGTGGTGACCAGCAGGGCATCCGGGGTGTCGACCACGACGATGTTCTCCACCCCGATCAGCGCCACCACCCGCTGGGTGTCGGAGACCACGACGCCGGAGGACTGGTCCGAGTAGACCCGGGCCTTCTCCCCCAGCACGGTCATCGATTCCTGCTCGCGAGCGGGGTTGAGCCGGGCGATCGCCGCGAAGTCCCCGACGTCGTCCCAGGTGAAGGTGCCCGGGATCATCGCCACATCTCCGGCGGCGGCGGCGGGCTCGGCGACCGCATAGTCGATGGCGATCTTGGGCAGCTGCGGCCAGACCCGGGCGGTGACCTCGGCCTGCGCCTCGGTGCCCCAGGCGGCGGCGATCTCGGTCAGTCCCGCGTAGAGCTCGGGCTCGGCCCGGGAGAGGTGCTCCAGCAGCAGCGCCACCGGGGCGACGAACATCCCGGCGTTCCACAGGTAGTCCCCGGAGGCCACGTACTGCTCCGCCAGCTCCTCGCTCGGCTTCTCCACGAACTCCACGACCTCATGGGCGTGCGGGGCGTCTGGGATCGGCGCGCCGTCGACCTGCAGCCCAGCGCCGCGGCGGATGTAGCCGAAGCCGGTGGAGGGATGGGTGGGGGTGATGCCGATCGTGACGATCTTGCCCGTGGCGGCCGTGGCCACCGCCTCGCGCACCGCCTCCTGGAAGACCTCCACGGGGGCGATCACCTGGTCCGCGGCGAAGGAGCCCATGATGGTCTCCGGGTCGCGTCGGTGCAGGATCGCGGCGGCGAGGCCGATGGCGGCGCCGGAGTCCTTGGGCTCGGATTCAAGCACCAGGTCCTCGGTGTCCAGCTCGGGGATCTGCTCCCGCACGGCCTGCCGGTGCGACTCGCCCGTGACCACCATCACGCGCTTGCCGGTGAGCGGGGCCAGCCGCTCATAGGTCCCGCGGATCAGAGTGGTCCCGGCCCCGGTGAGGTCGTGAAGAAACTTGGGTGCACTGGCGCGGGAGAGCGGCCAGAGCCGGGTCCCCACACCACCCGCGGGGATCACCGTGTAGAACTTGTCCAAAGCTGCCTGTGAAGTCACCTCACCAGGGTAGACCCATCGGCTGGTGGGCTCGGTCAGCCGCGCAGCTGGTTCCCGATCCGGGTGCACAAGAATTGCGTCACAACATTGCGGATTTTCTACATCGTGTAGAACTCAAATCCTCGCGGCGTGATTTCGCCAGCGACCGGCCCAGACCTGCCTGAACAACTGCGCAACAAAGCCTGCAGGAGACCCCCATGAGCCGCGTCGTCGGTCGCGGTGCTCTACTCTGGTACATGACATAGGACTCGCCTCGGCGTCACGGATTCCGCACCGCCGCAGCGACAGAAGACACGCAGACAACTGCGCCGCGCGGAATGCCATGCAAGGACGCAGGGAGGTAATGACAGGTGACGCAGACTAAGGGGACCCTCTATAAGGGCCGGGAGGGTATGTGGTCCTGGGTAGGACACCGGATCACAGGTGTCGGGATCTTCTTCTTCCTCCTGGTGCACGTACTCGACACGTCTCTGGTGAGAGTCTCGCCCGAGGCGTATGACGCGGTGATCGGCGCGTATAAGAACCCGATCATGATCATGGGCGAGATCGGCCTGGTCGGCGCGATCGTCTTCCATGCATTCAACGGTCTGCGGATCATCCTGGTGGACTTCTGGTCCAAGGGCACCCGCTACCACAAGCAGATGCTCTGGGCCGTGATGGGCCTCTGGGCGATCGTGATGATCGGCTTCACCGCACGCCACGTGATGCTGTTCCTTGAAGGCTGGGGAGGGTTCTGAACATGACGACCACTGATTCCGTGGCACTGCCCACGCAGGGCATCGAGGCCCCCCGCTCCAAGCGGATCGACCCCAAGTACCTGCGCCGCTCGTCAAGCTCCTCGAGCAGCTTCGAGATGGCCGGCTGGGTCTTCATGCGCGTCTCCGGCGCCGCTCTGGTGGTGCTGATCTTCGTGCACCTCTTCGTCAACCTGATGGTCGGCGAGGGCATCCACCAGGTCGACTTCGGCTTCGTCGCCGGCAAATGGGCCAATCCCGTCTGGCAGTTCTGGGACCTGACCATGCTCTGGCTGGCCATGCTCCACGGCGGCAACGGCATGCGCACGATCATCAACGACTACGCCGAGAAGGACTCCACACGGGTGTGGCTCAAGTCCATCCTGACTCTCTCCGTGGCCGTCATCATCGTGCTGGGCACCATGGTGATCTTCACCTTCGAGCCCTGCATGATCGACAACTCCGGCCAGCTGCTCGAGTCGGCACCCTCCTTCTGCCAGAACGTCTGATCGCCACCGGGGCCACCCCGGTGCGCACCTCTGCGCGTTCTCACGCTTCCGAACACCACGAAAAGAGAGCCACAAGCTGATGCAGGTTCACAAGTACGACGTCGTCATCGTCGGCGCTGGCGGCGCAGGCATGCGCGCAGCCATCGAATCCGGCCAGCGCGCCCACACCGCGGTGCTGACCAAGCTGTACCCCACCCGTTCCCACACCGGTGCCGCCCAGGGCGGCATGTGTGCCGCACTGGCCAACGTCGAAGAGGACAACTGGGAGTGGCACACCTTCGACACCGTCAAGGGCGGTGACTACCTGGTGGACCAGGACGCCGCAGAGGTCATGGCCAAGGAGGCCATCGACGCTGTGCTGGACCTGGAGAAGATGGGTCTTCCCTTCAACCGCACCCCCGAGGGCAAGATCGACCAGCGTCGCTTCGGCGGGCACACCCGCGATCACGGCAAGGCCGCCGTGCGCCGCGCCTGCTATGCGGCTGACCGCACCGGTCACATGATTCTGCAGACGCTGTACCAGAACTGCGTGAAGCACAACGTCGAGTTCTACAACGAGTACTACGTGCTGGATCTGCTCACCGTGGAGGAGGAGGTCACCCGCGAGGATGGCTCCACCTACATGCAGAAGAAGACGGCAGGCGTCGTCTCCTATGACCTGGCCAACGGCGAGATCCACGTCTTCCAGGCCAAGTCCGTGGTCTTCGCCACCGGCGGTCTGGGCAAGATCTTCAAGACCACCTCCAATGCGCACACGCTGACTGCCGACGGCATGGCCCTGGCCTACCGTGCAGGCATCCCGCTGGAGGACATGGAGTTCGTGCAGTTCCACCCCACCGGCCTGGCCGGGCTGGGGATCCTGCTCTCCGAGGCCGCCCGCGGTGAGGGCGCGATCCTGCGCAACTCCGAGGGTGAGCGCTTCATGGAGCGCTACGCCCCCACGATCAAGGACCTCGCCCCGCGTGACATCGTCGCGCGGTCGATGGCCAACGAGGTGCGCGAGGGACGCGGTGCCGGCCCGAACAAGGACTACGTGCTGCTGGACCTGACGCACCTGGAGCCCGCGCACATCGACGCGAAGCTTCCGGACATCACCGAGTTCGCGCGCACCTATCTCGGCGTCGAGCCCTATACCGAGCCGGTGCCCGTCTTCCCGACCTGCCACTACGCCATGGGCGGGGTCCCGACCAACGTCAAGGCGGAGGTGCTCCAGGACAACGACACCGTGGTCCCCGGTCTCTACGCCGCGGGCGAGGTCGCCTGCGTCTCGGTCCACGGCTCCAACCGCCTGGGCACCAACTCGCTGCTGGACATCAACGTGTTCGGCAAGCGCGCTGGCCTGGCCGCCGCTGAATACGCCAGCACCGCTGAGTTCGTGGATATCCCGGAGAACCCCACGAAGTTCACCGAGGACCAGCTCAACGCGATGCGCGCTTCCACCGGCGGAGAGCGCACGGCCACGCTGCGCACCGAGCTGCAGGAGACCATGGACGCGAACATGCAGGTGTTCCGCTCCGAGGAGACCATCAAGGAAGCCCTGGCGGTCATCGCTGATCTGCGCAAGCGCTATAAGAACGTTCAGATCCAGGACAAGGGCAAGCGGTTCAACCTGGACCTGCTCGAAGCCGTGGAACTCGGCTTCCTGCTGGACATGGCTGAGGTCATGACCGTTGCAGCCCTGCACCGCAAAGAATCCCGCGGCGGACACTACCGCGAGGACTTCCCGGAGCGTGATGACGAGAACTTCATGCTCCACTCGATGATGTACCTGGACCCCGAGTCCTCGACCGACGGCACCAACGGCATCCGCGCCGACACCAAGCCGGTCGTCTTCACCCGTTACGAGCCGATGGAGCGTAAGTACTGATGAGCACTCCCACCAAAGAAGCTGCTGAGCCCGCCTCCAAGATCGACATGAAGGAGAGCGGAGGCGGTGGCGAGGTCCCCAGCTTCGACGTGACCCTCCAGGTGCGCCGCTACGACCCCGAGTTCTCCGACGAGGCCCGCTGGGACGAATGGACCGTCACCATGTACGGCACCGACCGGGTGCTCGATGCCCTGCACAAGGTCAAGTGGGAGATCGACGGTTCGCTGACGTTCCGACGCTCCTGCGCGCACGGCGTCTGCGGCTCCGATGCCATGCGCATCAACGGTCGCAACCGTCTGGCCTGCAAGGTGCTGCTGAAGGATCTGGACTTGTCCAAGCCGGTCATGGTCGAGCCGATCAAGGGCCTGCCCGTGGAGAAGGACCTGATCGTGGACATGGAGCCCTTCTTCCAGTCCTACCGCGAGATCATGCCCTTCATGGTCAACAACTCCCCGGCACCGACTGCCGAGCGGATCCAGTCCCCGGAGGAGCGCGAGCGCTTCGACGACACCACCAAGTGCATCCTCTGCGCTGCCTGCACCTCCTCCTGCCCGGTCTTCTGGACCGATGGTCAGTACTTCGGTCCGGCCGCGATCGTCAACGCACATCGCTTCATCTTCGATTCCCGCGACGACGCCGGCGACATGCGCCTTGAGGTCCTCAACGACAAAGAGGGCGTCTGGCGCTGCCGCACCACCTTCAACTGCACCGATGCCTGCCCGCGCGGCATCGAGGTCACCAAGGCCATCCAAGAGGTCAAGCGAGCAGTGCTGAGCCGCAGCATGTAGTCCCGCCCCCTCTCCGGGGAAAAAATCGTAGGGCTGTAGCTTGTCGTAGAGCTATAGCCCTACGATTTTTCATTTTCCGTGCGATTTTTTCGTGGCGAGGGGTACGCCAGCGGCGCGCAGACGGGCTTCCAGCGCCCCGGGACGACGCAGATCCTCCCAGGTCCAGCGGACCACGCGCAGCCCTCGGGCCCGGAGCGCATCCTCGCGCAGCTTCTCCCGCCACACCACCTCCTCGACGCTGACGCCGCTGAGTTCATCGGCACGCAGATACTTCACCTTCCCGTCGAACTCCCCCACGACGCCGCAGCCCGGCCAGTAGAAGTCCACGCGGGCCACGGTGCTGCCCAGCTCGAAGCTCACCTGCAGGACCGGTTGTTCGAAGCCCAGCTCGTGGATCCGCACCCGGGAGAGCGACTCCCCTGCCGATTCGGACAGAGGATCCGCGAACTGAAGCGCGCGCCGCCACCGCGTGAGCAGTCGCTGCGAGTGGATCCATGATTCCCACCGGCTCAGCCCTGCCCAGGTCAGCGCCACACCGGAAGCCACCCGGCCTCCCAGCACCGCGTCCAGGACGACGACGCCGGCCGCCTCCTCCATCCGCGGCACCGTATCGGCCAGGACCAGGCCCAGGTCCTCCACGAGGCAGTGCGCCACGTCAGCGGGCCAATGATCGCGGAAGCCCATCTCCAGCTCCTGCTGGGGCGCTTCGAACCCACCGCGGACCAGTCTTCGGGTCTCCGGACGCGACGTGCGGGGAGGGCGCACGTGCTCGTGCAGCCGGGTCGGGATCCCGCGCAGCGCGGCGACTCCAGCGGCGCCTCCAGCGGCGGGAAAGTGCGCGCCGTCGTCGTCCTGTTGCTGATGATGGTTTCGGTGCCGATTCCCGTGCTGCTGGATGACAGCGGTCGGATCCGCGGATCCGGTCATGGGCGAGGGCCGCAGCAGCCGCGTGCCGCCCTGGTGGTCAGTGCGCAGCTGGACGGCCTGCGGTGCGCCGAGCAGGTTGATCCCGTGCAGGGCGAGCGCGGTCTCTCGGCAGAAGATCGGGGCAGCCCGATTGAGCTGAGTGGCGGCGGTCGCGGCGAGGTGTCTCTCCCAGGGAGGTGCGTTCAGCCAGTCGGACACCCTCACGTAGACGCCCCGGCGCAGGCGCAGCACCTCCCCGGCATTGACCTCGTTCTTCAGCCGCAGACCGCTGTGGCTGCCGTCCGGAAGCTCCAGCGATCTGATGAGTTCGATGCGTGCCGGTTTCACCTGCGCGGGATGGAGATCCATGGGCACACTCTGCAGCAGACCTCAGCAGCACTGCCCCGGCTCGGCGCGCCTGGGGAAAACGCAGGGCCCGAGCGGAGCGGCGTCGTCGCCGGGGAAAACTGGCCGGAGAATCCGTCGCACGCAGCCCAGCGACCATCGCGCCCCAACGGCCCACCCACCCACCCACGCGAAAAAATCGTAGAGCTGCTGAGAAGTCGTAGCGCTATAGCTCTACGATTTGCTAGAGCTCTACGATAATCGCCACGGGGCGGTCAGTGGAGGAGGCCGGCGGGGCCTTCGCGGCGGACTCGATCGTCGGTGGCCAGGGCCGCCCAGGCCGCGGAGAGCAGGTAGACGAGGCTGAGCACGAAGAAGTAGATGAAGAAGCCCAGCACGGTGGCGAAGGAGGACACGATCAAGTTGCCGGACTCCACCCCGTTGAGCAGATATGTGGAGAGGTAGCGAAGCAGCGAGGAGCCCACGCCGGCGATCAGCGCCGCCCGCCACAGCACGGAGACCGGCATCACCACCCGGGAGGCCATCCGGAAGACCAGCACCGAGACGAGCAGGTCCAGGATCAGCGGGACGCCCACGGTGAGCAGCGTGCCCACCAGGCCCTCCAACGCGCTGAGATCCCAGCCGAGGATGTCGGCGCTGAAGTTGAACAGCTCGGTGGAGAGCAGGCTGGTGGCCGTGGCCGCGAGCAGCATGGACCCCAGCAGCACCATCACCAGGAGGTCGCGCGCCTTCACGAGCAGCACGTTCTCATCCATCAGCGGTCGGTCAAAGATGCTGCGAATTCCGGCGCGCAGACCATTGATCCAGCTCAGCGAGGCCACCGTGGCCACCAGCAGCGAGACCACCAGGGTGACGCCGAAGCCGCCGGTGGAGAACAGGTCCTGCTGAGTGGCGAGCCCGCCTTCGCCGATCACACCGGGCAGGGCGTTGTTCGTGAGCTCCACGATGTCGTCCTGCAGCGCAATATCACCGCCGATCACGATGCCGGCCACGGAGAATCCCGCGACGAGCGCTGCGGAGACCGAGAAGAACATCATGTACGCCGCGCCGGCGGCCATCACGGGCCCGTAGTGGAACAGGAACAGGTTGAGGATCCGCATCGGGTGCGTGGTGTCCAGCCGGGTCAGCCCCCAATAGAGGCTCGGACCGATCATCTGCACCCGGCTGCGTCCCTCTCGGCGCGCATGGCCCCAGGCGCGGCGCGCCTTCACCTCGCGGCGGCGCAGACCCTCCACGTCGAGCGGGTTGACCATCCCCGAGACCTCTTCGCGGTCGTTCATCGCCTTCGCAGCCGCGCGCGCGTGCCCGGCGATGACACCGTGTCCGCCGGTCCGAGGCCGCAGCCGAGAGGGATCCTCGTTCATCGCCTGATCATCCCGAGGCCGGGAGGAACCCGATCTTCTCGTAGACCTCGGCGAGGGTCTCTGAGGCCACCGAGCGGGCCTTCGCGGCCCCGGTGGCCAGCAGCGCGTCGAGCTGGGCGGGATCCTGAAGCAGCTCCTCGGCACGGTCACGGATGGGCCCGAGCCGCGCGACGACAACCTCGGCGAGGTCCACCTTGAGGTGGCCATACATCTTGCCCTGGTACTCGTCCACGATCTCCTGGACCGGGCGGTCGGTCACCGCCGAGTAGATGCTCAGCAGGTTCGAGACGCCCGGCTTCTCGGCGCGGTCGAAGCGGATCTCGCCGCCGTCGTCGGTCACGGCTGACTTGATCTTCTTGGAGATCTGCTTATCGGTGTCCATCAGGTTGAGCAGGCCGTTCGGCGACTGCGCGGACTTGGACATCTTCGCGGTGGGGTTCTGCAGATCGTAGATCCGCGCCCCGGACTCCGGAATGAAGGGCTCGGGCACGCGGAAGGTCTCCCCATAGCGGTGGTTGAACCGCTGGGCCAGGTTCCGGGAGAGCTCCACGTGCTGCTTCTGGTCCTCCCCCACCGGGACCCCGTGCGGCTGGTAGAGCAGGATGTCGGCGGCCTGCAGCATCGGGTAGGTGAAGAGTCCGACGCCGGCCGCATCGGCACCCTGCTTGGCGGACTTGTCCTTGAACTGCGTCATCCGCGAGGCTTCGCCCATACCGGTCAGGCAGGTCATGATCCAGCCCAGCTGGGCGTGCTCGGGCACATGGGACTGCACGAAGAGCGTGGAGCGTTCGACGTCCAGGCCCCCGGCGATGTACTGGGCGGCGGTCCTGCGCACCCTCATGCGCAGCTCGGCCGGGTCCTGCTGCACGGTGATCGCATGCATGTCCGGGATGAAGAAGAAGGCGTCGTAACGCTCCTGCATCTTCACCCAGTTGACCAGCGCTCCCAGGTAGTTGCCCAGGTGCAGGGAGTCAGCCGAGGGCTGCATCCCGGAGAGTACGCGCTCAGTCACAGCAGTTCCTTCGTGTCATCAGTCGGGTATGGGTGGGCGGATGCGGACCGGGGCATGGCCGCGGGGCTCAGGGAAGCTTGTAGTCCACGACCAGCGGCGCGTGGTCGGACCAGCGCAGGGAGTAGTCCACCGCGCGGTCGACCTTGAGGTTGGAGGCGAGCTCCGCCAGGCTCGGAGTGGCCATGTGGTAATCGATCCGCCACCCGGTGTCGTTGTCGAAGGCCTTTCCGCGGTAGGACCACCAGGTGTAGGGGCCGTCGACCTCGCCCGCCAGGCAGCGGGCCACGTCCACGTAGCCCAGCTCGCCGAAGTAGCGGTCGAAGAAGGCGCGCTCCTCCGGCAGGAAGCCGGAGTTCTTGACGTTGCCCTTCCAGTTCTTGATGTCGAGTTCGCGGTGGCCCACGTTGAGGTCACCCATCACCAGCAGATGGTCGGTGCGAGCGGCAAGCTTCGGCAGGTAGTCGGCCATATCGGCCAGGAAGCGCATCTTGTGGTCCTGCTTGGTGGTGCCCACCTCGCCCGAGTGGACGTAGACGCTGGCCACGGTCAGCGTGCTGCCATCGCCGAGCGTGTAGTCCGCCTCGATCCACCGTCCGTCGTCCTCGGAGTGACCTGCGCCGATGCCAGTGCGTGTGGCCACCGGTGCGCTGCGGGAGATGATCGCGACACCGGCGCGGCCCTTGTCGGCGGCCTCGTGCTCATGGATGTGCCAGGTCTCGCCTGTGGGCTCGGTCATCTCGGCGACCAGCTTGGTGAGGATCTCCTCGTTGGCGCGGACCTCCTGCAGGGCGAGGATGTCGATCTCGCGGTCCGCCAGCCACTCACCCATGCCCTTGCGGTGCGCGGCGCGGATGCCGTTGACGTTCACCGAGGCGATGCGCGTGTGGCTGCCGTCCTTGGCGTCCACGATGCGATGCGGGTGCTCGCCGAAGTCGGGGGTCTCGGTGGGGTTCGCTGCCTGGGTGGGGGTGTCCGTCACGTCTGGTCCTCTCAGTTGACGATCTCGCCGGTGATCGGGCGGTCGTCGTCGTTGTTGCGGCCGGATCGTGAGTCACGGCGGCCATCCTGTCCGGAGTCGTCCCCGGAATCCCGCCCAGCGCCGTGCTGGGAGGAGGGCCCGCGGCCCACGTGCTCGGAGAGCATGTCGCGGCCGTTGCCCGCGGTGGTCTCGATGGTGTCCAGGGCGCGGTCGACCATCTCCAGGTCGGCCTCAGCTCCCTTGGCCAGCTCCTGGGTGATCACCCGCTTCTGCACCTGGACGATCTTGAAGGAGTGGTCCAGCTTGAGGTTCCGGGCGTGGGTGTCCTCATCGACCACTGCGGTGCCGCCGCTGGCGTCGGCGCGGCGAGAAGCGGCGTCGGCCCGGGCAGAATCGAGGGTGTCACCGAACTTCTTGGCACCGGAGCGCACCGAGAGGACCAGCACCGTGGCCAGGAGCAGCCAGCCGCCGGCGACGACGGCGATGATCCAGCCGATGACGTCGTTCTGGTTCGCGGCAAAGACCAGCGCGACCAGGAGCACGGTGATCATCACCGCGAAGCTGATGCCGGAGGTGCGCCGACCGAAGTTCCTGACTGCGCCGGCTGGGTTGCCTTGCGGCAATGACTGCGGAGAACTCATGGGCTGATTATCGCTGGCATCGCGCACCGAATGCCAATCGCCGCCGACAGTTCACCCACGGGCGAGGGCCAGCGGGCGCACGTGTCTGGAATGATGGTCTGGACCGCAGCGCCAGAGCCGCCACGACGACCCTCAAGGAGACCACCCGATGTCCGAACAGCCTCAGACCTCCCGCCCAGCAGATGAGCCCGAGCGCACCACCTGGATGCGTCGCTACGCACTGGATCCGGCGCTGGCCGATGAGTTCATCTCCTTCCTCACGAAGCAGGTCATCCCCGCCCGCGAGGAGCGCGGATTCACCGTGGAGTCGATGTGGCTCTCGGACGGCAAGGACGAGCTGACCTGGTTCGTCAGCCGCTTCGGCAACCGTGAGGAGTTCCTGGCGGCCGAGCAGGCCTGGGAGGAGTCACCCGAGCGCGCCGCGATCTTCGCTGACGCGCCGGCCTACGTGACGGGCAAGGACCTGCGACCGGTCACCCGGCTGCGCTGAGCGCTGCCCGTTTCGCCGCGAAGATCGCGGCCGCCACCGAGCTGAGCATCAGCCCCGCGATGACCAGAGTGGCGATCACGATCCCGCTCTGGTGCCCCTGTTCGGCGGTGACCGAGAAGTAGATTCCGGTCACCACGGCGATGCCGATCGCGGTAAAGACCCGCTGCACGGTCTGCGCCACTCCCCCGGCGGCTCCGGCCATCTCCTCCGGAACATCATGCATGGACAGTGTCTGCGCGCTCGGAATGATCAGCGCCTGCGAGATTCCGACGACGCCGAGTGCCGCAGCCATCAGCCAGATGGACCCGTACGGAGTCGCCATGAGCGCCGCGGTCCCGGAGAGCAGCAGCATCGCGGCCACGGCGGTGATCGTGCCGGCCACCAGGATCCTGGGGCCCTTGCTCTCCACGGCCTTACCCACGCGGGAGGACAGCAGCATCACCATGACCGCGCTGGGCAGTGTCACCAGCCCTGCAATCAGCGCTCCGCGCCCCTGACCCTGCTGGACGTAGACCGCGACCACCGCCCAGATGGCTGGCATGCCCGCGAAATAGAGGCCGAGCACCATGGAGTTCAGCGTGTAGCTGGGCAGCGCGAAGAGCTTGAGGTTCACCATCGGCGCCGACTCATGGCGGCGGCCCAGCCGTCGCTCCCACAGTGCCCAGATCCCCAGCATCAGGAGTCCCGCCACCGCGAAGAGTCCGCCCAGCAGGCTGCGGAACTGGATGAAGGGAAGCATCAGCAGCAGCACGGCAAGGCTGAGCAGCACGACGCCGAGCGGGTCCAGCCGCTGCAGACCGTGCGGCTCCGTGCCGGTGCTGCCGGTGGAGGCGGCGTCGGGCCCGGCGTCGGTCGTGGCGGGTTCGGCAGCGGCGTCGTCGTCCTGGGGCTTCGGCAGCCAGAGCAGAATGCCGATGAGCGCCGCCACGGTGACGGGGACGTTGATCAGGAAGGTCATGCGCCAACCCACATCGGCGGCCGTGGTGTCGATGATGAGCCCACCGAGCGCCGGGCCGGCGGCCACCGCAACCCCGATCACGGTGCCCATCATGCCGTAGGCGCGGCCCCGCGCGGGGCCGCTGAAGAGCTGCTGGATCATGCCGATGACCTGCGGCGTCAGAATGCCGGCGGCGAATCCCATGAAGACGCGGGCGGTGTTGAGCACCAGCGGGCTCATCGCGAGCGCCGCACCCAGGGAGGCCAGGCCGAAGACCACGACTCCGATCAGGAAGAGACGCCGGCGGCCCCAGATGTCACCCGCACGCCCTGCGGGGACGAGCGCCATGCCGAAGGCCAGCGCGTAGCCCGAGAGCACCCACTGCAGATCAGCGGAACTGGCCTCGAGGCTCTCCTCGATGGCGGGAAGCGCGACGTTGACGATGCTGATGCTCAGCAGCGAGGCGAAGAGCGGCAGGAACATCGCTGTCATCATCCGTCGCGAGCTGCCGGTGGAAGTTGTCTGATGCACTGACTCACCCTATCCCCGCCGAGCAGCACTGCTCCGCTCGAGGCTCTCATCTTCACGCAGCGCGATCGCACCCGCGCAGCAAAAACGGGGGCGCCCCCAAGGAGCGCCCCCGTCTGTGCCAACCGCCCCAGCGGCGCAGCATCAGCTGGCCGGACCGGCCAGGGTCTTCGACTACCTGGTGAACTGCTTCAGGTAGGTCTTGACATCGGTGCTGAAAGCCAGCATCAGCCAGTAGACGGTGACCGCGACGTAGAGAAGGGTCAGCACGATTCCCAGTGCATCCACGCCCATCCCGAGCAGCGAGCCGAACGCGATGCCGAGCAGGCTGAAGACCGCCCCGACGAGTCCAAAGACGATTCCGGTCACTCGGGCCCAGTTCTTGTTCTTCTTCAGCCCGAAGTACACGAGCAGGTACAGGCCAACCGCGATGATGAGCGTGACCCACGTGAAGCCGGTGTTCAGGGCCATGCCCATCTCACTCATGTCGGCCGCCTCCTGCGAGGACATGCCGCTCTGTTCGTAGGTCGCAATCATGTCCTGTTGCACCTGATCGCCACTCACGAAGAAGCTCGGCAGCGAGCTGAGCACATAGGCCGCCAACGAGACCAGCGTGAAGGTCTTCAGCAGGCTGAACTTCTTGGGCTCCGCCATCGGACCGCCGTAGGTTCCCGGCGCGTAGGGGTCGGTGCCATACTTCGAGCTCGGCTGACCGTCCGGGTATCCGCCCGGCTGACCACCGGGGTAGCCCTGTCCACCAGGCTGACCGCTCGGGTATCCACCTGGCTGTTCTCCGTAGGGAGGGTTGCTCATATCTGCTCCTTCATCGTCATGGGTGTTCACGATCCACATTAGGCCGGGCGGCCCGGTCCTATTCGTAGCGAAGCGCCTCGATCGGGTCCTTCTTGGCAGCGCGCGCGGCGGGAAGGGTGCCGGCGAGGAATGCGATGCCGATGATCAGCGCGGTGATGCCCAGCAGCGAGAGCGGGTCCACCGCGAAGAGCGTCAGTCCTGCCACCTCGCTGAGCGGCCCCCCTTCTCCGGTGAGCCACGCATTGCCGATCAGCCCGGCGCCGAGTCCCAGCACCACTCCGATCACCGAGCCCAGGATGCCGATGACCACGGCCTCCATGGAGAACAGTCCGAAGACCTTGCCGCTGGACATGCCCAGCGCCTTCATCAGCCCGATCTCTCGGGTACGTTCCTGCACCGACATCAGGAGCGTGTTCACGATGCCGAAGCTGGCTGCGAGCAGCGCGATCAGCCCGAAGCCGGAGAGCACCCAGGACACAGCGTCGATGACGCCCTGGACCGCGCCGATCTGATCCTCCACGGTCATGCCCAGGAGGCCCTCATCGGTCAGCTCACTCTTGACGCTGTCCTCGTTGGCGGCGAGGTCATCCACATCGACCACGGCCATGCTGTAGGCCTGTTCGGCCTGACCCTCGTAGCCCTCCATAGAGAGGTCGCTGAGCTCCTGGTTCAGCTCTCGCGAAGGCATCGGAGTCGCGCCGATCCCGGAGAGCGCCTCCTCGGTGACACCGACGATCTCGGCCTCCACTGAGGTCTGCTCGCCGGTCACATCGCTGATGCCGATCTGAACCGTCTCACCGATGACCGACTCGGCGTCCTCGGTGTCGAAGATGGTCAGCCACTCGGCCGGGATGCTGAGGTCCATCCCGTCGTCGCCGGGGGCCTCTCCTGCTTCCAGCTCGAGACCCACGGCGTTGGCCGGCGAGTCCAGGGTGAGGTCGTACTGGTCGCCGTCGGCGGTCTCCAGGTAGTCCGGGGAGACCATGACCACGGGATCCACGCCGGAGACATTGTCGATCTCCTCGATCGTCTCGATGTCTGAGTCGGTCAGGACACCGCCGCCGGTGCCCGGACCGAACATCCCCCCGGAGCTCGCTGCGGCCTCCGGATCGTATTCGGCAGGACCCTCGGTGGGCTCGGCGTCACTGGCGCCGGCGTTGAGCACGAAGAGCTGCGAGGAGTCACCGAAGCCGGCGACCACGTTGTCCACGTACTTGTTCACCCCGGCACCCAGGCCGGAGGTCAGCGTGAGGGTGAAGGCACCGATCACGATGGCCACCACGGTCAGCGCCGTGCGCAGCTTGGAGCGGAAGGTGTTGCCCAGCGCGGTGCGGGCGACGTCAACTGACCTCATGCGTGCACCTCTTTCACACCGTGCTCTTCGGTGACGATCTCGCCGTCCTGCATCATCAGTCGGCGCTGGCACTTGGCTGCCAGGTCCTCATCATGGGTGACGACCACCAGAGTGATGCCATAGTCGCGGTGCAGACCGAAGAGGATGTCCTCGACGATCTCCGAGGTCGCTGTGTCCAGGTTGCCCGTGGGCTCATCTGCGAAGAGCACCGTGGGCTTGTTGACCAGGGCGCGTGCGATGCAGGCGCGCTGCTTCTGCCCGCCGGAGAGGTTGGTCGCCTTGTTCTTGGCCTTATCGGCCATGTCCAGCTGCTCGAGGACCTCCATGCCACGGCGGTTGCGCTCGGACTTGCCCATGCCGGCGATCTTCAGCGGCAGCGTGATGTTCTCCAGGACGCTCTGGTTCGGGTTCAGGAAGAACTGCTGGAACACGAAGCCGAAGGTGTCGTTGCGCAGCTGGGAGATCTTCTTGGGCTTCAGCTTGTTCACCGGCTCACCCTCAAGTGCGACGACGCCGGCGGTCGGCTCATCGAGCAGCGCCAGCAGGTGCATGAGGGTGGACTTGCCGGAACCTGATTTGCCCACGATGGCGACGGATTCGCCCTCATGGATCTCGAAGGTCAGGCCCTTGAGCGCGTCGAAACGAGTCGCGCCCTTGCCGTAGACCTTGACCAGGTTCTCGGTCTCGAGAACTGGAATGGACATTGATGACCTTTCATCGGGGACGAACGTGAACTTGTTCTTCATTCTCTCGGATGACAAGGGCTCGAACATCGCCCCAAAGGATGAACCTTTGGCGCCGAGTACACTGCATCTCATGCCCGTCGAACATGCGATCCGCGCCACAGGTCTGACCAAGCGCTATGGAGATTTCACCGCCGTAGACGGGATCGATTTCACCGTGAACCGCGGGGAGTCCTTCGGTCTGCTGGGGCCCAACGGGGCGGGCAAGTCCACCACGATGCGCATGATCGCGGCGGTGGCGGCCCGCAGCGGGGGCTCCATGGAGGTGGCCGGCCTGGATCCGGAGCAGAACGGGCCCGAGGTCCGCGCCCGGCTCGGGGTGATCCCGCAGCAGGACAACCTCGACGAAGAGCTCAGCGTCCGCGAGAACATCATCATGTACGGCCGCTACTTCGGTCTGCCGCGACGCTGGCTGAACACCAAGACCGAGGAGCTGCTGGAGTTCGCCCAGCTGAGCCACAAGGCCACCTCCCGGGTGGAGGACCTCTCCGGAGGAATGAAGCGGCGGCTGACGATCGCCCGTGCGCTGGTCAACGAACCTGAGATCCTGCTTCTGGATGAACCCACCACGGGCCTGGATCCGCAGGCGCGTCATATTCTCTGGGATCGGCTCTTCCGGCTGCGCGAAGCGGGCACCACACTGGTGCTGACGACTCACCACATGGATGAGGCGGAGCAGCTCTGCGAGCGCCTGATCGTGGTCGACCAGGGCCGGATCATGGCGGAGGGGTCGCCTGCGGCGCTCATCCGCGAGCATTCCACCCGCGAGGTGCTCGAGCTGCGCTTCGGGCTGGACCGCAATCAGGAGCAGGCCGAGCAGCTCAGCACGCTGCTGGGTGGCGGAGAGGCTCCCGGCAGCATCGGCTTCAGCCACGTCGAGGTCCTCCCGGACCGACTGCTGGTCTACGCCGCCTCCGCCGAATCGGCGTTGGAGCGGATCCACGCGGCCGGTCTGCGACCGATCACCTCGCTGGTCCGCCGCTCCTCGCTGGAGGATGTCTTCCTGCGCCTGACCGGGCGGAGCCTCGTTGACTGATCAGCTCCACGCCAGCCCAGGGATCGAGTCCTCCACGAGCCCGGCGGCTGATAAGCAGGCGCTCGCGGGCGGAGTCCGCCGATTCGGCGCGCTGCACCAGGCAGAACGCACCCTGCGCAGCATGCGCGCCTACGGTGCGGTCATCCTCTTCTCCTCGGTGAGCCAGCCGATCATGTACATCCTGGCCATGGGCCTGGGTCTGGGCGTGCTCGTCGGGGACGGTGGGGACTTCGCGCAGTACGGCGCGAGCAGCTACCTGATGTACATCGGCCCCGCGATCCTGGCGTCCACGGTGGCGATGTCGGCGGGCATCGAGTTCACCTTCCCCGTCATGGAGGGCTTCAAGTGGCGGCGGCTCTACTACGGAGCGCAGGCCTCGCCCCTGAGCCCGGGCCAGATAGCCTCCGGGCATATCCTCGCGGTGAGCGTGCGCTTCGCCGTGCACGCCGCGATCTTCACCGTGGTGCTCGCTCTGTTCGGGGCCGTCTCCTCCCCCTGGGCGGTGCTGCAGATCGGCAGCGCCCTGCTGGGCGGGCTCGCGATCGGGCTGCCGATCATGGCCTATGTCTCCACGCTGCGAGACGAGAAGGGCCAGATGTCGCTGATCCAGCGATTCGTCATCATGCCGCTCTTCCTCTTCTCCGGCACCTTCTATCCGCTGACCAACCTGCCGGGATTCCTGCAGGTCATCGGCTGGTTCTCCCCCATCTGGCATGCCAATGAGCTGGGGCGTGTGCTGGCCTTCTCCCAGCCGACCCCGGCCTGGATGATCCTGGTCCACGTCCTCTACCTGCTCGGCGTCACCGCCGGCGGCTGGCTGATCACCGTCCGGGTCTTCTCCCGGCGACTGGGGCTCGAGGAATGGCGCGGCCGCACGCCGGGAGCCAAGGCCGATGCGCGTCGGCAGACACGCATGGCGGCCAGGGATGGCGCCGACGTCGAACGCGCGGCCGGTGAGTCCGCAGCATCAGCAGACCAGGGCGAGCGGTCGGCGTCGGACGCGGCAGCGACTCTCCCGCGCATCGCCTTTCGCCGCGGTTTCGCCGCGAACTACTACTCGGGCAACATTCGCGCCGTCTTCGGCCGCGGGCTGACCGCGATCCGCAACAACCGCGGAGTCATCTTCCTCTCGGGACTCCTGGAGCCGGTGCTGTTCCTGACCTCCTTCGGGCTGGGGATCTCGCCGATGATCGCCAGCGTGGATGCCGAGCAGGTCGGGCTCAGCGGCGGCGGGACCATCAGCTACGCCGCCTTCATCGCTCCGGCGCTGCTGGCGGTCTCCGCGATGAACGGCGCGATCTTCGACTCCACCTGGAACGTGTTCTTCAAGCTCAAGATCACCAAGCTCTACCGCACGATGATGTCCACCTCGCTGGGACCTGTGGATGTGGCGGTCGGCGAGATCTGTCTGGCGCTGTTCCGCGGCGGGATCTACGCGCTGGGCTTCCTCGGCGTGCTGATGATCGGCGGACTGGTCGATCCGCTCGCGGCACTGGTGCTCTGGTTCGCGGCGCTGTTCATCGCCCTGGGCTTCGCCTCGGTGGGCATGGCGGTGACCTCGTTCCTGAGCCGCTTCCAGCAGATGGACTGGATGATGATGGTGCTCATCCCGATGTTCCTGTTCTCCGCCACGCTGTTCCCCATCAGCGTGTACCCCGCCGGCGTGCAGGTCGTGATCCAGGCGCTGCCGCTCTGGCACGGCGTGGAGCTCATGCGCGACATCGCCTTCTGGGACTTCGGTGCGATTACCCTGGTCCACATCGGCTACTACCTGGTGATGACGGTCATCGGCCTCGCCGTGACCACCTACCGGATGAAGAAGCTCTTCCTCCGCTGAGGCTTCCTCTCCGCTCCCTCTGCGTTGAGCGGCGGAAATACCGGTCAGTACAGGGGCCGAACGGCCTGAACTGCTCGGAGAATCCGCCGCTCAACGCGGAGACCTTTGAATATCTCAATCATTGAAATATTGAACTGTAGGCGGCAGGGGCCTATGCTGACTGTGATGTGTTCTGCATCACACTGAGTGAGCACTCCTTGTGATGCGAGGAACGACCTTGCACAAGGGAGTCATAGATGACCGATGAGCGCGCACGCCCGGGACGAAGGTCCCGCGGCAAGGCACCACTAGACCGTGATGCGGAGATCCACCGACTGCACCGGTGGGAGTCCTCCGCCGCCACGGACCGTCGAGGCGGTGATATCCGGCGGCACACCGACGTCTCCACCTCGGCCGCACTGGACATCCCCACCCGGCCAGACCCCGCGGCCCCGCTGTCCTCGGTCGCGCAGAGCGGCGCGACCGGGCGAGCCACCACCTCAGGTCCAGGCCGAGCTCGACGACGACGGCGGCGCGGCCTCGGCACCAAGGCCCTCGGCGCGGCCGGCGTCGTCGGCATGCTGCTGACCTGGGAACTGCTGCCGCTGACCGGGCTGGTCAACGCACGCTACCTGCCCCCGGCCCACGAGGCCATCGGCGGACTGATCTCCAACTTCGGACTGACAGACTTCTGGGTCGCCGTCGGCGACACCATGCAGGCCTGGGCGCTGGGCATGATCATCGCCGTGGTGCTCGCCACCGTCCTGGGTTTCATCATCGGTTCTTCCACCTTCCTGCGTCGGTTCACGAACTCCACGATCGAGTTCCTGCGGCCCGTTCCCTCGGTGGCGCTGATCCCGTTGGCGGTGCTGCTCTTCGGCGTGGGGATCGAATCCTCACTGATGCTGATCGTCTACGCCTGCTTCTGGCAGGTGCTGATCCAGGTGCTCTACGGGGTCGCCGATGTGGACGCCGTGGCGATGAACACCGCCCGCTCCTACGGTCTCGGCCCCTTCGCCCGGATGCGATACGTCACCTTCCCCACGGCGCTGCCCTATGTGATGACCGGCATTCGCCTCGCGGCGGCGGTGGCGCTGATCCTGGCGATCACCGCGCAGCTGATCATCGGCACACCCGGACTGGGAGCAGAGATCGCCAGCGCCCAGTCCGGAGGCAATTACGTCTCCATGTACGCCCTGGTGCTGGCGACCGGCCTGCTCGGGGTTCTGATCAACCTGGCCATGCGGATCATCGAGCGCAAGATCCTGTCCTGGCACTCCTCGGTCCGCACGGAGGTGGCGGCATGACATATATCCGTACGTTCCTGAACATCATCGCCCTTCCACTGATCCTGCTCTTCATCTGGTTCATCTCTACGCTGGGTGAGACGAGCTTCTTCGTCCCGACTCCTCAAGCGCTGGTGGAGACCTTCTTCGAGACCTGGACCAGCGAGCGCTTCGTCAGCGACGTCTTCCCGTCCCTGGGAAGGCTGATGATCGGCATCGTGCTCTCGATCCTGATCGGCATCGGCGCCGGACTGCTGATCGGCTCCTTCCGGTGGCTGCGTGCACTGCTGGAACCCACCCTGGAGTTCTTCCGGGCCATCCCACCACCGGTGCTCATTCCGGTGATCATGCTGCTGATCGGCATCGGCGACGAGATGAAGGTCTCGGTGATCGTGCTCGGCGCCGTCTGGCCGATCCTGCTGAACACCATCGAGGGTGTGCGCTCCATGGACGAGGTGCTGGCCGACACCAGTCGCACCTACGGGATGAACAAGATCAACAGCATCCGTTACCTGATCCTGCCCTCGGCCATGCCGCAGATCATGGCCGGCATCCGGCAGTCACTCTCCATCGCCCTGATCCTCATGGTGATCTCGGAGATGTTCGCGTCCACCGAGGGCCTCGGCTTCGCCATCGTGCAGTTCCAGCGCTCCTTCGCGATCCCTGAGATGTGGTCCGGCATCGTCCTGCTGGGGCTGATCGGGGTCATCCTCTCGTTCATCTTCCAACTTGCCGAACGCTGGATCCTGGGCTGGTACCACGGTCTGCGCGAGATCGAACAGGCTGCCTGAGCACCGTGCAGCGCAAGCACTTCCGGCCGGGCACACCCACCCGGCACCATTGCCAAGATCTGCCAAGAGAAGGGACCCGGAGATGACCTCCGCACACGCACAGCCCAACAATCCCGTGATCAGCCAGTCCACGACCCAGGACACCCCCGATGGCCGAATCCCCGTGGGCAAGACCATGCCCGACGAGCAGCCGATGCTTTCGGTGAAAAACCTGAAGAAGGTCTACCACACCGACGGCGGCGACATCGAGGCGGTCAGGAACCTCACCTTCGACCTCCCCAAAGGCCAGCTCGCCTGCCTGGTGGGACCCTCCGGGTCAGGCAAGACCACGCTGCTCAAGTGCATCTCGGGCCTGATGGCGCCCAGCGCCGGAGAGGTCACCCTCCATGGAGAGAAGGTCACCGGGCCGCCGAAGTCCATGGCTGTGGTCTTCCAGGAATACGGCCGCTCACTCTTCCCCTGGCTGCGCGTGGCCGAGAATGTGGAGCTTCCACTGAAGAACCAGGGCATGGACAAGTCCACGCGCAAGGACATGGTCGCCGAGGCGCTGGAGGCCGTGGGGCTCTCCCATGTACCGAAGTCCTATCCCTGGCAGCTCTCCGGCGGCATGCAGCAGCGCGTGGCCATCGCCCGGGCCGTGGCGTATCAGCCGGAGGTGCTGCTGATGGATGAGCCCTTCGCCGCGGTGGATGCCCAGACCCGTGCTGACCTGGAGGACCTGGTCCGGGGCGTCTGGAAGAAGCTGGGCGTCTCGGTGCTCTTCGTCACCCACGACATCGACGAGTCGGTGTACCTGGGCGAGCGGGTGATCATCCTGTCCTCCTCACCGACGATCATCCAGGAAGACGTGCTGGTGGACCTGCCGGCCGAACGGGATCAGCTCGAGACCCGATCCTCTCAGCGCTTCGCCGAGCTGCGCCACCATGTCTACGAGCAGATCCAGCTCGCCAAGAAGGGGTTCCGGCCAGAGGACGCCGCGGCGCTGACGTGACCTCCGCAGCCGACCAGGCTCAGGCTCAGGCTCAGGCTCAGGCTCAGGCTCAGGCTCAGAAGACGATCTTGGCGAGCAGCTCGCGCAGCTGATCCCGCTCGGCCGGGCTCAGCGCCCGCAGGGTCTGCTCCTCGGCCTGCCTGGTCCGCTCGGCGGCCTGGGCGTAGAGCTCGCGGCCGGCCTCGGTGGCGACCAGGATCTTGGAGCGCCGGTCCCGCGGGTCCGGTTCCCGGCGGATCGCACCGCGGCCTTCCAGCACGTCGACCAGTGCCACCACCTGGCTGGGATCAAGGTCCAGGAATTCACCGAGCTCGCGCTGGGAGGGCTTGGTCCCGGAACATGCCATGGCGAGCACGGAGAAGTGCCGCACCTTCAGATCCAGATCGGCCAGCAGCTGGTTCGCCAGGGCGTTTCCGCGGCCTCGGGCGCGAGCGGTGAGGAACGCGACCTCCCGCGCCAGCGGGGACTGCTGGAACCGCTCCTCGCTCGTCTCGGGTGTCGCGGACTTCTCGGCTGACGGGGCGGGCGCCGCGGGGGTCGAGGGGGGCATGGATTCTCCTAGCAGCGGGTCCCGAATCGGGGCTGGAACGGATTGAGAAGATAAATCATTGACTTTCTCAATATTAGCAAGTGAGATGTATCACAGTAAGCATAGGCCGTGAGTCCCACAGAAGGAGAGACTATGTCGTTGCAGGACAAGGTAGCCATCGTGACCGGTTCCGGAGCGGGGCTCGGCCTGGCATATGCCCAGGAGCTCGCCGCGCAGGGGGCCGCCGTCGTCGTCAATGACGTGGACCAGGCCCATGCCGATGCCGCCGTGGCCGCCATCGAATCCGCCGGCGGGCGTGCCGTGGCCGTGGTGGCTCCGGTGGGCTCCACCGAGACCGCCGAGCAGCTGGTCGAAGCCGCGGTGAGCAGCTTCGGCAGGTTGGACATCCTGGTCACCAACGCCGGGATCCTGCGTGACAGGTCGCTGCTGAAGATGTCCGACGATGACTTCGACGCCGTGATCAATGTCCACCTCAAGGGCACCTTCACCTGTGTCCGGGCCGCGTATAAGCACTTCAAGACCGAGGGTGTGGCCGGGCGGATCGTCTGCATCGGCTCCCCCACGGGTCAGCGCGGGAACTTCGGACAGACCAACTACGCGGCGGCCAAGGCCGGCATCGTCGGAATGGTGCGCACCTGGGCCTTGGAGATGAGGCGTGCCGGCGTGAGCGTCAATGCCGTGATCCCGGTGGCGGCCACCGCGATGACCAAGACCGTGCCCTACTTCCAGAAGGCCGTGGAGGCCGACGAGCAGGGTGAGCCCATGCCCGACTTCTTCCGCAAGGGTCTGGGCTTCGGCACCGCGCAGGACGCGGCCGGCGTCGTCGCCTTCCTCTCCTCCGATGCGGTGGAGGGCATCACCGGACAGGTCATCGGCGCCGGCGGAGACCGGCTGCAGATCTGGAGCCACCCGGAACCGGTGGTCCAGGAATTCCATGACGGCGGCTGGGACTACACCACGCTGCAGACCCAGGGGCGGGAGATCCTCCAGGCGAACCTGCAGTCGGTGGGCGAATCCATGCCGGAGCTTCCCGCCGAGCTGCAGCCCACCAGCTAGTCCACAAAGCCCAGCCAGTCGGGCCCAGTCGGGCCAGCCCGAACCAGCCCAGCCACCAGGCCAGTCGAGATCAGGAGAGGAGCCCTGCGATGCGATACCGATCAGCCATTGATCTGAGCACCATCGAAGCGGTGGACACCCATGTCCACCTGGAGATGGACTCCAGCGGGCATCGGGCGCTGCCCGAGGTGTTCTTCGAGGCCTCCGCGAAGTACTTCAAGACCGCCGAGCGCACGCCCTCGATCGACCGCATCGCAGAGGTCTACCGAGGCCACCGCATGGCGGCCGTGGTCTTCACCGTGGATGCGCGCACGCAGCTGCAGCACGCACCCAACTCCATCGATGATCTGGTCGCAGGCTGCCTGCGCAACAATGATGTGCTGCTGCCCTTCGGATCGGTGGACCCCTGGCTGGGCGCTGAGGCGATCACCGAGGCGCAGCGTCAGGCCGAAGAGCTCGGCGTGCGCGGGTTCAAGTTCCACCCCACCGTGCAGGGCTTCGACCCCTCGGACCCGCAGCACTACCCGCTGTGGGAGGCGCTGGAAGAGATCGGGCTTCCGCTGATCTTCCACACCGGGCAGAACGGAATGGGGGCAGGCACCCCGGGTGGAGGCGGGCTGAAGCTGAAGTACTCCAACCCGCTGCTGCTCGACGACGTCGCCGCGGACTTCCCGCAGCTGCCGATCATCATGGCGCACCCCTCGGTGCCCTGGCAGGACGAGGCGATCTCCATCGCGACCCATAAGTCCAATGTCTACATCGACCTCTCCGGCTGGTCGCCGAAGTACTTTCCACAGGCCCTGGTGCGCAGCGCGAACAACATCCTCTCGGCCAAGCTGCTCTTCGGCACCGACTACCCGCTGATCACCCCGGAGAAGTGGCTCACCGCCTTCGCCGACCTGCCGATCAAGGACGAGGTGCGCCCGCAGATCCTCAAGCACAACGCCGTGACGCTGCTGGGGCTCGACGCGCCGACCGGAGCCGACCATGCGTGAACCAGTGCGCGGCACCGTCATCCCGTCCGACCTCTACGGCTTCGCCGAACGACTGAGCCTCGCCGAACGCACGGTGATCACCGAGCTGCGCCGCGTGCTCGCCGAGGAGGTCCACCCGCACCTGAACGCGGCATGGGACGAGGCGCGCTTCCCGGAAGAGATCATCGCTCCGCTGCGGGGGCAGCAGCTCATGGATCCGCCGGCGCTGCGAGCGGCGGGCGAACCCATCCGAGACATCTTCCTCGGGTTCCGCAACTTCGAGCTCACCCGCTGTGACATCAACGTCGCCACCTACTACAACGCCGCCGCAAGCCTCTTCCGCACGATCTGCACTCTGGGCGGCTCCCCCGAGCAGGCTCGTGAGCTCGACGCGAAGATCGTCACTCACGAGCTGACCGGCGTCTTCGCGCTCACCGAGCCCGACCACGGCTCCGATGTGGCCGGCGGCCTCGCCACCGAGGCCACCCAGGATCCTGAGACGGGAGAGTGGATCATCAACGGCGCCAAGCGCTGGATCGGAGGTGCCGGTGCCGCCGACGTCGTGGCAACCTTTGCGCGGGACACCGCCGATTCCCAGGTGAAGTGCTTCCTGGTGCCGACCTCCGCGCCGGGCCTGAGCATGACCACGATTCCACGCAAAGCCTCGCTGCGCATCATGCAGAACGCCGACATCAGCTACCACGAGGTGCGGGTCCCGGAGAGTGCCCGGCTGCAACGGATCAACAGCTTCGCCGACGTCGCCGGCTGTCTGCGGCGCATGCGTTCGGATGTGGCATGGATGGCCACCGGTGCGATGGCAGGTGCCTACGAGGCGGCACTGGACTATGTGGCGCGACGCGAGCAGTTCGGCCGGCCCATCGCTGGCTTCCAGCTGATCCAGGAGAAGCTCGCGCTCATGCTGGGCAACCTCACCGCCTCCCTGGGCATGGTCGTCCAGCTGAGCGAGCAGCAGGCAGCCGGGACCTACCGGGACGAGAACTCCGCGCTGGCAAAGATGTACACCTCGTTGCGTCTGCGCGAGACCGTGGCGCTGGCCCGAGAGGTCTGCGGGGGCAACGGGATCACCCTGGACACCGATGTGGCGCGATTCCACGCCGACGCGGAGGCCATCTACTCCTATGAGGGCACTCACGAGATCAACGCGCTCATCGTCGGACGGGCGGTGACCGGAGTGGGGGCTTTCACCTAGGAATTCGACGCGCCACCGCGGATACGAGGGCGCACAGTGCAGCACATGAGAACGACACCGAATCGCATCCAATAATTCGCCTGGGCACACGCCTATCCGAAATAAAATGTGACCTAGAACACACTCACCTTGAGTCGAGGAGCAGAATGACTGACACCAATGCAGCCCGGACCGTCGTCTCTTTCGAAGACGCACGCTCGATGGCCGGCACCGACCTGGGACAGACCGCCTGGCGCGAGATCACCCAGGACATGATCAACACCTTCGCGGACGCCACCGACGATCACCAGTGGATCCATGTGGATCCCGAGCGCGCCAAGGATGGACCCTTCGGTGCACCGATCGCCCATGGCTTCCTCACGCTTTCCCTGATCATCCCCTTCTGGGGCGAACTCTTCGACGTCACCGATGTCAGCACGAAGCTCAACTACGGCCTGGACAAGGTGCGCTTCACCTCACCGGTGCAGGCCGGTTCGCGAGTTCGCATGCACGGCACCATCCGCGAGGTCGAAGAGGTCAAGGGGGGCGGCCTCCACCTGGTCGTCGACGCGACCTTCGAGGTCGAAGGCCAGGAACGACCCGCTGTCGTGGCGACCTTCCTGGCCCGCTTCTACCCGTGAGCCGACCCCTGATGACCATGCACACCCCAGCATCCGCCACCACCGCAGAGACTCTCTACCCCACCGTGGGCCGCCCTTCCGCGACCCCACACCTCAAGGAGCAATCATGAAGAAGAATGTCGCATCCATCACCGGCATCGCCGCGATCAGCATCCTCGCGCTGAGCGCCTGCGGGTCCGGCTCCGCGTCCGGCGGCGATGACGCCGAGGCAGAGGGCGAGACCAGCAGCGAAGGTGGCGAGCTGACCCCGATCACCGTGGGCGTGCTGCCGATCGCTCCCTCCGTGGGGATCTACTACGGCATCGAGAACGGCATCTTCGAGGAACATGGGCTCGACGTCGAGCTCTCCACCTCGAACGCCGGTGCCGCCATGCTGCCCGCGGTGAACGCCCAGCAGCTGCAGTTCGGCATCGGCAACCCCAACTCCGTGCTCAACGCCAATGACCGCGGCCTGGATATGCGGATCGTCACCGGGTACTCCAACTCGCTTCCCGAGGGTGATGACATCGCGGGGGTCGTCTCCACCGTGGAAAGCGGGATCGAGGACTGGGAGGACCTTGAGGGCAACACCGTCTCGGTGAACGCGCTGAAGACCCAGGGCGACCTGACCATCATGGAATCGGTGGAGCAGGCCGGCGGAGATCCCTCCGCGGTGGAGTTCTCCGAGATGCCCTTCCCCGACATGCCGGCCCAGCTCGAGCAGGGCAACACCGACGCCATCTGGGTCCCGGAGCCCTTCTTGAGCAGTGCACTCGCCGATGACGCGAATCAGCTGGTCGGCTACTCCTTCCAGGACGCCATCCCCGGAATGCCCACCATGGTGAGCTTCAGCTCCGGGGAGTACGTGGAGGAGAACCCCGAGGTCGCCCAGGCCTTCTCCGACGCCATGACCGAGTCGCTGCAGATGGCCGAAGAGGACGAAGAGGGCACCCGGGCGCTGCTGCCAGAGTTCATCGACCTGCCGGAAGAGGCTGCCGAGAACCTCCGCATGGAGGAGCTCAACGCCGAGATCCCGACCGATGAGATCGAGCAGGCAGGCGCGCTGATGGTGAAGTTCGACTTCATCGAAGCAGAGCCCGACACATCCACCCTGTACTTCGAAGGTGAATAACTGATCCACCACCGATGGCGGGCAACCAGGAGACACATCCCAGGTTGCCCGCCAGCGGTGTCAGAAGCTGTCGCACGACCCTTGGACGCCCAACACACCATCTGCCTCGCACCTCCAGAGACCGGAGAACTGACATGAAAAACTTCACCAGCGGGGCGTTCGCCCTGTCCGCCGTGCTCGCCCTGACCGCTTGCGGAAGCGGTTCGCCTTCAGGAGATGCCGACGGCGAACCAGCAGACGAGGGGGCAGACTCCTCCAATGGAGAGCTGACAGAGGTCGAGGTCGGGCTGATTCCCATTGTTGACGTTGCGCCGATCTACCTGGGTCAGCAGGAAGGCATCTTCGAAGAGCATGGCCTGGACCTGACGCTGACCCTGGCGCAGGGCGGCGCCGCCATCATCCCTGCTGTCTCCTCCGGGGACTTGGACTTTGGATTCTCCAACGTGACCTCCCTGCTCATCGCGGCCGACAACGGACTGCCGCTGCAGACCGTCGCCGCGGGACCGCAGACCACCGGTGATTCCGAGAACGACTTCGGCGCAGTCCTGGTCAAGCCAGAATCCGGCATCGAATCCGCACAAGACCTTGAGGGCCAGCGCGTGGCGGTGAACACGCTCAACAACATCTCCGACTCGATGATCTCCCAAGGCGTGGAGGACGCCGGAGGGGACCCCGCCAACGTCGACTTCGTAGAAGTCGGTTTCCCGGACATGCTCGCCCAGCTCGAAGCTGACAATGTCGACGCGATCTTCGCCGTCGACCCCTTCGCCAGCATGGCGGACGACCAGGGCTACGACCGCATCTTCGCTCCCTACGCCGACGTGGTGGAGGAACTGGGCGTCGGCACCTACTTCGCCTCCCAGCAACTGGTCGATGACGATCCCGAGCTGATCGAGAGCTTCCACACCGCGGTCCGAGAGTCCCAGGCCTACGCCGAAGAGAACCCTGAGGCCGTGCGCGAGGTTCTGTTGGAGTACACCTCCATCGACGAATCCATGCTGGAGGAGATCACCATCCCCGCCTTCCCGGAGGACGTCAATCTTGATTCCCTCAACGAGGTCGCGGAGATCTCCGAGCGGCACGGGCTCATCGGCGAGGTCCCGAACACCGACGACCTGGTCTGGGAGGGCGCCCGATGAAGAATCACGGACTGGGAGATTGGATCCATCGGCGCCGGGTGCGCTCCCGCGGGGCGACAGCCCTGGTCAGCGTGGGTGGAACGCTGACCTATGACGAACTGGCAGACCGCGTGGACCGGCTCGCCAACGCCTTCGCCGATCGCGGAGTCGGAGTCGGTGACCGAGTGGCGTATCTGGGCGAGAACTCCGCCGCGTTTCTGGAGACGCTCTTCGCCACGGGATCCCTGGGTGCAGTCTTCGTGCCGCTCAACACGCGTCTCGCTCCTCCTGAGATTCAGTTCGCGCTCAAGGATTCCGGTGCGCGCCTCCTGGTGGCCTCCGCAACTCTGGAACCCTTGGCCGCCGCAGGGGCCCGGGAGACGGCAGTGGAGCGTGTCCTCACCGTCGAGGACGGCACCCCGCAGCAGCGCGAGGGGACGGTGTTCCCGGTGCCCACTGAGGAGTTCGAAGCCGTGCTGGATTCGGGCGCATCAGAGCGTCGCGATGTTGAGGTCGACCATGATGACCTCGCCGTCATTCTCTACACGTCGGGCACCACTGGAAACCCCAAAGGAGCGATGCTCACGCATGGGAACCTGACCTGGAATGCCATCAATGTGCTCACCGATTTCGACATCTCCAGCAAGGACGTCGCGTTGATGATCGCGCCGCTGTTCCACGTCGCCGCGCTGGGTCAAGGGGCCTTGCCGGTGATCCTCAAGGGCGGAAGCATCGTCCTCGAGCAGAAGTTCGAACCAGGACGCGTCCTCGAGCTCATCGAAGAGCACCGGGTCACAAACATCTCCGGAGTGCCCACGACGTTTCAGCTGCTCTGCGAACATCCGAACTGGGAGTCCACCGACATCTCCTCGCTGCGGAACCTCACTTGTGGTGGCTCCGCAGTGCCGCTGCGGGTCCTCGACGCCTACGAGAGCCGCGGTCTGGCGTTCACCATGGGCTACGGCATGACCGAAACCTCGCCTGGGGCCACCACTCTGCCGCCGGCGTATTCAAGATCCAAACAAGGCTCCGGTGGCCTCGCCCACTTCCACACGGATGTCCGCGTCGTGGATCCGGGTGATCGGCCCTGCCCGCCCGGCGAGGTCGGGGAGATCCAGGTACACGGCCGGAATGTCATCGCCGAATATTGGAACAGGCCCGACGCCACGGCCAGCTCCTTCGTCCATGAGGAGCACGCGACCTGGCTCAAGACCGGTGACATGGGCTACTTCGATGAGGAAGGGTTCCTCTTCATCTCCGACCGGCTCAAAGACATGATCATCTCCGGTGGAGAGAACATCTACCCCGCCCAGGTGGAACAACAGATCGCCGCACTGGAGGAGGTGGCCGCCGTCGCCGTCATCGGGGTTGAGGACGCGCGCTGGGGTGAGGTGCCGCGGGCCATCGTCGTCGTGCGAGAAGGGCACGAACTCAGCGAGAAGCAGGTGCTCGGTCATCTGGACGGCAAGCTGGCCCGCTACAAGATCCCCAAGTCCGTGGTCTTCGTGGATTCCATGCCGCGCACCGCGTCCGGCAAGATCCGCAAGCCAGACCTGCGGAGACAGTTCGCCTAGGGCGTCTGATCTGCCTCGAGTTCCTCCAGCAGAGTCAGCCCGCGGTTCGCCCAGTCCACCTCGGCCTGGGCGAGCCGAATCAATCCGTCATAGGCAAATGATTTGAACGCCACGATCCGCTCGTGCTGCTCTGCTGGATACCGCTGCAGCCGCGCCGCGATCATCGGGTGCTCATGGGATTCGATGTCCCGAACCTGACTCGTCCACTGGTCGATCTGCTCCTGGTAGTGCTGCGCATGCTGCTCCAGGTGCATGCGCACACTCTCCGGATCGGCCCACTCGAAATAGGCCGCCTGCATATGCGCCACATCTCGCCAGGGGGCGTACTTCAACGGGGTGGCCATCCAGGTCCGGAAGTCGGCCTCCCCCTCTGCGGTGATGTAGTACCGAGTCTTGAGCCGGTTCGAGCCCCAGCGTTCCTCGCGACCTTCAATGAGCGCTTCTGCCTCCATGCGGCGCAGCTCGGGGTAGATCTGTGAATCGGGCGCGTGCCAGACGTGACCCACCGAGCCTTCGAATCGCTTCGCCGTCTCATAGCCGGTCAACGGTGCCGCGGTGAGAATCGCCAGAATGGCGTAGCGCAGGCTCAAAGCGAGGAGACCTTTCGACGGTGATTGTCTGATCTCCACTATATCCAGGGCAGCTGCCTGCAACGTTGAGCCCCCACCCCCGTTGAGGGGCGGATTCTACGAGCATTTCATGGGCCAAGAGGCCTCAACTACTCGGAGAATCCGCCGCTCAACGCAGGGGGTGGGGGCTCGACACGACGACGCCGGCTACTTCCAGCCCAGGGGCTTGGCCACGTGCTCGGCCAGGGATTCCAGGATGTGCGCGTTGTAGTCCACGCCCAGCTGGTTGGGCACGGTCACCAGCACGGTGTCCGCGGCCTGGACCGCCTCGTCCTTGGCGAGCTCCTCCACGAGCACGTCAGGCTCGGCGGTGAAGCTGCGTCCGAAGATCGCGCGGGTCTTCTCGTCGATCATCCCGATCTGGTCCTGGGAGTCGCGCTGCCCCAGGAAATAGGCACGGTCCTGATCCGAGACGATGGGCAGGATGGACCGCGAGACGGAGACCCGCGGTTCGAAGCCGTGATCATGCTTGGCCCATTCCTCGCGGAAGGCCTGGATCTGCTTGGCCTGCTGGATGTGGAACGGCTCCCCGGTCTCGTCATCCTTCAGCGTGGAGCTCATGAGGTTCATCCCCCTCGACGCCGCCCAGCGGGCAGTCGCGTCGGATCCCGCTCCCCACCAGATGCGCTGGCGCAGGCCCTCGGAATGAGGCTCAAGCCGCAGCAGTCCGGGTGGGTTGGGGAACATCGGGCGGGGGCTGGGCTCGGCGAAGCCCTGCCCGGAGAGCACCTGCAGCGCGACCTCGGTGTGGCGGCGCCCCATGTCGGCGTCGGACTCACCCTCGGCGGGCTGGTAGCCGAAGTGGCGCCACCCCTCCACTGCCTGTTCTGGTGAGCCGCGGGAGATGCCGAGCTGAAGCCTGCCCTCGGCGATGAGATCGGCCGCACCCGCGTCCTCGGCGAAGTACAGCGGGTTCTCGTAGCGCATGTCGATCACGCCGGTGCCGATCTCGATCTTCGAGGTCTTCGCACCCACGGCGGCGAGCAGCGGGAACGGTGAGGCCAGCTGCCGGGCGTAATGGTGCACTCGGTAGTACGCGCCGTCGATCCCGAGCTCCTCGGCGGCGACTGCGAGATCGATGGACTGCAGCAGCACATCTGAGGCTGAACGGGTCTGCGAATGCGGCGAGGGCGTCCAGTGTCCGAAAGAGAGAAATCCTAAGTTCTTCACATTTGAAAGAACGTCCCGGGCACGGGGGCTATTCCTGGTTCTGCTGCTCCGCGGCGAGGACCACGTTGGCCAGCAGCTCTGCGCGGGTCATCGGGCCGACCCCGCCGGGATTCGGCGAGTACCAGGAGGCGACGGATTCGATCCCCGGCGCGATGTCACCGTAGATCTTCGCCTTGCCGGTCTCGGGATTGACCTCGCGGGTCACACCCACGTCCAGCGCGATCACCCCGGCCTTCAACTGGGCCGGTTCGATCATGTGCTTGACCCCGGCGGCAGCGACGACGACGTCGGCCTGGGCCAGATGCGCGGCGAGATCCTGGGTGCCGGTGTGGCACAGGGTCACGGTGGCGTTCACGTCGCGGCGAGTGAGCAGCAGCCCGATGGGCCGACCGATCGTGACACCGCGCCCGACGACGACCACATGCTTGCCCTTGAGATCCAGCCCGTAGTGGTCCAGCAGGTCCACACAGCCCTTCGGCGTGCAGGGCAGCGGCGAGCTGATCGGCTCATTGACGTTGGCGACGAGTCGTCCGAGGTTCATCGGGTGCAGACCGTCTGCGTCCTTCTCCGGGGAGATCGCCTCGAGCACCTTCTGGGTGTCCAGATGCTTGGGCAGCGGCAGCTGGACGATGTAGCCGGTGCAGGCCGGATCGTGGTTCAGCTTCTCGAGCTCGGCGAGCAGCTCCTCCTGGGTGGTGTCCTCCCCCAGCTGCACCTCGATGGAGTTGATCCCCACCTCCGCGCAGTCGCGGTGCTTGCCGGCCACGTAGGACTGGCTTCCGGGGTCGGCTCCGACGAGCACGGTTCCGAGACCCGGGGTCACGCCGCGGGCCTTCAGCGCGGAGACGCGTTCGGCGAGATCGGTCTTCAGCGCCTTGGCCGTGGCGCGGCCGTCGAGGAGCTGAGCGTTCGAGCCGGCGTCGTCGTTCTGCGGGGCGTTCAGGTTCTCCGTCATACCGGGGTTCACCACTCCTCGAGGCCCTCGTAGAGCGGGAAGTCCTTGGTCAGGGTTCCCACGCGGGACTTCAGCCCGTGCAGGTCCGCGTCGGGCTTGAGCGTCTCGGCGATGATGTCGGCGACCTCGCGGAACTCGACCTCGCCGAAGCCGCGGGTGGCCAGCGCCGGGGTGCCGATGCGCAGCCCCGAGGTGGTCATCGGAGGACGGGGGTCATTGGGCACGGCGTTGCGGTTGACCGTGATGCCGACCTCGTGGAGTCGGTCCTCGGCCTGCTTGCCGTCCAGCTCGGAGTTGCGCAGATCCACCAGCACCAGGTGGACGTCGGTGCCACCGGTGAGCACCGAGACGCCGTGCTCGGTCACATCCGGCGCCACGAGCCGCTTCGCGAGGATCTGGGCGCCCTCGATGGTGCGCCTCTGCCGCTCTGCGAACTCTTCGGTGCCGGCGATCTTGAAGGCGATGGCCTTGGCCGCGATGGCGTGCATCAGCGGACCGCCCTGCTGACCGGGGAAGACCGCCGAGTTGATCTTCTTCTTGTGCTCTTCCTTGGTCAGGATGATGCCGGAGCGGGGCCCGGCCAGAGTCTTGTGCACCGTGGTGGTGACGACGTCGGCATAGGGCACCGGGTTCGGGTGCAGGCCCGCGGCGACAAGCCCTGCGAAGTGCGCCATGTCGACCCAGAGGATCGCGCCGACCTCATCGGCGATCTCCCGGAAGCGAGCGAAGTCCAGCTGGCGGGGATAGGCGGACCAGCCGGCGACGATCATGTCGGGCTGTTCGGCGATGGCCTGCTCGCGGACCTTGTCCATGTCGATGACGCCGGTCTCGGCGTCGACCTCATAGGCGGCGATCTCGTAGAACTTGCCGGAGAAGTTCAGCTTCATGCCGTGGGTGAGGTGCCCGCCGTGCGCCAGCGAGAGACCCATGAGCTTGTCGCCCGGCTTCAGGAAGGCCGTCATGACCGCCACGTTGGCCTGCGCGCCGGCGTGCGGCTGCACGTTGGCGTGCTCGGCTCCGAAGAGCGCCTTGGCTCGGTCGATGGCCAGGTTCTCGGCGATGTCGACGAACTCGCAGCCGCCGTAGTAGCGCCGGCCCGGATACCCTTCCGCGTATTTGTTCGTCAGCACTGACCCCTGCGCCTCAAGCACGGCGCGGGGCACGAAGTTCTCGCTCGCGATCATCTCGAGGGTGTCGCGCTGACGTCCGAGCTCGTCGGAGATCGCCTGGGCGATCTCGGGATCGACCTCGGACAGGGGGGCGTTGTTGATATCCGGTGTGCTCATGGACGAAAGCTCTCCTTGCGGATGAAAACGGGGCAGCGTGAGCCAGTCTAGCGGCCCGCTGGCGCACGCCACGTGACACCTGCCCCATTTTATTGTGAATGACTCATATGTGCGGCACACTGGAGCCCATGACTTCCCCCGACTGGTCGGCTCGACTGCGCGAACGCGGACTCCGCGTCACCCGCCAGCGGCTTGCCGTCCTGGAGGCCGTGGCAGCGGATCCGCACCGCCCCGCGGAGGCGATCCACGCCGCGGTGCGTGCACACCTGCCAGAGATCACCGTGCAGTCCGTCTACACCGTGCTGCATGATCTCACCGCACGGGAGCTGCTGCGCCGGTTCGATCCCCCTGGATCCCCCGCCTGCTACGAGACCCGGACCCATGACAATCATCATCACGCGATCTGCACCCTCTGCGGACGGATCGAGGACGTGGAATGCGTCCACGGCGAGGCGCCCTGCCTGCAGGCCCCCGCAAGCCTGGGGATGCAGATCCAGATCGCCGACGTCGTCTTCCGCGGCGTCTGCAAGAGCTGCTCCGAGGGTGCCCAAGAGCTCACCGCGGCAGGCGCCGAGCACAGCTGAGCGGCACGCCGCCACACGCTCGGTCGCATGAAAGATCCCCCGCGGGGGCCGGGGCCCGCCGCAGGGGATCAGATCTCAGCAGAGCGTGATCACATGTCTTCTTCCTCGTCCATGGAGTCTTCATCCATCGACTCTTCATCCATGGAGTCCTCGTCCATCGATTCTTCCTCCATGGGAGATTCCTCCGTCATGGACTCCTCGTCCATAGGCTCTTCCTCCATGGGGGACTCTTCGGTCATGTCCCCGCCCTCTTCTTCCATCTCGCCGTTCTCAACGGGGTCCTCGGTCTCAGTGCCCGAGTCGTCGCAGGCAGTGGCGCCGAAGAGCGCGAGTGAACCGACGCCGATCACGCCGGCGATCGTGCGAAGCTTGCTGGTCTCGGTGGTAGCCATGATGTTTACCTCCGTGGTTCGCATCAGCGATGCTGCGCGGTCTTTCCGCGAGGTGTCACCCCCAGCCCCGCAGCACCTCTGCGGTACGCGGTCTGCGGGGATGACCTCCGCTCAGTCTGCCTGGACGGGCGGCGCCGAGTGAAGCGAGCGGGCCCGCCTGAGCCGGATTCTGCGCGAACTCGCACGGCCTGCACAGGGCGTGTTGGAGAAAGGTCTCGAGTCTGACGAGGGCCTGAACCGAGGGGGCGTCGGTTCAGCCCTGGTCCGCGCTCGCGACGAACCCGCTGAGGATCTCCTGGAGCAGCTGGTCGGTGATGACAGTACTCTCCTCGGGAGCGGTGGGAAGCTCCGCCTCATTCCATTGATCGAAGCTCACCTCCAGCGGCGCCTCTCCCTGCAGGGTGAGCCCCATGAGCAGCGGCGACTCCGCATTGGCGAGGACCGTGAGCTCGATCTGTTCGTTGGAGTAGACCCAGACGTCCTGCTCGCCCTCGGTCTCGACAGCGGGTTCGAGCCCCGAGTCGGCAAGCGAGTCCCCGTCGAGCGTCTCCTCCACGTGGTCCCTGAGCGTCTCCATGAGCTCCTCGGGAGTACGCGGCACCGCCAGCTCGCCCATGCTGACATCGACCCATTCACCCTCTGCCAGGAGCGCGGACTCCAGTTCCGCGCCGCCGACCTCGGGCTCGACCTCTGCGGGGATCTGCGCCTCATAGTCAAAGATGAAGCCGCCCACGGTCTGGTAGGTCGTCTCCCCGACTTGGAGCACCCGGTAGTCGGGGACGTAGTTCAGCTCCGTGGCGGAATCGCCCTGCATCTGGCCGACGACGCTGAGCTCGAAAAGCGCATCCGCACCCGACTCGACACCGGCCCCGGCATCCTCTCCCGCGCCACCGTCTTCGCCTGCTCCAGCAGCATCGTCCCCGGCAAAGGCCTCGGGGTTGTAGCCGAAGAGCTGCTGACCCTGCTCCAGTGGGCCCGAGACGCTTGCATTGACGCTCGTCTGCGCCATGGAGGCGTCCCAGATGGCGTCCTCGAGGTCTTCCAGGGCGGGCGCCTGGGCATCGGTGGCGTTACCCGTGGGCGCTGCGGAGGGATCTTCCTGGCTCACCGGCTCAGAGGGGTCCACGGTCTGCGCGGGAGACTCATCCTCAGCCCCGCCGCAGCCGGCGAGCAGGAGTGTCGCGAGTCCGAGCGCCGAAGCGCCTGCAAGCAGCCGGGGTCGCGGGGTGGGGCGTCGTCCAGCAGAAGTGCTCATGGTCTTCCCTTCACCGGTCTGCTCAGGAACCCTCGGCCTCCGCGTCGGAGTTCTGCTGCGCATCGTCGTCAGTGCTGTCGTCAGCGTCGGTGCTGTCGTCAGCGTCAGTGTCCTCGTTCGTGTCACTGCCGTTGCCGGAGTCGCCACTGTCCTCAGCGTCAGTATCGTCCTCGTTGAGGTCCCCGTCGAGGTCCTCGGTGGACCAGCCGTTGTCCTGCGCAATGGCGACGAAGATCTCTTCCACGGTGATGACGTTCTCGGGCTGCTCGGGCCGGTCCGCCTCATTCCACTCGCTGAAGAGGTACTGGGACTCGTCGTCACGCATCTGAAGCAGGTACGGCGCACCATCGGCGGCCACCACGAACTCGGTGGATCCGTCCTCGGTGGCGTAGACGTACACCGGAGCTCCGTCGCGGGTCTCTTCTGTGCCAGGCAGGGAGCCGACCCCGTCGTTCTCGAGCTCGCGCTGCCAGGTGGTGATGAAGTCCTCTGCGGAGAAGACTGCGCCGCCGTCGTCGGTGCTGAACTGGACCCACTGATCGGCGACCACGGAGTCGATGAACTCTTCCTCGACGAGCTCAGCGAAGTCGCCCTCGAGCTCACTCATCAGCAGCGTGGCGAAGTCCTCGCCGCGGAAGTACTCGGCGCCGTCGACGGCTCGCTGGGTGAAGCTGACCTCGCCGGCGTTGAAGGTCATCTCGGAGGCGCTGCCATCCACGGAGCCGGTGATGGTCAGGTCTCCGGTGGCGTCCTCGTCGATCTCCTCGAAGATCTCGTCCACATCCGCCTCGGAGGCCTCGACCTCGCCGTCGATGCTGACGGTCTCCGCGGTCAGCATGGCGTCCCACATGCGGTCCTGGATCTGGCTGAAGCTGGGAACGGTCGGCTCCTGCTCCTCGGCCTCAAAGGGGTTGCCGCAGCCAGCAAGCACGACGACGGCGGCCAGCGTGCTGCCTGCCATGGTCTTGCGCTTCATGGGGCCTCCTAGGGGACGCTCGCGAGGGTGTTCGGCGAGCCTGGATGCGGGCTCTGGGACGGGGTGGCTCTTCAGACTAGCCGCTCGTCCGTGCTGAGGCCTGCGCCGAGCGGTGGGCGTCCTTGTGTCCGAGGTAGACCTCGGCGTTCTCGCGCAGCGACTCGATCTCCTCGGCGGTGAGTTCGCGGCGGACCTTGGCCGGCACTCCGGCGACCAGTGAGCGGGGCGGGATCTCCGTGCCCTCCAGCACGACGGCGCCGGCCGCGATCAGGCTCTGCTCGCCGATCACCGCGCCGTTCATGATGGTGGCGCTCATGCCGATCAGCGACCCGGCGCCCACGCTGCAGCCGTGGACCACTGCAGCATGGCCCACCGAGACGCCGGCGCCGATCGTGCAGGGATGCCCGGGGTCGGCGTGGAGCACCGCATTGTCCTGCAGATTGGTGCCCTCCCCCACGGTGATCGCTGCGGAGTCCCCGCGCACCGAGACGCCGTAGAAGGCTGAGGAGTCAGCACCCATGCTGACCTCCCCGGTGACGGCGGCGGTGGGGGCGAGGAAGACGCCCTCGGCAATCTCGGGGGTGTGGCCTCTCACGGTGAGGACGTGTGCCATATCCGCGACTCCTTCGCTGTTGTGCGAGCCCAGCGGCGACCGGGCCTGGTTCTCAGTATCCCTGAGCGGGGTCCACCAGGCCCAGCATCGGCTCACCCGTGCTGAACCGGAGGTGATTGGCCAGGACCCGTTCACGCAGGAGCGGGACGACCATCTCGGTGGTGTCCGCGGTGTGCGGGGTGATCAGACAGTTCTCCAGCGCCCACAGCGGGTCGGAGTCCGGAAGCGGCTCCGGTTCGGTGACATCCAGCCCCGCCCCGCGCAAGGTGCCCTCGGTGAGCGCCTGGACCAGTGCTGGCTGGTCCAGCAGGCTGCCGCGGCCGACGTTGACCACGACGGCGCCCTCCGCGAGCAGCGCGAGCCGTTCGGCGTTGAGCAGGTGCCGGGTCTGCGGGGTCGCGGCAGCTGCAAGCGCCACCACATCGGCGCCTGCCAACGCCTCGTCGAGGCCCTCGAAGGCGACAGTGGTGTCCGCGTGCTCCACCGGATCGGGGGTGCGCCGCACCACGGTGACGTGGGTGTCGAAGGCCTTGTACAGCCGCACGATCTCGGCTGCCACTCCCCCGCCACCGACGACGACGCAGCGCAGCCCGTTCAGCGAGATGCCGCCCTCGCTGCCCCAGCTGGTGGCCAGGGCGCGGGCCTTGAGTCCACGCAGAGCCGCCAGGGTGAGCGCGAACGCGTGTTCCCCCACGGGCTTGGCGTAGGAGCCCTTCGCGGAGGTCCAGGTGAGGTTCGGGAACTTCCCGAGGACCTCCGCGTAGAGCTCGATTCCGGCGCTGGGCAGCTGGACCCACTTCACCTGCGGGTTGGCCTCGAGGACCTGTGCCAGGTTCAGCGTCTTGAACATCCCGGCGAGGATCAGCGCCTCGGGCTGCTCGTCCTCACCGACCAGGACCGCGCCCTGCTCCTGGAGACCTGCGATGAGCTGCGGGTCACCCTCGCCCATGATGTGGATCCGGGTCATATCAGCTCTTGAGGCCGTCGATGATGCTGTTCAGCGTCGCCGAGGGGCGCATCGCGGCGAAGGCCTTGGCCTCGTCGGGGCGGTAGTATCCGCCCAGATCCACCGGATCACCCTGGGCCCCCTTGAGCTCGTCGAGGATCTGCTCCTCCCCGGCGGTCAGTGCCTCAGCCACGGAGGAGAAGCGCTGCGCGAGCTCGGCGTCCTCGGTCTGCTGGGCGAGCTCCTGCGCCCAGTACATGGCCAGGTAGAAGTGCGAGCCGCGGTTGTCGATGCTGCCGGGCTTGCGTCCCGGGGAGCGGTCTTCCATCAGGAAGGTCGCGGTGGCGCGGTCCAGCGCGGAGGCCAGGACCTTCGCCTTGGGCGCATCGGCCTGCTCGGCGTACATCTCGAGCGAGGGCACCAGCGCGAAGAACTCACCCAGGGAGTCCCAGCGCAGGAAGTTCTGCTCGGTCAGCTGGTGCACGTGCTTCGGGGCGGACCCGCCGGCACCGGTCTCGAAGAGTCCACCGCCAGCCATCAGCGGCACGATCGAGAGCATCTTCGCGGAGGTGCCCAGCTCGAGGATCGGGAAGAGGTCGGTGAGGTAGTCGCGCAGCACGTTGCCGGTGACCGAGATGGTGTCCTCGCCGCGGCGCAGCCGCTCCACGGTGTACTGCGTGGCGGCCACCGGGTCGAGGATCTTGATCTCCAGGCCCTCGGTGTCCAGCTCGGCGAGGGTGGCGTTGACCTTCTCGATCATGGTGCGGTCGTGGGCGCGCTTCTCGTCGAGCCAGAAGATGGCCGGCGTGTCGAACTCGCGGGCGCGGGTGACCGCAAGCTTCACCCAGTCCTGGATCGGGGCGTCCTTGGTCTGGCAGGCGCGCCAGATGTCCCCGGCGGCGACCTCGTGCTCGAGCAGCACGTCGCCGGCGGCGTTGGTCACCTGGACGGTGCCTGCGGTCTCGATCTCGAAGGTCTTGTCGTGGGAGCCGTACTCCTCGGCCTTCTGCGCCATGAGCCCGATGTTGGGGACGGTGCCCATGGTGGTCGGGTCGAAGGCGCCGTTGGCCCGGCAGTCCTCGATGACCGCCTGGTAGACCCCGGCGTAGGAGGAGTCGGGGATGACCGCGAGCGTGTCATCGGTGTCTCCCGTGGGGCCCCAGAGCTGTCCGCCGTTGCGGATCATGGCCGGCATGGAGGCGTCGACGATCACATCGGAGGGCACGTGCAGGTTGGTGATGCCCTTGGCGTCATCCACCATGGACATCCGCGGCCCCTCGGCCAGGCCCTGAGTGATCTCGGCCTTGATGGCGTCACCGGCATCGCCGAGCTTCTCCGCACCGGAGAGGATCGAGGCCAGTCCGTCATTGGCGGAGAGGCCGGCGTCGTCGAGGGTCTTGCCGTGCTTGGAGAAGAGGCCCGGGAAGAACGCACGGACGATGTGACCGAAGATGATCGGGTCGGAGACCTTCATCATGGTGGCCTTCAGGTGGGCGGAGAAGAGGACGTCCTCTTCCTTGGCCCGGGCGATCTGGGCGGCGAGGAACTCATCGAGTGCCGCGGCGCGCATGACCGTGGCGTCGACGACCTCTCCGGCCTTGACCGGCAGGGAGTCCTTGAGCACGGTCACGGTGCCGTCGGCGGCGATGTGCTTGATGCTCAGCGTGTCCTCGCCGTCGAGGACCACGGTCTGCTCGTTGTCGGCGAAGTCGCCGGAGCCCATGGTGGCCACATTGGTCTTGGAGTCGGAGCTCCAGGCACCCATGTGGTGCGGGTTGGAGCGCACGTAGTTCTTCACCGAGGCCGGAGCGCGGCGGTCGGAGTTGCCCTCGCGCAGCACGGGGTTCACGGCCGAGCCCTTGACCTTGTCGTAGCGGGCGCGGACCTCCCGCTCCTCGTCGGTGGAGGGCGCCTCGGGGTAGTCAGGAAGCGCGTAGCCGGCGGATTGCAGCTCGGCCACGGCGGCCTTGAGCTGCGGGACCGAGGCGGAGATGTTCGGCAGCTTCACGATGTTGGCTTCGGGCGTCTTGGCCAGATCGCCGAGCTCGGCCAGGGCGTCGCTCTCGCGCTGCTCCTCGCGGAGGTGCTCCGGGAACTGCGAGATGATCCGGCCCGCCAGCGAGATGTCGCGGGTCTCGACTTCGACGCCGGCCGGGGCTGCGAAGCCCTCGACGATCGGCTTCAAGGAGAAGGTGGCCAGCATGGGTGCTTCGTCGGTGTTGGTATAGATGATCTTTGCCGCAGGCATGGATCTCCCTCAAGTTCGGTTCGGTGTTGTCTCGTTGCTCACAAATCTACCTCAGATGCCTTCTCGGCTCCGGGGCGGGGCCGCCGGGCAGTCGAGGTGCCCAGGTACTGGATCCCGAGGTGCCCGGGCGCTAGATCCCCAGCACGACGCGGGCGATCATGAAGTACACGATCAGTCCGGTGGCGTCCACGAAGGTGGAGATGAACGGGTTGGCGAAGACAGCCGGGTCGGCGCCGAGCTTCTTGCCCAGCAGCGGCATCAGCCCGCCCACGGAGGCCGCGAGCGTACAGATGGACAGCAGCGTCAGGCCGATCACCGTGCCGATGTCCCAGCCGTAGAACAGTCCGGCGACCAGGAAGCCCAGCACGCCCAGGGTGGCGCCGAGGGTGATCCCGACCCGCACCTCGCGCCAGAGCACCTTGAAGACGTCCCGGGTGCCGACGTCGCCCAGGGCGAGGGCGCGGGTGACCGTGGTGGCGGCCTGGTTCCCGGAGTTTCCGCCGGTGCCGATCAGCAGCGGCACGAACAGGCTCAGCACGACCATGGCCTCGATAGTGCCTTCGAAGACATCGAGCACCTGGACCGTCAGCGCCGCACCAAGAGCCAGCACCAGCAGCCAGACCACGCGCGAACGCATGATGGTCAGCACGGGGGTGGAGAGGTAGGGCCGGTGCAGCGGCTCGGCGCCACCGTGGCGGGCGGCGTCCTCGGACTCGGCGCGCTCCAGGATGTCCAGCGCGTCATCCACGGTGAAGATTCCGACCACTCGATGTTCGGAGTCGGTGACCGGGACTGCCAGGTGCTTCCGATCGGCGCACATGCGAGCGGCGTCCTCGGCGTCGTGATCCACATCCACCGAATCGGCCTCGTTCATCAGGTCAGCCACGAGGGCCTCGCCGTCGGTGCTGACCAGGTCGCGCAGCGAGACGACGCCACGGAGCAGCCGGGCGGGGTCGACCACGGGCAGGGTGTAGAGGGTCTCGGCGTCCTCCCCGGCCTTGCTGACCTTCTCCATGGCCTGGGCCACGGTCCAGTGCTCGGGGATGGCGACGAACTCCGGGCTCATCTGCCGCCCGATGGTGCCTGAGGGGTAGCCGAGCACGATGTTGGTCAGGCTCCGCTCGCGCGGATCCAGGTGACGCATCATCCGGCGCGCGATGGAGGCCGGCATCTCATCCATGAGCCGGACCCGGTCATCGGGGTCCAGGGACTCGAAGAAGAGCGCGACGTCCTGGTCCTTGAGACCTTCGATGATCTCGTGCTGCAGCGACTGATCGAGCATGTCGAAGGCTTCCACGGCGACGCCCTTGGGCAGCAGCCGGAAGGTCACGGCGCGGTCCTTGACGCCCAGGCGCTCCAGGAAGTCCACCGTGTCCCCGACGTTGAGGTCGCCCAGCGCACCTCGCAGCTCGGTGAGGCGTTCCTCGCGGATCAGGTCTTCCAGATCTTCAAGCTTTTCGTTCACTGGTTTGACCCCTTTCGAGGGTGCCGGACTGGCCTAGGAGGGGTGATTGTTCCGGGTACTGCCGGACGCTCAGTGGAAGAAGTGCCGGGTGCCGGTGAGGTACATCGTCAGTCCTGCATCGCGGGCCGCGGAGATGACCTCTTCATCGCGCTGGGAGCCTCCGGGCTGCACGACGGCGCGCACACCCGCGGTGATCAGGCTCTGCAGGCCATCGGCGAAGGGGAAGAACGCATCGGAGGCCGCGACGGCGCCGCGCGCGCGGTCCACGCCGTCGCCCGCCAGCGTGTTGGCGCGCTGGACGGCGAGCCGGCAGGAGTCCAGCCGGTTGACCTGGCCCATGCCGATGCCCACGGTGGCCTGGTCCCGGGCCAGCAGAATGGCATTGGACTTCACCGAGCGGATGGCCCGCCAGGCGAACGCCAGGTCGGCCAGCGTCTTCTCATTGGCAGCCTCTCCGGAGACCAGCTTCCAGGAGGAGGGGGCGTCGCCGTCGGCGTCCACGGCGTCGGAGGCCTGCAGCAGCATGCCCCCGGAGATCTGCTTGTACTCGATCCGGTCACGCTTGTGCCCCGCAGGCAGGCGCAGCAGCCGGATGTTCTTCTTGCGGGTCAGGATCTTCAGCGCCTCGTCCTCGTAGGCCGGGGCAACGACCACCTCGGTGAAGATCTCCGCCACGCTGCGCGCCATCTCGGCGGTGACCGTGCGGTTGGCGGCGATGACCCCGCCGAAGGCGGAGAGCGGGTCGCAGGCGTGGGCTGCCAGGTGGGCCTGGGCCACGGTCTCTCCGACTGCGGCACCGCAGGGGTTGGCGTGCTTGATGATGGCCACGGCTGGCTCGGCGAAGTCGAAGGCGGTCCGCACGGCGGCGTCGGCGTCGACATAGTTGTTGTAGCTCATGGCCTTGCCGTGCAGCGTCTCCGCCTGGGCCAGCCCGGGCCGGGCGCTGGAGTCGGCGTAGAGCGCGGCCGGCTGGTGCGAGTTCTCGCCGTAGCGCAGCGTGTCCAGGCGCTGCAGCGCGAGCCCGGCGTAGGGCGGGAAGCTCGGCTTCTTCTCGTCGCTGGCCAGCGGCGAGGCGGGCACCGAGCTGGGGTCGAAGTCGTCGTCGAACTGCTGCGAGGTCCAGCGCGCCACGGCGGTGTCATAGGCTGCGGTGTGCGCGAAGGCCAGCGCGGCCAGGCGACGGCGCGCGGTGAGGCTGAAGCCGCCGGCCGAGGCTGCGGAGATGACGTCGTGATAGCGCAGCGGGTCCACCACGATCGCCACGGAGGCGTGGTTCTTGGCGGCCGCGCGGACCATCGAGGGCCCGCCGATGTCGATCTGCTCCACGACCTGATCCTCGGTGGCACCGGAGGCCACGGTCGCGGCGAAGGGGTAGAGGTTGACCACCACGAGGTCGAAGGGCTCGATCTCGAGCTCCTCGAGCTGCGCGCGGTGGTCCTCGCGGCGTCGGTCGGCCAGGATCCCGGCGTGGACCCGCGGGTGCAGGGTCTTGACCCGTCCGTCCAGGCATTCGGCGAAGCCGGTGACCTCGGAGACCTCGGTGACCGGCACCCCGGCGGCGGCGATGCGTTTGGCGGTGGAGCCGGTGGAGACGATCTCGACGCCTGCGGCGTTCAGACCGGCGGCGAGGTCCTCGAGACCGGTCTTGTCATAGACGGAGATCAGCGCGCGCCGGATGGGCTGGCGCGACTCGGAGGTGCTGCCTTGCGCAGGTGCGGTGGTGTTCTGCGCGGCGGAATCACTGACAGTGCTCATGCACACTCCTCTGAAGGGGTCGACGCTCTAGGACCTGGACCAGTCTACCGACCCCGTTCAGGACTCAAACTTATAACCCAGCCCGCGCACAGTGATGAGGAACTCAGGGCGGGAGGGGTCCGGCTCGATCTTCGCGCGGAGCCGCTTGACGTGCACGTCGAGGGTCTTGGTGTCACCGACGTAGTCTGACCCCCAGACCCGGTCGATGAGCTGGCCGCGGGTGAGCACCCGACCGGCATTGCGCAGCAGCATCTCGAGGAGCTCGAACTCCTTCAGCGGCAGGCTCAGCGGTGCGCCCTGGACCTCCACGGTGTGGCGTTCGATGTCCATGCTGACGGGCCCGGCGGTGACCATGGAGCCGTCGTCGACCTCGGTCTCCACCCGGCGGCGCAACACCGCGCGGACCCGGGCGAGCAGCTCCCGCGAGGAGTAGGGCTTGGTGACATAGTCATCGGCGCCGAGCTCCAGGCCCACCACCTTGTCGATCTCCGAGTCCTTGGCGGTGAGCATGATGACCGGCACGTTGGACTTCAGCCGGATCTGCCGGCACACCTCGGTCCCGGACTGTCCCGGAAGCATGAGGTCCAGCAGCACGAGGTCTGCGCCCTCACGTTCGAAGATGTCGACGGCGTCGATCCCGTCCTCCGCGACGACGACGTCGTAGCCCTCCTTCTCGAGGGTGTAGGACAGCGCCTCGGAGAACGAGGGTTCATCTTCGACGAGCAGAATTCTGGTCACGCGTTTCCTCCTTCGCCGGCCCGAGTGGGAGCCGGATTGTCTGCACTGTGACTCGATGCAGGACGTGATGCTGCGGGGTGTTCGGCTGCGTCCTCGAGCTGGCCCAGGCCGCGGCCGAGGCCTTCGAGGGTGTCGAGGCTCTCGTCCAGCTCGGGCAGGCGCACGGTGAACGTGGAGCCCCTCCCGCGCTGGGACCACAGGGCGACTTCGCCGCCGTGGTTGGTGATGACGTGTTTGACGATGCTCAGGCCCAGTCCAGTGCCTCCGGTCTGCCGGGAGCGGGCGGCGTCGACCCGGTAGAAGCGCTCGAAGATCCGCTCCTGGTCCTCCTTGGCGATGCCGATCCCCTGGTCGGTGACGGTCACCTGGGCGATCCCGTCCCGGCTGGAGAGCCCGATGCCGACCCGGGTGGATTCCGGGGAGTAGCGCACGGCGTTGTCGATCAGGTTTCGGAAGGCCATGGCCAGCTGGTCGGCGTCCCCGTGGACGCGGTGCGGCAGCGTGCCGCCGATCTTGAGCTCGATGTTCTTGGACTCGGCGGGCAGCCTGGAGCGGTCGGCGGCGTCGGCGATGACGTCTTCGAGATCCACCGGGCGCCCGGCATGGACCACGTTCTTTCCCTGCACGCGGGAGAGTTCGATGATGTCCTGGACCAGCGCGGCCAGCCGTCGGGACTCCTTATGCAGGCGTTGGGTGAATCGGCGGACGGCGACGTCGTCGTCGGCCGCGTCCTCGATCGTCTCGGCCAGCAGCGAGATCGCCCCGACCGGGGTCTTCAGCTCATGGGAGACGTTGGCGACGAAGTCATTGCGCACCGCCTCGATGCGGGAGAACTCGGTGCGATCATCGGCGAGCACCAGGATGTATTCATCGCCCAGCGGCGCCACCCGCAGGTGCACCACCAGCGAGGTCTCCCCCTGCAGCCCGCGGGCCAGCTCATGCTCCTGATCGATGATCACGCCGTCCCCGCGGACCCGAGCGGTCAGCTTCAGCAGCTGCTGGTGCACCACGGTATGACCACGGACCAGTCCGAAGGCGTAGGCGGCGGGATTGGCGCGCACCACGCCGTCGACGGTGTCCACGACGATGTAGGCCAGCCCCAGTGAGGCGAGCACCTCGGTGGCGCCGGCAGGCATGGAAGGCTCGTCCACGTCGATGCCGGAGGCGCGCTGTTTCTCGCTGACACGAAACGCGTACATGCCCACGACGCCAAGGGCCAGGCCGACGACGCCGGCGAGTGCGGCGATGAGCAGGGGATCCACGCCCTACAGCTTAGGCCCGCCCCACCGCGCATCCCGCCATTTGCCGGAACCGGCCCTCAGGGTTCAACCAGCGTTCACCTTCGCGTCGACTGTTCACTTTGGTCGCGTCATCTGTCCCAGCGAGGATTCAATGTCGGGATACTCCACGGCGCGAAAGGAACGCAAACACGTGCGAAAGCTCTTTCAGGCAGACCTCATCAACCTTGGTGAGCAGCTGATCCAGATCACCACCCTGGTCCATGCGGCGATGGAGAAGGCCTACACCGCCTTCGACACCACCGACCTGCAGCTTGCAGAGGAGGTCATCGCGGCCGATGCGCAGATCGACCGGCTCCAGGTGGAGCTGGACGAGAAGGCCATCGAACTGCTGGCGCTGCAGGGTCCGGTGGCCTCTGACCTGCGGATGATCGTCGGCGCCCTGCGGATGAGCACCTCGCTGGAGCGGATGGGCGACCTTGCCCGGCACATCGCCCAGCTGGCGCGCATGCGCTACCCGGACCGGGTCGCCCCGGATGCGCTGCACCCGGTCTTCGACAAGATGGCGAAGCTCACCACGCAGATCTCGGCCCGGCTGATCACGCTGCTGGAGACCCGCGAGCTGCATCTGGTGGCGGAGATCCATGCGCTCAACGAGCAGCTCAACGATCTGCATGCCTCGGTGTTCACCATCGTGGCCGCCGAGGACTGGCAGCAGAGCCCCGCCACCAGCGTGGACTCCAGTCTGGTCAGCCGCTTCTTCGAGCGCTACGGCGATCACGCGGTCGCCGTGGCGAACAAGGTCGACTATCTGGTGACCGGCTCCTGGGACTCCCGCGAGCACTGATCCTCGCTCAGCCGCGCCCCACGCCGCGCGCCGAGCCGCGCCCCAGGCCGCGCCCCATCCATTGGGCAGAAATCGTCGCTTAAAGCCCGCCACGCGGCGCCTATTTCGACGATTTGCGCCCAATGGATGGGGGGGGGGAGCCGCCTCCCGCTGCATGAGGGGAGCCGCCTCCCGCCGCATGAGGGAAGCCGCCTCCCGCCGCATGAGGGAAGCCGCCTCCCGCTGGGTGCACGAAGCCCCCTCAGCCGTCCATGGCTGAGGGGGCTTCGTCGTGCGTGAGCTACTTCTTGCCCTGGTTCGCGACCGCGTGGATCGCGTCCTTGGCGGCCTCCGGGTCCAGGTAGGTGCCGCCCGGGTTCAGCGGCTTCAGATCCTCATCCAGCTGGTAGTGCAGCGGGATGCCGGTGGGGATGTTCAGCCCGGCGATGTCCTCGTCGGAGATGCCGTCGAGGTACTTGACCAGGGCGCGCAGCGAATTGCCGTGCGCTGCCAGCAGCACCGTCTTGTTCTCGCGGAGGTCCGGGACCACGGAGGACTCCCAGTAGGGAAGCATCCGGTCCACGACGTCCTTGAGGCACTCGGTGCGCGGCGCGGCGTCACCCAGATCGGCGTAGCGCGGATCCCCCACCTGGGAGAACTCGTCATCGGCGGCGATCTCCGGCGGCGGAGTGTCATAGGAGCGGCGCCAGGTCATGAACTGGTCCTCGCCGTACTGCTCCAACGTCTCGGCCTTGTTCTTGCCCTGCAGCGCGCCGTAGTGGCGCTCGTTCAGGCGCCAGTCCCGCTTGACCGGGATCCAGAGCCGATCAGCGGCCTCCAGCGCGAGGTGTGAGGTGGTGATCGCGCGCTGCAGCAGCGAGGTGTGCACCACGTCCGGGAGCAGCTTGTGCTCTTTGAGCAGCTCGCCGCCGCGGGCGGCCTCTTCGCGTCCGAGGGCGGTCAGCTGGACATCCACCCAGCCGGTGAAGAGGTTCTTCTCGTTCCAGTCGCTCTGCCCGTGGCGGAGCAGGATCAGGTCATAGGCCATAGGAGTATGTCTCCCTTTCGGAGTCGGGGTGGCGAGGGTCGGGGCGGCCCGCGCGGAGCGTTCGGGCCTCAGCTCACTCGGAGACGGCAGGGTTGACGTCGGTCAGGTAGACCATCGCCATGCACGCGGCGGCCACCGGGAAGATCAGGCCGAAGGGGGTGCTGCCGAGCGCGCCGAGCAGGGCCAGGACGACGGCGCCGCCCGTCATGCCCAGCCAGAAGCCTTTGGTGCGCTTGAACGCGATGTCGAAACGCTGCGCATTCTTGGGGATGCACTTGATGAGTGCGACCACGGCCACGATCAGGCACCCAAAGGCGAACGCGAGCTGGATCAGCTGCTCGGTCTGGAGGACGAACAGCCAGATGCTGGAGAAGGAAGCCATGTCTCGATGCTATCGGATGGGGTCCGCATCTGACGGGTCTGCGACCGCGGCGGTGCGCAGCGCATTGAGCAGGTCGGCGAAGAGATCTTCGACGTCTTCGATGCCCACCGAGAGCCGGATGAGTCCATCGGGCACCGAGGCGGGTTCCCCAGGATGACGACGACGACGCTCCGCGAGCGACTCCACTCCGCCAAGACTCGTCGCGGGGGTCCAGAGCTCGAGGGCGCTGAGCACGGCGTCGGCCACCTCGGCCTCGGTCCGTGTGCCAGTGGCGCCGGGCTGATCGGCGTCGACCTCGATCGTCAGGATCGCGCCGAATCCTCCGAGCTGAGCCGCGGCCCGCTCATGCTGCGGGTGGGCGGGAAGGCCCGGGTAGTTGACCTTGCGCAGCGGAAGCCCCGCCTGGCGGCTGAGCTCGTCCAGGCGGCGGGCCAGCTCCCCCGCGTTGGATTCGGAGGCGTCGAGGCGCACCGCGAGGGTGCGTACGCCGCGCAGCGCCAGGTAGACCTCCATCGGTCCGGGGATGGCGCCGTGCAGGGTGCGGTGCGTGTGCAGGCGCCGGTGGATCTCTGAGTCGCCGGTGATCGCGGCCCCCATGATGAGGTCGGAGTGCCCGGAGAGGAACTTGGTGACCGAGTGCACCACCACATCCGCGCCGTGCTTGAGCGGGCGCTGGCGCAGCGGAGTGGCGAAGGTGTTGTCCACGGCTGTGAGCACGCCACGCTTCTTCGCGGCGGCGAGCAGCGCCGGGAGGTCGGCGACCTCGAGCATCGGGTTGGTCGGCGATTCGATCCAGAGCATCACCTGCGCGTCCTGAGCGCTCGCCAGCGTGGAGACGTCATGCAGCGTGGTGGTGACCTGCTCGGTGTCGGCGATGTCCACGCGGTGCAGGGTCAGCACTCCCTGGTCTGCCATCTGCTGGGCCAGCGCGGAGAAGCCCATATAGCTGTGCCGCGGCATCACCAGATGGCTGCCCGGGGCGAGCAGGTGCACGACCGCGGAGATGGCGGCCATGCCCGAGGAGAACAGCAGCCCTGGCAGCACCTGGACCGGATGGTCCTCGGCGGTGGTGACGAAGCCCTGCGCGCGGTAGCTGGACCGGGTGCCGGCTTCGAGCTGTGCGAGCAGCTCCTCCAGTGGCTCCCAGGAGGGCATGCCTTCCCGGGCGTAGTCCATCGCCGCAGGCACCCCTGGCCGGTAGGAGTAGGTGGAGGTGAAGTCCACGGGCATGTTGACAGGCTGGTTCGGAGCGTGGGCACCACGGCCCGCGCTGACCACGAAGGTGCGTTCGCGCTGGTTCACACGGCTACGCTACCCCAGCACAGGTCACCGCCCTGGTGTTCCGCGCAGTGAGGTGTCTGTGCTGCTAGGTAGGCTGGGAGGGTGAACCAGATCAGACGCGGTGGATTCATCGCCTTCGAAGGCGGCGACGGCGCCGGAAAGACCACCCAGCTCACCCTCCTGGAGTCCTGGTTCCGCGAGCGCTCCCTCCCCTACGAGCGCACCCGCGAACCCGGAGGCACTCCCATCGGGGAGCGCATCCGCTCGCTGGTGCTTGAACACGGCCAGGGCGAGGTGGACCCCCGCACCGAGGCGCTGCTCTTCGCCGCCTCCCGGGCGGCGCATGTGGTCCAGCGCATCGAGCCCGCCCTCGAGGCCGGCCGCTTCGTGCTCTGTGACCGCTATGTGGATTCCTCCGTGGCGTATCAGGGCGTGGGGCGTCAGCTTGGGGCCGAGGCGGTGGCCGAGGTGAACGCGTTCGCCACCGGAGGCCTGCAGCCCGATCTGACCGTGGTGCTGGACATCGAGCCCGCCGCGGCCCGTGCGCGGCGTGAGGGCCGGGACGGGGATTCGGATCGCATCGAATCTGCCGAGGATGCCTTCCATGAGCGTCTGCGCGCCGCGTTCCTGGCGCGCGCCGAGGCGGACCCGCAGCGGTATCTGGTGCTGCAGGCAGCAGACGCGCCGGAGAGCATCCAGGCCGAGATCCGCGTCCGAGTGCAGGAGCTGCTCAGCCCATGAGTGTCTACACCGAACTGGTCGGGCAGGACGCCGTCGTCGAACAGCTTCGCCAGGCGGCCGGCTCCGGAGCGCCCTCCCATGCCTGGCTGTTCACCGGACCGCCCGGGTCCGGGCGGTCCAACGCCGCGCGCGCCTTCGCGGCCGCGCTGAACTGTGACCGGGAGGAACCCGCCGCCCGCGGGTGTGGGGAGTGCCGGTCCTGCCGCCTGGTCGCGGCGCAGAGCCACCCCTCGGTCAAGCTGGTCTCCACCGAGAACGTCACCTACAAGATCGAAGACGTCCGCCAGCTCGTCACCACCGCGCAGGAGAAGCCGCAGGGGGCGAGGTGGCGGGTGATCGTGATGGAGGACGCCGATCGCATGACCGAGCGCGCCACGAATGTGCTGCTCAAGGCCATCGAGGAGCCTCCCCCACACACCGTCTGGGTGCTCTGCGCCCCGAGCCCTGCGGATGTTCTGGTGACCATCCGCTCGCGCTGCCGGCTGGTGAGCCTGCGGATCCCGCCCACCGAGGCCGTGGCGCAGCTGTTGACCACCCGCGACGGGCTGAACGAGCAGCAGGCTCAGTTCGCCGCGCGCGTCTCGCAGAACCACATCGGTGTGGCGCGCCGGCTTGCCCGGGATCCTGAGGCGCGCAGTCGCCGTGAGCAGGTCGCCACGCTGCCGCTGCGACTGACCTCCTCCTCCGCGGCGATCGAGGCCGCCGGAAGCCTGGTGGAGATGACCCAGGCCGACGCCGCGAGCACTGCGGAGGCCAGGCTCAGCGCGGAGCAGTCCTCGCTGCGCCGCTCTTTGGGGTTGGAGCCGGAGGAGAAGATCCCACCCAAGCTGCGCAGCCAGTTCAAGAAGCTCGAGGAGGAGAACACGCGGCGGGCCAAGCGCGCCGTCGCCGACTCCCTCGACCGCGCCCTGATCGATCTGACCGCTGTCTTTCGCGACGTGCTGAGCCTGAAGCTGGGCACCGGCGCGGAGCTGATCAATGAGCATCTCCGCGAGGAGCTGACCCGCTACGCGGAGTCGCTCAGCGCGGAGCGGACGCTCGCAGGCCTGGATGCCATCAACGCGGCCAGGACCCGCATCACGCAGAATGTTCCACCACTCTTGGCCATGGAGGCCCTCATGATGCAGTTCCTTCCCGGGAGGTCCCGTGCCTAAGAATCCCCGCTCCCCGCATACGCTGCGGCTGGCGAGTCTGGCCGCAGTCTCAGCGCTGCTGCTTTCGGGCTGTGCAGATCCCTCCGGCGGCGCGGACTCGGCCGACGACGGCGCGGCTGGAGAGTCCCCGGCAGAGCCGATGACCGCCAGCTCGGTGCCCAGCGACGCGCTGCCGGGTGACGCGGAGGACTACACGCAGTACTACGAGCAGGAGCTGGAGTGGACCTCCTGCGAGGACACGATGATGTGCGCCGAGGTCACCGTGCCCCTGGACTACGAGGATCCCGGAGCCGGTGATGATCTCGAGATCAGCATCATCAGCTCCGAGACCGGAGGCGACGAGGAATACCTGCTGACCAACCCGGGTGGTCCCGGCTCCTCCGGCTACGACACCGTGGCGGAGACGCTGACCTCGGCGTTCAGCGAGGATCTCATCGAAGCTTACAACATCGTCGGTTTCGATCCGCGCGGGGTGCACCGCTCTTCCCCGGTGACCTGCCTGGACGACGCCGAGATGGACGCCTACCGTCAGGAGGTCTCCGATGAGCAGCTCGAGACCGAGGCGGCCTATACCGAGGCGCGCGAATCGGCTGCCGAGCTGGCTGCCCAGTGTGAGGCCGAGAGCGGCGAGCTGCTCGGACATGTGGACACGCTCTCCGCCGCGCGGGACATGGACGTGATCCGCGCCGCGCTGGGTCAGGAGGAGCTGGACTACCTCGGTTTCTCCTACGGCACCAAGCTTGGGCTGACCTATGCGGAGCAGTATGGGCAGCGGGTGGGGCGGTTCGTGCTCGACGGCATGTTCGACGTCTCCATCAGCGCTCATGAGCTGAACAAGCAGCAGGCCCTCGGGTTCGAAGATGCCCTGGAGAACTACGCGGAGTGGTGCACCGAGCAGGAGAACTGCGCCGCCGGAGCTACTCCGGAGGAGGTGGTCCAGAGCACACAGGATCTCTTCGCCGAGGTCGACGAGACTCCGGTCCAGGGTGCGGACGGACGCACGATCAATGTCTCGACCCTGGTGAGCGGCTTCATCACCCCGATGTACAACCGGCAGAGCTGGCCGGTGCTCTCCGAGGCACTCACTCTGGCGCTGGAGCAGGACGACTTCTCCGCCTTCCAGTACTTCGCCGATCTGCAGGCCGGTCGAGAGGCCGACGGAAGCTACGACTGGATCAACACCTTCGCCTTCACCGCGGTGATGTGCCTGGACTACCCCATGCCTGGGGACTCCGAACAGATCGAGGCCGAGTTCGAAGAGGTCTCGGACGAGGCACCCACCTTCGGTCCGTACCTGGGACACCGCGGGGTGGTCTGCCAGGAGTGGCCCGCGGAGAACGTGGCGGAGCCCTGGGAGCCGGCGCTGAGTGAGACCGAGGAGATTCTGTTCATCGGCACCACCGGTGACCCTGCCACTCCGGTGGAATGGGCGGAGAACATGCATGACATGGTCCCCCAGTCCTCTCTCATCGTCCGCGAGGGTGAAGGCCATCTGGGCTATCGCGCCGGCAACACCTGCGTGGATGAGGCAGTGGATGGATACCTGCTCGACGGTGAACTCCAAGAGGGCAGATCCGACTGCTGAACGGGTCGAGAAAGTTTTTCTACCGCTTGTAGAAAACGGAGCGTAGACTCGGATCACCGGTGACGCACCCGTCGCCTGCGGCGTCTGATCACCGGATCTATCCGCTGATCTGCGTAAGGACGACGCCATGAACACTGAAGTTCCCGTCACATCCGCCACGGAGCCCGCTGACTCCGCCCAGAACTCCGACGCACAGACCCACGACGCACACACCTCGTCGGCCCCGGCACCCACGGCCTCGAGCGAGGAGCCGCGCGCTCCCCGACCGCTGGGGATCTTGGTCGGATTCGACGGCTCGGCCAACGCCACGGCCGCGCTCCGATGGGCGGCTCGTGAAGCGCTCGTGCGAGATCTCCCGTTGACCGTCACGAGCTCTTTCACCATCGCACCGGCTGTGAGCGGCTATATCGAGAGCTTTCCAGACCCCCAGGGACAGACCCTCGCACGCAAGGCCACCGAAGCTGTGCTGGAGGACGCGAAGAAGCTCCTCTCCGGGTACTCCGGGGAAGTCACCTACCGGTTGGAACACGGTGACGCCGCTGGCGTGATGGTGCGACTCTCCGGTTCCGCCGAACTCTGTGTGGTCGGAAGCAGGGGTCGCGGAGGATTCACCGGGCGCATTCTCGGGTCCGTGGCAGCAGCGCTCCCCGCCCACTCACATTCACCCACTGTGGTGGTGCCCCACGCGACAGGATCGACCGAGGCAGACGGCCCCGAGTCGCTCGGCACCGAGGATTCCAGGCCCGTGGTGGTCGGCATCGACGGCTCCCCGCATTCTCGGAACGCCGCCGTGGAAGCGGCCCGGACCGCGCTGAGTCACGGCACGCGCCTTCAGCTGCTGATGGCCCTGCCTCCGCTGACCACTGCCGCGTTGTGGTACCCAGAGCTGGCCTCCCGAGAGCAGGCCATGGCCCACTCCCGCATGGACGACCTCAACAAGGACCTCGACGTGGAGGTCGGGTGGATCCAGGCTCAGTTCCCCGAGCTCGCCGTCTCGGGCTCCGTGCAGGAGGGATTTCCGGTGAATCTCCTGCATGAGATGGGTGACCAGGTGCAGCTGACAGTGGTCGGCACCAGGGGTCTCAGCGGCTGGCGCAGCGCGCTGCTGGGGTCCGTCTCCCGGGAGCTGCTCCATCACTCCACTGTCCCGGTGATGGTGGTGCCCACGCAGGACTGACCGAGCTTTGACCGCGGTGGGGTGCACCAGTAAAGTAATCCCTCGTGCGCCTCACCGCGGCGCCACGCCGCCTTAGCTCAGTCGGTAGAGCGATTCACTCGTAATGAATAGGTCGCCGGTTCGATTCCGGCAGGCGGCTCCATCGGACCCTCTGGGCTGGAGATTGATCCAGTTCAGAGGGTCTTTCTTTACGCCGCACTGACCACCACGGCATCAGGGCACTCCCGGACCCGAGCTATCCAGGAGTTCCGCGTTCCAGGACGCAGATCGCTAGCTGCACACGATTCGTGACCTGTAGCTTCGCGAACAAGCTGGATAGATGGGACTTCACGGTCGTGGCGCTCAAGTACATCGCCTCAGCGATCTCACTGTTGGTCATTCCCTGGGCAACAAATCGGCCGACTTCCCACTCACGGTCCGTCACCAGGCGAGACATGTCCACACCGATGCGTACCCGTTCAGCCTCTGGAGCAGCCGAAGGCCCGGGTGCGCTGGTCGCCATCTCTACGAGGCGCGCCAGAGACTTCGGGGAGAAGGATGACCTGCCCCGTGCGGCATCGTGAATCGTCTGGACCACCAGCTTCGGCTCGGCGTCTTTGAGGAGGAAGGACACAGCCCCCTCGACCAGCGCGTCACGCAGGAGCGTGTCTGTATCGAATGCCGTCAGAATGACGACCTGGGCTCGTGATCCAGCTTGCCGCAGTACCCTGGTCGCATCGATTCCATTGAGCACCGGCATACGGATGTCCATGAGAATGACGTCGGGATTCAGCCGATCAACGGCCGCAGGCACCTCAGACCCGTCTGTCGCTTCACCTACGACCACGATTCCGTCGGCGCCTTCGATCATGAGCCTGAGACCAGCGCGCATCAGTGCCTCGTCATCGACAATCAGCACGCTGACTTCTTCACCCACAGGGGCGGCAGTCATGGAATCCTCACCTCGACCTCGAAGGTATCGAGCACAGTCGCGCCATATCGAGCAGAACCACCCAGCAGCTCGGCGCGCTCAGTGACACCGACGAGACCTAGACCAGTCCCGAGCGGTTCGCTGCTCCGGGGGCGCTGACCGCGCGGGATCGGATTGCTGACATGAAGCACCACAGCATCGGTGGCACCCTCAAGAAGCAGTGAGACGGCCGCCTCTGGTGCGTGTTTCCGGGAGTTCATGAGCAGCTCCTCGGTGATGCGGGCGAAGGTCATCGCCCGCTGGGGATTCTTCGACAGCTCTGCGGCGGTCAGGTTCTTCCACCGGAGAGAAACTTCAGCTCCCTCAGCCCGCGCAGTCTCGACCATCCTCTGCAACGACGAGCTGCTCGGCAGCGGAGAGGTCGGCCGAATGTCATCGGTCTCACGCAGTGCCGTGAGGGCTTCGCGGAGCATGACGTTGGCGCCCGCGGCAGCATCGCGCACAGTGTTCGCCGTCGCACGTTGCTGATCTGCGGTGAGGTCCACGCGATAGGAGAGCGCTCCAGCGTGCATGGCCACGATCGCGAGCTGGTGAGAGATGCCGTCGTGCATGTCCCGGGCTATGGCACTGCGCTCCTCCGCGCGCGCCTGAGCGATCTCCGCCTCGCGCATCAGAACGGCGGCGCTGCGGGCATGTTCGGCGGATTTAGCCTGCTCACGCAGCGCAGCGACCAGGGCAGAACGCGTGCCACGCACTCTGCCCCATAGCAACGCTCCTGCCGTGAATGCCGCCCCGACCATCACTGTCAGCACGGACTCACCAGGCTGGAGGGCTGCCGCGGGTTCCCGCAACATGGTGTACCCCAGCCCTCCGAGCACGGTCACGAGCACCACGACTGTGTCCATCCCCGCAGAACGCCGAGCACCGAGCCGCACTACGCTCACGATCCAGGCCGGCACGGCCCAGGTGCTCCACACTGCAACAACGACTATGAGCAGATTTCCGACCCGTGAGCCCTTGACCGGCCCCACGACGGCGCAGGCCGCAAGTCCTATCAGCGCGTCGAGGAACACGAGGAGCACAGCCGATCCGGGCAGGTCGCCCCCGTTGTCCTCCAGGTCTGAGCCCAACAGCACGAGGAAGGCCCCGGCTCCAAGCAGAGTGCAACACACGGAGATGAGCGCAGCTCTGAGCAGGGGCCGTCCGCCGAGCAGTCTGAGTCTGTGCGGGCCAGCATCGGCCTGGGGGAAATCGCTCACCTAGTCATCCTAGGGACGGTCTTGACTGGGGGGGATCGTCCGAATGGACGGTCTTGGCCAACAGAAGTGCGACCAGATGGACGATCCGCCGGAACCTGTCTGCTCCGATGCTGGACCTATGACCATCGATCTCTTGCCCACGGAGCAATCCACTGTTCACAAGACGGCCTATCACCGGCTGTCCCATCTCGACGCCGGGACTTCGCGTTGGTGGCGCCCACTTTCCACGGTGGGGGTTGCTGTCGGGCTGTACATCGCAATGTTGGTCGTCGTGCTCATCTTCGCTGTGCTGGCAATGCTCATCGGTCCGGCCTCGTGGGCGCCCTCTGAGATGTTCGCCGACCCCAGAAACCCCGCGGACATGCTGATCGGTCTAGGGCTGATCGCACTCATGATCCCTGCTTCTGTACTCGGCGCCCGCTGGGGCGGGGGCACGCGCGGCACGATTCATTCAGTGGCGGGACGTGTGCGGTGGAGGATGCTCTTCCATGCAGCGTGGATAGTCCTCCCGCTCTACACCGTCGTCCACACCTTGGCCTTTGTCATTTCTCCTCCCGAGGATTTTTCCTGGCCCAGCGCAGACTTCCGCACCGCAGCAGTCCTCCTGATCGTTCTGCTTCTGGCGCCCTTGCAGTGTGCCGGGGAGGAGTACGCCTTCCGAGGCCTGCCCCAACAGGCCCTCGGAACCTGGCTTCGTTCGCCCGTCTGGGGCATCGTGCTGCCAGTCCCCCTGTTTGTGTTGGGGCATGGCTACGACTGGGTGGGCCAGATCGATATGGCTGTCTTTGCGATCTGCATGGGCTTCCTGGTGTGGAAGAGCGGTGGGCTCGAACTCGCGATCGTCGTTCATACCGCAAACAACCTCACCTTGTTCCTCCTGGCCCCATTCAGTCCCTCGTCGCTGGAACAGGGCACGGTGTCACCGTTGGTCTTGATGATGAGCATTCCCCTCACGCTCGGGATGACCGCAGGCTTGACCCTGTGGATCTCCCGAGCCCACGGACTGGGGTGGCTCGAACCCGTGAGACGGCAAGTTCCTGAGGCGCCCTCCCCACAGCTCGGGTGATCACCCGGCGCTCTGGTCTCGGATCACGGGCCCGCCTGCTTACGCGGTGCGTAGCATCGGACAGATGCATCTCAACGACATCGCACTCCGCATCGAGAATCTCTCGGCCCAATACGCAGAGGTGTACGGGATCCACCGCTCTGCCGAGTGGGCTTTGCTGAAGCTCACCGAGGAGCTCGGAGAACTCACCCAAGCGCACCTCACTGCCACTGGTCAGAGCAAAGACCGCGGCCTGACCTCTGACAAGCAACAACATCTGTTAGCCGCTGAGCTCGGAGATGTGCTTGGGATGTGTCTGGTCTACGCCGGGCAACTTGGGATCGACCCCGAAAGGGCGATCGCGGAGAAATGGTTCCAACATGAGAAGAACCCGCCCGGCGTGGAGTGACGTCGTCGGCCCTGAGCCGGGCCCCCGGGCGTGGTCCGGCAGCCCGACGGCGTAGCACTCACCCGCACCCTCCAGCTCAAGGACCGCTTCCAGTCAGATCACGGCGGACGTTTCGTGCTTGACCGGACATGTACAGGGTAAGGACACGTTCTCGAGCGAGTAAGGACCACCGACATGTCTTGGCCACCACCGAACAGCGACCCACCAGAATTCGAAGCAACAGAAGACACGACGGCGTCTCTCGACGAGCGCCTGAACAGGTCAGCGCCGGGAGGGACACCAGTCACCGCTGAGCTGGGTGAGGAGCTGCAGAGGCTCTCCACCGCCAGCCGTGAAGACGCCACCAGTCGGCGCGGTGCAGGACGGTCCGGCCTCTCCCGCGGCGCCGCGATGGGGCTCGCTGCCCTGGTGCTGCTGGGCAGCACCACTGCGGCAGTTGCGGTCATAGAACTCCGCAGCTACTGGTCAGACCTAGGAGTAGAACCGCACGCGAACTACAGCTTCGAATTGCCCAGCGGAGCTGAATGTGAAGTCGAGCTCCGCATGAAAAAGCTGGGCCCATCAGGGACAGAGAACGTCGATGACTACTCCATGACCGAGGAACAAGACACCTTCGTGCGAGAGATGTACTCCGACGTGCAGAACCGGGTTGACGACATGGTGGACAGCGAGGGATTCCTTGATCGGGCTCGCAGCCAGTCCCGGGCCATGGGACTCAACCCGGATGGGCGGCACGATACTGACGACGTCGCGTATTTCCAAGCCGTAGATTCCAGGCTTTCCCTGGAGCTGCAGGACGAGTACGGCGCGGAAATGCAGGAGATCGGGGTAGGTGGTTACTCCTTCGGACATTCGTGTCCTGGCGCTGACTTCGAGGGCAGCTGGCTCGGGGAACTCGGGGACATGGACACCTATGAAACCCAGGGAGAGGAGTCCGCAGAGTGACCAACTCGCAGAGCTCCCCATTAGAGGCAGCGTTGAAAGCCAACGGAGTCGACCTGTTGCACTACTTCCAACGTCGCGTGGTCTCCGAGGCGGCGGCGGATCTCCTCGCAGAGACCATGCTCACTGCCTGGCAGCGGGAGAAGGATCATCCCACTGATGCTGAGGCTGGACGCAGGTGGCTCTTCGGCATCGCCAGCAACGTGCTGAGAAACGACGTACGCAGCCGGCGTCGTCGCTATCGCCTGGCCAACAAGCTCAGAACCATGCTGGGCACTCCTGCTGATTCCCAGGGCGCTGATGACGGTGTCGAGGTCCGCGACGCAGTCCAACGGCTCGATCCTGAGCCGCGTGAACTGATCCGTTTGGTCCACTGGGAAGGATTCAGCATCATCGATGCTGGTCAGATTCTTGGGATCTCGGCCTCGACGGCCCGGGGACGATACCAACGGGCGAAAGAACAACTCCGCGAGGCACTGGAGCCCGACGACTCACCAACTCAGGGACGCTGCTCGGCGACACTTCCCCAGGTCGATCCGCGGTTCCTGCCTATCGATGGGGACCCCCGATGAGACCAGGTAAAGAAAATTCGCACGCATGGGGCTCTGTGAAAGCAAACAGGAAGCTCCCTGAGCTTCTTCGCCCTCTCGAGGTGACCGGCGCTGCCCTGGGCCGGCGAAATGCCGACATGCAACCTCTCACGAAGGAGCCATGACACGTTCATCTGCGTCCCGGGAGTGAGCGACGCTCACCGCCGCACTGTGCTTATTCGCAGCTCTGGCTCAATTGCCGGGTGAAGCCAGCCACTGGTGGAGCTTCCGACTGTTCCTGGGGGCGCCGTCGGCAGGCTCAGAAACGCACCGGGGCCCGAGTGACGGCGTCGACGGCGCGGATGAAGCCCAGGTGACTGAAGGCCTGGGGAAGTTCCCCGCCAACCGCGCACTCTTCGGGTCATACTCTTCAGCGAACAGCCCGAGATCGTTCGCGTAATCGGAGAGCTGGTCCAGCAGGCTTCTCGCCTCGGCGATCCGGCCGCTGTACGCGTACTGCTCCACGAGCCAGAAGGTGCAGATGAGGAACGGGTACTCGTCCCCATCCAACCCGTCTACGCCGGTGTCGGTGCGGTAGCGATGCAGCAGCCCGTGCTCATCCTGCAGATCGGCTTCGATCCGAGCCACGGTGCCCAGCATCCGCGGGTCGTCGTACTCGACGAACCCGGTGTGCGGAAGCTGCAGCAGCGAAGCATCCACCTCGGCATTGGAATACGTCTGCGTGAAGGAGTTCAACTCTTCGTCGAAGCCGTGCTGCATGATCTCTTCGCGAAGCCGGTCCCGCAGCGTCCGCCACCTCTCCACCGGCCCATCGAAGCCGTGATCTTCGACCGCACGGATGCCTTGGTCGAAGGCCGCCCACATCATGGCTCGACCGTGCACGAAGAACGCGGCTTCTCCACGCATCTCCCAGATCCCGTGGCCGGATCGGTCCATGTTCTGCTCAGCGAAACGCAGCAGATTCTTCTGCAGCCCCCAGGAGTACTCATCCTCGGCCACCCCGGCCTTGCGCAGTTGAGAAAGGGCGAGCATGACCTCTCCGACGACGTCGGCCTGATACTGACCCACAGCCTCGTTGCCGACCCGCACCGGCTTCGACCCTTCGTAGCCGACCAGGTGGGGAAGGGTGCTCTCGGGCAGCTGGCGTTCCCCCGCAATCCCGTACATGATCTGGATGCCGTCAGCGTCTCCAGCGACGGCGCGCAACAGCCAGTTGCGCCAGTGCAGGGCACCGTCGGTGAAGTCGTGGGCAATGAGGGTCTCGATGGTCAGGGCCGCATCCCGCAGCCACGTGTAGCGGTAGTCCCAGTTGCGACTTCCCCCGAACTCCTCGGGCAGGGAGGTCGTCGGGGCAGCCACGATCCCACCGGTGTCGCTGTTGGTCAGCGCGCGCAGCACCATCAGCGACCGCAGCACGGAGTGGTCCTGCTCGTCGGAAGCCGTAACGCTCGCGGACCACTGGGTCCAGTACTCCACTGTGCGTTCTAGGGCCGCCTGCGGGTTCTCGGGGGTGGGCGGCTGCCGGTGCGACTGATGCCATGTGAGCGTCCAGTCTGCAGACTCGCCCGCCTGGAGAGGGAACACTCCGGTGAGCCGATCAGCCACGGCGCCCTGGTAATCGTCGGGATGCCCCTCCGGAAACTCTATGTGACCGTCCGCTTCCTGCGTCTTCGACTGCTGGTCCTCGTGCGGACGCAGCAGCGGGCCAGACAGAAGCAACGCGTCCGGTCCGGCCACTGACAACAGCCCGCAGGTCCCTTCACCATCGAGATCCACCCGCCGGGTCCAGGGTTTCGCCCGGCTGTAGTCGAAACGGATCCGCAGGTCATGTTCGACCTCCACGCTGCCGGAGATGCACTTCACCCGCCGGATCAGGTCGGACTGCTCACTGCCCGGAGGCAGGAAATCCGTGACCACCACGGTGCCGGTCGAGGTCTCCCAAGTGGTCTCGAGCACAAACGTGCGCGGAAGATACCGTCGCGCCACCACCTCCCCGTCCAGGGCCGAGATCTTCCATCGACCATCTTCTGGGGTGCCCAACAGCGCTGCGAACACCGAGGCGGAGTCGAAACGCGGGAGGCACAGCCAGTCGATGCTGCCCTGGCGGGACACCAGCGGACCGGTGTGCATGTCGGAGAGGAGCGCGTAGTCCTCCAACGGGGTGGACGTATTCTCGGCATCCGGACTCATGGATCCATTCAACCATTGGAGACCGCATGGCCGAGCTGCCCCGACCGCGGCAGCCCTCGCGACGCCGGTCACGGACCCACCCGAACCCTGCGCCCGGTACGGTGCACTCATGGAGAAAATCGAAACTCTCGTCATCCTTGGTGCGACCGGGGACCTCACCTCGCGACTGCTGCTGCCTGGGCTGGGGCGTCTGCTCACCGAGCAGCCGGAGCGTCGGATCAGCCTGATCGGCACGGACCTGGCTCCTGAGGATGCTGAACAGTGGTCTCGCACCGTCCAGAGAGCCTTCGAGACGGTCGAGGCCAAGGGGCCAGCCGTGGATCACCTTCTGGCCCACACCGAATACCTGGAAACCGACGCCTCTTCTCCCCAGGATCTGAAACAACTCTTGAACGCGGTCACGGGGACCCCCGCCCTGTACTTCGCGCTGCCGCCAGCCGTGACCACAGAGGCCATCGAGGTTCTGCAGAACGTCGGAATGCCGGAGAACACGATGTTGGTGCTGGAGAAGCCTTTCGGCGTGGACGAGCGCAGCGCCGTCGAGCTCAATCGACGTCTCACCGCGCTGGTGCCGGAAGACCAGATCTTCCGGGTTGACCACTTCCTGGGCCAATCCACCGTGCTCAACATCCTGGGGCTGCGGTTCACCAACAGACTGTTCGAGCCGCTCTGGAACCGGGAACACATCGCGAAAGTGGAGATCGTCTACGACGAGATTCTCGGACTGGAGAACCGGGCCGGCTACTACGACCATGCCGGCGCGCTCGTGGACATGATCCAGTCCCACCTCCTTCAGGTGATGGCCCTGGTGACTATGGAAGCCCCGATCAGCGTGCACGCCGACGACCTGCGCGCAGCCAAGACCGCAGCCCTGCAAGCGGTCCGTCCTTTCGCCGGTGAGCCGGACCGCGCCAGTCGGCGAGCACGCTACACCGCCGGCACCATCGGGGGCCGTGAACTGCCCTCCTACGCCGACGAAGACGGCGTGGACCCAGCGCGTGAAACTGAGACCTTGGCCGAGGTCACCTTGGAATCTGCCACGTGGCGGTGGTCCGGGGTGCCCTTCATCCTTCGATCCGGGAAAGCTCTGGGTGAGTCTCGCCGGGAGATTGCCATCACCTTCCGCGAGGTCCCGCATGTGCCCGACGGCCTGACCGGGGAGAGCATCCCCAATGTGCTGCGTATATTCCTAGGGCCTGACGGCCTGGCGGTGGGGATGAACGTCACCGGTCCTGGCGACCCTTTCGCCATCGAACGAGCCACACTGAGCACCGATCTGGGGGCCGGGCGGCTGAATCCCTATGGGGAGGTCCTCAACGGTGTGCTGAACCGGGATCCGACCCTGTCCATCCGTGGCGACGCCGCCGAGCAGGCCTGGAAGATCATTGATGAGATTCGCTCCCAGTGGGGCGCCGGACACGTCCCCCTGGCGGAGTACCCGGCCGGATCCCGAGGGCCAGCCGACTGGGGGCGGGGAGACTGAACAGAGCCGTTGGGGCATCAAGGGATCTGCCCCCGCGCATCTCACGTCGTCGAGCGCTCGTCGTGTGTCTGCGGGTCCTGCGTGGAGATGGCGCGGTCCAGGTCGAGCTCACCTGTCATCACGTGCTCCAACCGAGCGGCATCGGCCTCCGACTCGCCGAGGGCGCCCTCGAGCTCAGCCTGATGTTTCTCATCGAATTCCTGGGAGGGGTCCTCGCGCTGTTCCGTCAGGTCGCGAATGCGCTCCCGGCGTCGGGCCTCTGAGGAGAGCTTCTTCCGTTCCTTGACCCACCACCCGACCAGCAGGACGACCATCGCCAGCCCCACATATCCCAGGACCGGGTAGACGTAGGTCATCAGCGTCTCGAAGCCCACGAAGCTCACCCCGTAACCCGCCGCGCACAGGGTGAAGAACACCGGGACGTACCGCTGTGGCCGAGATGCGGTGACCCGCTTGCCCAGGGCGAAGAACATGCCTATCGCGGTGTTGTAGATCATCAGGAAGATGATGAACGTCATGATGAGAGCCAGCACCGGGTGGATGGATTCAAACAGGCTCAGTGTGGGCACGTCGTCGCCGGCAACCACCTCGATGTTCGCGAGCATGGTGAACGCCAACATCGCGAGCAGGATCGTGTAGACGGTCCCGCCGAGCAGCCCGCCGCGCATCGTCGCTCGCAGGCTGCTGTGGGCCCCGCCGATGACCAGGGACATCGAGACCCCGAGGATGAGCGCCAGACCCACGTAGTTCAGTGCGGAGAGCCACCATGGGCTGACCGGGGAGGCCTCTGCGCTGGCGAGCTCGCTGAGCCGGCCGAAATCGCCCGGCATGTTGAACAATGTGTAGAGAAAAACGGTGACCACCGCGAGGATCAGCAGCGGAGTGACACCACTGATGATGTTGCTGACCTTTTCGACGTTGAGCAGCCCAGTGGTCGCAACCAGCACCACCATGATCAGTGAGCCGATCCAGGTGGGCAGACCGAATTGCTGCTCGAGGTTGGATCCGGCACCAGCAAGCATGACGAAGCCGATGCAGAAGAGCGTCAGGATCACTGCGATGTCCAGGGTCCGGGAGATCACCGGGTGCGCGATCTGGCGGAAGACGCTGTGGTGTTCTTCAGCGAGAAAGAAGCATCCCAGCTGCAGGATGACCGCACCGGCGGCTGCCATGATCACCCCGGCGAGAACGATGCCCCAGAGGCCGGTCAGTCCAAAGGACATGAAGTATTGGATGACTTCCAGCCCGGTTGCGAATCCGGCCCCGACCACCAGACCCACGAATGCGAGACCAATCTTGATCTGCTCTTTCATCCTCGGGGTCCTTTCACAGAGGCCAGCAGGTTCTGAGACCAGTGTCACACATGTCTCTCAGCGAGGCACTGGCGTCTTCAGCGGCTCATCCCCGGACACCAGGGTCAATCGCCAGGTGCAGCTCGCAGTTCGGTGCCTGAAAAGCCAACCTCGCGAGCACCGGTAGATCCGCGAGCGGAGTGGATATCGGGCCGCCAGAAGTGCCTGGAGGCAGTCCTCTTCGGCGGTGATGTCCTTTACGGTGACCACGATGTGGATGATGGGCTTCGCCGCCAGCCCGGGCGCGGAGGTCGAGCCGATGTGTTCGACCCCGATCCGGAGACCCGAGAGCATCATGGATCCGTCGTCGGGCGCCACGGATCAGCTGTGGTGGATCGACGGCCCCTTCTTGACTGAAGCCCTTGATGTGAGCCAGTGAACCACCACGGCCGCGCCGACCAGAGCCCCTCCGATGGACATCGCTGCGCCCTGGAGAAGAGACAGCAAGGGCTGAACAACTGTAGACAAAAGGTTCGGCACCCACGGATCGTCGGCGTTGGAGTTGATGTACAGCGGCCACAGCGACTGGATACCAGCGGCGACGACGAAACAGACGATGGCCCAGACAATGCATTTCTTCGTTGTCTTATCCATTCCTAGACCTTACTCCCCTGTTATAGGTTTGCCGAGGAGTTCAAATGTCAATCATGATCGAGACCATTTCGCGTCACAAGGAGAACGAAGATGCCCGAGTTGAATGCACTGACCAGCTGGACATTTGTCAATGAAGTGCCGGTCCCCGGTGATGTCCAGGATCTGCTGGTCCAGGGCGAACAGGCCATTGCCGCCTATCAGACCTTTCGGGACAGTGCGGTGTTCACGAACAAGCGGCTGATCGTGCGGGACGCCCAGGGCCTGACGGGGAAGAAGGTCGAGATGTATTCAATCCCCTACACCTCGATCAATATGTGGTCCTCAGAGAACGCTGGCAAGCTCATGGATCTCAACGCCGAACTTGAACTCTGGACTCGCGCCGGTCTGATCAAGATCAAGGTGGGCAAGCAGGTGGACGTGCGTCGCCTGGACAAGCTGATCGCCTGGGCCGTGCTGGGCAACGGCTAGGAGGGTTCCACCGCAAGGCCCAGATGCTGAGCCAGCGACGGCGCCAGGTCGAGAAGCTGCTCCGGGCTGATCACCGCGCCCTTCAGCCCGGAGAGTCCCACCAGCCGCTGCAGCTCGGCGCCACGAAGATCAACATCCTTCAGCCGGGCCTCACGTGCCTCCAGTGTGCCCACGGTGCATCCGCTGAATCTCACACGGTTCGCTCGGGCGCCGGAGATATCCAGCTCCCCGATGGTGCAGTCCTCGAACAGCACGTCAGCGAGCACGGCGTTGCGAAGATTCACCAGGTCCAGTTTGCAGCCGCGCAGCACCAGGCCGCTGATGCCGGCGTCGTGCAGTTCGGCCACGCCCAGTCGGCTGTCCTGCAGCGTGACATCCCTCCAGGTGGATCGCGGCGCCTTCAGGTGGGCGCTGTTCACTCGTTCCCAGCTGGACTCCACGATGGAGGCGGCCGTGAGATCGGCGTCGCCCATGGTCACCGAGCGCAGCACACACTCGGTCAGCCGCCCGCCGGAGAGATCAGCCGCAGAGAGATCGGCGCGTTCCAGGATGATCCTGTCCGCCTGAGCGGTCTGTCGAATCTCTGTCTCATCACCAACGGCGAGACCCAGATGCCTCTGTTCCCGCAATCTGGGACCTTGAACCTGCGCCATCCGCCCACCTTTCAGTCCCGCCCAGACTAGTCCGCGGGCCGGACATGGCCCGGTGCTACAGTGCCCCCATGGACCTCCGCGTGGCCGCATATGCAGTGATCACCGACGACTCCGGCCGCATGCTGCTGCCGCACTGGTACGTCGACGAGACCGCGCAGGGGTGGACCCTGCCCGGGGGAGGTCTTGATCCTGGAGAGGATCCGGCGGACGGTGTGGTGCGCGAGATCCTGGAGGAATCCGGATACGACGCCGAGGTCCAGGAGCTGCTCGGCATCGACAACCTCATCATTCCCGGACAACGCCGGCTGCACCCTCACCAGCGAGGCACGCCGCTGCAGAATCTGCGAATCATCTATCGGGCGCGGGTCACCGGCGGGGCCCTGACCGTGGAGCCTGAGGGCTCCACCGATGATGTCGGCTGGTTCAGCCACGAGGAGATCAACGGGCTTCACCGGGTCTCCCTGGTGGATGCCGGACGCCGTCTGGCGGGGCTGCACACCGACGTCGTCGGCTGACCGTGTTGAACCCCCGCTGAACTCGCAGAGCTTCGCGAAGGAAGGGTCTCAGACCGCCGAGTCCTGCGCGTCCTGAAGCGCGGCTCGAACCTGGTCGGCGCGCCGTCGCACTGCGACGGTCTCCCCATGACCCAGCCGGACCATGGCCGCTGCCTCGGCCGTGGTCGCCAGGTGATTGGCCGCCCGAGACAGGGAGGAATGAAGCTTGGTCGCTCCGCCGGGGACCTGCAGGCCCTGGCTCGGGTGACTGCTCTCGGCCTGCCGACACAGCTCATGAACGGTGTCCAGCTGATCGGCGAGCTCGTCCCCGATCACCACCAGCTGGCTGTAGGTCTCGTCATCCTCCACGCCCTCGATGACCTGGTGGTAGCGGTCCAGGCCCCGCACGTAGCGGTCATGCGCCTGACGCCACAGCCCCTTGCCCAGCTCCCTCTCAAGGCGGCGGGCACGTCTACGGCGTGGGAAGAACTTCATCATGATGGGTAAAAGTCTATCGAAACCCTCCCAGCCCACGTTGAGCGGCGGATTCTCCGAACAGTTGGGGCCATGATCCGCTTCAGATGCTCGGAGAATCCGCCGCTCAACGCAAGAGAGAAGCGCAGCTCAGCGCATGGTCAGCAGGACCTTGCCGGTGTGTGTGCCGGAGTCGAAGTACTCGTGGGCCGCGGCCGCCTCCTGAAGCGGAAATGTCTTGTCCGTCTGGATCTTGATCTGCCCGGCTTCGAGCAGCGGCCACACCTCGGCGCCCACCGCCTGGACGATCGCAGCCTTGGCCTCGGCGTCGCGGGAACGCAGCGTGGTAGCGATGATCCGCAGCCGTTTGGCCAGCATGAGCCCGAGGTCCACCTCGGCCTTGCGCCCACCCTGCAGCCCGATGATGACCATGCGGCCCCCGGTCGCCAGCGAGGCCAGATTCGTCTCGAGATACTTGGCCCCGACGACGTCGAGGATCGCGTCCACTCCGCGGCCGCCGGTGATCTCCTGGACACGCTCTCCCAGGTCCTCGGTGCGGTAGTTGATCACGTGGTCGGCGCCCAGTTCGACGGCGAGGCTCGCCTTCTCCGCGGAACCGACAGTGGTCAGCACCTCAGCGCCGAGGGCGTGCAGATGCTGCAAGGCGAAGGAGCCGATCCCGCCGGTGCCCCCATGGATCAGCACCGTGTCACCGGCCTGGACCCGCGCCTCCCCGCGCAGGTTCGAGTGCACGGTGGCCGCGACCTCGATCAGCCCGGCGGCATCGATGAGGCTGACGCCCGCAGGCACGGGCAGCACATGGCGGGCGTCCACCACGACCTTCTCGGCATATCCGCCGCCGGCCAACAGCGCGACGACCTCCTTGCCGATGAGGCCCTCGGCTGCCACGTCACTCCCCTGCCCTGCGGCAATCACGCGTCCGGAGACCTCGAGACCTGGAATCTCCGAGGCGCCCTTCGGCGGCGGGTACATGCCGGCGCGCTGCATGACATCGGCTCGGTTCAACGCGGCAGCCGCCACCTCGATGAGCACCTCGCCCGCCTGCGGCACCGGATCCGACACGTCGGTGACGGTGATGACCTCGTGTCCGCCCGCGCCGTCGTAATGCACTGCTCGCATGCTCATGCTCCTCAACTCGATCCGTACTGATCACTCACGTATAGTCTGTGTCTGGAGTTTTCCACGAAAGTCTGGAGAGCTCCATGCCGACTGAAGAGTCGGGGGAGCGCTGTCCGAGCGGCCGAAGGAGCTGGTCTTGAAAACCAGTGTGCGGCAACCCCGCACCGTGGGTTCGAATCCCACGCGCTCCGCTCAACATTGAGAGATGCTCACGCATCTCGTTCGAGGAAACGTCCCGCACCGACCACGCGGACACCGCTGGTGAATCGGAGGTGGGCATGCGCAGAGCAACGCCTGGCCCGGGATTGTTGACCGTCCTGCTCGGCGCCGTGGGCGTCGGCCCGCTGCTGCTCTATGGACTCAGCGCCACCAGTGAAGAGATCATCACCGACCTGGGCATCAACGAGGCGCAGTTCGGCCTGCTGGCCACCACCTGCTTCGCCTGCGCCGCGCTCGGCAACGCCACCCTGGGCCGTCTTGCGGATCGCCATTCAGACCTCGGTCTGATGACCGCCGTCTTCCTGATGTCCACGCTCGCGCTGGTCCTCGCCGGAGTGCCAGGCGGGTACCTGGTGCTCATCATCGCCGCCGGACTCTCCGGCTTCGCCCAGTCCTTCCCCAACGGGGTGACCAACCGGGTCCTGCTCGAACGCGTCCCCGCGCAGAAACGCATCGGCTGGGTGGGCATCAAACAGTCCGGCGTCCAGGTCAGCCAGCTGGTGGCGAGCCTGACCTTTCCGCTGCTCGCCCTGCTCATCGGCTGGCGCGGCACCGCGCTGCTGGCCACGCTCATCCCGCTGGGGCTGCTGGTGCTGACCTGGCGCACGCTGCGCACCGTGCCGCTGCTTCACGACACCCGCGTCACCGGCGAGGAGACCAACCCCTCCCCCGCCGCGGCGGCCACAACGCTGCGGCCCGGTCATTCGGCCGCAGTCTGGGCCCTGGCCGCCTTCGGCTGCCTCAACGGGATCGGCGTCCAGGCGACGAACGTCTACCTTCCACTCTTCGCGGTGCGCGAGCTGGACTTCTCCCTGGTGCTCGGCGGGGCGACGGCCGCCGTCGCCGGCGTGGTGGGAGTAACCGCGCGCGTGGGCTGGGCACGAGTGATGGCGCGGGGCACCTCGGGCCCGGTGCTGCTGCTCGCTCTCGCACTGACCGCGCTGGCCGGCGTCGTCGCCTTCTTGAGCGCGCAGGCCACCGGGTGGGCACCCCTGCTCTGGACCGCAGTCGTGCTGCACGGCGCCTCGGCACTGGGGGTCTCGGTGGTGCTGATGAGCGTGCTGCTGCGCAGCATTCCTTCGGCCTCGATGGCCTCCTCCAGCGGGGTCGTCACCGCCGGGATGTTCACCGGCTTCGCCATCGGTCCACTGATGATGGGGATCATCGTCAGCTCACCCGGCGGGTTCACGATGGGATGGATCGCCGTCGGCCTCGTCTACCTGATGTGCACAGTGTTGGCCACAGTGCTGATCCGCCGCCGTCGCTAGAGTGGATCGGACCAATGCTTCGAGGAGGTAACCGATGACCGACCGCACTCCGCCGCAGGACGTCCAGAAGGCCGCCCAGCGCGCGCTGGCCTGGATCGATGAGGGCAGAGCCGGCAAGGGCTTCACCGACACCGGCCGTCACCGTGCCCAGCAGCTCGCCGAAGGGGCCTCGGTCCCGCTGGAGGACATCCACAAGATGCGCCAGTACTTCGCGCGCCACGCAGTGGACCGGGACACCGAAGGATTCCTGCAGGGCCAGGACGGCTTCCCCACCCCGGGGCGCGTCGCCTGGGATGCCTGGGGCGGGGATCCGGGCCGCACCTGGGCCCATCGCGAGAAGTTCGACGAGACCGAGTAGAAGGACAGGCAGCAACCATGGCATTCAGCAAAGGTGACAAGGTCTCCTGGAACACGCCCCAGGGAAAGACCCACGGCACCGTCAAGAGCAGACACACCAAGGACCTCGAGTTCGCCGATCAGACGTTCCGCGCCTCCGCCGATGACCCGGTGTACCTGGTGGAGTCGGAGAAGACCGGAGCCGAGGCCGTCCACCATGAGAAGGCCCTCTCGAAGCGCTGACGCTGCGCCCCGTTCAGGTCACCGCGGGTCAGTGCTGGACCTCATACACGGCCTTGATGACCCCGTTGGCATACGACGCAGACTCCCGCAGCCTGAGATTCTGCCGCTCTCGATCGGTGGGGCTGAAGGCTGACTTTCCAGCACCCAATAAGACCGGGAATATCAAGAGGTTGTACCGGTCGATCAAGTCCGCATCCATCAAGCTGCGCGCGAGTTCCGCGCTGCCGTGGATGAAGATCGCGCCGCCCGACTCCTGTTTGAGCGCGGCCACATCGGCAGTGGACCGCAGGAGGGCGATGGGGCCCCAATCCTCGACGAGCGCGTCAGTGCCCATGCTCGTGGATACGACGTACTTCGGCAGCTCCTTATACCCCGCATGATCTTCAGAATTGGGCCAGATGGGGGCGAAGGCCTCGTAGCTTCGGCGGCCGAACATCAGCGCCGTGGTGTCCGTGAGCTCTTCGCCCTTCAGCGAAAAGGATTCCGGCACGAACTCGGTATGCAGAACCCAGCCCCCGCTGCGGTGTCCCTCGCTGGTACCCCCTGGGGAGTCTGCAACTCCGTCCAGTGACATGAATCCGGTCCAGACCAGTTCCCGAGTCATAGCGACCTCCTGAGTTCACCTCGGCAGTGTGCGCCACGAGAGCTTCCTGGTCGGAGTGGGAACACCGAGGCGGTCTCGTCAGCCTAGGACCCAACGCGGGGCCGGTGAAGCTTCGACGCCCTGTGCTCGTGCTGCTGAGTCACGGTCACACCTCCTGCTGTGCCGCCTTCGTGGGAGAGCGGACGAAGAACGCTCCGACGACGGCGGCCAGGGAGATGATCGCTGCCGTCATGAAGGCCGACTGGGCTCCGGCCGCCTGGGCCGCGATCTCGTCCACGGTTCCGGGCTGATCGGCTGCCACCGAGGACATCGTGGTGATCAGCACCGCGACGCCGGCCGCGCCGGCCACCTGCTGGAGGGTGTTCAGCACCGCTGAGCCGTGGGAGTAGAGATTAGGCCGCAGGGAGCTCAGCGACGCGGAGAACAGCGGGGTGAAGGACATCGCCAGGCCGATCGACATCGCCACCTGGATCACCGCGAGCATGACCACTGGGGTGTCCTGTCCCACCGTGCTGTAGGACCAGAGTCCGGCGGAGACCAGCAAGGTGCCCGGGATCAGCAGCGGGCGAGGTCCTCGGGCGTCATAGATCGCCCCGACCACGGGGCCGAGAATGCCCATGATGATGGAACCGGGCAGGATGATGAGCCCGGACTGGGTGGCAGAGAGCCCGGCGACATTCTGCAGGTACAGCGGCAGCAGGGTCAGGCTTCCGAACATCGCCAGGGCGACGATCGACATGACCGCCACAGACATGGTGAAGTTCAGCGAGCGGAAGACCCGAAGATCCAGGAGCGCCTGTTCGCTGCGCTGGAGGCGCAGCTGGCGCCAGACGAAGAGTGCGAGCAGGATCGCCGCGGCTCCCAGCAGCAGCGATGCGCCCGCCGTGGACAACGCAGACTCCCCGCCGTGAGCGCTGCCGAACTGGCTCAGTGCAAACACCAGGCCGCCGAAGCCGAGGGCGGAGAGAATGATCGAGGCCACGTCGATCCGGCGAGGCTGTGACTCCCCCAGGTTCAGCATCCACTTGGCCCCGATCAGGAGGGCGATCACGGCGATCGGGAGGATGAGCCCGAAGATCCAGCGCCAGCTCAGCGAGTCCAGGATCAACCCTGAGACGGTGGGGCCGATGGCCGGTGCGAGGGCCATGACGATGCCGGCGCGGCCCATGATCCGGCCACGTGAATGCTCAGGGACGACGTTCATGACCGTGGTCATCAGCAGCGGCATCATGATCGCGGTTCCCGAGGCCTGGATGATGCGTCCCAGCAGCAGCACCGCAAAGCCCGGGGCGATCAGACAGATCAGCGTGCCCGCCGTGAACAGGGTCATTGCGGTCAGGTAGACGCCGCGGGTGCTGAACCGCTGGATCACCAGACCCGTCACCGGGATCACCACGGCCATCGTCAGCATGAACGCGCTGGTCAGCCACTGTCCCAGCGAGGGGGCGATGCCCAGCTCGACGTTCAGGTGGGGAATGGCGATGCCCATGGTCGTCTCGTTCAGGATCGCCACGAAGGCGGAGATCAGGAGAAGCCAGATGACTCGCATTCCCCGTGGATCGAGCGTTTCTGGCCGCGTTTCTGCCGCTGTGCTGACGGACACTGTAGAACTCCTTGGATGAAAACCATGCTGCGAAGACTGTCGGGGCCGCGAACGAACCCCTCGCGACGACACTATATGACTAATGTGGCAGAGTCTGCCATGTTCGATAGTTAGACTGGACACATGGACGAGTCGATCGGCATCAGGGAGCGCACCCGGGGCGCAATGCGTGGCGAGCTGGCCGACGTCGCGCTGCGCTTGTTCGAGGAACGCGGGTATGACGAGACCCCGGTGGATGAGATCTCCACCGCTGCGGGCATCTCTCCCCGCACCTTCTACCGCTACTTCGGCACCAAAGAGGACGTCCTCTTTGCCGATCTGCCGCCCACCAGCGTGGACCTCTCCGAGCTGCTGACGGAGCATCTCAGCAAACTCTCACCCTGGGAGGCGCTGCACCAGACTCTGCGGAACGTCTCCGAGCGCATGCAGACCCAGCGCGGCCGATGGTCGCGTCTGCTGCGCGTGGTGAACACCAGCGACAGTCTGCGGGCGGGTCACTTGGAGCAGCACATGAACCTCGCACAGACGCTGATTCCGGTGATCGCTCCCCAGCTCGAGGGTCCCGCATCCTCGAGCGCGCTGCGCGCCCGGGTCCTGGTCCATACCGCGCTCACCTGCTTCGACACCGCGTTCTCCCACTGGGCAGAGCACGAGTCAGACATCGAGATCTTGGACGCTGTGGACATCGCGTTCGCCACGTTCTCCAACGCCACGCCGGAGACGCGCTGAAAGAACCCGTCGGAGGTCGGCAGGTGTTCAGCGCCTCAAGCGCTCAGCTGTTCAGCTGGAGCTTCTCCGCAAGCTCGACCAGGTCCGCGGCCTCGACGTCGGGGGCGGCGAAGTAGGACGGATACGAAGCTCGCCGTCGATTGATCCAGGCGGTTCGCAGACCTGCAGCGTGTGCACCGTGGATGTCCCAGGGGTGCACCGCGACCAGCATCAGCTGCTCGACGGGTCGGTCAAGGCTCTGCGCGGCGTAGTCGTAGGCCTGGCGCGCGGGCTTCCAGAGCAGCGCGTCCTCCACGCTGAGCACCTGGGAGAACTGGTCACGCACCCCTGATCTGCTCAGCAGCGAGTCCGCCACTGCAGTGGCTCCGTTGCTCAAGGTCACCAGCTGGGCCAGGCGGGCCAATGAACGGATTCCAGGTGCCGCGTCCGCGTGCATCTCGAGATTCTTGAACACCCCGAGGATCTTCTCCACGGCCTGCTCCGGGTCAGACGTCTCGGAGTATTCGGCGTGGAGGCGGCGCAGCGTGTCTGCTGCGAGGTCGGCGAACCCTGGGTTCTCCCCGGTGGCGGTGAGCGCAAACCCATCCCGCAGAAGTTCGGCGAACCACGGTCGGGCGAGCGCCGCAGGCATGCCGCACTCCTCGAACGTCCCCGCGAGGGTGCTCATATCGGAGAGCGTCTCGTTCACGTCGAAGATGATGACAGCTGGTGTGGAACTCATCGAGTCAGTCCTCGCTTCTGTGCGGATCTGGTCCTTGGTGCTCAGACTACGTCTGGCACGAGGGACAGAAATAGATCACTCGGTCCGGCACGGCGGCTTTGCGCAGCTCCGCTTCTCCGAGCTCCCCGCGGCGCAGCCGCGTGCCACAGCGCATACAGGGCTTGCCCCCGCGCCCGTAGACCCAGTAGGGCGGGCCCGCCGTCGGGCTGCCCGTGGTGCACCGGCGGGTCCGCAGCCTGTTGACCTGGAGCAGCTTCTCGGACAATTGGATGATCCGACCCAGGTCAGGCACCTCCGCCACCGGTCGGCTGGGCAGGATCCCGGCAAGGAAGCAGATCTCGCTGCGGAAGACGTTGCCCACCCCCGCGAGGTTTCGCTGATCGAGCAGAGCCACCCCGATGCTGCGCTGCGGTGCGGCGAGAAGCCGGCGGGCAACCTCCGCAGCGTCCCAGTCGGGTCCCAGCAGATCAGGTCCCAGATGCGCGAGCTTGTCTTCTTCCTCCGCCGGAGACAGGACGTGCAGCTCACCGAGGGAGAACCCCACGGCCTCATGCTCTGCTGTGCGCAACACGCAGCGCGCCGTATGCGCCGGGCGTCGCCACTGGACTCGACCGCCGGACTCGCGCGAATAGACGTGCCAGGTGCCTTCCATCTTCAGATGCGACTGCACCGACACATCCCCGAACTGCATGAGCAGGTGCTTCCCCCGCGCGATCACACGCTCGACGACGCGGCCGGAGAGGTCCACCGTGGCGTAGGTCGGCACACGGAAGTCGCTGCTGATGAGCTCTCTGCCGGCCAGGGCGGCGTGAAGCACGGCCGCTTGACGGAATACGGTGTCTCCCTCGGGCACGTCAGCTCTCTGTCAGTGACTCTGAAGGCGGCGGGGATCAGGTCTGGTTCTTGAAGACCACGAGGAACTTGCGCGCTTCCTCTTTGGTCAGCGGGGAATGGGCGGAGAGCAGCTCGGCCGCCTCATCTACCAGGTCGTCGCGCAGCAGGGCGTAGAGCTGGTCGTGGACCCAGGGCTCGAGATCGTCGTGGGAGAGGGTGATCTTCTCCTCCCCGCGCTGGACCTCGAGGTGGAAGCCAGCCATCTCCTCCTCTTCGGAGCCCCAGTCCTCGGGGATGGTCAGCTCATCCTCCGGGTTGAACCCGGACTCGGCCATCAGCCGACGGGCCCGCTCGTCCACGTCCTGCGGGGTCTCCCGCTGGGCGCGAGGTTCGCCGCCGGGGATGTCAGGAATCTGCTGGCTGTTCTCGCCGAGGATCTCGCCGGTCCGCGGATCAGCCTCGCCGATGGGCCTGCTGGGATCGCCGTCGCCGGCGTCGGCGTCATCGCGGACCCCGTCGATCACGTCTTCGACCAGCTCGCCGTCGAGGACCTCATCGTTGTTGCTGGAAGGGTCCTGCGTGTCCAGAGGACTGGAGACTGCGCCGTCGCCGAGTTCATCCTCGGCGCGGATCTCCGAGGGCGACTGCTGGGGGAAGGCATGCAGCGCCTGGACGGCGATGATGCAGTCCTTGATGTTCGCACCGGTGGACTGCTTGAAGACGGCGAGCGCGCGGCGCCCGTCCTCGGCACCGATGGCGCGGTACACCTGGCGGTGCTGCTCGTCGTTCAGCGCGAGCGCCGCTTTGCGGGCGTTCTCCGGGGTCACGCCCTCTTTGATGCCCTCGTTGAGCTTCTGGGCCTGCCGCTGCATGAGCATACGGATTCCCAGAAACAACAAGACGCCGACTGCCAGTACCACAAGTATTTCCACAGGGTCAGTCTACGTCGGTTCACCTGTGCGCGGGCTAGATGAATCGTGCTCCCGTACGATATTGCCCGTGACCATTGATCTTTCAGCCTCATTCAAGGCATATGACGTCCGCGGACTCGTGGACGAGACCATCACCAAAGAGTCGGTGCGCGCCGTCGGCGCCGCCTTCGTCGACGTCCTGGACCTCGCCGGGCAGACCGTGCTCGTCGGCGGCGACATGCGCGCCTCCTCGGGCGACTTCGCGGCCGCGTTCACCGCTGGCGCCACGTCCCGCGGAGCGAACGTGACCCAGCTGGGTCTCATCTCCACGGACATGCTCTACTTCGCCTCAGGATCTATGGACGCACCCGGTGTGGTCTTCACGGCCAGCCACAACCCAGCCCAGTACAACGGCATGAAGATGTCCAGGGCCGGCGCCGTGCCCCTCTCCTCGGAGACCGGTCTGGAGGATATCCGTGACGCCGCGCAGACCTACCTCGAGGCGGAGGAGATCCCCGCCGCCGAGGAGCCCGGCACCGTGGAGACCGTGAACATCCTGGCCCAGTACTCCGAATACCTGCGTTCCCTGGTGGACCTCTCCGAGATCCGCCCGCTGAAGGTCGTCGTCGACGCCGCCAACGGCATGGCCGGACTCACCACCAGCGCGGTGCTCGGTGATGACCTGCTCGCGGCGCTTCCGCTGGAGATCACGCCGCTGTTCTTCGAGCTCGACGGGACCTTCCCGAATCATCCCGCCAACCCGCTGGAATCCGAGAATCTCCGCGACCTCCAGGCCGCAGTCATCGAGCACGGCGCGGACATCGGCCTGGCCTTCGACGGCGACGCCGACCGCTGCTTCGTGATCGATGAGCGTGGCGAGCCCGTCTCCCCCTCGGCGGTGACGGCCCTAGTGGCCCGACGCGAGATCACTCGTGCGCAGGCCGAAGGTGAAGACACCCCGGTCGTGATCCACAACCTGATCACCTCGCAGGCCGTGCCCGAACTGGTGGAGGCTGCTGGTGGCCGCGCCGTGGAGACCCGCGTGGGTCACTCCTACATCAAGGCTGTGATGGCCCAGGAGCAGGCGATCTTCGGCGGGGAGCACTCCGCGCACTACTACTTCCGCGAGTTCTTCAACGCTGATACCGGCATGCTCGCCGCGATGCACGTGCTGGCCTCGCTGGGCGGCCAGCACCGTCCGTTGAGCGAGTTCGCCGCCGAGTTCAACCCGTACTCCGCCTCCGGTGAGATCAACTCCGAGGTCGAGGACAAGGCCGCCGCTGCGCAGCGCGTGGAGAGCACCTTCTCCGACCGTGACGTGGAGATCTCACATATGGACGGGCTGACCGTCCGAGCCGCCGATGGAACCTGGTGGTTCAACCTGCGCCCCTCCAACACGGAGCCGTTCCTGCGCTTCAACGGGGAGGCCCACAGCCAGGAGCAGATGGAGTCCGTCCGCGACGAGGTCCTCGGGCTGGTCCGGCAGAGCTGAATCAGCTGCGGGTGGAGCGCCTGAGCAGCCAGAGCAGATACGGCGGCCCGAGCACGGCGACCACCAGGCCTGCCGGCAGCTGATCGGGGGCGATCACGGTGCGCCCGAAGGTGTCTGAGACCGAGACCAGCACGGCACCGAGCAGCGCCGCGACGGGCAGGAACCACTTGTGCTCGCGGCCCACCAGCATGCGTGCCATATGCGGTGCGGCGAGCCCGACGAAGCTGATCACGCCGACGCCGACCACGGCCACCGCCGAGAGCAGCACGGCGATGATCAGCGCCGTGGCGCGCACCCCAGCCAGCCGCACCCCGAGGATGCGCGGGGTCAGCTCATCGATGCTGATCAGATCCAGCTCACGGCGCAGGTAGATCAGCACCGGCACGGAGAGCAGCAGGGTGAGCAGGATCGGGGTCAGGTCGCCCCAGGTGGTGCCGAAGGTGGACCCGCCCAGGAACGAGATCGCCATGGCCTGGTTATAGGGGTTGGTGGAGGAGATCAGCAGCTGGGTGATCGCCAGCGCCGCGGTCATCACCCCGATGCCGACCAGCACCACCTTCTCCGGGGAGCTGCCCCGGGAGCCCGCGAGCAGGAACACCACCGCTCCGGCGAGGATGGCGCCGACCGTCGCCCCGGCGGACATGGTCCAGGCGGAGGTGCTGAACAGGATCAGCGCGACCACGGCACCGGCACCGCCGGCGGCGGCCACTCCGAGGATCCCCGGGTCGGCCAGCGGGTTGCGGGTGACCGTCTGCACCAGCGCGCCGGCGATCGCCAGCACTGCCCCGGCCAGGACGGCAGCGGCCACCCGGGGGCTGCGAAAGTCCAGCGTGATCTCGATGGCCCGGGCGGCTTCACCGGAGAACCACAGCGAGATGTCTCCGATCCTCAGCCACCAGTCCCCCAGCAGCATGCCGACACCGATCAGCACCAGCAGCAGCACGGCGGCTGCGATGGTCAGCGAGACCCGGCGGGTCAGCGTGATCCCATGTGGCAGCGGCATCGCGGAGATCTCCTGATTGCCTCCGGCGCTGCGCATCCGCAGCGCCAGGACCACCAGGAAGACCGCTCCGACCAGTGAGGTCACCACTCCGGTGGGGATGGCCACGGCGAGGTTGGGGCCGGCGACGGCGAAGACCAGTGCGCGCACCGCCACGTCAGCGCCGATCACGATGAGTGCACCGACCAGGGCAGAGGCTCCCAGCGCCCAGGCGAAGCGACCCATTCGGGTCACCTTGGTCGCGGCCAGCCGCACGATGGCCGGGGCGCACAGTCCCACGAAGCCCAGCGGTCCCACCATGGTGACCGCCGCGGCAGAGAGCGCGACCGCGCAGACCAGCAGGGCACCACGCAGGAACCCCACGTTCACGCCCATGGACTGGGCGGTGTCGGCACCGAGGGAGAGCACATCGGTGCTGCGGGTCAGCAGCACCAGTCCGATGGTCGCCGCGATCACCACCGGCAGCAGCGGAAGGAGTCCGGAGAGTCCGGCCAGGTTCAGCGTGCCGGCGCCCCAGAGGAAGAGCCCCTGGGTGGACTGGGCATAGAGCATGAGCAGCGCCGCGGTGACCGAGGCCAGGCCCATGGCCACCACGGTCCCGGCGAGCACGAGCCGGATGGGCGCATGCTCGGAGAAGCCTGCCAGCAGCAGCACGACGCCGGCCGCCACACCTCCGCCGAGGAAGGCCAGGGCCGCTGAGCTCAGCAGCGGCATCGAGATGCCGAACGCCGCAGCGGCGGTGAGTGCCAGGTGCGCCCCGGCGTTGACGGCGAGCGTGTCCGGTGAGGCCAGTGGGTTGCGCGTCATCGCCTGCAGCGCGCAGCCGGCGATGCCCAGCGCCGCTCCCACGACGAGCCCTCCCACCAGTCGCGGAAGCCGCGAGTCCAGTGCGAGGGCCCGAAGCTGGGAGGCGGCAGCGCCGTCGTCGGAGCTGAAGAGCGCCGCCAGCAGATCCAGCGGTGAGGCCGCCGAGGTGCCCTGGGTCAGGTGCACCGCGGAGAGCACCAGCAGCAGCGCACCACCCAGCACCAGGGCGCCGGTGGCCACGGCGCGGGCCCGGAGTGGTCCACCCTGAGGCTCAGCGCCCGCGACTGTGGATGCTGCCCGCGCGGCGGTCTTCAGCTCGGTCACTACTGGCCGGCAGTCTCGACCGCGGTCTCGGCGAGGTAGTCGATCCACTGACCTGCCGAAGCGGGTCCGCCGTAGATCCAGATCTCCTCCACCGGGTGGGTGGCCTCATTCTCGACGAATCCGAGCGAGGTCCACACGGAGTTGTCCTCGAGCTCGGAGAAGGGGTCCTCCGGCTCGGTCTCCGCGGTCCACCAGTAGAGGATGGTGTCATCCTCCAGGGCGGTCAGACCTTCGATGTCGGACTGGCTGATGGCGAAGGCTTCATCGCCCTCGTCCTCCCAGGCCGACTCGAGCCCGATCTCCTCACCGAGGGTCTGGGCCAGCGCTCCAGGACCATGCATCCGGAATGTCGCCGTGTTGCCCTCCACGGTCGGGTAGACCAGGACGAACGGGGTTCCGCCGATGCCCGCATCCTCGATGGCCTCGGCGCCGGCGTCGCGGGTCTCCTCGAACTCCGCCCAGACCTCATCGGCCTGGTCCTGCGCGCCGAGCAGCTCGGCGGTCATCCGGAAGTTGTCCTCCATGTTGCCCAGCGGATCGGAGGCATCGGCCCCGGGCTGCAGCACCACCGGGGCGATCTCCTCGAGATCTTCGAGCAGCCCCTCCGGAACGGAGACGTCCACGCCGAGGATCAGGTCAGGATCAGCCTGACCGATGGCCTCCAGGCTGGGCTCGGTGCGCAGTCCGACGTCGGTCGGCTCACCCTCCACCGGGGCCGCCGAGTTCCACATCTCGTATCCCTCCAGGTCAGCCACGCCCACCTGGTTTCCGCCGAGGATCTCGACGTTCTCGGTCTGTGCCCATTCCAGGGTGACCACGCGCTCTGCGGGGGCGTCCAGGGTGATCTCTTCACCGCGGTAGTCGGTGACGGTGACAGGCCCGGAGTCAGCGGCCGCGGCGTCGTCCTCGGTCTCCTCGACGTCGGTGGTGCCGCAGGCGGTCAGCGCCATCAGGACGACGGCGGCGGCCGCCGTGGTCCTGCCGAGGCGTGGGGTGAGGTTCATAGTGGGCATGATTCCTTTCGGTGAGGGTGCAGCGGGGATCAAAAAATATGGGTCGGCTCGGCGCGAAGGAGGCAGGTCTGAGCCGGGACGTGACGCCTCAGGCCCCCTCGGCGTCCTAGGCGGAGAGCAGGACCGGTTCTGTGGGCTGCTCCACTGCTGAGCGTCGGCCGGCGCGCTGAACACGCACGGCGAGTCCCCCGGTGGGCAGGGTGGCCACATGGATGTTGACGCCGAAGGCTGCGCTGAGGCGCTCGGCGGTCATCACCTCGGCAGGAGTTCCTGCGGCGGTGATCCGACCTTCGCAGACGAGGATGACGCGATCGGCGATGTCTGCGGCCTGCTCCAGATCGTGGAGCACCACCCCGATGGTCAGCCCGTGGGTGTCGGCCAGCTCGCGGATCAGATCCAGCAGGCTCATCTGGTGCTTCAGGTCCAGGAAGGTGGTGGGTTCATCGAGCAGCAGGACATCGGTCTCCTGCGCCAGGCAGGTGGCGAGCCAGACGCGCTGGAGCTGTCCGCCGGAGAGTTCCGCCACGGGACGATGCCGTAATTCTTCGAGTCCCGTGAGCAGAATGGCCCGCTCCACTGCTTCGACGCAGGCCTGGTCGGTGCGGCTGAAGCGCTTCCGGTGCGGATGCCGGCCCAACTCGACGACCTCGGTGACGGTGAGCCCACCCGGGGTGGGACGCTGCTGGGCCAGGATGGTGAGCCGCTTGGCGAACGCCCGGGGGGAGAGTGCCGTGCTGTCGGCACCGTCCAGCATGACCTGCCCGGTGGTGTGCGCGAGCCGGCAGATGCCGCGCAGCAGGGTGGACTTGCCACTGCCGTTCGGGCCGATCAGGGCGGTCACTCCGCCGGGGAGCAGCTCGACGTCGGCGTCGACCACCACCGGAGACGACCCATAGGAGACCGAGAGGGACTCTGTTCGCAGCGTTGCGGGTTTCTGTTTGATTGGCACATCTGCATGTTAGCAAATTATGGGGAAGGTAAGCCTAAGTACTGCGAAGAAGTTCGAGTGAGACGTCCCAGAGCCGCGTTGCGTTCTCGGAGTCCAGGGCATAGGGCCGCACCCCGTGGGTGCCGTTGACGATCTCTGGGACAGCTTCCGCCTCCTCACAATCCTCGAGATACAGTCCCCCGACGCCGGTCAGCAGCGGCGAGGCGGCGGCGAGGACGGAGGTCGCCGCGCCCTGGGCAGGGGTCTTCATCGCGATGCCCGCGTCGGCCACATAGGCCTTGGTGTCGGCGAGCGCCTGCGGATCCCAGTGGCGCTGAAGGTTGGTCCAGATGCCTCCCGGCATGACCGCATTGGCGGTGATCCCCTCGGCGGCCCACCGGCGCGAGGCCTCCACGGCGAAGAGCACGTTCGCGGTCTTGGACTGACCGTACGCCTGTCCCGGGTCATAGGGCCTGCGTTCGAAGAACAGGTCCTCGTAGACGATGTCCGACATTCCGTGCCCGCTGGAGCTGACCGAGACGATCCTGGCGCCGCCCGCCTCGACCATCGCTGGGTGCAGTCTCAGAGCCAGAGCGAAGTGGCCGAGGTGGTTGGTGGCGAACTGCAGCTCCCACCCCCGGGCGGTCCGCAGCTCCGGGGTCATCATGATGCCGGCATTGTTGACCAACAGGTGCAGCGGAGAGGACCAGCTCTCCGTGAACCGCTCCACCGAGGCGAGGTCGGCCAGATCCAGGGATCCGACCTCCAAGGAGGCACCCGGGTGGGTGTGGGCGACGTCCTCGGCGGCGCGGCGTCCTGCCGCCACGTCGCGCACCGCCAGCACCACATGGGCTCCTGCCCCGGCAAGGGCTCGTGCGGTCTCCACCCCGATTCCCGAGGACGCCCCGGTCACCACCGCTGAGCGTCCGTGCAGATCAACCCCTTCCAGAACCTCGGCGGCGGTGCTGGTCGCGGAGAACGGGGAGGTGAAGCGCGCCATGAGCAGTGGCCTTCCAGCGTGAGAGGGGATGAACCTCTACCTTGCACGCAGATGCTGGAAGCACGCCAGGAGAAGAGTCCCTCCAGCTCTGGGTCCCCTGCACCGCCCTCTCGCACCTCTAAGCTGATGCATATGACCGTCTCCAGCCCGCTGCCCGAGACCCCGGATCCGGCAGACGCCGCCCCGGGTGACGCCACACTCACCATGCTGAACCCAGACTTCCCCTTCAGCTACGACCACTACCTCCAGCACCCGGCCGGCCTGGGCTCGATCCCGGAGCATGCGCAGGGCACCGAGGTGGCGGTGATCGGGGCCGGATTGGCCGGCGTCGTCGCCGCCTATGAGCTCATGAAGCTGGGTCTGCGTCCGGTCCTCTTCGAGGCCGGGGAGATCGGGGGCCGGCTGAAGACCCAGTCCTTCGCCGCGGCTCCCGGGGTGGTCGCGGATCTCGGCGGGATGCGGTTCCCCACTTCCGGCAAGGCCTTCTACCACTATGTGGACCTGCTCGGGCTGCCCACCCGCGAGTTCCCCAACCCGCTGACTCCCGCGGCTCCCTCCACCGTCATCGAGCTCAAGGGCGAGAAGTTCTACGCCGAGGACGCCTCTCATCTCCCCGCGTTCTTCGCGGAGGTGGCCGAAGCCTGGCAGCGCGCGCTCACCGAGGAGGCGGAGCTGGACGCCATCCAGGAAGCCATCCGCGAGCGCGATGTGGTGCGGCTGAAGCAGCTCTGGAACGAGCTCGTGGAACGCCTGGATGATGAGTCCTTCTACGGCTTCCTCTCCTCCACCGAGGCCTTCAAGGAGCTGAGCTTCGAGCACCTGGAGGCTTTCGGCCAGGTCGGGTTCGGCAGCGGAGGCTGGGACACGGACTTCACCAACTCGATCCTGGAGGTCCTGCGAGTCGTCTTCACCGGCGCCGATGACCACCATCGCAGCATCACCGGAGGAGCCCAGCTGCTTCCCGTGCAACTGTGGAAGCACGCACCCGAAGAGCTGCTGCACTGGGCGCCGGGAACCTCGCTGGAGTCTCTGCACGGCGGCGCGCCGCGCGGCGCGGTCTCCGGGATCCATCACGGCACCAACCCGGACCTTCCCGGCGGCGGGGTGCGGATCACCGAGACCTGGGGCCGCACCCAGGAGTTCGCCGCCGCCGTGGTGACCTGCCAGTCCTGGCTGCTCTCGGCGCGCATCGACACAGAGGAGGAGCTGTTCGCGCCGTCGATGTGGACCGCGATCGAGAAGAGCCACTACATGCTCTCCTCCAAGACCTTCGTGATGGTGGACCGCCCGTTCTGGCGCGACGTCGACCCGGAGACGGGACGTCCGGTGATGTCCATGACGCTCACCGACCGTCTCCCCCGGGCCACCTATCTGCTCGACGAGGGTTCCGACGGTCCGGCTTCGATCCTGCTCAGCTACACCTGGAACGACGACGCCCTGAAGTGGCTCCCGCTCGACGCGGCGGAGCGGACCCGGCTGATGCTGCATTCGCTGAACAAGATCTACCCGGGGGTGGACATCGGCGCGCATATGATCGGTGCGCCCATCACGATCTCCTGGGAGGCGGATCCCAACTTCATGGGCGCCTTCAAGAACAACCTGCCAGGCCACTACCGCTACCAGGAGCGGCTCTTCGGGCACTTCATGCAGGATGCGCTGCCCGAGCATCAGCGCGGGGTCTTCCTCGCCGGAGATGACATCTCCTTCACCGCAGGATGGGCCGACGGCGCCGTCACCACCGCGCTCAACGCGGTCTGGGGCGTGATCCACCACCTGGGCGGAGCCTCCGAGCCGGAGAACCCCGGACCGGGCGACCTCTGGGAGGACCTGGCCCCGGTGAAGCTGGACTGAGGTCGCTGAGGAGGACGCTGGCGGGACCTGCCTGCCGGGGCGTGTGCACGGCCTGGCCCGGTGGGCTAGAGCCAGTCCCGGTGCAGGTCGGCCCGCCGGTCCTGCAGGTAGTCGGCGCTGCCGGACTCCTCCGCGGCTGTCGGCACGTCCACCACCAGCAGACCTGGTTCTGTCCCCAGTTCACCCAGCGGCTGCCCCGAGGGCCCGACGACGACGCTGCACCCATCGAAGTCCAGGTCCGCCTCCATTCCGCAGTGATTGGCGTAGGCCAGGGAGATCCCGTTCTCGATCGCGCGCGCCGGCAGCAGAACTCCGGGAACCGAGGCCTCATCCCCTGCCAGCGCGGTGGGCACCAGCACCAGCTCGGCTCCGCGCGCGGCGGCCGCACGCACCATCTCGGGGAATTCCACGTCGTAGCAGACCAGCAGGCCCAGGTTCATTCCGCGGTAGCTGGTCACGCTCGGGGGCTTCTGCCCCGGCCGAAAGGCAGCCTTCTCCTCGGGCCCGTAGAGCTGGACCTTCTGATATTCCGCGAGGACAGCACCGTACTCATCAGCGAGTGCGGCCGTGATGCCGCGCTCCTCGGGAGACTCTCCCCCGGGAAGCGAGAACACCATGGCGATCCCACAGGTGCGGGCGATCTTCTGCAGGCGTGACCGCGCGCCGTCGACCGCCTCTGCACTCACCTGCTCGCGGATCTGCGCCGGGACGTAGCCGAAGGCGAACAGCTCAGGAGTCAGCAGCAGCTCCGCTCCCACGCTGCTGGCCTGCGCGGCGGCGTCATCGATCAGCGCCAAGTTGTGCTCGAGCTCGAGCGGGCGGGCAGTGTCCTGCATCAGCGCGATTCGCATGTGCCCAGTATCTCCCGAGTGACGATCTGAGTGAGGCCAACGCTCAGCGCCGTCGGCCCTTGGTGCGCTCATTGGACTGCAGCCGCTTGGTCAGCGGGCGCATCAGGACATCGCCCAGCACGATTCCGGCCGCGATCGCCATGATGATGATCAGCGCGTCGAAGATCTCGTAGAGCCCTGCAGTCCGGTTGACCGAGGACTGACTGATCGCGATCTGGTACATCCCGCGGAAGACGATGAGCCCGGGAAGCATGAACATCATCGCCGGGACCGCCACCACCAGCTGCGGGGCGCGCAGTCGCAGCGCGACCACCCGGGCCAGGGCCCCGACCACGGTGGCTCCCAGGATGGGGGTGAACCATCCGCCGAAGCCCATCATCTCCCCGGCGTAGACTCCGCCGAAGCCCAGCGCAGCGACCAGGCCGGTGGGCAGCAGCAGACGGTAGGGGGCCTGCTGCACCACGGCGGCCGTTATCGCGGTCAGGAACACCAGGGCGATGAGGACCCCGGGGTGGTAGATGCGCATGATCTCGCGCGTGACATCGAGCTCCGGGGCGCCGGCCCGACCGGTGAGCACCACGCCGACCATGATCCCGGCGGTCAGCCCGGAGAAGGCGACCAGCGAGGAGACCAGACGGCCGGCTGCGGTGATCGGGAAGGCGTTGATCGCATCCTGGATGGCGGAGACGATCCGCACGCTGGGCAGCAGGATCATGAGTCCCCCGGCAACCACCATGGAGGTGGTGATCGGGGCGCCCATGGTCAGCGCGCAGAGCGCCACGGCCGTGGCCAGGAACCCACCCACGGCGAGGGTGAAGATCTCCGGGACGCGCCAGATGGTGAGCTGGCGGGTGACGGCGAGGACCAGCAGGGTGGCAAGGAAGCCCAGGGAGGCATCCAGCAGCGGCGCGCCGGTATAGCTGGCGAAGAGCCCTGCGAACAGGGCGCCCGAGGTGGCGACCACCCACCGCGGATACGGCTTGGGGTCTCGGATGATGTCCTGCAGGGTCTCCTCGGCCTCGGCGCGGGTGATGCGTCCGAACGCGATGTCGGTGACCAGGGTGTGGACCTCGGAGAGCGCACGGAAGTTCGCGGACCAGGAGCGCACCACGCGGACTCGGGAGTACGGGATCTTGCCCGGGGGTGACCAGTTCAGGATGATCGACTGGTTGGTGATGTCCACATCGGTGTTCTTCATCCCGAACGCCGAGGTCACCGCGAGGATGGAGGTCTCCACCTCCAGGGCTCCAGCCCCGTACCGGAACAGCGCCTCACCGAGGTCGAGGACCAGGTTGATCGTGACGAGCTCATCAGCCTCCCCCGGCTCCTGAGCCTGATGGGGGTTCTCAAAGGGAGTGCCGGAGAGCCAGTCCAGCGTCGACATCGCACCCGTGGCCTGGGAGACGGGACGGATCAGCTTCTGCGCCAAGAATCTCGCCGGGTCCGCGATCCGGCGGGCCGGCGGACGCGCAGGACCACGGCCTGAGTCACGGCGGCCATCGGCTGGCTGCTCTGGCTGCGGGTGCGGCTCCCGAGCCTCGGGAGACGGCTCGGCCGACCAGTTCTCCTCCGACCAGTTTTCAGCGGACCAGTGTTCGGCAGGCTGGTGCTGGAGTGGCTGCGGTCGCGTCCACGGCCCGGAGCCTTCTGCAGCGTCGGGCGGGAAATAGGTGGCGGTCGGGAAGAGCGGCGGTGCACTGGCATCCTCGAACCGGTAGGTCTCCGGAGGGTGCGTGGCCGCAGACTCGTCGACTGCATCCGGCCAGTCGTGCTGCGTCTCTTCCGCTGCCGAATGGTTCCAGGAGTCGATGACGTGCTGAGTCAGGGTCCTTGCGAAGCCCAACTCCTCTTCCTCGCCATCGTCCGCGGGGCGGACGACCGGCAGGAGGATCGCCTCCTGGTCCTCGCGGTGAATCCGGGGATCAATCGCTGCTGCGGCGTGATCGGCGTCCTCAGCAGAGGCCTGGTGGGCAGCGTCTGGACTCGAAGGTGCGAGTTCGGTCTCAGCCTGGCGTGAATCCTGGGGCAGCATAGGGCCTCCGCGACATGGAGAATCTGGGAAGAACCGCCGGGCAACAGATGACCCGACCGGCCGATGAAACAGTGATGACCCAAAAGCGTGAAATGGGGCATCGCTGAAGAATGCCCCACAAGAGGAACCCCGATCTTCCGCATAAGTCTGTCACGAACGAAGTCCTCACCGGAAGAGGGCCGTCAGGTCTGGGCATCACCCCGCACCTGACCCCCAGGCACCGAGCACTGGCAGAAGTCCGTATGCTTGACCCCGATGTTCTGGCACCCGCCTGCGCATACCTCGCGACGGGCCCTGGGCTCGGTTCGCCCAGGCAAGGACACGTGACACCCATGAGCCGGCAAGACCAGGGGCCCGCAGCAGGCCCGAACAGCACCACCCTCGAGCAGCACCAGCCGAGCCCCGGTCGCCCGGGCGGAGTCTTCTATGTCTCGGTGGCTGCCCTGCTGAGCTTCGTCGCGTGGGCGACATTTTCCCCCGGAAGCCTCACCACGGTGATGACCGCGGCGTCGAACTGGTCTTCGCAGAACATCGGCTGGGCCTACCTGGTGGTCACCGCAGGCTGCATCGTGCTGATGGTCTATCTGGGCCTGAGCAGGTTCGGCACAATCCGGCTGGGCGCCGATGATGATCGCCCCGAATTCAGCAACTGGTCCTGGATCGCCATGATCTGCGGCACCGTGATGGGTATCGGGCTGATCAGCTACGGCGCAGCCGAACCCATGACCCACTTCATGGTGCCCCCGCATGGGCTGGCCGAGCCCGAGACGGTGGATGCCGCCGTCACGGCGATGCAGTTCTCCTACTTCAACTGGGGGCCCAACGCCTGGGCGCTGTTCGGGGTCTTCGGCCTGGCGATCGCCTACTCCACGCATCGGCGCGGCAACACCGGTCTGGTCTCTCCGATGCTGCGCCCCGTGCTGGGGCGGAGCATGGATGGATGGGCCGGGCAGCTCATCGACATCTTCACCATCATCGCGACGCTCTTCGGCACCACCACCTCGCTCGGGCTGGGCGCGGCGCAGATCGCCGAAGGCATCAACAGCCTCACCGGACTCCCCTCGGACCTCGTCATCCAGGTCATCATCATCGCGGTGATCACGGTCATCTTCACCCTCTCGGCCATGTCTGGCGTGAGCAGGGGCATCAAATGGATCAGCAAGGCCACCATGCTCGCGGCCGCCGCGCTGGGGATCTATGTGCTGTTCATCGGACCCACCAGCTTCATCAGCAACCTGTACTTCCGTTCCATGGGTCAGTTCATCGCCGAGTTCCCGATGGTCGCGCTGCTGACTCCGGGCACCCCGGAGGACCTGCAGTGGATGCAGTGGTGGACCTACTTCATGATGGCCTGGTGGTTGAGCTGGGGCGCGTTCGTCGGGATCTTCCTGGCGAAGATCTCCAAGGGCCGCACCATCCGCGGGTTCGTGGTCGCCGTGCTGGGTGTGCCGACTCTGGTCTTCAGCCTCTGGTTCACCATCTTCGGCGGCTCAGCGATCCACCTGGACATGGTCGGCGGGACCGACATCGGCGAAGCGACGCTGGCCGACACCAACGTGACCTTCTTCGCCCTGCTCGGAGAGCTGCCGCTGACCGCGATCACCTCCGTGCTCACCGTGATCATGGTGATCCTCTTCTTCGTCTCCAGCGCTGACTCCAACACCTTCGTGCTCAGCGTGCTCTCCTCCCACGGTTCCATGCACCCGGCTCGCCCGATGCTGGGCCTGTGGGGACTGCTCACCGGTGTCTGCGCCATCGTGCTGCTGATCGCCGGCGGGCTGCAGGCTCTGCAGCAGACCGCGCTGCTCTCTGCTGTGCCGTTCACGGTCATCGTCACGCTGCTGGGCATCTCCTTGGTCAAGGAACTGCGCCGAGATGCCCGGTTCACCACCGCACCTGTGGTGAAATCACGGACCACCAAGCCGGCTCCTCGCGCCTAGGGTCACCCTGCGCCCACCCAACCCGCTTCTGCGCAAGAATGGGCCACTATGAGCACCCACGACGCCTCCGCAGATCACCCCAGCTCACCGGTGGGACCGCGCGACAGTTCCCGGACCCCTCGCTTCGCCGGGCCGGCGAGCTTCGCGCTGCTTCCGCTGCTCGAGACGGTGGGCACAGCGGACATCGCGGTGGCCGGGGTGCCCTTCGACTCCGGGGTGAGCTATCGGCCCGGCGCCCGCTTCGGGCCCGCGCACGTGCGGGAGTCCTCGCGGCTGCTGCGTCCCTACAACCCCGCCCAGGACATCGCGCCCTTCGCGGTCCAGCAGGTGGCCGACGCCGGTGACATCGTGGCGAATCCCTTCGACCTGGATGAAGCGATGGAGCAGGTGTACCAGGGCGCCACGGAGCTGCTGACCCGGGCACCCAGGCTGGCGGTGATCGGCGGGGACCACACGATCGCCTACCCGCTGCTGCGCGCCGCCGCCGAGAAACACGGCCCAGTCGCGGTGCTGCACGCCGACGCCCATTTGGACACCTGGGACACCTACTTCGGTGCCCCGCTGACCCATGGAACCCCGTTCCGGCGCGCCGCCGAGGATGGGTTCATCGACCTCACCGCGAGCGCCCACCTGGGGATCCGCGGTCCGCTCTACGGCAAGGGCGACCTCGACGACGACGCCCGGCTCGGCTTTCAGATCACCACCACCGAGTTCATCGAGGAACACGGGGTCCCCGCAGCGATCTCCCGGCTGAAGCAGCGCCTCGCCGGCAGACCGGTGTACATCTCGGTGGACATCGACGTGCTCGACCCCGCCCACGCCCCCGGCACGGGGACGCCCGAGGCCGGTGGCCTGACCAGCCGGGAGCTGCTGCGGATCATCCGCGCGATGAGCGACCAGAACATCGTCGGGGTCGACGTCGTCGAGGTCGCACCGGCCTATGATCACGCGCAGCTCACCGGCATCGCCGCGGCCCACGTGCTCTACGAGCTCCTCTCCGCCATGGGCGCGGGAGCGCCTTCAGCCTGACGTCGCGCCTGGCAGAGGACGACAGCGGTCAGGACTGCAGACGACGGCGCAGCTCCTCGGTCTCGGCCGCGATGGACTTCGGCAGGGAATCGCCGAACTCGGCGAACCACTCATCGATCCCCTCCAGTTCGGTCAGCCATTCGTCCCGGTAGACGGTGATCGAATCCTCGAGCTGTTCGGGGGTGATCTCCAGTCCCGTGAGGTCCAGTCCGTCCATCCTGGGCGTGAAGCCGATGGGAGTCTCCACGGCCGCGCCGCCACCCTCCAGGCGTTCGGTGACCCATTTGAGCACCCGGGAGTTCTCGGCGAATCCGGGCCAGGCGATCTTGCCGTCGCGGCCCTTGCGGAACCAGTTGACCAGGAAGATCTCCGGCAGCTTCTCCGGGTCTGCCTGGCTGGAGACCTCCACCCAGTGCTTGAGGTAGTCGCCGGCGTCGTAGCCGATGAACGGAAGCATGGCCATGGGGTCCCGGCGCACAGTGCCCACCTGCCCCTCGGCGGCCGCGGTGGTCTCCGAGGAGAGCGTGGCGCCGAAGAAGATGCCGTGGTTCCAGTCGCGCGCCTGTGTGACCAGCGGGACGGTGGTCTTGCGTCGGCCGCCGAAGAGGATCGCGTCAAGCTTCACACCGTTGGGCTCGAAGTACTCCTCGGCGAGCATGTCGGTCTGATCGATCGGGGTGCAGAAGCGCGCATTGGGATGGGCCGCCGGCAGATCCGAATCCGGCGTCCAGTCCTCCCCGCGCCAATCCGTGAGGTGTGCGGGAGGCTGCTCGGTCATGCCTTCCCACCACACTCCCCCATCGTCGGTGAGCGCACAGTTGGTGAACACCGAGTTGCCCTTCGCGATCGCCCGCATGGCGTTGGCGTTGGTGTGCCACCCGGTGCCCGGGGCGACCCCGAAGTAGCCCGACTCGGGGTTCACCACACGGAGCTCTCCCTCGTGGCCCGGTCGGATCCAGGTGATGTCATCGCCCAGGGTCTCGGCCTTCCACCCTTCGAGGGTGGGGTCGATGAGTGCAAGGTTGGTCTTCCCGCAGGCCGAGGGGAAGGCCCCGGCGATGAAGTAACTTCGGTTCGCCGGGCTGGTCAGCTTCAGGATGAGCATGTGCTCGGCGAGCCAGCCCTCATCCCGCGCCATCACCGAGGCGATGCGCAGCGCGTAGCACTTCTTGCCCAGCAGGGCGTTGCCGCCGTAGCCGGAGCCGTAGGACCAGATCTCCCGACTCTCCGGGAAGTGCACGATGTACTTCTCCTCGTTGCAGGGCCAGGAAACATCGCTCTGCCCGGGTTCCAGCGGCGCACCCACCGAGTGGACGGCGGGGACGAAGAACGCGTCGAGCTCCTCGATCTTGCGCAGCACCTCGGTGCCGATCCGCGCCATGATGCGCATGCTGGTCACCACATAGGCAGAATCGGTGATCTCCACTCCGAATTTGGGATCCTCGGCGTCGAGGTGGCCCATCACGAAGGGAATCACGTACATGGTGCGGCCCTGCATGGCTCCGGCGAAGACGCCCTGGAGCTTCTCGCGCATCTCGGCAGGGTCGACCCAGTTGTTGGTGAATCCGGCGTCGCGCTCCTTCTCGGAGCAGATGAACGTGCGAGATTCCACGCGTGCCACATCTGCCGGATCGGAGAATGCCGCGAAGGAGTCCGGGAAATCCGGGCTGGTCAGTCGGGTGAACGTGCCGGCTTCCACCAGTTGATCGGTGAGTCTGCGGTGTTCTTCTTCAGAGCCGTCCACCCAGTGGATGCTCTCGGGCTGGGCCAGCGCTGCGATCTCTTCGACGAAGTTCAGCAGCGGGGTGTGCGTGGTGGGAGCATCAGCCGTGTTCGCAGGACCTGTCGTCCTGGAATCCGTGGTCTGATTCGCACCGGGCGCCGTTGCAACGGTGTTGACCATTGTTTCCCTCCATTGGGTACAGGTTCGTACTGACCCCCTCCTGGTTGGCGAGACCAGGACCCAAGGACTGGAACGTGTGAACGTTCCGGGTGTGCACAACACTGTGCGACACGCATCCCTGCATCCCCGTCAACACCGATGGGGACCAGCTGTAGTCCACTGTAGCGTTCCCAGATGACGGGACTGTAAAACACGACGACGGCGGGTTCCACCGAACTGCGACTGGAAGTGATTTGTCGGCCCCTGAGGTGCCGTGTATAGTCTTCTAGGTCGAGATCGCCGAGCGATCAAAGATAAAAAGTGAAGATGCGCCTATAGCTCAGCTGGATAGAGCGTCGGTCTACGGAACCGAAGGTCAGGGGTTCGAATCCCTTTGGGCGCACTGCAGAACACACAGATGGCACCCTTCGGATCAGCAGATTCGGAGGGTGCTTTTCTGTGTGCGCGAGCGTCAGTGTTTGCGGGGCTTATGGGTGGGGATCACCAGCACCGGACAGACGGCCCGGCTCAACACGGCCTGACTCACCGAACCCAGCAGGAGTCCGGCGAAGCCTCCATGACCCCGGGTGCCGATCACCAGCAGCGTCGCAGTGCGGGAGGCCTCGGAGAGCACCCCCGCGGGGGAACCGTCGAAGAACTGCCAGCGCACGGTCACCGTCGGGGACTTCGCCGCCACCTCTTGAGCCATCGCTTCCAGGTGATCGGTGTAGCGACGGCGCAGGTTCGGCAGTTCGAGGTTGTGCTCCACGGTGTTGGGATACCAGTGACCCTGAGCGTTCAGCGGAGCCGCAGACACCAGGGTCAGCGGGCTCTTGGTCAGGGCCGCGGCGTCGGCCGCGAGATGCACGACGTCGGTGGCGCGATCACCCACATCGACGCCGACGACGATCTCTGCATCGAAGTTCAGCTCGTCGGTCACATTGGCAAAGGATCGCCGTGAGTGCTCCCGGGAGACCGACTCCTCCATGAGCTCCACCGGTTCCTCCTCCGCACCCTCCCCGCCGGGACGTTCCTGCGGAGGGGCCATCAGCTCGGTCGGCGCGCCGGCCTCCCATCGTTCCGGCACCACCAGGGTCGGGCAATGCGCGTGGGCTGCCAACTTGTTCGACACGCTGCCCAGAAAACGTCCGGCAAAGCGATTGCGGCCCCGTTTGCCGACCACGGCCACGTGAGCTTCGCTGCTCTCGTCGACCAAGGTCCCGCCGGGATCACCCTCCGCGGTGCGGGAGCTGACCTCGACTCCGGCCTCCGCGGCACGGGCCGAGTATCTGTCCAGAACCTCTTGAACCGTGCCCGCGGCTTCACTGCGGTAGCTGTCCAACGCTCTGACGTAGTAGTCATCGGTCACCACCGGTCGAGAAAAGGTGCCGATGAGACGCAGTGGCCACTCACGCTGCTTCGCGATCATCAGTCCCACTGTGAAGGCGCGCTCACTGCCCGCCGACCCGTCAATACCGACCAGCACGCCTGGGACGTGAGCGCTGTCGGCTTCATGATGGTGAGACATATCACAATGCTATGCCGAGTCCAAGCGTGCGAGTAGTTCTCACGTGCTCCCCGTGAAGTTCACGAAACCTGTTGCATACACAGGCAAACACAGATAAAGTGTGTCTAAACCCACAGGAAAGTGGTGTGGGTCACTGAAATGGAGCTTCGCATGACACTGCTCGCCCCGGAGCGTCACGAGCGGATCCTGGATCGGCTGCGCCGCAGCGGCACGATCACCGTCCAGGAGATCGCCCGGGATCTGAAGGTCACCAAAGAGACGGTTCGACGTGACCTGGATCAGCTCGAGACCGCTGGTTCACTCCAGCGTGTCCATGGGGGTGCGGTGGCCAGCTCCAGCCCTTCGCGGCGAGAGACCTCGCTGCGTCAGCGGCAGAGCGAGCACTCAGCACAGAAGCAGGACATCGCTCGGGAAGCGCTGAGCTTCGTCCCGTCCTCCCCCGACGCCTCGCTGCTGCTCGATGCCGGCACCACCACGGAGGCACTCGCCGATCTGTTGGCCACAGGACCGACCGGCGAGCACCACCACACTCGTTTTCTGACCACCAGCTCGGTGCCGATCGCCCAGAAGCTGGCCGAGGTGACCTCCCTCGATGTCGAGGTGCTCGGCGGCAAGGTCCGCGGGATCACTGGCGCCGTGGTCGGCGCTTCCGCCGTTGCGACCCTTGCCCGACGGCAGGCGGATGTCGCGTTCATCGGCACCAACGGAGTCGACGCGGGCTTCGGACTCTCCACTCCTGACACTGCTGAGGCTGCGGTGAAATCGGGCCTGGTCCGTGCCGCGCGTCAGGTCATTCTGCTGGCGGATTCCAGCAAGCTCGGTCTCCGCACGCTCGTACAGTTCGCAACCCTGGAGGAGATCGATGTGTTGATCACCGACGCCGAGCCGCATGCCGAGCTCGCCCACGCCCTGGCCGACGCCGGTGTGCCTGTCATTGTGGCGGGCACCCAGTGATCGTCACCTTCACCCCCAACCCGAGCCTGGACAAGACGCTGGCGCTCGATGCTCCCCTGCGCCCCGGGGCCGTCCAGCGCGCCGTCGGACACTCTGCCGAACCGGGAGGCAAGGGAGTCAACATCTCCCGCGCTCTCACCGCCGCCGGGGTGCCGTCACTCGCCGTACTTCCCGGTGACGCCGGGGACGCGGTGCTGCTGGCGCTGCAGGAGATCCAGGTTCCGGCCCGCGCACTGCCGCTGGGCGCGCCGCTGCGCACCAACACCGCCATCACGGATCAGGCCGGGGTCACCACCAAGATCAACGAGCCCGGTCCAGACTTCGACGCCGCGCTCACCGAGGCGCTGCTGCAGCTACTGCTGGAGACCTCCGAGGGTGCCACCTGGGTGGCTCTGGCCGGATCGCTTCCGCCCGGAGTCCCTGAGGACTTCTACGCACAGGCCATCACGGCGCTGCGGGAGACCTTCGGGGAGCAGGCGCCGCTGATCGCGCTGGACACCTCGGGTGCGCCGCTTGCCGCAGCACTGTCGGCGGCACCGGATCTGATCAAGCCCAATGCCGAGGAACTGCTCGAGCTGCACGCGGCGATGCTGGGGGCCTCCGGGCCCGCAGCGGGTGCTGACGCGGCGCACGACATAGGTTCGAGCCTCGGCTCCGGCGTCGATGAGCAGGCCCAGGCCGAGGCGCTGGAAGCCGATCCGATGCGCGCCGCCCAGCTCGCCGTCGAACTGCAGAACTGCGGAGCACGCTCGGCGCTGATCACTCTGGGTGCACACGGCGCGGTGCTCATCCCGCACTCGTCCGTGGACAACTCAGCAGAAATGGCCGAGCCTGCGCTCGCGCTGCGCGCCTGGGGACCACCGATCACGCTGCGCTCCACCGTGGGCGCAGGCGATGCCTCACTCGCCGGGTACCTCGCCTCGGCGCAGTCCGGCGGCTCACCCACGGATTCTCTGAAGCACGCCATGGCCATGGGACGTGCCGCGGCAGAGCTGCCCGGTTCCGTCATGCCCACACCCGACCAGCTCACGACCGAACATCTCAGCACCGAACAGCTCATCATCATCCCCCGAACAACCGCTACCGCGAATGTGGAGACATCATGAATACCATCATCACGCCGGAGCTGGTGAGCCTCGACCGGCTCACCGCCGGCAGCAAGCGCGAGGTCATCGATGCCCTCGCCGCGCTCGTCGGCTCCGCCGGACGCAGCGCCAATGTCCAGGAACTCGCCGCTGATGTCTGGGCGCGCGAGGAGACCTCCGAGACCGGCATGCCCGGTGGCATCGCCATCCCGCATTGCCGCACCGGAGCCGTCACTGAAGCCACTCTGGCCTTCGCCCGACTGGCGGAGCCCGTGGACTTCGGCTCCTCCGATGGCCCGGCCGATCTGGTCTTCATGATCGCCGCCCCCGACGGCGCGGACCAGGCACACCTGAAGATCCTCTCCGCCCTGGCGACCTCGCTGATCAATGACGAGTTCCTCGCCGATCTGCGCGGAGCTGACTCTGAACAGCGCGTGGTGGACCTGGTGGCCGAAGCGGTGCAGCCCGCACCGGTCACCGCCTCGGCCGGCGGCCGCGGCTCCGGTGGAGGCTCCGAGACGAGTGCAGGCGCCAGCACTGCCGCCCCGACTGCCGAGGCTCCCTCATCGACGACGACGGTGGGCCGCCTCGTGGCCGTGACGGCCTGCCCCACCGGCATCGCGCACACGTATATGGCTGCTGACTCGCTGAAGAAGGCCGCGAAGGAAGCAGGCGTGGAGCTCCACGTCGAGACTCAGGGCTCCTCCGGAGCGACCCCCTTGGGCACCGAGACCATCGCCGCCGCCGACGCCGTCATCTTCGCCACGGACGTGGACGTGCGTGATCGGCACCGGTTCGCCGGCAAGCCGGTCATCGCCTCACGGGTCAAGCGCGGCATCGATGAGCCCGCCAAGATGATCGCCGAGGCGCTGGCCGCGGCGAAGAACCCGAACGCCGCCGTCGTCCCCTCGGGTGGATCCGGCGACTCCGATGGCAATACAGCTGCCAGTGGCGAGCGTGAGAGCTTCGGGCGCGCGACCCAGCGGGTCCTGATGACCGGCGTCAGCTACATGATCCCCTTCGTCGCCGCGGGTGGTCTGCTCATGGCGCTGGGCTTCCTCCTCGGCGGGTACAGCATCACCGAGGTGGCCACAGATGTGACCCTCGGGAACACTCTGTGGAACCTGCCCACACCTGATCAGCTGCCCGAGGACTTCCGCGGCGCCGGGGCACTCGGCGGCTACCTGGGGGCGGTCTTCTTCACCCTCGGCAGCACCGCGATGGGCTTCCTGGTCCCCGCACTGGCCGGCTACATCGCGTTCGGCATGGCCGACCGTCCCGGCATCGCCCCCGGCTTCACCGCCGGCGCAATCGCGCTGACCATGGAGGCTGGCTTCATCGGCGGCATCGTCGGCGGCGTCCTCGCCGGTGCGGTGGCGCTGTGGTTCCGCAAGCTCAGCGTGCCGCGCTGGCTCGCCGGACTGATGCCCGTCGTGATCATCCCGCTGGTGGCCACCCTGGTGGCCGGTGGCCTGATGCTGCTGGTGCTCGGCGGTCCGATCGCCGGACTGACCTCAGCTCTCGAGGGCTGGCTCAACGGGATGACCGGTTCCGCCGCCATCCTGCTCGGCATCATCCTTGGTCTGATGATGTGCTTCGACCTCGGTGGACCGCTCAACAAGGTGGCGTACTCCTTCGCCGTGGCCGGCCTCTCGGGCGCCGTCGCGGATGGCAACACCGGTCCACTGATGATCATGGCCACGGTCATGGCCGCCGGCATGGTCCCGCCGCTGGGCATGGCATTCGCCACGTTCATCGACTCCCGCCTGTTCAGCGCGGCGGAACGGGAGAACGGCAAGACCGCCGTGCTCCTCGGCGCTGCGTTCATCTCTGAGGGCGCGATTCCGTTCGCCGCAGCCGACCCGCTGCGCGTGCTGCCAGCCTCCATGGTCGGCGGTGCCGTCACCGGCGCGATGACCATGGCCTTCGGCGTCACCTCCTACGCCCCACACGGCGGCATCTTCGTGCCGTTCGCCATCGACAACTTCTGGCTGTTCCTGGTCGCGGTGCTGGCCGGTTCGGTGGTCACCGCACTTTCGGTGATCGCACTGAAGCGCTGGGCACGGAAGGGTGTAGCCTCTGCTGCATGATTGAGCGGACTGCGGTGATCGCCGCGGCGGCTGGGCTTCATGCCCGGCCTGCCGCGGCGTTCGCGTATGCGGCCGCGGCTCAACCGGTGCCGGTGGAGATCTCCAAGGCCTCCACACCAGAGCATTCAGTTCAGGCCGACAGCCTGCTGGGTGTGATGAGTCTGGACGCCGCGCACGGCGACGAAGTGGTGCTGCGCGCCCGCGGCGATCAGGCCGCGCAGGCGCTGGATGAGCTGGTGCGCCTTCTGGAATCGGCGATCTGAGCGGGCCGGAAGAAGCCGCTAGCCGGCGGTGAAGAAATCGGTGAGCTCGGCGCCTCGGCCGTCCAGCTCGGCCCAGGGCTTGCCCACCGTGAAGCGCGCCAGACCCGCGGGCGGCCAGGACCCGGCCATCTGGATCACCGGATCTTCTCGCGACTTCCCGGAGGCAAGATCCATGCTGAGCGCCTGGACTCCGGGCATATGTGCCACCACCAGCAGGGACTGCACCGTCTCGGGCACCTCATTGATGATCGAGAGCATGGACCGCGGCTCGGCGAGGTAGAGCCGCTGGTCCAGATACGGCGTCGGGGCCTTGTCTCCCAGCTCGTGGTTGACCCAGATGCAGGTCTGCCGGGTGCGCATGGCATCGGAGCAGAGCGTGTTATCCGGCAGGTGCCCCTTCTCCAGAAGCCAGCGGCCGACGGCGCGCGCCTGTTCCTGCCCGTGCTGGGTCAGGGTGCGGCCGTGGTCATCCCCGGAGAAGGAATGCCCAGACTCGCCGTGGCGAAGGATCAGCAGTTCAGGCACAGTCAGTCCAGATCAGATCGAGTACTCGGGGGCCGCCCAGACGGTGACCTCGGGGTGCTCGTAGAATCGGTAGCCCTGACCGCGCACGGTGCGCACCGTGTTGGCGAGGCGTCCGAGCTTGGAGCGCAGCCGGCGGATGTGGACGTCGATGGTCCGCTCGTTGGGCATCTGGTCCTCGTCGACATTGCGCCAGAGCGTCTTGAGCAGCTCCTCGCGGCCCACTGTGCGGGAGCCGTTGTCCACGAGGTAGTTCAGCAGCTCGAACTCCTTGAACGTGAGATTCAGGCCCTCACCGTCGAGGCGGACCTCGCGCCGGGAGAGATCGATCAGCACACCTGAGCTGCTGGGTGCCGGTGGGGTGTTGACGGGCACCTCGACGCCGCGGTGCGTGACCGTGGGGTCACCCAGCGCCTGGCGGACCACCTCGAGGTCGCTGCCCTCGTGGGCGGCCGAGGCCATGGCCATGGCGATATGCACCTGGGCCTCGGTGGCGATGTGCTCCACGTAGTCGCGCAGCTCGGTGGCGATCTTGTGCAGGGATGTTCCTGCGGCGCTGGCGGTGTCCTCGTCGAGGCCGACGTAGACCACGAAGCCGCGGGTGACGATGTCGGGCTGAACCATCTGCGGCCCTCCGCCGTTCTGCGCGACCACCGGTACCGGTGCTGTGCGTGGGTGAGCCTCACCGGACTCGGCGGTGGCGCTGCGCAGTCGGCGAGCCATCTCGGCTCGGCGGGCGGCGTTGCGCACGGAGACATGAACATAGCCAGGATTCTGCGGCTGGCTCAGGTGTGCGGACATTGGCGGCAACTCCCCCACTGCGGTGGACGGCGATAACTATTACAGCGTGTCCGTCACATTTGAAATCCGCAAGTAACAAAAGGGGGGATCTTCCACATAATGAGATGTGGAAGCTTTTTAGTGATCGGGATCACAGTATGTCGCCTGGTGGAGGCCTTCGCGGAGTCCTCGAGGCGCGGCGCAGGCCCTACTGCGCGAGGCCGTAGAGCCGATCGCCTGCGTCGCCGAGGCCGGGGACGATGTAGGACTTCTCGTTGAGCTTCTCGTCGATCGCGGCGAGGTAGAGCTCCACGTCGATGTCCCCGATCTTGGAGCGCAGCCGCTCGATGCCCTCCGGGGCCGCCAGCAGGCAGATGCAGGTGATCTTGGCGGCGTTGGCCTTCTTCAGGAAGCGGATCGCCTCGGCGAGGGTGCCGCCGGTGGCGAGCATCGGGTCCAGCACGAAGACGTGGCGGCCGGTGAGGTCATCGGGGAGGCGCTCGGCATAGGTGATGATGTCGAGGGTCTCTTCGTTCCGGGCCATGCCCAGGAAGCCGACTTCGGCGGTGGGGACCATGGCGGTCATGCCGTCGAGCATCCCCAGGCCTGCGCGCAGGATGGGCACGACCAGTGGCTTCGGATCCGCCAGCTGGGTTCCGGTCATCGTGGCCACCGGAGTCTGGATCTCCACGGGCTCGGTGGCGATGGATCCACTGGCCTCATAGGAGAGCAGCATGACCAGCTCCCGGGTCAGTTCACGGAACTGATTCGAAGCGGTCTCCACCCGGCGGAGCTGGGTGAGCTTATGGGAGATCAGTGGGTGTTCCACAACCTGTACGCGCATGCTTCAAAACTACCAGCACGCCTTGAAACCGGCCTCCTGGGGCCGCATGGCGGCGGACGCTGCCGCGCGCCATAAGCTGGGGTGGTGACCGAGAACTCTGAGCCCGCCGCCGCATGGTCTCCGCGGGCGCGCGCCGACCAGGAGGCGCTGATCGGCCGCTGCCTGGAGCTCGCCGCGCAGGCGAAGGACTCCGCGGACGTGCCAGTGGGCGCCGTCGTCGTCTCTGCCGAGGGTCAGCTGCTGGGCGAGGGCCACAACACTCGAGAGCGCGACGGCGATCCGGCAGGTCATGCCGAGATCACGGCACTGCGCGCTGCGGCCCGAGCTGTGGGCACCTGGCGACTGGACGGCTGCGTGCTCGCCGTGACGCTGGAGCCCTGCCCGATGTGCGCCGGGGCGATCTATCAGTCTCGGATCGAGCAGGTGATCTTCGGCGCCTGGGATGAGAAGGCAGGCGCCGCGGGGTCCGTGTTCGACATCCTGCGCGAGCCGCGGCTGAATCACTGGGTCGAGGTCCACCCGGGGGTGCGGGCGCAGGAGTGCGCCGCCACGCTGCGAGCGTTCTTCGAGGAGTTCCGCGGATAGGCTTGGGCCCGTGTCCACACCTCTTTCTTTCGAGAACTCTGCCGCGCCCACCGCCGATCAGCTGGCCTATGCCCGGTCGCTGTTCGCGGTGACCCCGGATTTTCCCGAACCGGGCGTCTTCTTCCAGGACATCTCCCCGGTGCTGGCCGATCCCGCGGCCCTGCGGACCGTGGCCGAAGGGCTGCTGGCGCCCTTCGCCGGGGACTTCGACATGGTGGCAGGCATCGAGGCGCGCGGGTTCACCCTGGCTGGGATGATCGCTGCGCTGACCGGCACCGGGTTCCTGCCCATCCGCAAGGCGGGCAAGCTCCCGGCGCCGGCCGGTCGGGTGGAGTACACGCTGGAATATGGGACGGCCGTGATCGAGGCGCCTGACGTGCTCACGCCCGAGCACCGGGTGCTGATCGTCGACGATGTGCTCGCCACCGGTGGCACCCTGGCCGCGAGCCGGGAGCTGATCGGTCAGCTGGGCAGTCAGGTGGCCGGCGCCGCCGTCGTCCTGGAGATTGAGGCGCTGCGTGGTCGCGAGATCTCCGGTGAGGTCCACGCGCTGTTCCACAGCTGAGCGTGATGTGCGTTCGGACCAGCTCGCCGCTTTTGGGTGAGTGCGCGATGTTTGCGTATACTCAACGGGCCTGGTGACGTGTCCGAGCGGCCGAAGGTGCAGCACTCGAAATGCTGTGTGCGGTTACCCCGCACCGTGGGTTCAAATCCCACCGTCACCGCCACAGGGAAACCCCGCTGAACTGCAGCTATGCAGTCAGCGGGGTTTTCTGTTCCCACCCCCGCGCGCTTTACCTCCCCCAATGTGGTTTACCAGCCCGCCCGTAGCCCCGGTAGACCACGCAAAGGGAGGTAAAACGTTGGGGAGGGGGCTCAGACTCGGTCGCGGCGGCGGAGGGGGCTCAGACTCGGTCGCGGCGGCGGAGGGTGCGGAGTCGCTGGATGATGAAGGCGACCACCGCCAAGGCCGCGAGCGCCACCACCAGGTTGGAGAGGACGCCGCTCCATTCGGCGAGCACCGGTTCGATGCTCGGGCCCAGCGCGAAGCCCAGACCGATCCAGATGCCGTTCCAGATCGCGGACCCCACCAGGGTGAACGCGAGGAATGTCAGCATGCGCATGCGGGTGATCCCCGCCGGGATCGAGATGAAGGAGCGCACGATCGGCACACAGCGCCCGAGCAGCACAGCCCACGGTCCCCAGCGGTCGAACCAGCGTTCAGCCTTGTCGAAGTCCGAGACCTTCAACAGCGGCAGACGACCCATGATGGCGCGGGTCCTTTCCGCACCCAGCGCTGCGCCTACCCCGTACCAGAGCAGCGCTCCGAGCAGAGAGCCGAGATTCGCCCAGAGCCACGCACCCCACGGGCTCATCAGACCCCCGTAGGCGAGAAATCCCGCTCCCGGGAGGATGGCCTCGGAGGGTATCGGTGGGATGAAGTTCTCCAGGAAGATCGCGAGCCCGACTCCGAGTTCCCCGAAGCGCTCCATCAGACTCAGCACCCATCCGATGAACCCCTGATACTCCTCAGTCGTTGCCGGCACCGTCGAAATCCTTCCCTGCCGAGACCACATAGGTGGTGATGGATCGAATCTTCGCGGTCTTGGCGGTCGAGGCGAAGACCATGAAGTGCGCGAAACGCACGGCCGAGCCATCGGCACCGACTGCGACGCCATCGCAAGAGCCCAACCTGCCGTGCGTCACCACGTTGTCCAGCACCAGACGCTGAAACTCTGCCTCCGGCTCCGTCGGGTGGACGTGCCACTCGGCATCAGGGAGAAGCCACTGCTCCAGATGGGCCTGATCGCCCTCTCCCCACGCCCGGGCGATCTCCGCGACGATCTGCATGCGCGGTGAATTCCCGCAGCTTTCCGGAATGGTGAACTCCATGGCGACACATTAGCCCGGTCGCCTGACCTGAACGAGACGACTCCACCTGGCACGTTACTGTGATGTCAGACTCATGCTCCCCGCAAGGGTCTGTCACTCGAACTTGATGAGGTTCCCTTGAAGCTGCCGCACCTGCCGGGGCGCCCGTCCGCGTCCAGAAAGCGCTCCCGCACCGGGACGCAGAACCGGTCCCGATGGAGCCGCTTCAGACAATGGCCGCTGATCGCCAAGATTCCGGCCATCGGCTGCGCCGGACTCGTCGCCCTGTTTGCGCTGCTGCTGGTCATCGGAATCATCGGCGTCGCACTGGATCCAGCCGAGGGCGATGAACCGGAAGCCGGTGACCAGGGGACCTCAGCGCCTGAGACCGAGGAGCCCGCGTCTGAGCGACCCTCACCCGAAGAGTCCGAATCCCCGGAACCCACGGAATCGGACGAACCCTCCGAGGAACCCACGGAGAGTGAGACTCCTAGTCCCACCCCGTCCCCCACGCCCAGTCCCACCCCGACCCCCACTCCCACTCCCACTCCTTCGACGGACCCGAACGAGAATCGCGCCGTCGTCGTGCGGATAGTGGACGGGGACACCGTGGAGCTCGACAACGGGGACACCGTTCGGGTCACCGGCATCGACACCCCGGAGCGCGGCGAGTGCAACTTCGACACCGCCTCGGCCCGGATGGGTGAACTCGTGCGGGGCAAGACCGTCACGCTGACCCGGGACGGGGATGACACCGACCGCTACGACCGGATCCTGCGCTATATCGACGTCGGCGACACCGACGCGGGCATGACTTTGATCGAAGAAGGCCTCGCCACGGCCCGCTATGACTCCCGCGATGGCTATGACTTCCACTCCCGCGAGCCTGACTACATCGCTGCGGACAATGCCACGGCGCTGCAGGGCTGCGCCGCCGAGCAGGCCCCAGCACCCGCCCCGGCCCCAGCTCCGGCACCCGAGCAGCAGGCCGGCAACTGCGATCCGAACTACACGCCCTGCATCCCCGTGTACCCGCCGGACATCAACTGCGGAGACCTGAGCTCAGCCGTCCGGGTGATCGGCACGGACGTGCACGGTCTCGACGCCGATGGCGACGGCATCGGATGCGACTCGAACGGCTGACACGTTAGGGTGCTGAAGAATTTGTTGCAGCAGACCTATGGAGGAGTTTCGTGGCGACAGAAACCCCGGAGCGTGAGCAGAAGGGCCGGTTCTGGACGACCTGGCAGACTGTGATGGCCGCGCTGGGCGTCCCGCTGATCGCGTGGATGTACTTCGCGCCGCAGGACCTGCGTCTGACCGGCGGGTGGTATCTGCTGGCCTGGCTATCGATCCTGCTGCTGGCCACCCTCGTCGCCGGTCCCCGCCGGAAGATCTGAGCTCCCGCGGCGCATCGGCACATGCGGAATGCCATCTTCCTGGAACGGCTCCCCGGTGCGGGTGAAGCCGAAGGATCCGTACCACCCCTCCAGCGGCTGCTGCGCGTCCAGCACCACAGCGCTCTCCGGTGACTGCGCGGCGCAGTACTCCAGCCCGCGCTGCATCAGCTCACGCGCCACACCGGTCCCCCGCGCCTCCTCCCGGGCGACCACCCGTCCGATCCGGAACCCCTCCGGCTCGTGCAGCACCCGCAGGGTGGCCAGCACCGCGCCAGCGGCCTGAGCGTCGGAACTTGCGGGGGCGCCGTCGTCGTCGGCTCGATGCTCAGGAGCGTCTACCGCCCATACCATGACAGCACCTGGCTCCAGATCCCGCCCGTCCAGCTCCGGGTACGCGCACTGCTGCTCCACGACGAACACGTCGGTTCTGAGCTGAAGCACGCGATAGAGCGAGACCGGGTCCATCTGAGCCAGCGAGGCGATGTGAAACTGTGCAGACATGGGCTCCATCCTAGGGTTGCCGGTAGTGTCGCCCATATGAGCATCACCGCCCTGGCCGTCGGCAAAAAGCATGAGAAGTGGGCCGTGGAAGGGATCGAGCGCTACACCAAGCGCCTGCGCAAGCCCTATGACCTGGACTGGAAGCTGCTCCCCCACTCCTCCCGCGAACACGATGCCGCGCGCCAGGAGGAGTCGGAACGGATCCTTGCCGCCCTGAAGCCCAAGGACCACGTGATCCTGCTCGATGAGCGCGGCAAGAACATCAGCTCACCTGGCTTTGCCGCCCACCTGCAGGGCAGCTTCGATGACGGGGCGCACGTCGTCGCGATCATCGGAGGCGCCTATGGGGTCACCGACCAGCTTCAGCACCGCGCCGATCTCGTCTGGTCGCTGTCCAAGCTGGTCTTCCCGCATCAGCTGGTGCGGATGCTGCTGGCCGAACAGGTCTACCGCGCCCAGGAGATCTCAGCAGGGCGGTCCTACCACCATGAGTGAGTCCCCCAAGGCGTCTGACGCGTCCTCCTCTGCCGCTCCCGAAGAACCTGTGGTGGGGATCCTCGGCGCCGGTCGGGCCGGAACCGCTTTCGCCCGCACCCTGCTGCGCGCCGGAGTGGCCGTGGACATCGCCTCCACCCGGCCCCCGCGTGCGCTGCAGCACCACCTGAAGATCTACGCCCCCGGCGCGCAGCCGGTGCATGCCGAGGACATCGCCGCGCGTGCCCGGAACTCCAGCGGCATCATCATCCTCGCGGTGCCGCAGGAGGAGCTCGACGAGCTGGATCCGGACTGGGTCGCGAACACGGTGCTCGTCGATGCCACCAACACCTGGCAGGACGAGCTGCTCCCCGGGTGGCTGCAGGCAGCGGTGGATGAGCAGCTGCCCACCTCGATGGCGCTGGCCGGACGCTTCGGTGCGGCACGGGTGGTCAAGGCGCTGAACCATATCGCCCACGCAGATTTCGACGACGCCGCCCGGCCCGGTGCCGACCTGTCCGGTCGCCGGGCCCTGGCGGTCGCCGGCGATGACGAGTCCGCCCGCGGCCTGGTCATGGGGCTGCTGTTCCGCATGGGGTTCGACCCGGTCTCGGTCGGGTCACTGGCGGCGGGTCGGATCATGGAGCCCGACGGTCCGCTGTTCAACCGCCCGCTGCGCCGCGAGGACATCCTGCACTACGCCCGCTGAGCGCTGGCCCGTGCGGTGCGCAGGGCGGGCACCTCGAGCGATGACCGTCATCGATTGGGCAGAAAACGTCGGAATAGGAGCCTCGGCGGGTGCGGATTCCGACGATTTGCGCCCAATGGATGTGGAAGAGGCACCGGGTGGGACCGCGGGCGCGCGCGTCAGCGTCTGCGCCGGCACCTGCGTCCGGCCATGTCCCCGGCGCCATTTAGAGTGGGAGCATGACCGCCCTGGAACCGTTCACCGAGCCCACCCGGCGCTGGTTCCAAGCCTCCTTCGGTCAGCCCACCGCCGCTCAGGCCGGCGCCTGGAACGCGGTCGCCCAGGGCAAGAACGCCCTGGTGGTCGCTCCCACGGGATCCGGCAAGACGCTCTCGGCCTTCCTCTGGTCCATCGATCAGCTCTTCGCCGCCCCCACCAAGGGCACCTCGGTGCTCTACATCTCCCCGCTGAAAGCGCTCGGCGTGGACATCGAACGCAACCTGCGCAGCCCGCTCGTCGGGATCGCGCACACCGCCCGGCGCCTCGCCGCCGAGGGCGCAGCCACCGAGCCGGCAGAGATCACCGTGGGCGTGCGCACCGGCGACTCCACCCCCAAAGAACGCCGCGACCTGGTCCGCAAGCCCCCACAGATCCTGATCACCACCCCCGAGTCGCTCTACCTGATGCTGACCTCCCAGGCGCGCAGCACCCTGACCGGGGTCAAGACCGTGATCCTCGACGAGGTCCACGCGCTGGCCGGGACGAAACGCGGCGCCCACCTCGCCGTCTCCCTGGAACGGCTCAACAACCTGCTCGAGACCCCCGCCCAGCGGATCGGCCTCTCCGCCACGGTGGAGCCGCGCGAAGAGGTGGCCCGCTTCCTGGGCGGCTCCGCGGCCGTGGAGATCGTCGCGCCGAAGTCCGAGAAGAAGTGGGACATCACCGTCTCGGTGCCGGTGGAGGACCTGGCCTCGCCCAGCACCGCTCCGCCTCAGGGCGCGACGCCGTTCCCGGCCGCCCCCGGCTCGCAGAAGAACGAGGCGGAGGACTCCGCGGACGACGGCCAGCCGAAGGTGCTCTCCGAGGTGCTCGCGGACTTCGCACCGGATGAGGCGCTCCTCAGCGACCAGCCCCTGCAGCCCAGCATCTGGCCGCACGTGGAGCACCGAATCGTGGACCTGGTCACCGAGAACCGCTCCACCATCGTCTTCGTGAACTCACGCCGCCTGGCCGAGAAGCTCACCGGTCGGATCAATGAGATCTGGGCCGAACGTCAGCCTCCCGCCGGGCAGGATGCCACCGACGACGACGTCGCCGCCGCCCACGGGGAGCAGACCGAAGCGGGAGAGCCGGATCCTCTCGCACGCTCGCACCACGGCTCGGTCTCCAAGGAACAGCGCAAGCTCACCGAGGAGGCACTCAAGTCGGGCCGGCTGCGCTGCGTGGTGGCCACCTCCTCCCTGGAGCTCGGCATCGATATGGGTGCGGTGGATCTGGTCATCCAGGTGGAGGCGCCCTTCGCGGTCTCCGCCGGACTCCAGCGCATCGGTCGCGCGGGCCACCAGGTCGGTGAGGTCTCGGTGGGCTGGTTCTTCCCGAAGCACCGCGGTGATCTGGTGAGCACCGCCGTCATCGTCGAACGGATGCTGGCGGGGCAGATCGAAGCGCTGCACATCCCGCGCAATCCGCTGGACATCCTGGCTCAGCAGACCGTCGCGGCGTCCTCCATGGAGACCTTGGACGTGGAGTCCTGGTTCGAGACCCTGCGCCGCAGCGCTCCCTTCGCCACCCTGCCCCGCTCCGCCTATGAGGCGACCCTGGACCTGCTGGCGGGCAAGTATCCCTCGGACCGCTTCGCCGAGCTCCGGCCTCGGATCATCTGGGACCGCGACGCCGGCACCGTCTCCGGCCGGCCCGGTGCCCAGCGGATCGCGGTCACCTCCGGCGGCACGATTCCCGACCGGGGACTCTTCGGGGTCTACCTCGCCGGGGGCGAGGACTCCGGCTCGGCCCGCTCCGGTGGGCGGCGGGTGGGTGAGCTCGATGAGGAGATGGTCTACGAATCACGCATCGGCGACGTCTTCGCCCTGGGCGCGACCAGCTGGAAGATCGAGGAGATCACCTTTGACCGGGTGCTGGTCTCCCCCGCCTTCGGGCAGCCCGCCTCGCTGCCGTTCTGGCGCGGCGACGGATTCGGCCGCCCCGCCGAACTCGGCCAGGCGCTGGGCCGCTTCACCCGAGAGGTCCACGCCGGCGCCCCGGAGGAGACCGCCGCACGACTCACCTCCCTGGGCATGGACACCTGGGCGCAGGAGAACCTGCTGCGCTACTTCACCGAGCAGCAGGAGGCCGCCGGGGTCCTGCCCAGCGACACCACACTGGTGGTCGAGCAGACCCGTGATGAGCTCGGCGACTGGCGGATCGTGCTGCTCTCCCCCTATGGACTTCAGGTGCACGCCCCCTGGGCGCTGGCGGTCGGTGAACGGCTGCATGATCGCTTCGGTCTCGACGGCTCCGCCATGGCCAGCGACGACGGAATCGTGCTGCGCGTGCCGATGATGGATGAGGATCCTCCCGGGGCGGAGCTGTTCGCGTTCGACCCGGATGAGCTCGAAGACCTGGTCACCGCCCAGGTCAGCTCTTCAGCGCTGTTCTCCGGACGCTTCCGTGAGGCGGCCGCGCGTGCCCTGCTGCTGCCGAAGCAGAATCCGGGCCAGCGCACCCCGCTGTGGCAGCAGCGCCAACGCTCCTCTCAACTGCTGGAGGTCGCCTCCGGGTATCCCGACTTCCCGGTCATCATGGAGGCCATGCGCGAAGTCCTGCAGGACGTCTACGACATGCCCGCACTGCTGGATCTGCTCCGCAGCATTTCGGCACGCAAGCTGAAGATCGTGGAGACCACCACTCCGAAGCCCTCCCCGTTCGCGCAGTCCATCCTCTTCGGCTACATCGCCCAGTTCCTCTACGAGGGGGATTCCCCGCTGGCAGAGCGCCGAGCCGCGGCGCTCTCGGTAGACCCGGCGCTGCTAGGCGAGCTGCTCGGCCGCGTGGAGCTGCGCGAGTTCCTCGATGCCGCGATCATCGCCGATTCCGAGGCCTACGCGCAGCGACTCACCCCCTCCCGACACGTCCGCGGACAGGAGGGGGTCGCGGACCTGCTCCGCCTGCTGGGCCCCTTGACCGCGGAGCAGCTGGCCGCCCGGCTGGAAGAGGGCGAACCGGCAAAGGAACATGCGGAAGGGCTGGTCTCCAGCCAGCGGGCATTCAAGGTGATGTGGCGGACCGGCACCTCCATCGCGCCGGGCGCCACTGGCCTCGCGGGCACATCCGCCACGGGCACCGATCACGTGGAAGAGCGCTACGCGGCGATCGAGGACGCCTCTCGGCTTCGGGACGGCCTGGGCACGCCCATCCCGGTGGGCATTCCCTACGCCTTTCTGGACCCCGTGGAAGATCCGCTCGGGGACCTGGTCGGCCGCTATGCGCGCACGCACGGGCCTTTCCTGGTGGAGGAGGCCGCGGACGAGCTGGGGCTCAGCCGCGCGGTGGTCGCCGATACACTGACCCGGCTGGTCCGCGAGCATCGCGTGGTCGAAGGCCTGTTCCGCCCCGACCGTGAGCTGCCCGTCGACGCCCGGTCCGGCACCGTGGAGTACTGCGATGCCGAGATGCTGCGCCGGATCCGCCGCCGCTCCCTCGCGGCCCTGCGTGCCCAGGTGGAGCCGGTGTCGGGAGCAGCGTATGGACAGTTCCTGCTCGAGTGGCAGGGCATCTCTGCCGCACGCGGGAAGGGATCCTCAAGCTCAGGCACGGCCGCACTGGCCGAATCCCTGGCGCAGCTCTCCGGGGCCGCGGCTCCGGCGAGCGCCTGGGAATCCTTCATCCTTCCCGCACGCGTTCCCGACTACCGGCCCGCCATGCTGGACGAGCTGCTGGCCGCCGGAGAGTTTCTCGCGGTGGGCAAAGGCGCCCTGAGCGGGCACGACGGGTGGCTGGCCTTCTACCCGCGCGAAGACGCCGCCGTGCTGCTGAACAACCAGCCCGGCGGAACCGAGGACTTCACCCCGACGGCGCTCCAGGAGGCGATTCTCGAGGTGCTCACCCGGGGCGGCGCCTGGTTCATCGAGCCGCTGCACGATCAGCTGGATCCAGGCCTCACAGTCTCCCGTGAGACCACCAAGAACGCACTCTGGGAACTGTTCTGGGCCGGAAGGGTGACCCCGGACAGCTTCAGCGCGCTGCGTCGCTTCATGTCCACGGGCACCACCGCGCACAAGAAGCAGCCCACTCCGGCGCGGCCCCGGCACACCTCCCGGAGAATGGCGCTGCGGCAGGCCGCGGAATCCCATCGAAGCCGTGTCGGGGCTGCCAGCGGCGGGTTCAGCGGAGCCGGGGCCGGTGGGCGCTGGCAGCTGGTGCCCAGCACCTCCGCCGAACCCACCCTCGCCGCGCACACCCGCGCCGAGATCCTGCTGGATCGCTACGGCGTGGTCACCCGCGGATCGGTGATGTCCGAACAGCAGTCCGGACTCGGCACCACCTCCAAGGGCGGATTCGCGGCGGTCTACAAGGTGCTCTCGGCAGCAGAAGACTCCGGTCAGATTCGCCGCGGCTACTTCATCGAACAGCTCGGAGCCGCCCAGTTCACCTCCTCCGCCACCATCGACCAGCTGCGCTGGATCGCCGAGCGGCTGGAGGACGCAGCAGAGAAGACCGGAGAAGGGAAGCGGCAGGAGGCGGCCGTGGTGCTCGCCGCCACCGATCCCGCCAATCCCTACGGGGCGTCGCTGGACTGGCCGGAGCTCGAGAGCTCCACCCACCGGCCCGGACGCAAGGCGGGCGCCGTCGTCGTGCTCTACCGCGGTGACCTGGCGCTCTACATGGAGCGCGGGGGCCGCACCATGCTGCTCTTCACCGAGGACGAGGCCGTGATGGACCTGATCGCCCGGGCCCTGGTCCCGACGCTGCGCTCAGCGAAGACCGGGCGCATCGCGGTGGAACGCGTCAACGGGGAGCGGATCCTGACTCACCCGCTGGGACAGCTGCTGCGTGACGCCGGATTCAACTCCTCTCCCTCGGGGCTTCGATTCGCCCCGTGAGGCCTCACGCCAACAGCGCACAGACGTTCCAGACCCAGGATTTCCCGTTAGGGTGAGCACATGACTCTTTGCATTCCGTTTCTGATGTTCCAGGGTCAGGCCCAAGAAGCCATTGACCACTACCTCAGCGTCTTCCCCGACGCCGAGCTGCTGGAGATCGTGCATCACCCCGAGGGCACTGAGATCTATGACCCCACTCCCTCTTCCGAGGACTCGACCGAGCCTGATGACCTCGACGAGGCGGAGGAGGATGAGCTCTCCGAGGTGGAGGTCCAGCTGGACCTCGGCGAAGAGTCCGAGGAGGACTTCGCCGCCGACGATCTCACCGCCGAGAACGTCGACGAGGAAGCCGACGACGCGGTGGTCGATGCGGAGGAGCCCTCCGAGGTCCACCACGCAGTCGCAGCGGCCCCCGAGACGCACCACACCGACCTGCAGCTCGCCGAGGAGGATGATCCCGACGAGGTCGTCGACGTCCCCGTCCCGCTGGTGGCCACCGCTCAGCTGAAGATCGGCGGCCAGGTGCTGATGATCCAGGACAGTCTCGTGAAGCACCAGTTCAGCTTCACCCCGTCCGTCTCCATCGCCGTGGTGGTGGACTCCACTGAGGAGTTCAACCAGATCGTGAACAGCCTGGCACCCGGCGGCGAGTTCCTGATGGAGCCGGGCGACTACGACTTCGCGACCAATTTCGCCTGGATCAAGGACCGCTTCGACATGTCCTGGCAGGTCAACCAACCGCTCGCCCAGCCAGAGCCGACTGCCACCGCTGAGGCACCGGTCTGGGGCTGAGCCTCCATGCCGCCGAACCTCCGCGAACCTGACCTGTGACTCAGAAGTCCCCTCTCCCCGTGCGCAACGGGGTCAATGCCACCCGCCTGCGCCTGCCGCTGACCGGCCGCTGGCCCACCATCCATGACTACGTCCTGGAGACCTTCGGGCACATCGACCACGGAGGCATCACCGAACGCTTCCACGCCGGCGAAGTCGTCGACATCGACGGTGCCCCGCTCAGCACCACGACCCCCTTGGGCGAGCGGGAGTTCCTCTGGTACTACCGCTCCGTCAGCGAAGAGGTGCCGCTGCCGGTGCGCGAGGAGATCATCTACGAGAATGAGCACCTCGTCGCGGTGGACAAGCCACACTTCCTTCCCACCACGCCCGCCGGCCGGTACGTGCAGGAGTCGCTGCTGGTGCGGCTGCGCAATACGCTCGGCGTCCCGGATCTCGTGCCGATCCACCGGCTGGACCGCGGCACTGCCGGAGTGGTGATCTTCTCCAAGGAGCCCTCCACCCGGGGCAAGTACCAGCTGCTCTTCGAGAACCGCCAGGTCAACAAGACCTACGAATGCGTCAGCGCGGTCCCTCGCGGGATGACGGCGGAGACCCTCGCGTCGCGATTCCCGCTGAGCGTGCGGAACCGGATCGAGAAGACCAAAGGGGTCGTGGTCTCCCAGCTCGCGTCCTATGCCCCCGAGCACTCAGGTCACCGGCCCCACGACAGAAGGGCCCGGACGGGCAAGCGCCGCACGGAGGCCATCCCCGGGGCCAACTCCTCCTCCAGGGTGGAGCTGCTCGGAGCAGGCACCAGTCCCTCGGGGGAACAGGTGGGCCACTTTCAGCTGATTCCGCACACCGGAAAGACTCACCAGCTGCGCATCCATATGGCGCTGTTGGGACTGGGTATTCTGAATGACCGGTTCTACCCGGAACTCCTCGACGACGCCCCCGACGAGTTCGACAAGCCGCTGCAGCTTTTGGCGAAGACCCTGTCCTTCACTGATCCGCTCAACGGCGTGCCCCGCAGCTTCACCTCCCCTCGAACCCTCCAGGAGTCTCCGCAGTGACCAACCCCGCGATCGCCTTGGGCGTCAATGACCTCAGCGATCCGGCGCTGTACCAGGAGTGGGGGTTCTACTACTTCATCTTCTTGGCCATCGCTGTGGCGTTCACCGCGATCGTGCCGCCCTTCCCCTCCGAGGTCATGGTCATCGCCTCCGGCACGATGGCCGCGAACGAGATCTTCCCGGTCCTGCTGGTGCTCGCGGTGACGTTCCTCGGCTGCCTCGCCGGGGACATCGGGCTGTACCTGCTCTTCCGCTACAAACTGATCCGTCTGCTCTACCGCTGGAAGTGGGGCCGCAATCTACATCGGAAGCTGCTGCGGATCTCGATCCGGGCCGGGGGCGCCACCACCTGGGCAGGACTGCTGCTGATCCGCTGGATCCCCGGAGGCCGCGCCGCCTCGATGGCCACCGCCGGCATGATGGGACTCGGCGGCGGCGCCATGGTCGCGCTTGCCCTGCTGGGCGCCCTCACGTGGTCCCTCTGGATGGTCGGATTAGGTTACATTACGGGAACAACTACCGGGCTCCCACCCTGGGCGAGCACGGTCGCGGGCATCGTTGTGGGTACCCTGGTGGGGTTGGGAATCACGGTGGTGATGACCCGGAACCGGTCGCGTCGGGGGGCGCAGCGGAAGACGGCAACCACGTGACCAGCGGATTCGCACGGACCAGGGTCCGTCGCATCGAACGCATACGCCAGCTGAGACGCTAGAGGGGAAATCGGGCTTGACTGAAAAGTCCCAGGATGAGTCCATCGAGACGCTGCCTGTCTCCGAGACCTCCGCCGAGGAAGCCGAGGCCCCCCATGCCTCCGCTGCGGACGGCGATGCAGAGACGGGTACTGCGGAGACCCCCACTGATCAGCAGACCCCCGACGACGAGGCCCCCGCCCGGGACGAGAACCCCACCGACGGTCCCGCCGCCGAAGACAAGAACGCCCTCGAAGAGGACCCCGCTGCGAAGGACACCACCGAGTCCGACACGGACACCAGCGACGCCGACACTACGGTCAGCGATCAGGACCGCGAGCCCGAGCCAGAAGTCGGCCATCAGGACGACGACGCACCTGCGCCTTCCGTCGTCCGTTCAAGCCATCCCACTCCCGCGCGACCGATGACCGCCGAGACCGGTCATGAGCAGTCGGGGATCAGCGGCTTCTTCGACAACCTTGACGAGAAGTTCTTCGCCGCTGCCCGCCGCGTGGGCGACGCCTTCCGGCGCCCCGATGCCACAGCGGAGACCGAGAACGCCTCCCCTGCGACGGCGACCGAGGCGACCAAGGAGCCCGGGAACACCAGCGAGCCCGACCAGATCCCGGTAGAAGGCCCGCTCGAGGACCCCGAACGTCGGTTCGCGGAGGATCCGAGCAGCCTCCCGAGCCCCTCTGCCGAGGAGGACGACGCCGTCCAAGGCCCGCTCACTGAAACCCAGACCGAGCAAGAGCCTGCCCCCGTGACACTTCCCAAGCCACGCCGGGCGCTGGATGAACGCCGCCAGCGCGACGTGATCCTGGAGAAGGCAGCGGCCATCGAGGCTGCCACCGCGCGGAACTACCGGCCCACCGGCCGCGAGTTCGTGGAGTTCGCCGATGATGAGGAAGACCTCTTCACCTACATTCCGCCGTACAACCTCCCCTCGCGCGACCCCGACCCGGCACCGGTGCGCACCGACCTTTATCGACAGGTGTTCGTGAGCATCGGCGCCTTGGCTGCGCTGGTCTCGCTGGGCTGGATGTTCGGCATGTTCACCTCGGCGCCTGCCATCTTGGGCGGAAACGGGCTGGATGAGCTCGCCGAGGGCTGGTACTCCGGGAACCGGGCACTGCTCTCTCCCGAGGCGAACTTCTACTGGCTCTGGCCGTTCATCGTGATCGGGCTCCTCGCCCACGCGGTCTATCAGTGGACCACCACCCAGACCGCCACGCCTCGTCAGCGTCGTTCCGGCTGGCAGGTCGGCTCCGCCTCGGTGCTCATGCTCATCTGGACAGCGTCCATCCACACCGGGATGCTCACCCTCGCTGTGTTGGCCGCACTGGCTGCGGCACTGGCGCTGATCGATGCCATCCGTCAGTTCACCTTCCGCACGGCGCGCAACTCGCTGGAACGCCGGCTCGCCGACACCACCACGGGTCTCTTCGCAGGCTGGGCGCTCGTGGCCGCCATGTCCTCGTTGTCGATCTGGCTCACCGCCATGGGCTGGCACATTCCCGGCTTCCCGGCAGTGATCTGGGCGCTGATCGGACTGGGCATCTGCATCTGGGCGGCCTCGTACTATGCGATGACCGAACGCGGCAGAATCACGCTCGCCCTCGGCATGGGCTGGGGAATGTTCTGGCTGATCTTCCCTCGCATCCTCTCCGACGTCACCTCCGTGTGGGTGGCGCTCTGCGCCGCCATGGGTGCGTTCGTCGTCATCCTCGCCACGGAATCACGCAGGCACAAGATCAACCACGCGGAACGCCGCGCCGCCATGGGGCGCCCGCTCGAAGACATCATCTGATCCCACGCTGAGGAGCTGCTATCACGCACCGTCTGACCATCGCCGCCAGCACCGCCGCGCTGCTGATGCTCACCAGCTGCGGATCCGACCAGGATCCGGCCGACTCCACGGAGACCGCCTCCGCCTCACCCAGTTCCTCAGCGAGCGCCTCCGCCGGCGCCTCCGAGAACGAAGAACCGGGGGGTGCGTCAGGCACCGAGGGCGAGTCCGAGACTGAGTCCGAGCAACCCAGCCCCGAAGAAGAGTCCGACTCCAGCTCCACCCCGACTGAGAGCGAACCCTCTTCCAGCACCTCAGGGCAGCCCGGAACAGATCCGATCACTGGAGAGTTCACCACTGAGCCACAAGAGACCGACGGGTTTCCGGATGGCTCGGGGCCGAGCGATCAGCAGCTGGTCGCCCTGCGCTCCGGCGTTCACGATGGCTTCGATCGGGTCGTCTTTGAATTCAGCGGCGAGGGCCTGCCCAGCTGGCGCGCCGAGTACGTCGATTCAGCCGCTGAGCTGGGCCGCGGCAACCGTATCGAGATGGCAGGCGAGGCGATTCTCCAGATCTACGTCAGCGGCCCCTCATGGCTGCCCGAGGAGGAGGTCGAGGATCAGCTTGCCTCGGACCAGTACTACGAGCGCGATACCGCTGCCCTCCCGGAAGAGGTATACGTGCAGGGCCCCTTCGAAGCCCTCTCGCAGTATCTGATCGGTCTGCCGCAGGAGGTCCCCTTCTCAGTGGAGCTGCTCGAAGACCCCACCCGACTCGTGGTGGACCTCGAGAACCGCGGGGAATGACGCCGGAGAAACGGCAGTGTCCGTTGTGGTGCATGATGGAACTATGAGCATTCGAACCCCTGATCCGAACCCCGGATGGTTGAACGAGGATGACCTCTACGAGGCCCGCCGCCGGCTTCCCATGGTCTACGTGGAAGCCATCCCGGTGCGACTGGATCCACTGGGCTGCATCACTGAACTCGGCCTGCTCTACACGGCCGACACCGAGGGGCACTTCTACCGCACTGTGGTCTCCGGACGGGTGATGTACCGCGAGACGATTCGCGCTGCCCTGCTGCGCAACATCGAGAAGGACCTCGGTTCCCTGGTGCTGCCGCAGATTCCACCCTCCCCCACCCCGTTCACCGTGGCCGAGTACTTCCCCTACCCCTCGGAGACAGGACTCGTCGACGACCGGCAGCATGCCGTCTCGATGGCTTATATCGTGCCCGTCTCGGGTGAGTGCTCACCCCGTCAGGACGCTCTGGAACTCAGCTGGATGACACCGGACCAGGTGCTCAGTCCCGAGGTCCAGGCGGAGTTCCTGGGCGGACGTGAACGACTCATCCGGCAGGCCCTCGCCCACCTGGGTCACACGGGCTGAACCCAGCTCGCCCCGCCGGTAGAATCTAGGCAATGACCACTCCCGCACCAGAGAAGACGACGCGCCGCAGGCGGCCGTCCCAGCGCGCCAGCACGGAGCCCCGACCAGTCCTTCGGCTGGGCTTCGCTGGGTGGATAGTCTCCTGGCTGATCCCCACTGCGGTGATGGGAGGTCTGCTCCTCGCGCTGAGTCTCATGCCGGGACTCGACGGCGAGGGATTCCTCGCGCCACTGATCCCGCTGATCGGCGCTGCCGCCGTCGTCGTCGGCATCCCGGGGACACTGCTGGTCACCTGGCTCTTCCGACATCAGCCGCGCCCCACGGTGCACATCCTGGGCTACGTCCTCGTGGGTCTGCTCTATGGCCCTGTCGTGCTCGTCGTGGGCGCGGGCGGACTGGTGCCCATGCTCATCCCACTCATCGGCTTTCCCGCCGGCATCCTGCTGGGGCTCGGCCGCTGGATGGCTCAGCCCCTGACCCGGGTGGATGACCCCGAGCGGGAAGCCACGACGCCCGGGCTCGATGCATCACAGACCACCAAGGACCCACAGACAAAGGACCCTGAGCATGACTGAGACCACTGCACATCCGGCAATGACTCTGACCATTGCAGGCTCCGAGGCCACCGGCGGCGCCGGAGCTCAGGCCGATCTGAAGACCTTCCAGGAGCTGGGAACCTTCGGAATGGTGGCGCTGACCTGCATCGTGTCCTTCAATCCCGAGGACAACTGGAACCACCGGTTCGTTCCCGTGGAGACCCAGGTGATCAATGACCAGCTCGAGGCCATCTTTGGAAACTACGGGCCCGAGTCACTGGACGCGGTCAAACTCGGGATGATGGGCTCGCCCGCCACCATCTCCACCGTGGCCTCCGCGGTCTCAGCTCGAAAGCCGAAGCACCTGGTGCTGGACCCCGTGTTGATCTGCAAGGGTCAGGAGCCCGGTCACGCCCAGGACACCGACAATGCGCTGAAGGCGGAGCTGCTTCCGCTGGCGACTTTCGTGACGCCGAATCACTTCGAGACCGAGCAGCTCTCCGGCATGAAGGTCGAGTCGCTGGAGGACCTCCAGGCGGCGGCCGCAGAGATCCATCGCATCTCCGGGGCCGCCGTGCTCGCCAAGGGCGGGATCCGTCTGGCAGGAGCAGACGCCGTCGATGTCTTCGTCGATGCCGAGGGCATGGAGGTGCTCACCGCACCGAAGATCGGCGAGCACGCCGTCTCCGGTGCCGGCTGCTCATTGGCCGCCGCCGTCACAGCCGAGCTCGCCAAGGGCTCCTCGCCACGTGAGGCCGCGCGTCACGCCAAGGCCTTCGTCACCGCGGGCATCCACCAGCGCGTGGCCGGGAACACCCCGTTCGACGCGCTCTGGCAGGGCGGCTTGCGCCGCTGAGCTGCAGGCGGCTGGCCGTGGCGGGTCCTCGCGATCCCGCGGCTGGCTACCTGCCGTCGCCCTCCGGGGCGACGTCCTCGAGCTGAGGCTCGATCAGACCCAGCTGGGTCGCGCGGATCAGCAGCTGCACGCGATCCCGCACCCCGAAACGGGCACACAGACGCCCGAGATGCGCCTTGACCGCGCCTTCGGTCAACACCATGCGCGTGGCGATCTCCCGGTTGCTGAACCCGCGCGCCAATAGGGTCAGAACCTCCGTCTCACGCGGCGGGACCCGCGGCAGATAGTCCGAGCCCGCCAGCGCTACCGAGAATTCCTCGGCCTCATTGACGGCATTGAACTCAAGCCGTCGCGCCACATCAGGTGAGATCGGCACGGAACTGCCGTGAACCTGACGAATAGCCTCGAGCACCTGATCCGCCGTCGCGTCCTTGACGATGTAACCCTTGGCCCCGGCGTTCAATGCCTGCAGCGCATGCCCTTCAGAGCTGAACGTGGTGACCGCCAGCACGGAGGTCTTCGGGGCGATCGCCATGACCTCGGCGGTGGCCTCGACGCCACCCATCTCCGGCATCTTGAGGTCCATGATCACCACATCAGGCATCTCCTCACGGACCCGCTCGATCACCTCAAGCCCATTCTGCGCTTCACCCACACAGACCATGTCTGGGGCGGAGTCTACGTAGGCGCGGAGAGCTGCCCGCATGATCGGGTGGTCGTCTGCAACGACGAGACGGAGCATGGCTGAACCTGTTCTTCCTCGGCCTGTGACACCCGGTGCAACGACACCCGGTGCGGAGTCTCACTTTATCCGAACTCTCCGAGCTCCAGGGATGCTCGACTCCTCCAGAGGGAAACAACACTGAAACTGAGCGGTTCTGTATAAATTAGGCACTTAAGTCCACTATGCCTGAATCTAGGCACACCTTATTCTAATTTTACACGTTCAACATCAGCAGGTATACCCCCGAAAGGAACAAAAAATGTCACTCGCATTGTTTGCTTACCGTATCGCCATCGTTTCCGCCCTCGTTCTTACTACTGTTATCACTTTCCTTGATCTTTCAAACCTGGAAACTGCAGGATTCTTCCGCTCATTCATCTGCCGGGCATTCCCCAACGCCTCCGGCTGCTGAGTCTTCGCCGGCTGAGCATCGTTCGGCATACTCTTGAGCGTGACCTTCTCAAGCGATGTTGCCCCCAGCCGAAGAGTGCTCACCATCCTCACGCTGGCGACGATCGGTGGCATAAGCGCCGATATTGGGCTCGCGTTGATCCTGGACGCCACGTACCTCAGCGAGACACTTCAATTCGGCTATCTGATCTGGATTCTCGCGGTGGCGCTGTTCTGGTTGCACCCAGCCGCGGGGGCACTGGCGGCCTTGACCGGTGGGGTTCTAGGAGTCCTTGCGAGTTCGCAGTTCGAAACGATGCTGCTGGTCATACTCTTCTGCGGACTCAGCGCCATGTACTGCTCACGGTGGGTACGCCGTCTGTATGCGCTTCTAGCCCTGTGCCTCGCGGTGAACGCGGGCCTAGTGCAGAGCGACGCACTGTTGGCAGCTGGTTTCGGAATTACGATCGGCGCGCTGATGCTTCTCTGCTACTTCGCTGGGCACGCCACGAGGAAGCAGCTGGTCTCCCGAATGTCCGCTGACCAAGAGCTCGTAGAGCTGCGCGCTGCCCACGAAGACGCACTTGCGGGCGAGCGACGCTCCATCGCGCGAGACCTGCACGACATCCTCGCCCACGACCTCACGGTCATCTCAATGCAGACTCAGGTCGCGGCGGCCACCGGAACACCCGAATCCCGGGCGGCTGCCCTGAGTCAGATCTCCCAATCGGCAAGTGCGGCGCTGCATGACCTGCGCCGCGTGCTGCTTGTCCTGCAGCGCGAGAACATCATCGGCTCGGGACCGGGCGACGCCCCGGAGCTGGACCTGGAATCGGGGCTTGCACGCTTCACCGAGCGCCTGCAGGACCTTGGCTTCACCGTCGACACTTCGGTGCATGGGGACATCAGCTCGATCTCCCAATCAGTGGAGGCCTGCCTGTACCGCATCCTGCAGGAGTGCACGACGAACGTGGTCAAACACGGAGCCCGTGGACACGACACGAATGACTGCACGATCGAACTCGAGGTCAAAGAGGCCACTGTCGATCTGGCCGTGACGAACCGAACCGATGCGAATCAGGCACCCGCACCGAAACACGCGACATCCGGCACCGGGCTGATCAGCATGGAGGATCGCGCGGCGACCTATGGCGGAACGATCGAGGCGGGGTCGCCCGCTGAAGGCATCTGGAGCGTGCAGGTCTCTGGAATCCAGCTGCGGCTTCCGCGCTGAGACATCCCTGGCCAAGACACCCTCGGGCACAGAGGAAATCACCCCTGACACAGAGAGGCTCGGGCGGTGCCGTTCCCACCGCCCGAGCACTAACACCAGCCGAGGCCCTGCTCCGAACCCTTGCACCGTAATTCGGAGCGCCTCAAGGCCAATGCTTCTCCCTGAATCGTGCACCACTGTTGCACGTCCAGTTTCTATTATCGGAGAGATTCCCTCCGCAACACCAGTGGACTTTGGTCTACAGTTCGAAGATTCAACTAAGCTCCACCTTCTTGTGACTATCGAGTAACATGTGTGCCATGACACACCACGCTCCCGATGCCTCCGTGGACCCCATCTACGACGTCTCCACCGCGCTCGATCTGGATTACTACGGGGTGTTCGAGGACCTGCCCGTGGCGGACCGCCAGTGGTGGACGCGCGCCCGCGAGTTCTCCAGCGGACTGGAGACCCGTATGGCCCAGCACTGGGAGCATGCGGAGTACCCGGTGGACCTGGTCCGCAGGGCCGGAGGCCTGGGACTGCTCACCGACGGAGTCGACGTCACGGAGGCCGGTATGGAGACGCTCTCCCCCATGGCGGCCGGACTGGTGAACATGGAGACCTCCCGGGCAGACGGCTCGCTGGGAACAGCGTTGGCGGTCCAGGGCGGACTGGCGCTGCGCACGCTGGCGTACTTCGGATCCGACGATCAGAAGGCCGAGCATCTCACCAAGCTGGCCACCGCTGAGACCCTGGGTTCCTTCGCGCTGACCGAACCGACCCACGGCTCCGATTCGGTGTCCCTGGAGACCACCGCCCGCCTGGTAGGTGACGAGGACTCGGGCTATTACGTGATCAATGGCGCCAAGAAGTGGATCGGCAACGGGGCCTCCGGAGGCATCACCTTCACCTGGGCCAGGGTCTCCGGTGGTGTCCACGACGGCAGCGTTCGCTGCTTCCTGGTGGATCAGGCCACACGCGGCTACAAGGCCGAGGTCATCCAGGGCAAGGCCTCGCTGCGGGCCATCCACCAGGCCTTGATCCAGTACGAGGACGTCGAAGTTCCTGCTCACGCTGTGCTTCCCGGGTCGAAGAACTTCAAGGACGCCTCCAAGGTGCTCTTCGCGACCCGGCTGGGAGTGGCCTGGTCCGCCGTCGGCCATGCCTCGGCCCTGGTGGAGGCGGCGCTGAGCTATTCCAAGCAGCGGGAGCAGTTCAGCCGCCCGCTGGCCAGCTTCCAGCTCGTCCAGGAGCGCCTGACCTGGATGGTCTCGGAGCTGACCTCCATGCAGATGCATGTGCGGCAGGTGACCGAACGCGACATCGCCGGCACCCTCACCGGACCGCAGGCCTCGCTGGCGAAGTATCACAACACTCGCAAGGCCCGCGCGATCGCCCACGTGGCCCGCGACATGCTCGGCGGCAACGGCATCCTGCTGAAGAACAAGGTGCCCCGCCACATGGCCGACATCGAGGCGATCCACACCTACGAGGGCACCGAGTCCGTGCAGACCCTGATCATCGGTCGGGATCTGACCGGTTACTCCGCCTTCGCCTGAGCCTGTTCAGCACTCGACGACGTTGACCGCGAGCCCACCCAGGGCAGTCTCCTTATACTTCGAGGACATGTCCTTGCCGGTCTCACGCATGGTCACGATGACCTCATCCAGAGACACCCGGTGATCACCGTCGCCCATCAGCGCCATCCGTGCGGCATTCACCGCTTTGGTCGCGCCCATGGCATTGCGCTCGATGCACGGCACCTGTACCAGTCCCGCGATCGGGTCACAGGTCAGGCCGAGGTTGTGCTCCATGGCGATCTCGGCGGCGTTCTCCACCTGTCGCGGAGTGCCACCGAGCACCTCGCAGAGTCCGGCGGCCGCCATCGAGGAGGCTGAACCGACCTCGCCCTGACAGCCCACCTCGGCGCCGGAGATGGACGCCTGCTCCTTATAGAGCACGCCCACGGCGGCGGCGGTGAGCAGGTAGCGCACAGCGATCTCCTCGCGGTCCTCCTCCCCCGCATAGCTGGCACCGGGGCCATAGTGCGTGGCGTAGAAGCCCACGGCGGGGATGATGCCGGCCGCACCGTTGGTGGGCGCGGTGACGACCCGCCCGCCGGAGGCGTTCTCCTCATTGACCGCGAGCGCGACCAGGTTCACCCATTCCTGCCAATAGGCGTGGGTCCGGCTCGGATCGTCCTTCCACATGCGGGCATGCCAGTCAGGCGCACGACGGCGCACCTTGAGTCCGCCGGGCAGGTTTCCCTCACGCTCCAGGGCGAAGTTCTTGCAGTCCTCCATCACCTGCCACAGGTGCAACACCTTGGCCGCGATCTCCTGCTCCGCGTCCTGTTCCGTCCCGCCGTGACGGGTGACGTGCAGCGCACGCTCGTTGGCCATCATGATCCGTGAGACCGGCAGCCCGGAGCGTGCACAGTGCTCCATGAGCTCGGCGCCCGTGGTGAACGGATAGGGCACCTTCTCGTCGTCGTTGGCCAGCGCCACTCCCAGGGAGGCGTCGGAGGCCACCGCGTCTGATTCGGAGAGCACGAAGCCGCCGCCGATGGAGTAGTAGGTCTCCTTCGCCACCTGCTCGCCGTGGCCATCCAGTGCCGTCAGCGTCATGGCGTTGGTGTGCCGGTCCAGGACGGTCAGCGGGCGCTGCACGATGTCCTCGACCCGCAGCGGCAGCTCGCGGCCGCCGTCGTCGTCATGCTGGGCTGCGAGCTGGACCGTGCCGGAAGACTCCATCGCCTCCAACCGGGACTCGACCTGGTCCGGAAGAATCGTCTCCGGATCCCAGGCTTCGAGCCCGAGCAGGACGGCGGTGAACGTGCCATGTCCGCGTCCGGTGGCTGAGAGCGAGCCGTAGAGATCGACGCGCAGCGCCTCCGTGCGCGCCAGGGCGCCGGTCTCGCACAGCTCCTCGAGGACGAACCGCCGCGCGGCGCGCATAGGACCCACGGTGTGCGAGGAGGATGGTCCGATCCCCACCCGCAGGAGGTCGAAGATGCTGATGGTCATGTGAGGCCTCGAATCCTGAGGTTGTGGTCAGCGTTTGCGGGTGTAGAACGGCAGTGCGACCACTTCGAAGGGCTGCGGCTTGCCGCGCAGATCGATGTCGACCCGGGTGCCGGGCTCGGTGAAGCCGAGGTCCACGTAGGCCATCGCGATGGGATAGCCCAGCGTCGGGCTGGGAAGCCCCGAGGTCACGGCACCGATGGTGACACCGGAATGCTCGCCCTCGGTGGCGATCACCGGGTAGCCGCTGCGCCCGGCGCGCCTGCCCAGGCCGCGGAGCCCGACGAGCCGCTGCCCGGAGGTCTTGCCGCGTCCTTCGGCCTTGGCCTGCTCGAGCGCGGCGCGTCCCACGAAGTCCTCCTCCTTGGAGAAGGAGACCACCGGAAGTCCGGTCTCGAAGCTGATCCGGTCCGTGGTGAGCTCGTTGCCGTAGAGCGGCATGCCCGCCTCCAGGCGCAGCGAGTCCCGGCAGGCGAGCCCGCACGGGATCAGCCCGTGATCGGAGCCGGCCTCCAGCAGCGCGAGCCAGAGGGCGCCGGCCTTGTCGTTGGGCAGGAAGAGCTCGAAGCCGTCCTCACCGGTGTATCCGGTGCGGGCGAGCAGGATCTCGTCCCCGCCGATGCTGACCGTGGTGAACGCGTAGTAGCGCAGCTCCTCCACCAGGAAGGTCTCGTTGGCGCGGACCACGGAGCCGATGATGGCCGCGGCCGCGGGGCCCTGGACGGCGATCAGGCTGATCCCCTCGGATTCGTCCCAGACCTCGACGTCGTAGCCCGATGCAGATCCGGCGCGGCCGTTCTCTGCCAGATCGGTCAGCGCCGCGGCCACCACCTCACGGTTGGCGGCGTTGGGCACCACCAGGTACTCGTTCTCGTCGATCCGGTAGACGATCAGGTCATCGAGGATCCCGCCGTCCTCGCGGCAGATCAGCGAGTACTTCGCCCTGCCGATCGCGACCGCGGCAAGGTTGCCGACCAGCGCAGTGTTCAGGAAGGTGGCGGCCTCGGGTCCGATGATGCGGATCTCACCCATGTGGGAGAGGTCAAAGAGCCCGGCCGTGGTGCGCACCGCATGGTGCTCCTCCAGCTCGGAGGTGTACTTCAGCGGCATCTTCCAGCCGCCGAAGTCGGTGAAGCTGGCGCCGAGTTCGGCGTGCGCAGCGGTCAGCGCTGTTTCTCTCATGCGGTGCTCTCCTCGAGCTCGAAGGCCTCAGGCGGCGGGCAGGAGCAGACGAGGTTGCGGTCGCCATGAGCGCCGTCGATCCTGCTCACCGGTGGGAAGTACTTGTCCTGAAGCAGGTTCTTGACCGGGAAGGCCGCCTGCTCCCGGGGGTAGGCGCGGTCCCAGGCGTCGCCGGCGAGCACGGCGGCCGGGTGGGGCGCCAATCGAAGCGGGGACTGCTCGAGAGTGAGCTTCTGGTCGATCACGTCCTGGATCTCGCCGCGCACCCCGATCATCGCCTCGATGAATCGATCGATCTCGGCCAGGTCCTCAGACTCGGTGGGTTCCACCATGAGCGTGCCGGCCACCGGGAACGCCAGGGTGGGCGCGTGGAAGCCATAGTCGATGAGCCTCTTGCAGACATCTTCAGCAGTGATCCCGGATGCTTTGCTCAGTGCGCGCAGATCCAGGATGCACTCATGGGCGATCAGCCCGTTCTCCCCGGTGTAGAGGACCGGGAAGTGGTCCTTGAGCCGCTCGGCGATGTAGTTCGCGCTCAGCAGCGCATGCGCGGTGGCGCTGGTCAGTCCCTCGGAGCCCATCATCGCCAGGTAGGCCCAGGAGATGGGCAGCACTCCGGCGGAGCCGAAGGGCGTGGAGGTGACCGGGGCGCCGTCGCGACCCTCTCCCTCATGCTCACCGGTGGCCCAGGAGGCACCCACCGAGGTGCTGGGCAGGAAGGGCTGGAGGTGTTCCGCCACGGCCACCGGGCCGACGCCGGGCCCGCCGCCGCCGTGCGGGATGCAGAAGGTCTTGTGCAGGTTCAGGTGGGAGACGTCGCCGCCGAACTCGCCGGGCTGGGCGAGTCCGACCAGCGCGTTGAGGTTCGCGCCGTCGATGTAGACCTGCCCGCCGGTGGCGTGCACCGTGGAGCAGACTTCCCGCACCTCGGCCTCGTACACCCCGTGGGTGGAGGGGTAGGTGAGCATGATCGCGGCGATCCGCTCCGGGTGGGCTGCGATCTTGGACTGCAGATCGGTCATATCGATGGTGCCGTCCTCCGCGGTGGCGACGACGACGACCTGCAGTCCTGCCAGCACCGCCGAGGAGGCGTTGGTGCCGTGGGCGGAGGCGGGAATCAGGCAGATGTCCCGGGCGGCGTCGCCCTGGGCGAGGTGGTACTGGCGGATGGCCAGCAGCCCGGCGTACTCTCCCTGGGACCCGGCGTTGGGCTGGATGGACACGGCGGAGTAGCCGGTGACCTCGGCGAGCCGGGACTCGAGGTCAGCGATGAGCTCCCGCCAGCCGGTGGTCTGCTGCGCGGGGGCGTAGGGGTGGATGCCGGCGAACTCGGGCCAGGAGATGGCCTCCATCTCGGTGGCGGCGTTGAGCTTCATCGTGCAGGAGCCCAGCGGGATCATCGTCCGGTCCAGCGCGAGGTCGCGGTCCGAGAGACGGCGCAGGTAGCGCATCATCTGTGTCTCGGACCGGATCTGGTGGAAGATCTCATGGGTCATGAACTCCGAGGTGCGGGTCAGCGATTCCACGAAGCCATAGCGACGGCCCGTCCCATCGGGGTCACGGCTGCCTGCCACGAATCCGAAGTCACCCACGCTGAAGGCCTGGAGGACCGAGACCAGGTCCTGCGCGGTCGTCGTCTCGTCGACCGAGATGCCGACGATGTCTTCACTGACGCGGCGCAGGTTGATCCCCGCCTCATCCGCGGCGGCGATGACCTGCTCCGCCACGGCGTCAGACTCCAGCCGCACCTGGACGGTGTCGAAGAAGGACTCGGTGATGAGTTCGTGCCCGGCTTTGCCCAGCACTGTGGCGAGCATCCGGGCGTGGCCGTGGACGCGCTCGGCGATCCGGGTGAGCCCCTCGGGTCCGTGGTAGACCGCGTACATCGAGGCGGCGACGGCGAGCAGCGCCTGGGCGGTGCAGATGTTCGAGGTCGCCTTCTCCCGGCGGATGTGCTGCTCACGGGTCTGCAGGGCGAGCCGATACCCCGGGCGCCCCTCCGCATCCTTGGAGACACCGACCAGTCGACCGGGGAGCTGACGCTGCAGCCCGGACTTCACGGCCATGAAGGCCGCGTGTGGCCCGCCGAAGAACAGCGGGACGCCGAAGCGCTGGGAGCTGCCCACAGCGATGTCGGCGCCCTGCTCGCCGGGTGAGGTGATCAGGGTCAGCGCGAGCAGGTCCGCGGCGATGGTGATCATCGCGCCGCGCTCCTTGGCCTCGGCGATGAGTGCACGATGATCGACGACGGCGCCGGAGTCGGCAGGCTGCTGGAGCACGAGTCCGCAGATCTCACCCTCGGGCAGGCCTTCGGCGGCGATGTCGACGATCTGGATCTCGATGCCCAGGGCGTCGGCGCGGCCTGCGACCACGGCGAGGGTCTGCGGGAAGATGTCCGCGTCGAGCACGATCTTGGCCGTGGCGCGCTTCTTGTTCCCCCGGCGCATCAGCAGGATCGCTTCGGCCACGGCGGAGGCTTCATCGAGCAGCGAGGCATTGGCGATGTCGAGGCCGGTGAGGTCCGCGACCATGGTCTGGAAGTTCAGCAGCGCCTCCAACCGTCCCTGGGAGATCTCTGGCTGATACGGCGTGTAGGCGGTGTACCAGGCGGGGTTCTGCAGCACGTTGCGCAGGATCACCTGCGGGGTGTGGGTGTCGTAGAAGCCCTGACCGATCATCTGCGCGCGCGGCTGGTTCTTGCCGGCGAAGTCGCGCAGCGCGGCCAGCGTCTCCGCCTCGGTGAGGGCCTCCGGGAGGTTCAACGGTCCGGGCTGCCGGATGGCGGCGGGCACTGCGGCGTCGACCAGCTCGGTGAGGGATGCGTAGCCGAGGGCCTCGAGCATCGTGCCGGCGGTCTCGGCGGTGGGCCCGATGTGCCGGCCGGAGAATTCAGTGGCGTCCGCGGCGAGATGTGAACGCAGAAGTTCGGAGGTGGCGGTCATAGAGGAACCTTCCAGGCATAGATATGGCGAGGGTTCCTCCCCCGCTCTGTGATGGACCTGAGAGATTCCCCGGTCTCTGCCCGCATGAAGAGCGGGAAAGACCGGCTTGCACCTTGGGTGAGCTCGTCGGGCGCTGCGGCCTGGCGTGCTGCTTTCCAGAGTTGCCACCCCTGCACGGTACTGAGTGCCTGAGAGGTTCCCGGGGAGGATATTGCTCCTTCGGCGCCGACCTTGGTGATTCCGAGGAGATTCTGCGCTCCTCGGAGACCTGCCGGACTCTCCCACACAGGGGACGTGGCGTTGATTCAGTTTCCCTCATTGTGCCACAGCGGTGTTTTCCGCCACGTTTCACAAAGTGCTCATTCACCGTTCGGGGATCAGTTCCGGGATGTCTTGGGGAGGTTCCTCGGGTCGGTCCAGCGGGCGGCCTCGCGGGCACGATCATGAGCGCATGGCAGTTCCAGACACGCGACGAGTTCAAGCAGGTCCTGCACCTGGAGTTTCCGGAGGACGTCGCCGAAGAATGGCTCAGCAGCCATCCCGATCGCTCAGGCCTCTCCTACGGATACCTCCTGCACATCTGGACCAAGCCCTGAGGCTCAGCGCGACTGGCGCTGGGACAGTCGGTAGTCCAGCAGCACCAGCACCAGCACGACGGCGAAGCCTGCGGCTCCCAGCAGCAGCACCGGTCCGAGGTCATCACCGGGCCCCTGAAGGCCGCGACCTTCATCCTGCCAGGGCCACAACGTGCGCAGCGCGCCGACCATCACTCCGGTGAGCACCACCATGGTGACGCGGTGATGATGATCCAGCAGCCACTTGAGTCCCTTCACGATGGCGATCAGCCCGATCGCGAGACCCAGCGCGAAGATGCCGAGGTACCCCAGATCGAACTCGGAGGCCGCTTGCAGAGTGGGCTCGTACAGGCCGAACGTCAGCAGCAGGAAGGAGCCGGAGAGACCGGGCAGCAGCAGCGCCGAGACGGCGATGGCGGCCGCCGGAAGGATGATGTACCAGGCGGGCTCGACCTCCGTGGGCGGCAGGGAGACCAGCCAGAACACCACGGCAGCCGCCACGATGCCGGCGAGCACGTGGCGCATCCGGATGGGCCCGTCTCGATCCTGCAGGGCCATGCGCAGCGGCACCGCGATGGAGGCGAGCACCATTCCGAAGAAGGCCGCGCGGGTGAGCACCGGGTACGTCTCCACCGCGGTGGACATCGGACCTGCCACCGTGAACACCGTGATGATCATCCCGATCATGACGGGGATGATGATCTTCCAGTCGGCCTGACGGATGTGATGCAGGAACCCGGCGCGACGATCAGGGCCGGTGATCAGGGTTCGCCCCGCGGAGACCACATGGGAGGCGGACTCGATGAGCTGTCGGTAGATTCCGACGACCAGCGCCACTGTGCCGCCGGAGACTCCCGGGACGGTCTCCACCGCTCCGATGAGCGCGCCGCGGACGAGGTTGCCTGGAACGGAGGTGCGCCGCGCCTCGGGCGGCGTCGGGGCGTCCTGGATCGGCTCCTCGGTCGCGGCGGGGCCTGTCGGGCCGGAGTGGGAGGGGGAAGACTCGGCAGAGATGGTGGACTCCTTGGTCAGGGACGCGGAATGCTGGCATCGGAGCCGGTGCCCGGGGAACGGTGCAGCGCGACGGGGATCATTGTCTCATCGAGTCCGGACTGCGCCCAGCGACTCGGGATCCACCGCCTGGAATCGGACCTGAGCACCGGCGGGCAGCTGGGCCGCGAGCGCGAGATCCTCTCGCACCACCACTCCGAGCACCGGGTCGGCGCTGGTCACGGGGTGCTCCGCGAGTGCGACGGTGGGCTGTCCCGAGGAGGAGACCGTGATGGCCCCTCGCAGCAGCGGCTCCTCCGGCATCGGTTCTGCGATGGTGCGCTGGATCGGATCGTCTCCGTCCAGCAGCAGGCCCGCGCGGCCTGAGGGTGCCACCGTCTCCCAGGGCTGACTCTCCAGGCGGGAGAGCCCTGCCGAGGCGGCCCGGCGGGTGCCGAAGTACTCTGTCCTCGGCCCGGGGACGTAGCGCAGCATGGTGGCGTCCTCGAGCTCGGGCAATGGGGTGGGCGCCACCGAAGCGATGCCCACGAACCTCGAGGCGGCGCCGGAGAGGCCGAATCGGTGTCCCACCTGTACCGGTTCGGGCCCGATTCCCGCGGCGGTGTCCGTCGATGCGCTGCCGAGCTGCAGCGGCACATCGACTCCCCCGGAGATGCCCACGTAGCTGTAGACCCCGCGGTGGACCATGCGCAGATGCAGGGTCTCGCCGGGAAACACCCAGAAGGGCGCCCGGACCGGTGCCGGTCGAGAACGGGACGCCGTCGTCGCCGCCTCCTGCCCCCCTCGAAAGTTCTGGACGGGTTCTTCGGTGACGACCTCCATGCTCACCTCGGCACCGGTCACGGCGAGGATCGAGGTCTGACAGATCCTCAGGCTGAACTCCCCCGCGCAGACTTCGAACACCGCGGCTGAATCGTCGTTGCCCACCAGGCGGTTGGCCTGTCGCGCGGCGGCGAGGTCCACCGACCCTGATCGTCCGAGACCTCGGTCCCCGAAGCCGTAGCGACCGATGTCTTGGATGAGCACGCCCGCGGACGGACCACGATCCTCAGCCGCGGGCACAGCGGCATCCTCGGCACCGATGCGCAGGACCTCGAGCACGGCTTCCCGATCCTCCAGGGGTGCGCATTCGACGTAGGACTCCGGCAGGTTCACCTCAGGGCGCACCGGGTGTTCCGGTGAATCGGCTGACCCGGCGCGGCGGCGTCGCAGCTTGAGGCGTCTGGCCAGCTTGAGCGCCGCCTGCGCGTCACGACGACGGCGGAAGTCCACCAGGACGGTCCTGACGCCGGGGATCACCTCGACCTGTCCGGGGAAAGGGTGCTCCTGAAGATGCTCCGAGAGGCGGGGGCGGTCCTTCTCGGCGGTGACCTCGATGACGAGGGCCCGCTGCCCCATCTCCCGGACGCTGTGGATCATCTCACCAGGGTCCCATATGGCGGAGACGGATCTGTGAGGTGCACCATGGCACGTGGAGGTCCGGTTTTGGTCGTTTCCCCTGCGAACCATGAAACAATCGGCCTGTGATGGCCCAGAACAAGCATGCAGCTCATGAGCAGAAGGAGCCGCTGTTCACCAAGGACTTCCTGCTGGCCATCGTCATCAACCTGCTGCTGGCCACGGTCTTCTTCATCCTGATCACCGGGCTCGCGGTCTACGCCGCGGAGGAGTTCGCGGCCGGTGAGACGGCCGCCGGATTCGCCGCCTCGGCGTTTGTGGTCGGGGCACTGTGTGCTCGCGTCTTCGCGGGCAAGTATGTGAACTTCCTCGGTCGGCGTCGCACGGTTCTGGTCTGCCTGACCGTCTATGTGCTCGCCGGACTCGCCTACCTCTGGGTGGACAGCTACGCGATGCTCATCGCGCTGCGCGCCGTCCACGGAATCTCCTTCGGGTTCGGCCAGACCGCGCTCAACGCCGGGGTCTTTGCGATGATCCCGCGCTCCCGGCGTGGCGAGGGCGCCGGATACTATCTGCTGGCGAACTCGCTGCCACCGGCCATCGGACCGCTGGCAGCGATCCAGCTGACCCAGCGCTACGACTTCTGGGCGATGTTCCTGGCGGTCACCCTGGTCTCCGTGATCGGGCTGGTGTTCGCGCTCTTCCTGAAGCTCCCGGAGGACAGCCCCTGGCGCACCAGCCTGCGCGAGAAGCTCACCCTGCGCCCGCGGGACATCATCGAACCCCGGGCGTTCAAGATCTCGATGGTGGCGATGCTGCTGGGCATCGGCTTCGCCTCGGTGATGACCTTCCTCAACGGCTATGCACGCAGTCTCGACATGGTGGATGCCGCTTCGCTGTTCTTCGTCATCTACGCCGGAGCCGTGCTGGTCTCACGATTGTTCATGGGCAAGGTCCAGGACCGCTATGGGGACAACTGGGCGGTCTATCCTGCCGTGCTGTTCTACATCGTGGCGATGGTGCTGCTCGCCTGGGCACCCAACCAGGGAGTGCTGCTCGTCGCCGGGGTGCTGGCCGGGTTCGGGTTCGGGTCCCTGCTGCCGGTGCTCCAGGCGATCATCGCCTCGGATCTGCCCGCCCACCGCACGAGCATCGGGATCTCGACCTTCTTCATCCTGCTCGACACCGGGTTCGGCTTCTCCCCGCTGCTGCTGGGCCCGCTGGTCAGCTTCGCGGACTATCGCTTCATGTACGCGGCCTGCGCCGGCGTCGTCGTGCTCTCGCTGGTGCTCTACTGGCTGGTGCATGGCCGGCATGACGTGCTGCAGGGCACCGCGCGCAGGACCCCACGCTCGGGTCCTCGGGCCAAGGACGGCGACGGCGCCGGGGCCAGTCCTCAGGAGAGCTGAGTCTGCCCGTCAGGGCACCTGAAGCGCGGTGTCGGTTCAGGGCACCTGCAGCGCGGTGTCGGTTCAGGGCACCTGCAGCGCGGTGTTCGGCAGGTCGGTGATCAGCATGTGTCCCGGAGCGTGGCTGATCGCTAGTTCAGGCTTGGATTCCATCACCGCCGCCTGCGGGGTGACCCCGCAGGCCCAGAAGACCGGCGTCCATCCCGCGGGGACCTCGACCGGATCGCCGAAGTCCGGTGCCGCGAGGTCCCGGATGCCCAGCTCAGCAGGGCTGCCGATATGCACCGGCGCCCCATGCACGCCCGGATACCGAGAGGTGATCCGCACGGCGTCGGCGATCCGGTGCGCGGGCATCGGACGCATGGAGACCACCAGCGGACCACTGAGCCGACCGGCTGGTGCACAGCGGATGGCCGTCTTGTACATGGGAACGTTGACGCCCTGCTCCAGATGCGCGATCGGGATTCCGGCGTCGAGCAGCGGAGCCTCGAAGGTGAAGCTGCAGCCGATCAGGAACGCGACGAGGTCCTCACGCCAGTGCTGTGTGGCATCATCGGGTTCGGCGACGAGCGCACCCTCGCGGTAGAACCGATAGGCGGGGATGTCAGTCCTGACGTCTCCGTCGGCCAGCAGCGGGGACGCGGAGCCGGCGTCGTCGTGCTGACCCGGTTCGAAGACCCCCAGCACGGGACAGGACTTGGGATTGCGCTGGGCGAAGAGCAGCATGTCGAAGGCGAGCTCGCGGGGCAGCGCCAAGAGGTTGGCCTGGGCGTAGCCCGCGCTGAACCCGCTGGTGGGCCGGCGCAGCCCGGCACGGAACTGTGCGCGGGCCGCGGCCGGTGTCAGCGCCTCGGGTCCAGGTGCCTGAGGCTCCGTGCGGGGCTGACTCATCCCTCGGTCCAGAGGCTGGCAAGACCACCCAGTGAGCTGATGCCCATGTAGATGGTCAGCAGCCAGGTGAGCACGCCGAGGATCAGCAGCCACTTCGGGTACTTGTAGCCCTGCAGCAGATCACGTCGGCGCCAGGCGGCGTAGAGGATCACCGCGAAGCCCAGCGGCAGCACCGTCCCGTTGAAGGCGCCGGCCATGATCAGCAGGGTCTGCGGGGCCTGTCCCAGCAGCAGGAACACCACGCTGGTCAGCACCAGGAAGCCCAGGAAGTACCAGTTCTTGGTGCGGTCCTTGGTCTTGGAGGTGGTCAGGAAGGAGACGGTCGTATACGTGCAGCCGAGGATCGAGGTGATCGCGGCGACCCAGAAGACGACGCCGAACACGCGCAGCCCGATGTCCCCGAGGGCGACCGAGAAGGCATCGGCGGCGACGTTGTCCTCCGCGAGTGCGGTCCCGGTGGAGACCACACCGAGGATGGCGAGGAAGAGCAGGAAGCGGATGACCGAGGCGACGGCGATGCCGAGCACCGAGGTCTGCGTGATCGCCTTGACGTTGTCGATGCCGGTGTTGCCTGAAGCGATGAGCCGGTGTGCTCCGGCGTAGGTGATGTAGCCGCCGACGGTGCCGCCGATGAGTGTGGTGATGACCAGGAACTCGATCTGATCAGGCACGAAGGTCTGGCGCAGCGCCTCCCCGAGCGGCGGGGCGGTGGTGATGGCCATGAAGATCATCAGCAGGATCAGCACGGCGCCGCAGCCGACGACGATGCGATCCAGGGCGACCCCGGCCTTCTTGGAGAGGAAGATGAGCAGCGCGATCACGACGGAGATGGCGCCCCCGATGCGAGCGTCCATGCCGGTCATCGCATTCACGCCGAGGCCGGCGCCGGCGATGTTGCCGATGTTGAAGACCACGCCGCCGAAGAAGATCAGGGCGGCCAGGGCCCAGCCGAGGCCCGGGAGGATCTTGTTGCCCAGCGTCTGCGCGTAGAGCCCGGAGACGCCCAGCACACGCCAGACGTTGAGCTGCACGGCGATGTCCACGAGCACCGAGATCAGGATGGCGAAGCCGAAGGCGGCGCCGAGCTGGTAGGTGAAGGTCGCGGTCTGGGTGATGAAGCCCGGCCCGACCGCGCTGGTGGCCATGAGGAACATCGCGCCGAGCAGGGCGGTGCGTCGGGTGCGGTTCAACACCGGGCCGTGGGGCGCAGGGTCCTGCCCAGAAGGGGGCGTGTCCGCGGTGCGCTGGTGAGGCGGGATGTTCGCCGATGATGCGTCGGGGGTTGAGGCGTCAGCCACAGGAGCCCTCCTGAGGTCAGTAGGAAGGAACAGCTGCGGCAGCCGGAGGTGCAGGATGTGACGCAGGTCTATTCCGTAGATCACAGCTCACAGTACTGTTGTTCAACAATCCGGGCAAGGGATTGTGGAACAATCGCGCCAGGTTTTACATGACCGTCATATGTCCTGGGCGATGCGCCGGTTGATGGACGCGCCGAAGGCGAACCACACCAGCGAGCCGATCACCGGCGCCGCGAGCAGCACGATGATCCACAGGGCTCGCAGTGGAAACGGAAGCTGCGGCTCGCGCACCACCTGGACCACGGCGACGACGATGAAGGTCAGGACGGCCAGGGCGGCGAGTCCCCCGAGCAGCACGACGAGAACTGTTGCTTCCATGTCAGCGACGCTACGCCAGCGGCGCACGGAGGAAAAGCGCCGCGCAGGAACCCGCCGGACACACGTGCGGGGCGACGCATAGGCGCCGCCCCGCACGGGATGTTCCGAGTGATGCTCCCAGCAGAGCACCACGAAGGACCGCTAAGCGGTGGGGGTGCCACCGTTGGCGTTGAGCGTCTCACCGGTGACGTAGCTGGACTCGGGTGAGGCCAGGAACACGAAGGCGGGCGCCATCTCCACCGGCTGGCCGGGGCGGCCCAGCGGCGTATCGTGGCCGAACTCGGGCAGCTTCTCCTTCGGCTGACCCTCGGTGGGCTGGATGATGGTCCAGACCGGACCGGGTGCCACGGCGTTGACGCGGATGCCGCGGGGGGCGAGCTGCTGTGCCAGACCCTTGGTGAAGTTGTTGATCGCAGCCTTGGTGGCCGCGTAGTCCAGCAGCATCGGGTTCGGCGCGTAGGCCTGGATCGAGGTGGAATTCACGATCGTCGAACCCGGGCCCATGTGCTTCAGCGCGGCGCGGGTGAGCGTGTACATCGACTTGATGTTGATCTGGAAGGCCTCATCGACCTGTTCGTCGGTCAGCTCCTCCAGCGAGTCGTTGACGATCTGCTTGCCAGCGTTGTTGACCAGGATGTCGAGTCCGCCCAGCTTCTCGGCGGCCGAATCGGCAAGGCTGTCGCGGTACTGCTTGTCCATCAGGTCACCGGGCAGCGCGACGGCGGTGCGGCCGGCACCCTCGATCGCCGAGATGACGCGCTCCGCATCCTTGCCCTCGGCGGGCAGATACGCGATGGCCACGTCGGCACCCTCACGGGCGAACGCGATGGCGGTGGCGGCACCGATGCCCGAGTCGCCACCCGTCACCAGAGCCTTGCGGCCCTGCAGACGACCAAGTCCGCGGTAGGTCTCCAGGCCGATGTCTGGCACCGGATCGGCGTCGACCTCAAGGCCCGGCTCGGACTGGTCCTGCTTCGGCGGGGAGATCTTGCTGTGGCGGGTCGTCGGATCGTCGAAGGCCAGCTGAGTGCCCTGGAGTTCGGTGATATCGGGAAATGAAGTAGCGTTCGATTCAGTGCTCATGTTCCTGACTCTAGGCCGGGACGCGTGCGCCCCACAAGGACCGTCACCCGCCTATGCACATGAGGATTCCCACACCCCGGAATGGGAACATCCACGGGACGGTTGTGGTTGGTGCTGCGGACCGCGCACCTGCGCACGCCGCAGCGACATCAAGAGATCTTTGGGGGTAGATGCGTGAGCATGGAACGCGCGGCATGGGGCTCGCTGTACAGCATGACCCATGCGAAGAAGGACTACAGGCCGTTCAACAAGGAGACGCTGAAGCGGATCGGCGGATTCGCCCACCCCCATCGCGTCAAGCTGATCTGGTTCCTGATCCTCTCGGTCATCACCGCTGCGCTCGCCGTGGCGACGCCGCTGCTGGCGGGACAGGTCGTCAACGCGATCACCAGCGAGGCGGCCGTGAGCGTGGTCATCAGGCTCGCGGTGCTGATCGCGTTCATCGCCCTGGCCGATGCCGCATTCAACGTCCTGAGCCGCTGGCTGTCCTCACAGATCGGCGAGGGCCTGATCCTCGACCTGCGAACGGCCGTCTTCGATCACGTGCAGAAGATGCCGATCGCCTTCTTCACCCGCACCCGAACCGGGGCCCTGGTCAGCCGGCTCAACAATGATGTGATCGGAGCCCAGCGAGCTTTCAGCGGGACGCTCTCCGGAGTGGTCGGCAACCTGGTCATGGTCATCCTGACGCTGATCGCCATGTTGTCCCTCTCCTGGCAGGTGACGGTGCTTGCCCTGCTGATGCTTCCCGTGTTCGTCCTGCCCGCTCGCCGGATGGGTCGTCGCCTCGCCGTGCTGCAGCGCGAAGCGGCCAACCACAATGCCGCCATGGGAACCCAGATGACCGAACGGTTCTCGGCTCCGGGGGCCACGCTGATCAAGCTCTTCGGCCGCCCCGAGGAGGAGTCGGTGGAGTTCGAGAAGCGCGCCCGCCGCGTCCGGAACATCGGCGTCAAGACAGCCATGCTTCAGTCCAGCTTCGTCACCGCGCTGACTCTGGTCTCCGCGCTGGCGCTCGCCCTGGTCTATGGGCTGGGCGGCTTCTACGCGATCGTCGGTGAGCTGGAGGCCGGCGCGGTGGTCTCCCTGGCTCTGCTGCTGACCCGTCTCTATGCACCCCTGACGGCGCTGGCGAGTGCCCGCGTGGAGGTCATGAGCGCGCTGGTCAGCTTCGAACGGGTCTTCGAGGTGCTGGATCTCAAGCCGCTGATCACGGAGAAGGCCCATCCCGAGCTGATCCCCGCGGGTCCTGCGTCGGTCGTGTTCGACGGGGTCACCTTCGCCTACCCATCAGCGGAGAAGGTCTCGCTCGCCTCCCTAGAAGAGGTGGCCACATTGGACACCCGCGGAGGCGAGGAGGTGCTGCACGGCATCGACTTCCGTGTGGAACCTGGCCAGACCGTGGCGCTGGTGGGCTCATCGGGAGCCGGAAAATCGACCATCGCCGCGCTGCTCGCGCGACTCTACGATGTGGATTCGGGCTCGGTGAAGGTCGGTGACGTGGATCTGCGCGACACCAGCTTCGCCTCCCTGCGCGCGACGCTCGGCGTGGTCACGCAGGACGGGCACCTCTTCCACGACAGCATTCGGGCGAACCTGACGCTGCCCGCACCGGAGGCCAGCGACGAGGAGGTCTGGGACGCGCTGCGCCGCGCCAGGCTCGAGGCGCTGGTGCACTCCATGCCCGACGGGCTGGACACTGTGGTCGGCGAACGTGGCTACCGACTCTCCGGCGGAGAGCGCCAGCGGATGACGCTCGCCCGCCTGCTGCTGGCCCAGCCCCAGGTGGTGATCCTCGACGAGGCCACGGCCGCGCTGGACTCCACCTCGGAGGCGGCAGTGCAGGCAGCGCTCACCGAGGCGCTCGTGGGCCGCACAGCCCTGGTGATCGCACACCGTCTCTCCACGGTCCGCGCCGCAGACTCCATCCTGGTCGTCGAAGCGGGCCAGATCGTCGAACGCGGAACCCACCCAGAGCTCCTGGACGCCGACGGACGCTACGCCGAGCTCTACCGCACCCAGTTCGCCACCGAGGGCTGACGGGGCGCTCCGTAGGATGGAGAGCCAGCCAATGAGAGGCACCAGGATGAAAGCACGTTTCGAAGAACTCGACTTCCAGCAGACGCCCATGGGAGAGCTGATGCTCCGGCGACGCACCGAAGTCGGCACAGGCACCGACATCTACGAGGTGAAGCTCGGTGAGGAATTCCTGATGTCCAGCCTCTTCACGGTCGCGGAGGAGCAGATGGCCACACTCGGCCTGGCAGCGGCCGCCGGAGACGAGCTGGATGTCCTGGTCGGCGGACTGGGGCTGGGCTACACGGCCGTCACCGCGCTCGGCGATCCCCGCGTCCGCAGCCTGGAGGTCATCGATGCGCTCGGTGTAGTCATCGGGTGGCATCAGCGCAAGCTTCTTCCGGTCTCCCCCGCTCTGGTCGAGGACCCCAGGACGCGCCTGCGTCGGGACGACTTCTTCGCCGTCGTCCGGCAGGCTCCAGCCGCGGACGCCCCCCGCTACGACGTGATCCTGCTCGACGTCGACCACTCGCCTCGGCATACGCTCGCGCCGAGTCACGCTGACCTCTACACGGCTCCCGGACTCACCGCGCTGGCTGAGCATCTCAACGACGGCGGCGTCTTCACGCTGTGGTCCGACGACGCGCCGGACGAGGACTTCCACGCCACCCTCGCCTCGGTGTTCGCCGACACTCAGGCCCATGTCGTCGACTTCGACAATCACCTCACCGGCGGGACGTCCTCGAACACCGTCTACGTGGGCATCCGCCAGTGAACACTGCGTAATATCACGTCATATGAGGTCAGCGGCCTGTGAGGTCTTCCTAAACGGGCTCAGCGGGGAGAAGATGACCGTGAGCGAAAGCTCACCATCACCTGCACCGCAATGCAGCGGCGCCGAAACTGGTCAGGAGCCACAGCAATGACTGAGAGCACCCGTTCTGAGAACGTGAATCCCGGAGGCAATCAACCCCATCAGATCGGTGACTGGGCCGATCTGGGCCAGGAGATGTGGTCCTATCTCACCGGCCGGGGCGCCGCGGTGAACTACACGCTGGAAGACATGACCGTCGAGGTCCCGAGGGACATCGGACCCGACGCTCCGCGCGCCGTATGGAAGTTCAATGGGACGCTCCGCGTGACCACAAGCGACGAAGCAAGCTCCTGAGGGGCTGCGTCGGGTGAGTCAGGGGCCACCATGCGACTAGACATCGACATCAGCGCCTCGATCACGCAGATCGAGGCGGACGGCACCGAGTCGGGCCAGGTGAACGCGAGCATCAGGGCCGAAGGTCAGCACATCGAGATCCACACCGAGGACGCTTCACTGCTGGACGGGATGCCTCGGTCCATCACTCGCGCGGCCGATGCCTTCGCTTCACGATTGGCGGCTCAGGGTCTCACCCTGTCCATCACAGGTCCTGCAGGGGAGATCGTCAGCCTCGGCGCGGTGAAGACGACGGTGATGAGCCGCCTGCTGACTCGTTCGAAGCACATTCGGCTGGGGTCGATGAAATCGCTGCCGCGTTTCGCGAATGCCGGAGCTTCCGGGGCAGAGAGCTCCGGCTCGCTGATTCCCCCGGAGACGCCGTGGCCGCCAATCCCCACGTTCAACCGCCGCATCCGGCGCAGAATCACCACCACTCACGCGCCGCGTGGTTCCGGACGACCTCGGCTGATCATGAGCCGGGCAGACCAGCACGACGCGGGTCCGCTGGAGTTCAACCTCATCGCCGACCGCACCCTGATCGGCAGCGACGAGAACTCCGATCTTCAGCTGGCAGGCCTGGAACCAGTCCACGCGGAGATTTTTCACGATGATTTCGATGAATACGTGATCGTCCGCCATGGTTCCATCGGGGGCAGCCGCAGCGCCGAACCTGGCGCGCCGGTGACCCTGCGCACCGGTTCGCGGATCGACCTGGGAGCGTGGCGGCTGGTGTTCCTGCGCGAGGAGTACGCCGATCACGGACGCCCCTACGGAGGACGCCAAGGTGGGGAGCTGGCGTATCAGCGACCCCAGGTGGACCCCTACCGACGCCGCGAGTAGAGCTCACGGCACCCAGTTTCAGCTGTCCAGGTGTTCTAGCAGCTCCGCCTCAGCGGCTCCGAGATACTCGACCAGGTAGTCCTCGGCAGCCTGGCGATCGCCGGAGCTGAGCAGCGTCGCAAGCTCGCCGTTGCGCCGGATATAGGTGTGGTGGAAGCTCGGCTGCTCGGATTTGGCATGAAACGCCAGGCGCATGCGGGCGAGCACCTGCTCCATGAGCGCGTCGATCATGGGGCTGCGCACCTGGGCGGCGATCGTCCGGTGGAACACCTGATTGGCCTGGGCCATCGCGGGCACATCACCGAGTTCGCGCGCCAGCTCAGCCCCAGAGACGATCAGGTGCAGCTGTTCCAGCTCCTCGGGCGGAAAATCTGCCGTCCGTACCGCTCCCACCTCGAGCACCCGACGTACCCGATAGATCTCCTCGATGTCCTCGGCGGTGGGCTGGTGGACGAAGACTCCACGGTTCGGGTGCTTCTCCACCAGCCCCTCGGCGGCGAGTATCTGAAATCCGCTGCGCAGGGTGTGCCGGGAGATCTCCAGCTGATGGGTCAGCTGGACCTCGGGAAGCTTGGTGCCGGGGCGGATCGCACCGGCCGAGATGGCGCCGCGCAGCAGCTCCGCCACACGCTCCGGAGCGTGGGCGTGTTCGCTGAGCCCCTCGGCCGAGAGGGAGTGCCACATCACGTCGGTCATCCCACCAATCTAACCGAGTGCCGGGGCTTACGATCGGAGCGCTCGCTCGCGGTCGGAGTTCTCAGTCGATCCGCCCGAGGACCTGCCCGGCCTTCAGGGCGGCCCCGGGCTGAAGCTCCTCGCGGGAGAACGTCCCGCTGCTCGGAGCTGCCACAGTGGATTCCATCTTCATCGCTTCGACCACCGCGACAGCATCACCGGCGGAGACGCCGGCGCCATCCTCCAGGGACCATCGGACCAGGCTGCCCGCCAGCTTGGTGGTGACGGCCCCCTCCCCCGGTTCACCGGGGCCGGCGGGGGCGCCGTCGGCGGCGGCATCCTCACCGGTCGCGCCGGTCTGACCACCAGCCAGCAGGCGCACCAGCGCCCCGGGCAGACCCAGGGTGACCGGATGACCGTCGATCTCCACCGTGGTGCGACGCATCGCCTGTTCGCGGTGGCGCAGCGCGGCGGCCATATGCTCGGACTCTTGCATCCCCTCCCCAAATGCGGCGTCGAACTCGGTCTCGATCCACCGGGTATGCACCCGGAATCCCGCAGCACCCTCGGTGGCGAGGAAGTCCTCGGCCTCAAGCACCTGGCGGTGGAACGGCAGGACCGTGGGCAGGCCTTCGATGCGCATCTCGGCCAGTGCCATCTGGGCCCTGCGCAGCGTGGTCGCCCGGTCTGGGCCGGTGACGATCAGCTTGGCGAGCATCGAATCGAAGGCCCCCGAGACCTCGTCGCCGCTGCGCACACCGGTGTCCACCCGGATGCCTGGCCCGGTGGGCGGCGCGAAGACCTCCACGGGCCCGGGGGTGGGCAGGAATCCGTGGGCCGGCTCTTCGGCGTTGAGTCGGAACTCCACTGAATGACCTGTGGGCTGGGGGTCTTCGGTGAGTCGCAGCGGGTGACCCTCCGCGATGCGCAGCTGCTCGGACACCAGATCCACGCCCGAGGTCTCTTCGGTGACCGGGTGCTCCACCTGCAAGCGGGTGTTGACCTCCAGGAAGCTCAACAGGCCAGGTCGACCCTCCTGTCCCGGGCTGAGCAGGTACTCCACGGTGCCGGCCCCGACGTAGCCAGCCTCGGCACAGATCGCGCGCGCGGAGCGGTGGATCTCGGCACGCTGGTCGTCGCTGAGGAACGGCGCAGGGGCCTCCTCCACGAGCTTCTGGTTCCGCCGCTGCAGCGAACAGTCTCGGGTCCCGACGACGACGACGCTGCCATGCTCATCCGCCAGCACCTGCGCTTCCACGTGTCGGGGGCGATCCAGGAACCGCTCCACGAAGCACTCGCCGCGGCCGAAGGCAGATTCGGCTTCCCGCACTGCGGAGGCGAAGGCCTCATCGATCTCGGCCTCCTCCCGCACGATCCGCATGCCGCGGCCTCCCCCGCCATGGGCGGCCTTGATCGCCACCGGGAGTCCGTGCTCGGCGACGAACGCACGGATCTCATCCGAGGAGGCGACAGGGCCGTCGGTGCCAGGCACCAGGGGCGCACCGACCCGGACCGCGAGCGCCCGCGCGGTGACCTTGTTCCCAAGACTCTCGATCGTCTCCGGTCGAGGACCGATCCAGGTCAGGCCGGCTTCGCGCACCGCGCGCGCGAAATCGGCGTTCTCGGACAGGAACCCATAGCCGGGATGGATCGCGTCGGCGTCGGCCTGCCGCGCGGCGTCGAGCAGCTTGCCCTGATCCAGGTAGGTCTGGCCTGAGGTGGTGCCGTGCAGGGCGAGGGCTTCGTCCGCGAGCTGCACATGCAGCGCATCGGCGTCCTGATCGGCGTAGACCGCCACGGCGGTGTAGCCCGATTCGCGGGCGCTGCGGATGATGCGGACGGCGATCTCGCCGCGGTTGGCGATCAGGATGCGCTTCATGGGTGAGGTCTTTTCTCCGAGGTCAGGGTGTCGGGATCCACCGGAGTCAGGTGGATCGTGTCTCCGGGGACGAGCTGGGCGGCGGCGGGGAGGTCCTCTTCGATGACGACGCCGATCACCGGGTAGCCACCGGTGACCGGATGATCGTTGAGGAAGAGCACCGGGGCTCCGGCCGGCGGCATCTGCAGCGAGCCGCGCACCACGCCCTCGCTGGGGAGCTCGCCGTTCTCGAGGCGCTCCAGTGGACGGCCCGGCTCCCCTGAACTGGTCTCCCCCACCTCCAGGCGTATACCGATCCGGTTCGATGCCTGGGTGACCGTCCAGGACTGGGTGGTCAGTCGGTGCGCCTCCTCGGAGCTGAACCAGTCCTCCCGGGGGCCATAGGTGAACCGCAGCGAGGTCGCCCCCGCCGTGGACGCGGCTTCCGGCATGCCCACGGCGCGGGTGTCCAGCTCGGCCCGGGAGACGTGATCGCCGGCGGCCAGCGGGGCAGGGCCCAGCCCGGACATGGTGTCGGTGGAGACGCTTCCCAGAACCTCTGTGGCGGCGATGCCTCCACGCAGTGCGAGGACGCTGCGCAGTCCACGTTCCGGGGCACCCAGGCTCAGCGTCTCTCCTGCTGAGAGCGCGAACGGGGCCCGCAGCGGGGCGGGTCGTCTGGCACCGGCGACCCCCGTGACGGTGAGCGGCACCTCGGCTCCACAGACGGCCAGCACCGCCGTGGACTCCGCGCGCACCGACAGGCCGCCGTGCAGCGACTCGAGCACCGCCGCATGCGGCTCGTTGCCGACCAGTCGGTTGGCCTGAAGCATCGACGCTTCATCCGCGACCCCGGCCCGGGAGACCCCGAGGTCGCTGAAGCCGACGCGGCCGAGGTCCTGGATCAGCGTCTGCAGTCCGGGGTCGACCACGTTGAGCACGGCCTCCTGTGCGGGAGACTCAGCCTCTGGCGCGGAGGGGACGGTCGAGGTCGAGGAGGCGTCCGAGGTCGACGTGGTCGTGGCGGCCCGTCCCTGAACCGGCGTGTAACGGACGGAATCGCCGGGGCGCACCAGCGCGGGAGACTCTCCCCGGGCTTCCCGCTCAAGGTCCCAGAGGACGGCCGGGGTGTGTCCGATGAGCTGCCAGCCCCCGGGTGAGACTCGCGGGTAGACGGCGGAGAACTCCCCGGCCAGCGCGACGGCGCCCGCTGGGACTGCCTTGCGCGGGCTGCTGCGCCGAGGCACGTCCAGCGCGGCGGCGGCCGGGTCCGCAGACTCCGCGGCGTCGTCGTCGTTGTGGCTGGGCACGCAATAGGTGAACCCCGGGGCGAAGCCGCCGAAGGCCCCTGTCCACGCCTGTCCGCTGTGCCAGGTGATCAGCGCCTCAGTGCTCATCCCCAGGTGGGCTGCGAGCTCCTCGAGGTCCTCGCCGTCATAGATGACCTCGAGCTCCACGTGGCGGGCACCCTCGGCGGAGAACGCCGGGAACTCGAGATCGTCCAGATGCTGGCGTGCCTCGCGCAGCGCGGGCCGGGAGCTGAAGCGCAGCAGCACGGTGCGCGCTGCCGCCACGGCATCGACCTGCCCGCGAAACGGCGCGCTGGTGAGCTGCTGGTGACAGGCCAGGACATCGTCCAGGCTCTGCAGCTGAAGCAGCAGCGCTCGGGGTCCCGCCTCGCGGATGGCACTGATCATGCGAAGCTGCGGATGTCGATTCCGGCATCCTGCAGCGCGCTGCGCACGGCCTGCGCCATCGCGACCGCTCCGGCGGTGTCGCCGTGGGTGCAGATGGACTCGGCCTGAGTCTCGATCCGCGTGCCGTCGCGGGCGATCAGCACCGAGTCCTCGGCCAGGCGGAGCATGTTCTCCACCACCTGATCGGTGTCGTGGAGCACGGCATCGGGTTCGCGCCGGGAGACGAGGGTGCCATCGGGGTTGTAGCTCCGGTCGGCGAACGCCTCAGAGACTCCGCGCAGCCCCGCCTCGGCGGCGTAGTCCAGGGCGATGGATCCGGGCAGCAGCAGAACCGGCAGCTCGCGTCCGGTGCTGCTCTGGTACTCCGCGATGGTGTCGATCACGGCGTGGGCGTGACCGGTGTGGGAGATCATGGAGTGATAGAGCGCGCCATGGGGCTTCACGTAGCGGATGTGGGAGCCCACCGCGCCCGCAATGCCCTCCAGTGCGCCGAGCTGGTAAAGAACGTCGGCGGCGAGCTCCTCCGGGGAGCACTCCAGGTGGCGTCGGCCGAATCCGGCCAGGTCACGGTAGCCGATATGGGCTCCGATGGTGACCTCATTGGCGACGGCCTCTGCCGCCGTCGCGCGGATGGTCATGGGGTCCCCGGCATGGAATCCGCAGGCGATGTTGGCGCTGGAGACCGTGCGCAGGATCGCGGCGTCGTCGCCGATGGTCCAATTGCCGAAGGACTCCCCGACGTCGCTGTTCATGTCGATATGTGCCACGTGAACCTCCTGGAGCCGGTGTTGCCCACGTCTCAATGTGAGCTGAGTCAAGGATGCCCCAGTTCCAGGGATTGTTCAACAATCTAGCCGCGGCTATCTACAAAGATCATCGATCCTGGAGAGCGAGCCACGCAGTCCTGGCGAGCGTGCCGCACTCAGTCCTGGCGAGCGTGCCGCACTCAGTCCTGGCGAGCGTGCCGCACTCAGTCCTGGCGAGCGTGCCGCTCGAGGAACTCGTAGACCTCGGTGGTGTCCACTCCGGGGAAGGCGCCCTGCGGCATGGCGGCGAGCAGATGGGTGTTGGCGCGCGCGGCGGGCCAGGCCTTGCCCTCCCAGCGGGCGGCCAGCTCGGCCGGAGGCTGCCGGCAGCAGGTGGGGTCATCCGGGCAGCGCGACGCCGAGCGTGAGGTGGTGTCGGAGCCGCGGAACCATTTCACGTGCTCGAAGGGCACCCCGATGGACAGCGAGTAGACCCCGGAGGAATGCGCCTCCGTGCGCGCTGTGCACCAGAAGGTGCCGACTGTGGTGTCGGTGTACTGGTGGAAGGATCGAAACTTGTCATCGATGTCGAAGACCTGGCGCGAGGTCCACTGCCGGCAGATGGTCTGGCCTTCGATCGCTCCCGAGTGATCTGCCGGGAAGTTCACCCCATCGTTCTCATAGGCCTTGTGCAGGATGCCGGATTCATGGACCTTCTGGAAGTGACACGTGATGCCCAGATGCTCGGTGGCCAGGTTCGTGAACCGGTGGGCCGCCGATTCATACGAGACTGCGAACGCATCCCGCAGATCCTCGATGGCCAGCTCTTTGCTCGCCTTGGCCTCCTTGAGGAAGCGCACCGTGGTGGCCTCGGGCATCAGCAGACTGGCCGCGAAGTAGTTGGTGTAGACCCGCTGGCGGAGGAACTCGGAGTAGTCCGCGGGTTCGGTGTGACCCAGCACCTGATGACCCAGCGCCTGCAGCAGCACCGAGCGCGCGTCCCACTGCCGCGAGCTGCCCTGGGTCAGGTAGATGATGTGGTTCTTCTGATCCGTGACCGACCGGGTGGACTCAGGCAGATTCGGCACGAAGCGCAGGGAGAATCCCAGGTGCGCCGCGATATCGGCGACCACGTGATGAGACAGCGGGCCGTCGCGGTGGTCCACCGCGTCCAGCAGCTCCTGGGCCGCCGCCTCGATCTCCGGGTAATAGTTGTTCTTGGCACGCATCTCTTCACGCAGCTCGGTGTTGGCCCGCCGCGCCTCCTCGGGCGTCGCCGCCTGCTCCTCCAGACGACGGCGCAGCTCACCCTGCAGAGCCACGAGCGACTGCAGGACATCCAGCGGAAGCCGGGAGCTGATCCTGACCGCGGGAAGGTTCAGCGCCGCGTAGAGCGGACCCCGCTGGGCCTTCTCCAGCTCGATCTCCAGGGCGGCCCGCTGTGAGGGCGGCTCGGCGCCGAAGAGATCATCGAGGCTGACCTGCAGGACCTTGGCCAGCTGCTGCAGCTGGGAGAGCTTGGGCTCACGGCGGCCATTCTCCAGCAGGGAGAGCTGACTCGGCGCAGTGCCCAGCGCTTCGGCGAGCGCATCGAGAGTCATTCCGGCCTGCTTGCGCAGATGCCGGACGCGGCGACCCAGGGCGATCAGATCGAAACCCTCCTCAGACGCCTCGGCCGAGACCTTCTCGATCGAACGCAGCGGGGCGCGGCCCTGCCCCGGCCTCACCGATGAGGTTCCCTGTGCTGCGCGCATACTTGAGGATTCTACCGCCCACGGCCGCCTGGGCGGTGATCCACACCACTGGCCGACACTGGCAAGTACTGTAAGCAACAGCGCGCGGGACACCCCTGGTGCTGCCCGCAGACGCGTCACGTTAACAGCCTGTAAACAGCTTTTATGGTGCTTTTGGTAAGGTCGGACCCCACTACTTCAGCGAGGGAATGATTTTGAACTCCAGCACAGCCGAACCGGCAGTCAGTGCGAGGAACGTCTTCAAGGCCTTCGGCAAGCGCCCTCAGGAGATCGTCCAGCGCATCAAGGACGGCGCTGATCGAAAGGACCTGACACAGCTCGGCACGGCCGCCGTCATCGACGCAAGCTTCGACGTTCAGCGCGGAGAAGTCTTCGTGGTGATGGGCCTCTCCGGCTCTGGCAAGTCCACCCTGATCCGCATGGTCAACGGTCTGCTCGCCCCCACGGCGGGAAGCATCGAGGTCGCGGGCGAAGACATCGCCCGACTCTCGGACCGGGAGCTCCGCCGAATCCGGCGGGAGAAGGTCTCCATGGTGTTCCAGCACTTCGCCCTGCTTCCACACCGCACCGTCGGGCAGAACGCCGGCTATGCCCTGGAGATCCAGGGCCTGAACCGCTCGGACCGTGAGCGGCGCACCGAAGAAGCGCTGAACATGGTCGGACTCAAGGGCTGGGGCGGCTCCATGCCGCATGAACTCTCCGGCGGAATGCGCCAGCGCGTCGGGCTGGCCCGCGCGCTGGCCGCCGGCACCGAGGTGATGCTCATGGACGAGGCCTTCAGCGCCTTGGACCCGCTGATCCGCCGCGAGATGCAGGACCAGCTCGTCGAGCTGCAGGAGCAGCTGGGCAAGACCATCCTGTTCATCACCCACGACCTCAACGAGGCCATGCGTCTGGGAGACCGGATCGCGATGATGCGCGATGGCCGCACCGTGCAGGTCGGCACCTCGGAGCAGATCCTCAACGATCCGGCCAATGACTACGTCGCCCAGTTCGTCCAGGACGTGGACCGCACCCGCGTGCTCACCGCTGGGGCCATCATGGAGCCCCCAGTGGCAGTGCTGGGCACCGAACAGGGCCCGCGGACTGCGCACAAGCTGATGCGCGAGCATCAGACCAACGTCCTCGCCGTGGTGGATCGCAGCAAGAAGCTGCATGGCTTCGTGCACGAGGCTGCGGTCGCCGCAGCCGTGAGCCAGGGCTCCGACTCGCTCGACGGCCTCACCCAGCCAGCACCCTCGGTGCACACCGACACGCCTCTGGCCGAACTCATGACCCAGGCGGCCGAACATGAGACCGGCCTGGCCGTCATCGATGACGCCGGACGACTCGAAGGGATCATCGCACGCGTGACACTTCTGAATGCGCTGGCAGAACCGACCTACACGGAGCAGAACACCTCCGAAGCCCAGGTGTCTTCATGATCGCCGCCGCGGAGGAGACCGAAGGAACCGGCGTCCCCCGGCTCAACGTCGGTGAATGGATCGAATCGGGATTCGACTGGTTGAACGACAACCTCGGAGGCTTCCTGGACCTGATCCGAGATTCACTGACCGCTCTGGTCGATGGCCTCGACGATCTGCTCAATACGCCGGACGCCATGCTGCTCGCCGTGGTCTTCGCTCTGTTGGCCTGGCTGGTCCGGAACTGGAAGCTCGCCCTGCTCTCCTTCGTGCTGCTGGTGTTCATCATCAGCGTGGACCAGTGGGAGCAGGCCATGGCGACGCTGGCGCTGGTGATCGTCGCCGCCGCGCTGGCTCTGCTGATCGGGATACCCGTGGGCATTCTTGCGGCCCGCTCCGAGCGCGTCAGCACCACAGTGCGACCCGTCATGGACCTGATGCAGACCATGCCGGCCTTCGTCTGGCTGGTCCCCGTGGTGACGCTGTTCAGCATCGGTGTGGCCGGCGCTGTGATTGCCACGGTGATCTTCGCACTGCCGCCAGGCCTTCGTTTCGCGGAGCTGGGGGTCAGACAGGTGGACCCTGAAGTCGTCGAAGCCGGCCATGCCTTCGGCAGCACGCCCTGGCAGATCCTCTACAAGATTCAGCTCCCACTCGCCCTGCAGACCATCATGGCGGGCGTGAACCAGGTGATCATGCTCGCACTGTCGATGGCCGTGATCGCCGGTCTCGTCGGAGCCGGCGGTCTGGGCGGAGAAGTCACACGATCCATCGGCAGCCTGGACATCGGACTCGGTTTCGAGGCCGGCCTCTCCGTCGTCGTCCTGGCGATCTTCCTGGATCGCGTCACCGCCGCGATCGGCAGCGGCGGGGTGTTCTCCGGCCGCATCGCCAAGCTCACGCGGCGTCGCAATGATGCCGAGAAGTCCGCCACGCGCAGCAGGGCCTCAGCGCACATGTGAGGCCTCCACACACCAACACTGCGAACTGCACCTTCAATGAGATGAGGAACATGATGAGTACACGCACAGCAAGAGCATCCAAATTCGTCGGCATCACAGCGGCTGCGGCGCTGGCCCTGACCGCCTGCGGCGGTGGTGGCGACGACGAGGAGAACGGTGACGCCAGCGAGGGTGAGGGTGGTGGCACCATCACCCTCGGCATCATCCCCAGCTGGACCGATGGCCTGAGCATGGCCTACCTCTGGCAGGGCATTCTCGAAGATGAGGGCTACGACGTCGAGATCGAAGAGATCAACGACGCCGCGCTGCTCTACACCGGTGTTGCCGAGGGCGATATCGACGTCTATCCCTCCGCATGGCCCGAGGTCACCCACGCGGACTACATGGAGGAGTACGGCGACGATGTCGAGGATCTGGGCGCCTACTACGAGGGTGCAGTCCTGACCTTCGCAGTGCCGGAATACAGCGAGATCAACTCCATCGAGGAGCTCAACGACAACGCGGAGGACTTCGACAACCGCGTGGTCGGCATCGAGCCGGGCTCCGGCCACATGGGCGTCACCGCCGACTCGGTCTTCCCGGAGTACGAGCTGGACGAGAACTTCGAACTTGTGGAGTCCTCCACCAGCGCCATGCTCACCGAGCTCGGCTCCGCCATCGACGACGAGGAAGACATCGTCGTCACGCTGTGGCGGCCCTTCTACGCCTACGGCGACTACGACCTGAAGGATCTCGAAGATCCGGCCGGCGCCCTGGGCGAGGAAGAGACGCTGAACTTCGTCGCCAACTCCGAGTTCTCCAGCGAGTTCCCGGATGTCGCTGAGTGGATGAGCGGCTTCACCCTCTCCGACGAGGAGTACGCGGAGCTCGAGAACATGATGGTCAACGAGTACGCGGACAACGAAGAAGAAGCAGCCGATGTGTGGCTGGAAGAGAACTCCGACATGATCGACTCCCTCAAGGGCTGATCACCGGAGACTGAACGCCGCTGAACGACCGAGGCCCCCGGCCTCGATGCAGAGCTCAGGCTGCGCATCGAGCTGGGGGCCTCGTCGTGCCTCAGCGGCCGGGTCAGCGGGCGCGCTTCTCCACGAGGATGGCGCCGCCGCGGTCGTCGTCCGCCGAGCTGAACGTGATGGCCCGGATGGTGCCGGCTGGGAGGCCGATCAGCTCCTCGGCGCGAGCGAACATCTCCTGCCAGATCTCCAGCTCCTCCTCACGCTCCAGCCCCAGCAAAGAGATGAACGGAGCACGCTTCTCAGCGACGAGTCGCCGAGCACAGCGCTGGATGTGCAGGCCGAAGTCCACCAGCCCTGCCGAGAGCGGCTGGCCCTGACTGAAGATCCGATCCTCCGAGCGGGTGAGCCGCCGCGGAGTCGCGAAGGCGCAGCCCGATTGCGCCAGGTGCTTGTCCACCAGCGCCTTCCATGAGGCCTCAGCCTCCATCGCACGTTCCTTGTGACCCGCGGGGCTCGGCGCGAAGTTGCGCTCGGGCTGCAGCTGCGTCGGGTCCAGTGCCGCGATCCGTTCGCCGAATTCACGGTGCAGGCTGCTCAGGAAGCTCAACGCATCCGCGGTGAAGACCTCGTTCTGGCGCGATGCCCGGGCTGCCGTGAGCGTGATCCCGTTGATGGTAATCCCATTGCCGGGATCGGCCATCCGCTCGGCGTGGGTCTCGGGGCGGGTGCTGGGCTTCGGTGCGATGCTGGTCTGTGCGTTCATGGCTGACTCCTTTGTCACTGCCGGTCTATCAGTGGAATTGGCCCTCTTCGGTGGATCCCTTATAAGCCACGGTGGAGGACTCGGGGTTCAAGGTGGTGGAGATGGCATCGAAATATCCGGTGCCCACCTCGCGCTGGTGCTTGGTAGCGGTGTACCCGTCGGCTTCTGCGGCGAACTCCTTCTCCTGGAGTTCCACGTAGGCCTTCATCTGCTCGTCCTTGTATCCGCGTGCCAGCTCGAACATCGAGTAGTTCAGCGCGTGGAATCCGGCGAGGGTGATGAACTGGAATGTGAATCCCATGGCCCCGAGTTCACGCTGGAACTTCGCGATGGTCGCGTCATCGAGGTGCTTCTTCCAGTTGAAGGAGGGAGAGCAGTTGTACGCCAGCATCTGGTCTGGGTACTCAGCCTTGACCGCCTCGGCGAACTGTTTGGCGTATTCGAGGTCAGGTGTGCCGGTCTCCATCCAGATCAGGTCCGAATAGGGGGCGTAGGCCTTGGCCCGGGCGATGCAGGGCTCGATCCCGTTGCGGACCTTGTAGAACCCCTCGGCCGTGCGCTCACCGGTGATGAAAGGAGCGTCACGATCGTCGACGTCGGAGGTGATCAGCGTCGCGGCCTCGGCGTCGGTGCGGGCGATGACCACGCTGGGAGTGTTGTGCACGTCAGCCGCCAGCCGAGCCGACTGCAGCGTGCGGATGTGCTGACCGGTCGGGATCAGCACCTTGCCGCCGAGGTGGCCGCACTTCTTCTCCGAGGCGAGCTGATCCTCCCAGTGCACGCCGGCCGCCCCGGAGGCGATCATGGACTTCATCAACTCATAGGCGTTCAGCGGCCCGCCGAAGCCCGCCTCGGCATCGGCGATGATCGGCACCAGGTAATCCTCCACGGTGCGGGTGCCCTCGAGGTAATCGATCTGGTCCGCGCGAAGCAGCGCGTTGTTGATCCGTCGGACCACGCTCGGCACCGAGTTGGCCGGGTAGAGCGACTGGTCCGGGTAGGTGTGGCCCGAGAGGTTCGCGTCGCCGGCGACCTGCCAGCCGGAGAGGTAGATGGCGCGCAGGCCAGCCTTGACCTGCTGGACCGCCATATTCCCGGTCAGCGCCCCCAGGGAATTCGTGTACTTGCCCTCGGCATGCTCGGCGGTGAGCTGGCTCCAGAGCTTCTCGGATCCGCGCTTGGCCAGCGTGTGCTCCTCCTGGACGCTGCCCTGCAGGCGCACGACCTCGGCGGCCGAGTATTCGCGGGTGGTCTGCGCCCAGCGCGGGTTGGTGTCCCAGTCCAGCTGCAGCGCGTCGACCTTGTGCTGGAATACCTGCGTGGTCTCGGGACTCAGCCCGCCCTCGCGCTGGGCGTTCTGGTTCTGCGAGGTCTTCGGCTGTGAGATGAGTGTCTCGGTCATCGGAATCTCCTTTGAATCGTGGACCGTGTTTCGGGGACAACACCAGTTCACGGCCTATGGAAGCCCCAGACCACAGTTTTCTCATCAAAGATCTGCGTTTCTTCGACAGATCGAAGAAACAGCGGAAGATTCGCACACCCCATCTCTTCTACACTGTGTAGAAGAATTGATCACCACGTATCTGTAAGGAGCATCATGACCACACCCGCCGCACCCGCCAGCCCCATGCCCCGCCTGACCCTGATCGTCGGAGGCCTGCTGCTCGCCGTCGGAATCATCGGATACGTCGCCACCTCCTTCGCAAGCATGACGGCGCTGCTCCCCTCCGTGGTGGGTGTGCTGCTGCTGATCAGCGGCGCCATCGCGAAGAAGAACACCAAGCTTGGTGTGCACATCGCCCTGGTCATCGCGCTGCTCGGCGCGCTGGGCATGATCATGCCGCTGACGAACCTGGGGGAGCTCTTCGCGGGCGAGTCAGAGAACCCCGGTGCGGTGATCTCGGCGCTGATCACCGTGATCGTGCTCGTGGTCTACATCGTCCTCGGCGTGCGCAGCTTCATCGCAGCTCGCCGCTGGAAGACCGCTCGCTGAGCCGGTTCGTCGCGAGCACGGGGTCTCACTTCGCGGAGCAGTGAAGCAGGCCGGGGACCATCTCGACGTCCTCGGCCTCTTCTATGCCTTCCTCCTGGAACTCCGATCCCAGCACCAGATCCACACTGAAGTCGGCACGGTCATCGAAGACCACCATGGAGGCCGGGATGTGCTGCTGGAGCGTGTAGGCCTGGCGCAGGCCGCGGTCACCCACCCGAATGATGGCGGCGAAGCCGGTGTCGGCCAGATAGTCGTTGTCGACCTCGGCGATGCGGAACCGGCGGTCATCCAGGTCACCAGCCACCTCGCTGGCGAGACCCGGCGCATTGGTGGTGTTGAACACCGAGATCTGAACCCGATCGGGGACCACCGGCTGCTGGGTGCCCCGGGGACATTCCTCCGCCGCGGGAATCGCACCCCTGCCGAAGACGCTCAGCGGCAGGGTCCCGTTGATCAGCAGCCAGCTCATCCCGGTGATGATCCCGATCATCGCGAGCGTGCTCAGCCAGATGAGCAGCCGCTGGGTGCGCGTGCCTGCGGTCCTGTGATCCATGGCTGCAAGTCTATGAGTCAGACGCCGCCCGGATCCTATCGGCCTTGGCAGTCCAGACGGCCGCTCCCCCAGCGGCGAGGGCCATGACCACCCGGGGCGCCGGGACATGGACCCGGCGCAGGCCGCGCTCGATGGCCCCGTCGAGCCAGAAGCCCATCCGCATGTTGCCGTAGACCAGGGCTCCGACGGCGATCCCGCCACCGGCTCGGCCGAGCCATCGCGTGAACGGTCTGCGGCGGGAGCGGTCTGCGGCAGAAGTGTCCAGTAGCTGCTCGGCGGATTCGTTCCTCGCCGAATCTGCTGCTTCAGCACCCGGCGAGTCGGGCTGCGCCTGGGCGGATTCCGCCAGGGATCGCCAGACCGTCGGGCTCGACACCAGTGCGCCGAGCCCGACGGCGGGCACCCACATCATCGTCTGTCGCAGCCAGGCCGGGTAGCTCCGGGCGGGGACCAGCGTGCCCAGCGTCGTGCCGATCCCCTGCACCCAGGGGGCCTGGAACCATCGGTTCGCTCGACGGGGTGGGGAGGTCCGGGGCTGTGCTGAGTCCATGCCTCGAGCGTAGAAGCGGCAGAGGACCAGGGACATCCACCCACAGAATGATCCTGCGCTCGAGTGGTGCAGGTCGCGCTCCGGTGCGTCAACCGGGTGCCGCCGAGGCTGCCAAAGACATTAAGAGCCCCACGTGCACCTGCCAGAGCCCACTTACCCTTGCTACCTTCCGGTCCTGGGGGAGTTCAGCAGGATGGCACCGCACGTGGGGCCGGAAATCATCTTATCGTGAGGCTGCGTCCGAACGCGAATGGGTCGGGCGGCCTCCGCGGAGTTGATCAGCGCTTGAGCGCGTTCGCCACATCTTCGAGCAGCTGCGGGATGTCGTCCCGGTCGGTGATCGCCTCGATGAAGACCAGCTTCTCGCGGTTGCTCATCGTGTCGCGGCAGGCCGCCAGCAGGTGCGCCTCGGTGGTGACGCGGCGATAGAGGTAGTCCTCCTCCGCGGCGCCGAAGAGCTGCGGCACCAGCTCCCATCGCCACGGCGCGATGTCGTTGTAGACGGCGTCGGGCCCGTGGATGGCACGCTCCACGGTGTAGCCGTCGTTGTTGACCAGCACGATCACCGTGGGGAGCTTCTCCCGGATCATCACACCCATCTCCTGGATGGTCAGCTGGGCCGAGCCGTCACCGATCAGCAGCACCGGGCGTCGGCTGGGGTCTGCGAGGCCGGCGCCGAGGATGGCGGGCAGGGTGTATCCGATGGAGCCCCACATGGGCTGGCCGATGAACGTGGACTTCGCGGGGAACCGGTGGGAGGCCATCCCGAAATAGCTGGTGCCCTGGTCCGCCGCGACGATGTTCGCCGACTCCAGCTGGGAGGCCAGCACTCGCCACAGGCCGTCCTGGGTCAGCGGCTCGTCCGAGGGCTCGCGCGGCGTCTCCGGGGCGGGGGCCTCTGCGGCGGGCATGGGCACGACGTCGTCGAGGTCCTCTGTCACCCGGTGCAGCACCGCGAGTGCGTCCTGCAGCGAGATCGGGGTGAAGACCTCCTCCCCCACGCGGGCCCCGAAGCGCGAGACGTCGATCAGCCGAGCGGGATCCAGGTTCATGGAGAAGCCGGCGGTGGTGTTGTCGGTGTACTCCACACCCAGCGTGATCAGCGCGTCTGCGCCCTCGATGACGTCGCGAACGCGGTCCTGGGACGCGGCACCGGCGTAGATGCCCACGAAGTTCGGGTCCGATTCATCCACCAGCGTCTTGCCCCAGGCCAGGGTCGCGAAGGGCAGCTGTGAATCCTTCAGGAAGGAGGCGAGCTCCTCGGTGGCGCCGAGCCGGTGCACCAGCAGGTCGGCCAGCACGGCGGTGCGCCGGCCGGGCAGGAAACGACGGACGGCCTCTTCGAAGGCGGCGACGGCGCGCGGGGTGGTCACCGGCAGGTCCGTGGTCAGCGGTTCAGCAGGCGGGTAGGCCGGGACCTCGGCGACGTCGGCGGCCAGCATCAGATAACCGGGCCGACGGCGGAAGACGACGTCGCGCAGCACCCGATCGATCTCCCAGGTCGCGGTGGCGGCGTCGAGGTCGGCGTGGGCGCAGGTGACCTCTTCAGCCATGCGCAGGAAGTGCTTGAAGTCCCCATCTCCCAGCGAGTGGTGGATCTTTCGTCCGGAGGCCTGGGTCTCCTTGGGCGGGGCCCCGACGATCTGGACCACCGGCACGGATTCGGCGTAGGAGCCCGCGACGGCGTTGATCGCGGAGAGCTCTCCCACCCCGTAGGTGGTCAGGAAGGCACCGATGCCGCGGATGCGGGCATAGCCGTCCGCGCTGTAGCCGGCGTTGAGCTCGTTGGCAGAGCCGACCCAGCGGATCTTGCTGTGGTCCACCACGTGGTCGAGGAAGTGGAGGTTGAAATCTCCGGGAACGCCGAACAGCTCGGTCAGTCCGAGCTCGGCCAGCCGGTCCAGCAGGTAGTCGCCGATAGTGTAGTCGGCGCTGTTCTGGTCCTGAACGTCTTCGGGCATGGGTTCTCGCCTTCTGGTCTCGGAGGCCTGCGGGGATGCGGGTGGATCGGCCGGGACCTCCAACGGTCTTCGGTGGATCCAGTCTACGTGGGAGGGGTCACAGAGACCTTCGCGCCAGGAATAGCCCTGTCGCGGTGACTGTTGCGGCTCGCGTACCTCATCAGGAGATATATCAGCGATAGACACTAGGAAAGTAGGCCATCATGCGTGCTGTCACCCATGAAACATTCGGCGAGCCCTGGGACGTCCTCACAGTGGAGGACGTCACCGTCCCTGAGCCCGGCGAGGGCGAGGTTCGGATCCGGACGCTGATGTCCCCGATCCACAACCATGACCTCTGGACCATCCGTGGAAGCTACGGCTTCAAGCCCGAGCTTCCCGCGCGTGCAGGCACCGAGGCAGTGGGCGTCATCGACGCGCTCGGCGAAGGCGTGGAGGGGCTCTCCGTGGGTCAGCGCGTGGCAGCAGGCGGCACCTTCGGTGTCTGGGCGGAGTACTTCACAGCCGCAGCTGCCGGGTTGATCCCGGTGGATGAGGCTGCCGCCGACGACGTCGCCGCCCAGCTGGTGGCCATGCCGTTCTCCACGCTGGCGCTGCTGGACTGGCTCGACCTGAAGGAGGGCGACTGGATCATTCAGAACGCCGCCAACGGCGCTGTCGGACGTCTGCTCGCGCAGCTGGCCCCCACCCGCGGGATCAACGTGGTGGGTCTCGTGCGCCGGGATGCAGGTGTCGATGAGCTCGCCGAGCAGGGCATCACCCAGATCGTCTCCACCGAGACCGCCGGATGGGAGGATCGCGTCGCTGAGATCACCGGCGGCGCGGCAATCACTGCCGGCATCGATTCGGTGGGCGGCGAGTCCAGCAACCAGGTCCTCTCCCAGCTGGGCGAGGAGGCCACGCTGGTGATCTTCGGCGCGATGGCCGGGGGCACCATGGAGCTGAACTCCGGCGCCATCATCTTCAAGAACGTCACCGTCAAGGGCTTCTGGGGAAGCCGCGTGATGGGCTCCTTGGCGCCGCAGCGCCGCGGAGAGCTCTTCACCGAGCTGCTCACTCGGGTCCAGGACGGCTCGATCTCGCTGACCACCGAGGCCACCTACTCCTTCGAGCAGGTGCGCGAGGCCGCGCAGGCGAACTTCGTGCCCGGCCGCACGGGAAAGATCATGCTGCGCCCGTGAGTGCAGCTCTCCCGCCCGTGATCAGAGGTCTGTCGGCCTGAACACCCAGGGCTCCCGCGGCAGGCTGGCGGGGTCGAAGGACTCCAGTGCTGCGGCCAGCGTCCCGGCGGGGAGGCCCAGCGAGTCCAGCAGCATCTCGCGAAGGGCCTCGTCCTTCAGGCCCTGCTCCCGCAGTGCCGAGCGGGTCACGGCCCCGTCCCGTTTGGCGAGGCGCCGTCCGTCGGCATTGAGCACCAGGGGCACATGGGCGTAGACGACCTCCGAGGCCGCCTCGGTCCCGTAGAGCAGGCCCCTCAGGTAGGCCTGGCTCGGCGCCGAGGCGGCGAGGTCGTCCGCGCGGACCACCTGGTCCACCCCGGTGAGGTGGTCATCGACCACCACTGCCAGGTTGTAGGCCGGGGCGCCGTCGTTGCGCTGGAGCACGAAGTCATCCACTCCGGCGGTGATCTCGCCCAGAAGCAGGTCCTGAGCGCTGACCTGTGGGGCGGCGCCGTCGTCGTCCCGGTCGGCGCGCAGCCGCAGCGAGGCCGGGCGCTCGGCGCGACGGTGCGCCCGTTCCGCCTCGCTGAGGTTCCGGCAGGTGCCGGGATAGACCCCGGGAGTCGCATGCGGAGCCCGGGTGGCCTCCCGGATGTCCTTGCGCGAGCAGAAGCATTCAAAGGTCAGCCCAGACTCGGTGAGCTGCTCGATGGCTCGTGTGTAGAGGCTCAGCCGTTCGGACTGCCTGATGGAGCTGTGGCCATGCTGGGAGTCGAAGGTCAGGCCCACCGCGTGCAGGTCCTCGAGCTGCTGGGCCTCGGCACCCTCCACGGTGCGTTCGGCATCCAGGTCCTCGAACCGGAGCAGGAACTCCCGTCCGCTCCACCGCGCGAAGAGCCAGGCCAGCATTCCGGTGCGCAGGTTCCCGAGATGCAGGTCTCCGGAGGGACTGGGCGCATAGCGTCCTGCGTGCACCTGGGACTCCTCTGTCGGGGTTGAACTGGGCCGAGCCGAGACCTGCTCGGGGGGTGAATGTGCTGGTCACTGGGCGGGGGTGATCCATCCTACGCGGCGCCGATGTGCATTCTGGGATGCATCTCCGCTAGTATGAAGTCTGCTCTCGAGGGCCGCGCCGATCAGGCAGGCCAGCGAGAAGCAGCCAGGAGGATTCGCCTAGCGGCCTATGGCGCACGCTTGGAACGCGTGTTGGGTTCACGCCCTCGGGGGTTCAAATCCCCCATCCTCCGCAACATGAAGCCCGTCAGCCTGATTCAGGCTGACGGGCTTCTTTGTATCTGGACCCCCCGAGCAGGCGAGCCGCCGGGGAGACGGACGGAGCGCCGGCTCAGCGGCCGAGCAGGCGGGCGAAGAACCCGCTGCGCGGCGCGGACTCATGGCCCGGGCAGCGCTGCCCGGCACTGACTCCGCGCACCACGTCATCCACGTGCTGCCCACATCCGGCCCAGGTGGTCTTTCCGCAGGTACTGCAGGTCACTGCACGGCACATCGCGTCCTCCTCTGATCGATACTGTTACTCCAGTATACCCCCGGGGGTATACACGACGGGTAGGCGGCGTCGCGCTGGAGCATCGTAGGCGCAACAAACCCGCGCGGACGGCTGCCGGAAGCCCGCAGGTCACGGGCATTTCCCTTCATGTAGCACGCCGTTCACATGACCCTGCTTGGATTCATCACGGGCCGGACTGTGCTTGATCTCACTCGCGGGGCTTCGCAGATCGGTCTGAACATTCGCACTGATACGACCACCATGGTGAGCGCTCACAGCGATCACCCTGACCTGATGAGGACTATGACGTGACGAGATCCCCCAGCAATGCTCCCCCACCAGGACGACGACGACGCTTCACCCGCGGCCTCGCCGCCCTTGGGCTGAGCACCGCCCTCCTGGCACCAGCCCCAGCCTTTGCCACCCCCGAGACTCCTGCCCCCGAAGCGGCCCCCGAAGCGGCCCCCGGCGCAGACTGCGTCGTGATCAATGAGGCATTTCCCAACGGCGGCAGCGGCTCGGCCGCACTGACCAACCGCTTCATCGAGCTGCTCAACACCTGTGAGGAGAGCGTGGACCTCGGCGACTGGTCGCTGCAGTACCGCGCCAGGTCCTCCACCGGTGCGCCGACCTCGACTGTGCCGCTGAGCGGTGAGATCCAGCCCGGAGGGCACTACCTGATCCAGGGCGGAGGCAACAGCGGCGACGGCGCCGAGCTCCCCGCGGCCGACGCCGAGACCGGTGCGGCGATCGGCGCTGCCGCGGGCGGCACCTTCATCCTGGCCACCACGACCGAGACCCTCGAGGCACTGCCGCTGGAATCAGTGGTCGATGAGCCGCAGGTGGCAGACCTGCTAGGCTTCGGCAGCACCAACACCTTCGAGACCGCTGCGGCGACGTCGGGGACCAACGCCTCGTCGCTCAACCGCACCGAGGGATCCGACACCGACGACAACTCCGTGGACTTCAGCCGCGGGACTCCCTCGCCCACCAACGCGTCGGGCGAGACCAGCTCCGGCGCGGAGCCCGAACCGGAGCCCACGGATCCCGAGCCCACGGATCCCGAGCCTACGGATCCTGAGCCCTCTGAGCCCGGCGAGGAACCCAGCGATCCAGAACCCACGGATCCCGAACCGACGGATCCTGAGCCGACGGATCCTGAGCCGACCGATCCCGAACCCACGGACCCCGAGACGGATCCCACGGAGCTGGAGATCGACGAGATCAACTCCACGTTGGCAGGTGATGACGAGGAGTTCGCCGTGACCACTCGCGGCGTGGTGACCGCCGTCTATCCCGCGGAGCAGAGCTTCAACGGCTTCTATCTGCAGACCGCCGGTTCGGGCGGGGACGTGGACCTGAGCACGCACGAGACCTCGGACGCGATCTTCGTGTATTCGCCGTGGTCGGTCGCTGAGGAGCGTGTGCAGGTCGGCGACTTCGTCGAGATCACCGGCGACGCAGAGGTCTACTACGACGCTCCGCAGATCAGCCTCTACCCGGAGTCCACGCAGACCCCGCACCATGAGTTCAGCCTGATCGAGGATGAGCCCTTCGAAGCGGTCAAGCCCGCCTCCGTGGAGGTTCCGGAGACCGCCGATGCGCGCGAATCTCTGCTGGGCATGCTGATCGACCCGCAGGGCACCTACACGGTCACCGACCACTACACGCTGAATCAGTATGGCGAGATCGGCATCGTTCTGGGCGAGGAGCCGCTGGTGAACCCCACCTCCGCGTTCCGCCCGGGCCCCGAGGCTGAGGCGCTGGCCGCTGAGAACGATGAGCGCGTCATCTACCTCGACGACGCGGCGTCGACCTCCTGGCAGGCCTGGAGCGAGGATCGCGACCAGCCGTTGCCGTATCTCACGCTCGAGGATCCGATCCGCATCGGCGCCGAGGTGCTGTGGCAGACCGACGTGATCATGGACTACCGGTTCGAGGAATGGCGGCTGCAGCCGCTGAGCAAGCTCACCCCGGAGACCGCCGAGCAGGTCCAGCCCGCAGAGTTCGAGAACACCCGCGAGGGCAACGAGTCCCCTGCGGAGCGGACCGGAGATGTGCGCATCGCCGGATTCAACGTGCTGAACTACTTCATCTCCCTCGGCGAGGACGAGGCCGGGTGCGAGTACTACACCGACATCGACGGCAACCCCACCACCAACGACTACTGTGACGCGCGCGGCGCCTACAGCCAGGATAGCTTCGAGCGCCAGGAGGCCAAGATCGTGGCCGCCATCAGCGGACTCGACGCCGACGTGGTGGCACTGCAGGAGATCGAGAACACTCGGTACTTCTTCGCAGACGAGGACCGTGACCGCGCCCTGGCCGCTCTGGTCGAGGCGCTCAACGGCGCCGAGAACAGCGCCGGGACCTGGGACTACGTCGAGTCCCCGGAAGAGGTTCCCGCCGAGGAAGATGTGATCCGCAACGGATTCATCTACCGCACCGATCGCGTCGCACCCGAGGGCGATTCGCGCATCCTCTTCGAGGACGGCGTCGATGACCTTGATCAGAGCCAGCTCGGCGAGCTGGACCTCGATGAGATCTTCTCCAACGCACGTGAACCCCTGGCCCAGGAGTTCACGGAGGTGGACGGCTCCGGCGAGAACGCCGACGGCGCGGAGAGCTTCCTCGCCGTCGTGAACCACTTCAAGTCCAAGGGTGGCAGCGGCACCGGTGATAATGCCGACACCACCGGGCAGGGCTCCTTCAACGGCGACCGTGTCCGGCAGGCCGAGGCGCTCGTTGCGTTCGCCGACGCCCTCCAGGAAGACGCGGAGACCGAGAGGCTGTTCCTGATGGGCGACTTCAACTCCTACGAGCTGGAGGACCCGATCCAGGTCATCACCGAGGCGGGGTACACCAACCTCTCCGCGGAGACCGGTGGATACAGCTACATGTTCGACGGCGCGGTGGGATCCCTGGATCACCTCTTCGCCACCGAGGCCGCCGCCGGTGATGTGGACCAGACGCAGATCTGGAACATCAACGCCGTGGAGCCTCTCGCGCTGGAGTACAGCCGCTACAACTCCGTGGGCACCATGCTCTACGCCCCGGATCAGTGGCGCTCCTCCGACCACGATCCGATCGTGGCCGACCTCACCCTCTCGGGAGCCGGCACCCCCGGCGACGGTGACGAGGACGAAGATGGAGAGGGCGACGACGGCGGCGAGGAGACTCCCAGCTATGAGGCCTGGGACTCCGCCGCGGTCTACACCAACGGAGACACCGTGAGCCATGAGGGTGGCGTCTACACCGCGCTCTGGTACTCCAAGAACCAGGTCCCCGGGGCATCCCCGTGGAGCGCCTGGTCCGAGGTGGGAACCCCCGCCGAATGCGGCGAGGAGACCCTGCCGCAGTGGGCACCGAGCTCACAGTTCGACGGTGGCGAGACCATCGTCCACGAGGGCACCAGCTACACCGCCAAGTGGTACACCCGGAACCAGGAGCCGGGCGATCAGTACGGCCCCTGGGAGGAGAACGGCAGCTGCTGAGCTGAGCTGAACCGAGTGGGCTGGGCTGACGAGTCGGCCCAGCCCACGCGGCCCCGCTGAGCCTGCAACTGACCGACCCCGCCCCGCGCGTTTGTCGTAGGGCTGTAGCAAATCGTAGAGCTATAGCCCTACGATTCTCTACAGCTCTACGACAAACTGCGTTTAGGGGTCCTTCGTCCAGGACCGCCACGGGAAGTGGCCCCGCGTGCGCCGCGGGCCTCGACACGACCCCGCACCTCACCGGACCGCCCCCTCCACGAAAAAATCGTAGAGCTGTAGCTTCTCGTAGAGCTATAGCTCTACGATTCTGCGACAGCTCTACGATTTTTTCCGAGGGGGCGTGCGTGCGTCCTGTCAGCGGGTCTGCTGGCCCATCGGGGAGACGATCGCATCCACGCGCTGGAAGGACTTCAGATCCACGTAGCCCGTGGAGGCCATCGCGTGGCGCAGTCCACCCATCAGGTTCGAGGAACCATCGGTGTGGTGCGCGGGGCCCCAGAGCAGCTCCTGCAGCGGAGCGACGGTGCCCACCCGGGTCCGGTGCCCGCGCGGGAAGTCCGGGTGCACCGCTTCGAGCCCCCAGTGCCAGCCCTTGCCCGGTGCCTCTTCGGCGCGGGCGAGCGTGGTGCCGAGCATGACGGCGTCGGCCCCCATGGCCAGTGCCTTGACGAGGTCCCCGGAGGAACCCATACCGCCGTCGGCGATCACCTGGACATAGCGCCCACCGGATTCATCCAGGTAGTCCCGGCGCGCGGCCGCGACGTCGCTGATCGCCGTGGCCATCGGGACGCGGATGCCCATGGCGCGCCGGGTGGTCGTGGCCGCCCCGCCGCCGAAGCCGACCAGCACGCCGGCGGCACCGGTGCGCATCAGGTGCAGCGCCGGGGTGTACCCAGCGGCGCCGCCGACGATCACGGGCACATCGAGTTCGTAGATGAACTCCTTGAGGTTCAGCGGGTCACCGTTCTGCGCCACGTGCTCGGCGGAGACGGTGGTGCCGCGGATGACGAACATGTCCACCCCGGCCGCGACCACGGTCTCGTAGAACTCCTGGGTGCGCTGCGGAGTCAGCGACCCGGAGACCACGACGCCGGCGTCACGGATCTCTGCCAGTCGTGCGGTGATCAGCTCGGCCTTGATGGGCTCGGAGTAGAGCTCCTGCAGGCGGCGAGTGTTGTCCGCAGAGATCTCATCGGCACCCAGCGCCGCGATCTCGGCGAGCACCGGCTCGGGATCCTCGTAGCGGGTCCACAGCCCCTCCAGGTTCAGCACGCCCAGGCCGCCCTGCTTGCCCAGTTCGATGGCGGTGGCTGGGGACATGACCGAGTCCATAGGCGCACCGATCACCGGCATGTTGAAGGAGTAGGCGTCGATGCGCCAGTCCAGGCTCACGTCCTGCGGGCTGCGAGTACGCCGGTTCGGGACGATGGCGACATCGTCCAGCGCCCAGGCCCTTCGACCGTTCTTGGCCAGGCCGATGGGGATCTCGTTGCTCAAAACAGCTCCTTTACTAGCGCCGGTAGTTCGGCGCTTCCACCGTCATCATGATGTCATGCGGGTGCGATTCCTTGAGTCCGGCGGACGTGATCCGCACGAACTTGCCCTTGTTCCTGAGCTCGCCGGTGGTGTGCGCGCCCACGTAGAACATGGTCTGCCGCAGACCGCCGGTGAGCTGGTGGAACACCACCTCGAGCGGGCCGCGGTAGGGCACCTGGCCCTCGATCCCCTCGGGGATGAGCTTCTCATCGGAGGGAACATCGGCCTGGAAGTAGCGGTCCTTGGAGAAGGAGGTGTTCTTCCCGCGGGTCTGCATGGCGCCCATTGAGCCCATGCCGCGGTATGCCTTGAACTGCTTGCCGTTGTAGAAGACCAGGTCTCCGGGGGATTCTGCGGAGCCCGCCAGCAGGGATCCGAGCATCACCGAGTCGGCACCGGCGACCAGGGCCTTGCCGATGTCTCCGGAGTGCTGCAGCCCGCCGTCGGCGATCAGCGGAACGCCGGCCGGGATCGCCGCCTTGGAGGACTCGTAGATGGCGGTGACCTGCGGGACACCCACACCGGCCACGATGCGGGTGGTGCAGATGGAGCCTGGACCGACGCCGACCTTGATGGCGTCCGCGCCGGCATCGATGATGGCCTGCGCGGCTTCGCGGGTCGCGGCCTGGCCGCCGATGACATCCACTCCGGCGGCGCGCGGCTCTGCCTTGAGCCGGGCGATCATGTCGAGCACGCCTCGGGTGTGACCATTCGCGGTGTCCACCACAAGGGCGTCCACACCTGCCTCCACCAGCGTCATGGCCCGCTCGAAGCCTTCACCGAAGAAGCCCACGGCCGCACCTACGCGCAGCCGGCCTTCCTCATCCTTGGTGGCCTGCGGGTAGCGGTCGGCCTTGTCGAAGTCCTTGATGGTGATCAGGCCCTGGAGCACGCCGGCGTCGTCGACGAGCGGCAGCTTCTCCACGCGGTGCTCGGAGAAGATCCGCAGCACCTCTTCGTTGGGGATCCCGACCCGGGCAGTGATCAGCGGCTGGGGGGTCATCTTCTCGTAGACCTTGGTGGTCAGATACTGCTCGCGCGGGATGAAGCGGGTGTCCCGGTTGGTGATGATGCCCAGCAGCTTGGATTCGGCGTCGACCACGGGAAGCCCGGAGACGCGGTAGTGGGCGCAGAGCTCGTCGAGGTCGGCGATGGTGGCATCCGGGGTGATCGTCACCGGATCGCTGATCATCCCGGACTCGGAACGCTTGACCTTGTCCACCTGGCGGGCCTGGTCCTCGATCGAGAGGTTGCGGTGCAGGATGCCGATGCCGCCCTGGCGTGCCATGGCGATCGCCATCGGGGCCTCGGTCACGGTGTCCATGGCCGCCGAGGCCAGCGGTGACTGCAGGGTGATGTTCCGGGAGAACCGGGTGGAGGTGTCGGCCTCCGAGGGGATGACATCGGTGGCACCGGGGAGCAGAAGGACGTCGTCGTAGGTCAGTCCGACGAATCCGAAGGGATCGTGCTCCGCGCCGGCGGCCGCGCGCGGCTCCTGATGAGTTTCAGTCACAGTGGTGCCTCTCGGGTCAAAAGCGGGTGGCTCGGCCCCAAGTCTACGTCCCGTGCACGTCCGCCCGTAGCCAAAGCCTTAGCACTCTGCTTGACCGAGTGCTAAGCCCGTCTATAAAGTTTCACTTAGCACTCGAGACCCTCGGGTGCCAGCGTGTCCGCGGGCCGTCAACCTGCGGATATCAGCCTGACGGGGCACCATCCGGCACCGCGACGACGGTTGGCCACTCCTAAGGCGTGCAACAGATTTCGGCCTGTCAAGCACCCCGGCGTCACCGGGATGCCCGGTACGGGCCTGTGCCATTGACCGATTCCACCCCACGCAAAGGAGAGTACTGACGTGTCAGTCTCCATCAAGCCTCTCGAGGATCGCATTGTTGTCCGCCCCCTGGAAGCAGAGCAGACCACCGCTTCCGGTCTGGTCATCCCGGACACCGCCAAGGAAAAGCCCCAGGAGGGCAAGGTCGTCGCAGTAGGCCCAGGTCGTTTCGACGAAAAGGGCAAGCGCATCCCCGTTGACGTCTCCGAGGGCGACGTCGTCATCTACTCGAAGTTCGGCGGCACCGAGGTCAAAGTCAGCGGCGAAGAGTACCTCGTGCTCAACGCTCGCGACGTCCTGGCCATCATCGAGAAGTAAGAACGGACCGCTGAAGTCTCTTCACGGACCTCATTTGGATCCGATTCTCACACTCTCAAAGGAGCAGTAATACATGGCAAAGCAGCTTGAATTCAGTGATGCTGCACGCCGCGCTCTGGAAGCCGGCATCGATAAGCTTGCAGACACGGTCAAGGTCACGCTCGGCCCCAAGGGCCGCAACGTGGTCCTGGACAAGTCCTGGGGCGCTCCGACCATCACCAACGACGGCGTGACCATCGCCCGTGAGGTGGAGGTCGAGGACCCCTACGAAAACCTCGGCGTGCAGCTGGCCAAGGAAGTCGCCACCAAGACCAACGACGTCGCAGGCGACGGCACCACCACCGCAACCGTCCTCGCCCAGGCTCTGGTCAAGGAAGGCCTGCGCAACGTGGCAGCCGGCGCAGCCCCCAGCGAGATCAAGCGCGGCATCGAAACCTCGGTGGCCGCTGTGACTCGCCGACTGCGCGAGAACGCTCGCGATGTCGAGGGCCAGCAGGCGGCCAACGTGGCCGCCATCTCCGCACAGAATGACGAGGTCGGCGAACTGCTGGCCCGCGCATTCGACGCGGTGGGCACCGACGGCGTCATCACCATCGAAGAGGGATCCTCCACCTCCACGGAGCTGGAGATCACCGAGGGCATGCAGTTCGACAAGGGCTACCTGTCCCCGCACTTCGTCACCGACGCCGAGCGCCAGGAAGCCGTGCTCGAAGATCCGCTGATCCTGATCAACCAGGGCAAGATCTCCAACATGGCCGAGTTCCTGCCCGTGCTGGAGAAGGTCCTGCAGGCCAAGCGCCCGCTGTTCATCATCTCTGAGGACGTCGAGGGCGAAGCCCTCTCCACCCTCGTGGTGAACAAGCTGCGCGGCACGCTCAACGTGGTCGCAGTCAAGGCCCCCGGTTTCGGGGACCGCCGCAAGGCCATGCTCGAGGACATCGCAGTGCTCACCGGTGCACAGGTCATCTCTCCCGATCTGGGCCTCAAGCTCGATCAGGTGGACCTGGAGTCCCTGGGCACCGCCCGTCGAGTCACCGTCACCAAGGACGCCACCACCATCGTTGATGGCGCTGGCGCCAAGGAGGACGTGGACGCTCGCGCGGCCACCATCAAGGCTCAGGCAGATGCCTCCGACTCTGAGTGGGACCGCGAGAAGCTCCAGGAGCGCCTCGCGAAGCTCTCCGGCGGCATCGGCGTCATCAAGGTCGGCGCAGCCACCGAGGTGGAGCTCAAGGAGCGCAAGCACCGCATCGAAGATGCCGTCTCCTCCACCCGCGCAGCACTGGAAGAGGGCATCGTGGCCGGTGGCGGCACCGCGCTGATCAACGCCCTCTCCGTGCTGGACGAGGACGAGGACGTCAAGGCACTCTCCGGAGATGCCGCGGCCGCTGTGGGCATCGTCCGCCGCGCACTGGTCCAGCCGCTGCGCTGGATCGCGCAGAACGCCGGGGAGGACGGCTTCGTGGTCGCCTCCAAGGTGTCCGAGATGGCACCGAACCATGGCTTCAATGCCAAGACCGGTGTCTACGGCGATCTGATCGCCGACGGCGTCATCGACCCGGTGAAGGTCACCCGTTCTGCACTGCAGAACGCGGCCTCCATCGCGGCCCTGGTGCTGACCACCGAGACCCTCGTGGTCGAGAAGCACGACGAGGAAGACGACGACTGACCTCGCCTGATTCCCGTTGAAGGGGGCTCTGGCCGTTCGCGGTCGGGGCCCCCTTTGCTGTGCGCTGGCTGCGGGTCCCGCCCGCTATCCCGGGATGAGCTGGAGCACCAGCGGGAAGGCGAGGAACGCGACGACATCCAGCAGCAGGTGCGCGATCACCAGCGGCATCACCCGGCCGCAGCGGTGGTAGATCCAGCCGAAGATCACCCCCATCAGCAGGTTGCCGATTCCCGGCCCGAAGCCCTGATAGAGGTGATAGGCGCCGCGCAGCACTGCCGATCCCAGGATGATCATCCAGATCCCGGCCCGTGGCCAGATCCGCCGGGCACGGTCGAAGAGGTAGGCGATCATGATGATCTCCTCCAGCAGGGAGTGGCGCAGCGCGGTGAGCACCAGCACCGGGGTCGTCCACCAGTGTTCCCCGACGTCGGCCGGGATCAGCTCCGCAGTGATGCCCGTGGCCCGTCCCACCGCGTAGATCACCACGGTGCCCAGTCCGATGAGCAGGAACAGTCCGACGCCGAGCAGCAGGTCCCTGACAGGGGCTCGCAGATCGAGTCCGAACCTGCGGAACGGGTTCATCCCATGCAGGAAGAACAGGTAGAAGACCAGGACCACCGGCACCAGGGCGAAGACAGCGTCGAGCACCTGGTAGCTGACGTCGAAGAACTCGGCCCGCGAGCGCGAGGACTGCACCGTCGCCGTCTGGTCCGCCAAAGGAGCGAGCGTCAGCCTTTCGGCGAGCTGAAGCACGGCATAGATCGCGGAACGCCCCAGCGACAGGCCAAGCACGATCGCCAGCTCCCACCCGTAGAAGCGGCGGCGCAGGCCACCAGGGCCGGGGGCTGCTGAATGCTCGGCCGAAGGCTCGGATGTTGTTCGCTTCACGGGCAAGAGTCTAGGTGGGGTCTTGCGGGTCCGATGTGATCAGATGGAATGCATGACTGAGACCTACACCCTGCTGGCCGTCTGCACCGGCAATATCTGCCGCTCCCCCGCGATGGATCGGCTGTTGGCCCATACCTTCGGCGAGGACGAGATCATCGTCCGCTCCGCCGGAACCCACGCCCATGTGGGCGATGACATGGAGCCTCAGATGAAGACCCGGCTCGCCGACTACGGGGCGGAGACCTCCGACTTCCAGGCGGAGCAGCTGCGCTCCGAGATGGTCCGGGACAGCGACCTCGTGCTCACCGCCACCCGCGGCCACGTGGCCGACATCCTCACCGACATCCCAGAGAGCGCTCAGAAGGTGTTCACCATTCGAGAGTTCGCCCGGCTGATCGATGCCGTGGACGAGGCCGAGCTGCGCGCGGCCTTCGCCGGCGCCGATTCGACCCCCGCCAAGTTCGCCGCGCTGGTGCCGCTGGTGGCCGCACAGCGCGATCACGACCCGTCCGCAGGATCCGAGGACGACGTCGTGGATCCCTACATGATGCCCGAGGAGGTCTTCGACACCTCCTTCCTGCAGGTCCGGGAACCGGTGGAGCGGCTGCGGGACGCCCTGCAGGGCTGACGCGGACCGGCTCAGAGCTGGAGGACCTGCTCGGCCGCGCGCAGCGTCGGGCCGCGATAGCTTCCTCCGAAGAGCAGCCAGTGCACGCCGAGGCAGAAGAACTGGTGCAGTCCGATGCGGTCCTGCCATCCGGTGCTCAGCGGAAACTCCTGCTGATACCCGCGCATCACAGCGTCCAGCTGGGGCAGCCCGAAGAGGTGCAGAAACGCGATGTCGGTCTCGCGGTGCCCGGTGTGGGCCGCGGGATCGATCAGCGTCCCCCGCACGGCCCCTCCATGTGCCTCCCCTCCATGCGCCGACCCTGAATGTGCCTCTCCTGAAGCCGCCGCCCCGGAAGCCGCCGGGGTCCAGAGCACGTTGCCCGACCAGAGGTCCCCGTGGATCAGCGCCGGTGGCTCGGCGTCGTCGAGCTCTCCTGCGGCGATCCGGTCCCGGGCCGCGTGCAGCAGCCGCGCGTCGGCGGCAGTGAGCTCAGGGGCAAGTCCCTGCAGCATCGGGTCCAGCCGCTCCAGCGCCAGGAAGGCTCCCCAGCTGGCGTGCACCCCGGTTCCCATGACCAGAGGCTGCTCCGCCGGGCCGAAATAGGCGGGCGTCTGCGCGGGATGCTCCGGAGGGAGGACGCCGAACCCCTCGTGGTCGGCGGTGGGGGTAGGACCGTTGTCCTGGGCTCCACGCTGGCGGGCGAGCCATCCGTGGGTCCGCGCCAGCGCCCGGCCGAACTCAACGCCTGCCTGCTCGTCGGGGGTGGCCGTCGGCAGCTCCTTGAGCTCCAGACGTCCGCGCTCCGCCGAGCCGTCCTGTTCGTGCCCCGACCCTCGCGAGGCCGAGCGGACCGAGACCACGGGAGCGCCGCCGTCGTCGGCCGCCTGGCCCAGCCAGCGCAGACCGGCGGCCTCCACGAGGGCAGCCTCGGGGTGATCAGGGGGCGAAAGCTTCACGAAGGCCATGTGACCCACCCTAGCGGCGACTAGAATCAGACGAGTGAGCGAATCAACTGAGAACTCCGCCGCTGACTCCGTCGAAGCCACCCCGCCCTCCGCCCTGCGCGAGGAGTATGTGGAGCTGGTCGAGGAGGTGCGCCGGCACCGGATCGCGTACTACCAGGACAATGATCCGTTGATCTCCGATGCGGAGTTCGATGTACTCTTCGAACGTCTGGAGCAGATCGAGGCCGAGCACCCGGAGATCGTCGCCGCGGACTCCCCCACCCAGGAGGTCGGCGGCGAGGTCGCGGAGGCCTTCTCCCCGGTCCAGCACCTCCAGCGGCTCTATTCGCTGGAGGACCTCTTCGCCCGCTCCGAGCTGCGCACCTGGTTCGACCGGGCCAGCGCCTCGCTGGCGACGCAGCGCCCCGAGGAGACCGCGAAGTGGCTGGTCGAGGTCAAGATCGACGGCCTGGCCATCAACCTGCTCTACCGCGACGGACGGCTGGTCCGCGCGGCCACCCGAGGCGACGGAACCACCGGTGAGGACGTCACTCATAACGTGCTGACCATCGGCGACATCCCCGAGCAGCTCCTCGGAGAGGATCACCCCGAGGAGCTGGAGGTCCGCGGGGAGATCTTCATGCCCACCGCCGAATTCCATGCCTTCAACGAACGGCTGGCCGAGGCGGGGAAGGCTCCGCTGGCCAACCCGCGCAATGCCGCCGCCGGGTCGCTGCGCCAGAAGGATCCGAAGAAGACGGCCGAACGACCGCTGTCGATGTTCGTGCATGGCATCGGTGCGCGCACCGGATTCGAGCCTGCCAGCCAGCATGCCGCCTATGAGCAGCTCGGCGCCTGGGGCCTGCCGGTCAGCCCCTACACTCGGCTGTTCGATGACTATGAGCAGATCGAGGCGTATCTCGACGAGCATGAGAAGAACCGCCACGAGCTGGTCCACGAGATCGACGGGGTGGTCATCAAGGTCGATGACTTTGCTCAGCAGCGCTCCCTGGGGCACACCTCCCGGGTGCCCCGCTGGGCCGCGGCGTATAAGTATCCCCCCGAGGAGGTTCATACCCGGCTGCTGGACATCATGGTCCACGTGGGACGCACCGGCCGGGTGACTCCCTTCGCGGTGCTGGACCCCAAGAAGGTGGCCGGCTCCGTGGTCTCCCGCGCCACCCTGCACAACCGGGACGTGGTCAAGGCCAAGGGCGTGCTCATCGGCGACGATGTCATCGTCCGCAAGGCCGGGGACGTGATCCCCGAGGTGGTGGGCCCCGTGTTGGCCGCGCGGAAGGGCCGTGAGCAGGAGCTGACCGAGTTCGCCTTCCCCACGCACTGCCCGGTCTGCGGCACCGAGCTCGCCCCGGCCAAAGAGGGCGACGTCGACTACCGCTGCCCGAACGCGGAGAGCTGCCCCGCGCAGGTCAGCGAACGGGTCATCCACATCGGCTCCCGCGGGGCGCTGGACATCGAGGCCCTCGGTGAAGAGGCTGGGCTGGCGCTGACCAATCCCGACCTGCGCCGACCCATCCCCGAGCTCATCGACTGGGAGGAGACCGAATCCTCCGGCATCACGCTGGAGCGCGACGAGGACGGCAACCCGAGACCGCAGGAACCGGTGCTCCACGGTGAGGCCGGGCTCTTCGACCTGCGCGCCGAGCACCTCCAGGATGTCTACGTCTGGCGAGAGACCCGGCGACGCAATCCCGAGACGGGGGTGCGCGAGCCCACCGGCCGCTGGGCGCCGTCGCTGTACTTCTGGACCAAGCAGCAGCTCAACCGCGATTCCACGGTGAAGAAGGCCTCCGAGCCCACCGCCAACACGGTCCAGCTCTTCGCCGAACTGGAGAAGGCCAAGACCCAGCCGCTCTGGCGCGTGCTGGTGGCGCTGTCCATCCGCCACGTCGGGCCCACCGCCTCCCGCGCGCTGGCCAACGCCTACGGGTCGATGGAGAAGATCCGCACCGCCAGCGAAGAGGAGCTCGCTGGCATCGACGGCGTGGGGCCCACGATGGCCAGCACGATCACGGAGTGGTTCAGCGCCGACTGGCACTGCCGGATCGTGGATCGCTGGGCCGAGGCCGGGGTGCGCATGGTCGACGAGATTGACGAATCCGCTCCGCGCACGCTGGAAGGCCTCACCGTGGTCGTCACCGGCTCCCTGGAGGGCTATTCGCGCGATGAGTCCAAGGAAGCGATCATCACCCGCGGTGGTCGCGCCGCAGGCTCCGTGTCCAAGAAGACCGATTACGTGGTCGCCGGTGCCAATGCCGGGACCAAGCTGGAGAAGGCCGAGTCGCTGGGTGTCCCGGTGCTCGATGAAGACAAGTTCACTGTTCTGCTGAACAAGGGTCCCGACGGATTGGACGATGCATGACCACGATAGATGCCCGGAAGCTTCAGGATCTCCTGGAGATCGCTCACGAGGCGGCCGCAGCCGGTGCCGCGGTGCTGGCCGAGCGGGAAGACGTCTCCCCCTCGGGGCTCGTCCTGGGTCAGGAGGTCGTGGGGGTGGAGACCAAGTCCTCCGCCTCGGACCTGGTCACAGATTTCGACCGGCGCGCCGAGCAGGCCGTCCGCGCGGTGATCAACCATCGCCGCCCCGACGACGGGGTCTCCGGCGAGGAGTACGGGACCACGACACCGGAGGAGCCCAGCGGCTACCGCTGGTCCATCGACCCGCTGGACGGGACCACGAACTTCGTCCGCGGGATCGTCTATTACGGGACCTCCGTGGGACTCCAGGGTCCCGACGGGGACTGGCTGGTCGGCGTCGTCGCCGCCCCGGCGCTGAGTCGCATCTGGTGGGCAAGTCGAGGCCAGGGCGCCTACAGCGTCAACGGAGATTCAGAGCCGACCCGGCTGGGCGGGCCGACCGGCACGTTGGCCGCAGGGCTGCTCTCCACCGGCTACGGCTATGACCCCGCGCGCCGAGCGGAGCAGACCAAGGCAGTGGCGGCCATGCTGCCCGCCTTCGGCAATATGCGCCGACTGGGTGCGGCTGCCCTGGACATCTGCATGGTCGCCGACGGCACGCAGAACGCCTACGCCGAGTACGGCATTTGGGAGCACGACTGGGCCGCCGGCGCACTCATCGCCGAAGAGGCCGGAGTGCGAGTGCACCGGCCCGCCGCGGCAGACAGCAGCGTCACCCCGGACTGGTGTGTGATCGGCGACATCGGGATCGAGCTCAGCGAGCTCTCCCCCGCACCGCTGGAGCGCTGAGCGGCATGGCGCAGGGCACTGAGCTGCTCATTCGGGAAGCCACCGAGGCGGACTGGGACAGGATCGCGGAGCTGACTGTGGCCGCCTACGTGGATGGCGGATTCCTCACCGCGGGAGACTCCTATGTCAGCCACCTCACCGATGTGGCCACCCGGGCTGCCGCGTCCACCGTGCTGGTGGCCGAGGTGCCCACGGAGCACGGACCCGCCGTGGCGGCCGCTGTGGCCGTCACGAATGCGGGCGGCCCGATGGCCGAAGTGGCGCGCGCCGGAGAGATGGAGTTCCGCATGCTCGCGGTGGCGCCGGAGCACCAGGGCCGCGGCATCGCGCGACGCATGGTCCGGCACATCATCGACCGCGCCGAGTCGCGGCCGGAGATCCAGGCACTGACACTGTGCAGCCTGACCTCGATGACGACGGCGCATGCGCTCTACCGCTCGGAGGGTTTCCGTGAGGTCCCGGAGCGAGACTTCTGGCTCGAGGAGAAGGACGCCCGCTTCCCCTTCTTCATCCGCGAGGTCTGAACGCGCCTGAGTCCCGACGCGGCCCGCGGACACGAAGAAGCCCGGTGGTGCCTCTCCCCTCGAGAGGCGCCACCGGGCTTCTTCGTTGCTCAACGCGAGGTGTCGCGACGAGTTGCCAGGATCAGCGGCGTTCTGCCAGCTCGTGCGGCAGCGGCTCCGGATCCTCCAGCAGACGACCGGCCTTGCGGTCTGCCAGGTACTGCTTCATCTCTTCCTTGACCTTCGGTGCAAGGATGACCAGGCCGATGACGTTGATGAAGATGCACATGAACAGCGCCGAGTCGGCGAAGTCGAAGATGTTCTGCGTGGAGACGAGGCAGCCGACGACGACCAGAAGCAGGGCGATTCCGCGGAAGATGCCATCACCGATCTTGGAGGTGCCGAAGAGGTGCCTCCAAGCCTGGATGCCGTAGTAGGACCAGGTGATCAGCGTGGAGTAGGCGAACAGCAGGACCGCCACGGTCAGCACGATGTTGAAGCCGGGGATGAAGGAGTCGAAGGCCGCAGAGGTCAGGCTCACGGGGTTGTCCGCGCCGCCGGCATCCAGAGCGTCCTGGTATTCGGGAGTCCAGGCGAAGATGATGACCAGAGCGGTCATGGTGCAGACCAGCACTGTGTCGATGAAGGGCTCCAGTGCAGCGTTGAAGCCTTCGGAGATCGGGCGGCGGGTCTTGACCGCCGAGTGAGCGATCGGCGCGGAGCCGATGCCGGCCTCGTTGGAGAAGGCTGCTCGCTGGACACCGATGATGATGACACCCAGGACGCCGCCGGAGATGCCCTCAGGGGAGAACGCACCGTCGATGATCGCACCGAAGGCGTTTCCGACGTTGCCGATGTTGACCAGGATGACGATCAGGCAGGCACCGACGTAGATGATGGCCATTGCCGGGACCAGCTTGGAGGTCACCGAGCCGATGGACTTGATGCCGCCGATGACGACCACGCCGACCAGGATGGCGAACACGATGCCGAAGATCAGGGCTGCGAGGTCCGAGCCAAAGGCGCCGTCGTCGCCGCCGGTGGCTGCGCGCAGCTGCCCGAAGGCCTGGTTGGCCTGGAACATGCCGCCGCCGACCACGCCGAAGAGCATGATCGCAACGGCGAAGAGGCCGGTGATGATGGCCACGGGGATGCGGCCCAGCTTGTGGTAGGCGACCTTGAGGTACTGGAAGGGTCCGCCGTGGACCACACCGTTCTCATCGATGTGGCGGTACTTCACACCGAGGGTGCACTCCACGAACTTGGTGCACATGCCGAATAGGCCGGCGATGATCATCCAGAAGGTGGCACCGGGGCCACCCAGGGAGATCGCCGCGGCGACGCCGGCGATATTGCCGAGACCGACCGTCGCAGAGACGGCGGAGGTCAGGGCCTGGAAGTGAGAGACCTCACCGGGATCCTTCTCTGTGGTCCATTTGCCGCGCAGCACCTCGAGGCTGATGTGCGGGGTGCGGAACTGCACGAAGCCGAAATAGATGCTGAAGCCGATGGCAGCCAGAATGGACCAGAGCACGATGACCGGTGCGTCGAAGCCGCCCAACGGGATGGTGGCGAAGATGATTCCGGAGAAGAACTCCGTGATGCCGGCGAACCAGCCATCCACGGTATTTGCGGCCTGCTGCAGCGAGGATTCCTCCGCGGCAGCCGCCGTGATGTATGCACTCGTGGTGCTCATGTGATTCCCTCATTCGAAGTTCGGTGCAAGCGCTTATGACGTCACGCTCCGGGATGCGACCCCGGGTTGCGCAATAATCTACTCCCCGACTGTTTCAGCCAGTTTGCGACACGCAATGAATGTGTATCGTGCATGTTTCCAGGTGGTGGAATATTGCACAAGAGAGAATTGTGCCATAGAACACACGAAACGGCCCAAGAGCCGCGCAGAAGGCGGTTCTTGGGCCGTTCGAGGCAATATTCAGATTTCAGCGCAGGGTGCGGGAGGGTCTACTCCTCGATCCCGAGCTTCGTGAGGACGATCTTCCGCACGGCACCGGCGTCGGCCTGACCGCGGGTCTCCTTCATGACCGGCCCGATCAGGGCGCCGATGGCCTTGAGCTTTCCGCCGGCGATCTTCTCCACCACATCGGGGTTCTCGGCCATGGCCTTCTCCACCGCGGCGGTGAGCGCGCCGTCGTCGTCGGAGACGACCTCCAGGCCCCGGGCGCTGACGATCTCCTCGGGAGTGCCCTCCCCGGCGATCACATGCTCCAACACCTGGCGGGCGATCTTGTCATTGATGCGACCTTGCTCGATCAGCGCGTTGAGTTCGGCGATCGTTGCAGGCTGAACGCCCAGCGCAGCAGGTTCAAGGTCTCTCGCGTTGGCAAGCCGGGAGATCTCACCCATCCACCATTTGCGCGCCACCGAAGGGGCGACGCCGGAGGCCACGGTCTCCTCGATCTCATCGAGCAGACCTGCGGCGACGACGTCGCGGAACTCCTGCTCCGAGAAGCCCCAGGCGGCGAGCAGCCGACGACGACGCTCGGCGGGCGGCTCGGGCAGCTGCGCGCGCAGCTCCTCGACCCAGGCGGCCGTGGTCACGATGGGCACCAGGTCCGGCTCCGGGAAGTAGCGGTAATCATCGGCATCGGACTTCGGCCGGCCCGAGCTGGTCGTGCGACTGCCCTCCTGCCAGTGGCGGGTCTCCTGCACGATGGTGCCCCCGGCGGCCAGGATGCCGGCATGGCGGCGCATCTCGTAGGTCACCGCATGCTCCACGGCGCGCATCGAGTTCACGTTCTTGGTCTCGGAGCGCGTGCCGAAGGTGGTGGTGCCCTTGGGCATCATCGAGACGTTGGCGTCGCAGCGGACGTTGCCGCGCTCCATCTTCGCGTCCGAGATGCCCAGGCCCTTCACGATGTCGCGGACGGCGGAGACGTAGGCCCGTGCCAGCTCCGGAGCGCGAGCACCGGCGCCGACGATGGGCTTGGTGACGATCTCCACGAGCGGGATGCCCGAGCGGTTGTAGTCGACCAGCGAGTAGTCCGCGCCCTGGATGCGACCGGAGGTCCCGGCGTGGGTCAGCTTGCCGGCGTCCTCCTCCATGTGGGCGCGCTCGATCTCCACGCGGAAGACCTCGCCGTCGTCGAGCTCGATGTCCAGGTAGCCGTCGAAGGCGATGGGCTCGTCATACTGCGAGGTCTGCCAGTTCTTCGGGGTGTCCGGGTAGAAATACTGCTTGCGGGCGAACCGGCAGCGCTCGGCGATCTGGCAGTTCAGCGCCAGGCCCAGCATCACCGCATACTCCACGGCCTTGCCGTTGACCACGGGCAGGGTGCCCGGAAGTCCCAGGCAGACCTCGTTGACATTGGTGTTCGGCTCGTCGCCGAAGGCGTTGGGAGCGGAGGAGAACATCTTGGTCTTGGTGTTCAGCTCCACATGGACCTCGAAGCCCAGCACCGGGTCGAAGTGCTCCAGTGCTTCCTCATAGCTCAGCGGTTCTGCGTCAGTCAGCGTCTCAGTCATGGTGTCCTTCACTTCCCGACGGGGTGAGCCGCCGCCTCCGCCGGTTCAGCTGCCGCTTCCGGTCCAGTCTTCGCCAGTTCCGGTGCCTGTGCCCACAGGGGTTCCGCGTCCTGGGACAGCAGCTTCTCCAATGCCGCGCCCGCCCGGTAGACGCGTGCGTCCTCCCGGATCGGGGCGAGGAACTGGATGCCCACGGGCAGGCCCTCGGAGAGCCCGCCGGGCACCGAGATGCCCGGCACTCCCGCAAGGTTGGCGGGGATGGTCGCAACGTCGTTGAGGTACATGGCCAGCGGATCGTCGAGGTTCTCTCCGAGCGGGAACGCCACCGTGGGCGAGGTCGGGGAAATCAGCACATCGGCCTTCTCGAACGCGGCGTCGAAGTCCTGCTGGATCAGCGTGCGGACCTTCTGCGCCGAGCCGTAGTAGGCGTCGTAGTAGCCCGCGGAGAGCGCGTAGGTGCCCAGGATGATCCTGCGCTTGACCTCATCGCCGAACCCTGCGGCGCGGGTCGAGCCCATCACGCGTTCAATGGTCAGCGGTCCCTCCTCGGGCAGCACCCGGGTGCCGTAGCGAACGCCGTCGAACTTCGCCAGGTTGGAGGAAGCCTCGGAGGGCATGATCAGGTAGTAGGCGCCCAGCGCGTAGTCGAAGCTGGGGCAGTCCACCTCCACGATCTCGGCTCCGGCGGCGCGCAGGGCCTCGAGCGCCTCGTGGAAGCGGTCGAGCACACCCGGCTGGTACCCCTCGCCCGTCAGCTGCTTGATGACGCCGATGCGCATGCCGGCGACGTCGGCGGTGCGCGCGGCCTCGCCGAAGGCGGGGACCTCTCCGGGCAGCGAGGTGGAGTCCTTGGGATCGTGACCGGCGATGAGCTCATGCAGCAGCGCGGCATCCTCGGTGGTCCGCGCCACGGGGCCGATCTGGTCCAGCGAGGAGGCCATCGCGATCGCGCCATAGCGCGAGACCGAGCCGTAGGTGGGCTTGGTGCCCACGGTGCCGGTGACGGCCCCAGGCTGCCGGATGGAGCCGCCGGTGTCGGTGCCCAGTGCGAGCGGGGCCTCGAAGGCGGCGACGGCGGCGGCGGATCCACCGCCGGAACCGCCGGGGATGCGGGTGGTGTCCCAGGGGTTGCGGGTGACCCCGTACGCGGAGTGTTCGGTGGAGGAGCCCATTGCGAACTCGTCCAGGTTGGTCTTGCCCAGGATGGGCAGCTTCGCCTCGCGCAGCTTTTTCACCACGGTGGCGTCGTAGGGGCTCATCCAACCCTCGAGCATCTTGGAACCCGCAGTGGTGGGCTGTCCCTCGGTGACGATCAGGTCCTTGACCGCGATCGGCACGCCGGCCAGCGGATGCAGAGCCTCGGCCGCTGCGCCCCCTGCCGCACGAAGATCATCGACCTCGGCGGCGGTGCGCAGCGCCTCCTCGGCGGAGACGTGGAGGAAGGCGTGGATGCCGCGCTCTCCGCCGTCCACGGCGGCGATGCGGTCCAGATGCGCCTGGGTGAGCTCCACCGAGGTGATCTCCCCGGCACGCAGCTTCTGCGCCATCTCGGCGGCGGTGAGCCTCGTCAGGTGGTGGGTCTGGGTCGTCATATCAGCGGTCACTCCTCGTCCAGGATCGCCGGGACCTTGAACCGGCCGGCTTCAGCGTCAGGTGCATTGAGCAGCGACTGTTCAGCGGTGAAGACGTGCCCGACCTCGTCCTCACGGAAGACGTTGGTCAGCGGCAGCGGATGGCTGGTGGCGGGGACCTCGCCGGAGACCGCCTCAGAGACGCTCCGCACGGAATCCACGATGACGGCCAGCTCCCCGGCCATCTTCTCCAGCTCTGCCTCAGTCATGCTGATGTGCGCGAGTTTTGCCAGATGCTCGACGTCTGTGCGCGAGATCTCAGACATGCAGCTCCCTCGGGTGGATCGGTGGTGGATGAACTCGGGTCAGTCTATCGGTCGGGACCTCTCCGGCCGTGCGGCGAGGATCAGCTGAAGAGCAGACGATGAACAGGGAAAAGGACCAGGGCACGACGACGGCGGCCGCTCAGCTGTGCAGGTGAGCGGCCGCCGTCGTCGTGTGCAGTGGTTCTTCAGTGACTGGTCACTGACGGATCACTGATCGTGAGCTTCTCAGTCAGCGACGTCCTCGACCGGCGCCTCGTAGCGCAGGATCGCGGCCACGGAGTCCTGGGCAGGGGTGCCGAGGATGCCGACGGAGGCGCCCACGCTGGCCGCAGCGGCGAGCAGCTCGTCCTCGTCGGTGGCCTTCTCCTGCTGGCGGAGCAGCAGGGTCTCGACGGCGCCGAGTCGCACGGCGGCGCGGATGGCTTCTGCGCCCTCGGCGGAGCGCCCGTGTCCGTGGGCCTCGCCGTAGCGCTCGGTCTGGTCCTTGCCGCGCTGGATGACCACGCGGCGGGCGATCACGGTCAGCTCGTCGCTCAGTGACTGCTCGGTGCCCTCGTCGCCATGACCTGAGGGAATGCCGCCGCCGGCCTCGGCCTCGACGGTGAGCTCCTGCAGGGCCTTGGGCAGCTCCTCGTGCAGCGTGCGGCGGCCCTGGCCTTCGCCGGCGATGACGATCACGTCGGGGTGCCAGGAGTCGGCGATCTTCGCCACGCGTGCGGAGATGTCACGGATGTTCTGGATGGCGGCCTCGTCGGCGGAACGCTGGATCTGCTTGTGGCTCAGCGCGCCCTCGCGGGGCTTGTGCACCGATTCCACGCTGCTGCCCTCCACGGACTCTTCGGCGCCGGAGGCGAGCAGCTCGTCACCGGCCACCACGAGGCGGCGGATGACTGCCTGCTGCTGATCGGCGATGGCCACGAGCATGCGGGCCGAGCCGAGGCGGTGGCGGACGTAGTCGCCGAGCTGCGGCGGCTCGCCCACCACGGCGAGGTCTCCGGAGCCCTGGGCGGCGTCGAAGTGCTCGTTGAGCACCACACGAGTCTGGTCGGCGACCAGGACGCGGCCTTCGGCGTGCACCTCGGTCGGAGTGGCTTCGGCGAGCGCCTCGTCCAGGGCGGTCAGCGCCTCATCTGGGGTGCCGGCATCGGCGAGCTGGGAACGCAGGTCCTGCCAGCGCAGACGAAGCTGGTCCTCAGCATCGGCGGCGGGTGAACGTGCCTCAAGGTAGACGGTGGCGAACGGGCCCTGGGCCTCGTAGACGCCTCGAAGTGTTGTCAGCTGCATGGGAGCTCCTTCCTGCGTCCGAGAGCGGCACCGGAAGTGATCCTCCGCCGCTCGACGCGAGCGTTTTGTGGCTGCAGTGGCCTGCCTCCGACGCTAACGAGAGCCCCGGGAGTAGGTCAAACCTTCGGATGCTCGGCGGTGTCCTGCCCAGCGGCTTCGTGGTGCGCGTCCTGGTGCTGAGTGTCGGTGTGCTGCGTGACGTCCGGCAGGCCGTTCTGCTGCTGCGTCTCGGGCTGCTGGTCTCCCTGCTGCGCGACGTCCACGACGACGACGGTGACGTTGTCCCGTCCTCCGGCGCGCAGCGACTGGTGGATCAGCCAGTCCACGGTGTCCTGAGCGTTGCGCCCGGCCCCGAGGATTCGGGCGATCTCCGGGTCGGTGAGCTCACCGGAGAGCCCGTCGGAGCAGATCATCAGGCGCTGGCCGGCGCGCACGGCGGAGGTGGTGAAGTCGGCATCCCACATGTCCCCCGCGCCGAGGGCCCGGGTGATGACGTTGCGCTGCGGGTGGCTGTGCAGCTCCTCGGCAGTGATCAGCCCGGAGTCGAACATGTCCTGGACCTGGGAATGGTCACGGGTGAGCTGGTGCAGCTGTCCCTGCTCGAAGAGATAGGTCCGCGAATCACCGATGTTGAACACGACCCAGCTCAGACCGCCTTCGTGGTCCTCGAGCAGGGCGCCGGAGACGGTGGTCCCGGCCTTGGAATCTGTGGCCTCACGGATGCGCTGGTCAGCCTCCGCCAGGAAGGTCTGGATCTGATCGCGGGAGATCCGCCCCTCGGCACGGTTCCAGCCGTCGGCGAGGGTCTGGACCGCCAGTGCAGAGGCCACCTCGCCGGCCTCATGCCCGCCCATGCCGTCGGCGACCGCGAAGAGCGTGTCGGTGATGACCGAGGAGTCCTCGTTGAGTTCACGGCGCAGGCCCACATGAGACCCGTAGCCGTAGTCCAGGTATAGCCCTGCAGGCTCCTGCTCGAACTCTCGGGGGTCTTCTGGATTCTCTGCGCTGGCTACCACATGTCTATCTTGTCACGGTGCCGATGATTGCGCTGAAAGCTTCACACTGCTACGTGGCGCAGTGAGCGAGGCAGCACCCCAGGAACCGACAGGTGGCCGGGGTCAGAGATGCCTGCCCGGCGACTCAGCCGCGTTCGATTCCCGCACCCTGCCCGCGCAGCAGCATGTTGGGCTGGACCTCGCCGAAGCCGCGCACGATCCGCGGGGGCTGGGGCACCAGCAGGTAGTCCGGGTTGGACTCCAGCGTCTGGGCGGTCACCTGGTCCACCAGGATGGTCCCGGGGTCGGCCAGCGAGGTGAGCCGAGCCGCCAGGTTCACGGTGGGACCGTAGATGTCGCCCATCCGGGAGAGCACTCGTCCCCAGACCACCGAGACCCGAGCTTCGGGAAGCACGCCGTCGGCGGCGATGGACTCGGCCAGGGCGAGCGCGATCTCGGCCCCTGCCTCGGGGGTCTCCGCGTTGTAGAGGACCTCGTCGCCGACGGTCTTGACCAGGCGACCACCGCCGATCGAGATGATCTCGGCACATTTTGACTCGAAGTGCTGGACCATATGTGCCAGCGTGCGTTCGTTCATCTGCCGGGAGAGCGAGGTGTAGGAGACCAGATCGGCGAAGCCGACGGCGCGTGCCAGCGGCAGCGCCGAATCGTTCTCGTCTCCGGTGCGCCCATGGGCGGTGGCGGCGAGACCGGACTCGACCCGGACGGTGAGTCGCTGCAGGGCGGCGGAGAGCTGACGGCGCCAGGTATAGCCCATGAGCTTCTGGATCGGCTCGATGAGCTTCGGGAGGGTCTCCACCACCTGGGTGCGGGCCACGGCGTCGGAGAGCTGACCGTTGGCGATCTTGTCCTCCACGAGCGCCTCGATCTGCCAGACCACCATGCGGTCGGTCATCTGACCCACCGAGCGGGTCATCGAGATCGCGGTCTCCTCATTGAGGTGCCCGTCGCGGACCAGCTCGATCATGGTGGCGAGCGCCTCCACATCGGCCTGGGTGAAGGCCTTCACGTCGTCGTCGAGGTTGGGGAAGCCCAGAGCGCGCCACAGCCTGCGTGCCGAGCGGGTGGAGACACCGAGCTGCTGCGCCATCTCCCGGTAGGTCAAGGTCCGTTCCGCGCCCAGGAGCCGGTGCTCCAGGTCGCGGATGGTGCGGTGCCATTCCCGCTGCTCCATGTTCGGGATGGGGATCGCTGCGGTCTCCGGGGCGCGATCATGGCTGGCGGATTCCACCCTGCCGCGGGCGGTCTGCGCCTCCCGGGCTGCGAGGCTGACGGTGCGGTCGGCCAGTCCTTCTGCGGGCGCGGCGGAATCAGGCCCGGTGCTGATGCTGCGGTCCCCGGCCTCCTGCAGCATGGCCTGGCGGGCCCTGCCGTGCAGCCGCGGGGAGTTGAAGTCGGACCAGTCGCGCCGCGCGGCCTCCAGCTCGGCCGAGGAGTAGTGGGCTGATTCCGCGGCGTCGGCGCCGTCAACGTGCTGCGCGACGCCGGCCTCCAGGGCGTCCGATGCATCCTCGAAGGCGCTGTTGGTGGCGGAGTCCCCGCCGGATGCCGCCGGGTGCCGCACCGCGCGCCAGGACGCGTCGGTGTCCTCGCCGCCGAGGTACACCGGGCCGACGTGACTGCGGGGGCGCTTGCGCGGCTCAGGCATAGTGGGCTTCTCCATATCCGCCCGGTGCGGGCGCCTGCTGTGCGTACTGGGCGGCCACGTTGCGGCGATATTCGCTCAGTTCCTCGGCGATGACGGTCTGGAAGTGCGCCGCGTCGGGCATGTTGTTCAGCCGGGTGCGCTGATGCTGTCCGTAGGCCCCGTGGAGCAGCATGAGGTCCCCTGCCGCGGACATGGACTGGAGGCGGGAGGCCTTGAGCTGGACCTCGGAGAGCAGTCCGAGTGGCACGACCGTGGGCTGGGCGGCGCCGAGGAGGTTCTTCTGCACCAGACGGTGGCTGGTCAGATAGGTGAGCCGGTTGGCCCAGCTCAGCGCGGGCTTGATGGAGCCGAAGGCGAGCGCGAGCAGCCCGGCGGCCCAAATGATGAACACTCCGATGTGGTGGTAGTGCCCGATGAACTCCGGCTGGTCCGCGCGGGAGATGTAGCCGAGCAGGAAGCTCATGACCGCCACGGTGATCAGGAAGTTGATCAGCGCGGGCAGCAGCGCACGGTGATGGGCGCGGGTCCTGATGACCACCTGTTCACCCTCGACCAGCTTGAGCTTCATCGTCAGCCACAGCCTCCTGCCGGTCATCACCCTGCGCCCTGAGCCAGGGCGCGGTCGTCTTGCACGTACAACCACCCAGTCTACCGGGCCTGTCTCCCACCCCACGTTTTACCGGGCCCTGCGTGGATTACCGGGCAGACCGTAGGCCGGGTGATCCACGTGAGGGGAGGTAAAGCGCTAGGGGGCGGGTCGGAGATGGACGACGTCGCCCGCGGAGAACGTCTTGGTCTGCGGGTCGCAGGGCACCCAGTCCTGCTCTGCGGCCGCTCGCTGCCCGGTCACCTGCACCTGCAGGCCCCCATCGAGGCCCAGCGCCAGCGCCACACCCCGTGCGGCGCCGCCGTCGGGCAGCTCCACGCGGACCTGCTGACCGATCGTGGCCAGCACCTCCCCCACCTGCGCGCGCAGGGTCTCGGCGACCGCATCGGGGGCGACGGCGGCGAGCTTCTCAAGTTCCCGCAGCCGCTGGGCGAAACGTTCCAGGAAGCCGCAGAGCAGTTCGGTGCGCAGCCGCCCTCCCTCCGCGGTGGCAGCCGCGTCGAGACCTCTGCTCTCACCCGCCCCTGCGGCGCGACGCAGCTCGATCTGCAGCGAGGTGGCGGACTCGAGAGGCAGCTGTGCCTCGTCCAGAAGCACGTTGATCCCGATCCCCACGACGACGACGCCTGGCCCGGTCTGCGAGCCAGGGAGGGCTCCCCGGCGCGCGGGCACCGCGGCTGCGAGAATCCCGCTGATCTTCTTCGCTGTGCCGTCGGCCTGGGTGACCTGCACGTCATTGGGCCACTTCAGCACGGCGCGCTGCGTCTCGGAGTTGAGCCCGCAGTCCTGCCGCAGCGTGTCGACCAGGGCGCACCCGGCCAGCATCGAGACCCAGCCCAGATGCGCGGGGTCCAGCTGTGGGCACAGCACTAGGGAGGTGGAGAGCGAAGACCCCTTCGGCGAGGACCAGGTCCTGCCCAGCCGCCCCCGACCTCCGGTCTGTTCCTCGGCGGTGAGCACTGAGAGATGAGGCCAGGCCGTGTGACCGCTGCTGCGACCAGCGTTCGCCTCGGCGGCGAGCGCGTCGAGCAGGTGCTGGTTGGTGGAGCCCACCGACTCGAGGCGTTCCAACTTGGCCAAGATCCCGGTGCGCAGCAGCCGGTCACGCAGCAGCGTCTCATCGAGCGGAGGCAGGGCGGTTCTCATGGGCCCAGAGTAGGCCACGCGTGCAGGGCGGGCCCCAGGCGCCGGGTGCTCACAGGAAGGCGTCGGGGATGAGCTCGCTCTGCGGATCCACCGCATAGTCGCTGAAGTCCGTGACGCCGAGCTGGCGCAGGACCTGTTCATCGGTGAGGAACTGCCCGCTGACCGGTCGCGCGGCACCATCCTCGGGAATCGTCATCAGCTGACCCGAGAGCACGGCCACGGCGGCGTCCGCGACGATGTCCACCCGGCGGGCGCCGCGGATCATCGACTCACCCTGTTCGCCCGCCAGTGCGGCGAGGTTTCGGATCGCGGCGGTGTCGATATAGGTGGCGGGCCACAGCGAGTTCACGGCCACCCCATCGGCGGCGAGCTCCTCGGCCAGGCCCAGCGTGGTCATCGACATCCCGTATTTCGACATCGTGTAGGCCAGATGGCGTCCCAGCCAGACCGGATCCAGCCCTGCCTCGCCCAGCGCCAGCGGCGGGGAGAGAGTGAGGATCTGCGGGGTGAAGCCGGCCGCGCCGCCGAGACTCTCCGCGGCACTCCCGTCAGCGGCAGTGCCCGCAGAACCAACACCGGCGTCCGCCTGATGCTTCGCGGCGCTGGTGCGCAGATGCGGCGCTGCCATCTTGGAGAGCAGAAAGGTGCCACGGACATTGATGTCATGCATCAGGTCGTAGCGCTTCATGTCCACCACCTCGGTGGGCGAGAGATCGATGGCTGAGGCGTTGTTGATCAGCATGTCGATCCCACCGAAGGTCTCCACGGTGCGTTCGACGGCGGCGCTCACATCTTCATCGCGGCGCACGTCGCCGACGACGGCGAGCCCCTGACCCCCCGCCGCGCGGATATCTTCCACGGCAGTGTGCACCGTGCCGGCAAGCTTGGGATGTGGAGCATCCGTCTTCGCCAGGAGCGCGACATTGGCGCCTCGGGCGGCCAGGGCCACGGCGATGGCGTGTCCGATGCCGCGGGATCCTCCCGAGATCAGCGCGGTGCGACCGTGCAGATCGGCCGTCACTGCGGGTGCCGAGACCGGAGAGGGTTCTGTGTCAGAGGCTGTGAACTGGGTCATAGCGCAACCTTACCGGCGAGTAACCGTGGACGGAAGCAGCGATCATCCCCAGAGCGCGCAACGCCTGCCTGGGATTTTGTAGAGAGTCCACAGCAGAAGAGCCCATCGGCGTGGATAGACTGGCCGCTGAATTGTGGACTTCCTCCAGCCTGCGATCGGAAAGGTGCCACCGCGCAGCCATGACGTCAGATCTCACCACCACCGCCGGCAAACTGGCTGACTTCCGCCGTCGCCGCGACAAGACCCACGCTCCCGCGGGCGAGGAGGCCGTGGCCAAGCAGCACCGTCGCGGCAAGAACACCGCCCGCGAGCGCATCGACATGCTCCTGGACCACGACTCCTTCGTGGAGCTCGACGCCATGGCGGTGCACCGCTCGACCTCCTTCGGCATGGAGTCCCGCCACCCGCTCGGCGACGGGCTCGTCTCGGGCTACGGGACCATCGACGGGCGGCTTGTCGCCGTCTACGCCCAGGACTTCACGGTCTTCGGCGGATCCCTGTCCAAGGTCAACGGCGAGAAGATCGTCAAGGTCCAGGAGTTCGCGGCGCGCAACGGCTGCCCGGTGATCGGGATCAACGACGGCGGCGGCGCGCGCATCCAGGAGGGCGTCTCCTCGCTGGCCATGTTCGCCGACATCTTCCGGAACAACGTCCACTCCTCCGGCGTGGTCCCGCAGATCACGCTGATCATGGGCCCCGCCGCCGGAGGCGCGGCCTACTCCCCCGCGCTGACCGACTTCGTGATCATGGTGGACAAGACCTCCCACATGTTCATCACCGGCCCGGACGTCATCAAATCTGTGACCGGTGAAGATGTCGACATGGAGACCCTCGGCGGAGCCCGCTCGCACTCCACGACCACCGGCACCGCGGCCTATATGGCCACCGATGAGGAGGACGCCATCGAGTTCGCGAAGGAGCTCCTGGAGTTCCTCCCGCTGAACAACCTGGCCGAGGCGCCGATCGAGGATCATGAGGACCGACCGAAGGTCGAGGCCGGGGACGAGGCGCTGAACGCGCTGATCCCCGACTCCTCCTCGGCGCCCTATGACATGCGCACGGTCATCGAGCAGATCCTCGATGAGGGACATTTCCTGGAGCTGCAGAGCCTCTACGCGCCGAATGTGACCATCGGCTTCGGCCGGGTCGAAGGCCGGTCCGTGGGCGTGGTGGCCAACCAGCCCACCCAGTTCGCCGGGACCCTGGACATCGCAGCCTCGGAGAAGGCTGCGCGGTTCGTGCGTTTCTGCGACGCCTTCAACATCCCGATCCTGACCCTGGTGGACGTCCCAGGCTTCCTGCCGGGCACCGACCAGGAGTTCAATGGGATCATCCGGCGTGGAGCCAAGCTGCTCTATGCCTACGCCGAGGCGACCGTCCCGAAGATCACGGTGATCACGCGCAAGGCCTTCGGCGGCGCGTACATCGTGATGGGCTCCAAGAAGCTCGGTGCCGATGTGAACCTCGCCTGGCCCACGGCGCAGATCGGCGTCATGGGAGCCCAGGGAGCCGTCAACATCCTCTATCGCCGCGACCTGGCGGCGGTGGAGAAGTCGGGGGGCGATGTCGAGGGCCGTCGGAAGTCGCTCATCGAGGACTATGAGGCGGAGCTGCTGAATCCCTACCAGGCTGCCGAGCTGGGCTACATCGACGCGGTGATCGAACCGGCTGAGACGCGCTGGCAGATCTCCCACGCGCTGCGTGCCACCCAGCACAAGCGCGAGGCGCTGCCCGCCAAGAAGCACGGGAACATTCCGCTCTAGGAGGGCAACAGATGATGACCGATGCGACCGTGAACGAGTCAAGCGTGGCAGAGCCGTCCGGGGAGACCGACCTGTCCCAGGACGAGGACCAGACCGATGCGCAGTCCGCGGACCTCGACGTCTCCGGAGCCACGCTGGCGGATGAGGAGCTGGCAGCCGTGACCGCGGTGCTGGGCACCCTCGCTGCCGCGGCGGAGGAATCGGACAACGGCGCCGGCAGCGCCGGGCCCACCGACCGCACGCTGCAGCGACGGCGTCGGCTCGGCCTGTGGGGCAGGCCCGGGCCTGACTCATGGAAGCATGCGGCGGGACTGCGATGACACGACTCATCCTCGGATCGGCCTCCACCAGTCGCGCCCGCATCCTCTCCCAGGCTGACATCGGCTTCACCGTGCGTGTCTCCTACGTCGATGAACCCGCCGCGGTGGCTGCCGCCCAGCAGCGGGATCAGGGCGAGGAGCTCAGCCCGGCCGCCGAGGCACAGCTGTTGGCGGACCTGAAGGCGGCCGCCGTCGTCGAGCTGCCGGGACTGCACGCCGGCTCGGCCGCGAGCACCACGGTGGTGCTCGGCTGTGACTCGGTCTTTGAACTCGACGGCGCCAGCTACGGCAAGCCCTATGAGGTCGACGTCGCAATCCAGCGCTGGAAGCTCATGCGCAGCCGCACCGGGGTCCTGCACACCGGTCACACTCTGATCGACGCCAGCACGGGCGCGCGCGCTCAGCGGACCGTCTCCACGCAGGTGAGCTTCGGCGAGCCCACCGACGCCGAGATCCAGCTCTACGCCGAGTCCGGGGAGCCGCTGCACTGCGCCGGTGCGTTCACCATCGATGGCCGCGGCTCGGCCTTCGTGGAGAAGGTGGAGGGGGACCACCTCTCCGTCATCGGGGTCTCCCCCGCGGCGCTGCGCTCGATGCTCGCCGAGCTCGGCCATTCCATCACCGACTTCTGGTCCATGCCGTCACCGGCGGCACACCACTGAGACTCATCAGGGGCGGTACAGACCGCTCCTGCGAACCCACTGCGGTGGGTGTCAGCGAAAGCAGAGAGAGGAACCATGACCGACTTCACCAAGGTCCTGATCGCCAACCGCGGCGAGATCGCCGTGCGCGTGATCCGTGCCGCCCAGGATGAAGGACTCGCCGCAGTGGCGGTGTACGCCGACCCCGACCGCGACGCGGTGCACGTGCACATGGCAGACGAGGCCTATGCGCTCGGCGGTGCGACCGCGGCGGAGAGCTACCTGAGCATCCCGAAGATCCTCGCCGCTGCTCGGTCCACCGGTGCCGACGCGATCCACCCGGGCTATGGGTTCCTCTCCGAGAACGCAGAGTTCGCTCAGGCCGTGATCGGTGCCGGGCTGACCTGGATCGGCCCCTCGCCCAAGGCGATCGAGACCCTCGGCGACAAGGTCTCGGCGCGGCAGATCGCCGAGAAGGTCGGCGCCCCGCTGGCACCCGGGACCAAGGAGCCGGTCAAGGACGCCAAGGAGGTCATGCGCTTCGCCGAGAAGCAGGGACTGCCGCTGGCCATCAAGGCCGCCTACGGCGGCGGCGGCCGCGGCATCAAGGTCGTCCGCGAGCATGATGAGATCGCCGAGCTCTACGAATCTGCAGTGCGCGAGGCGGTCTCCGCCTTCGGCCGCGGCGAGTGCTTCATCGAACGCTTCCTGGACTCCCCGCGCCACGTGGAGACCCAGTGCCTCGCCGATGAGCATGGCAACGTCGTCGTCGTCTCCACCCGCGACTGCTCGCTGCAGCGCCGCAATCAGAAGCTCGTCGAAGAGGCTCCCGCGCCGTTCCTGAGCAAGGCGCAGACCCGACAGCTCTACCGCTCCTCCAAGGCGATCCTGCGCGAGGCGGGCTACGTCGGCGCGGGGACCTGTGAGTTCCTCATCGGCCAGGACGGCACGATCAGCTTCCTGGAGGTCAACACCCGGCTCCAGGTGGAGCATCCGGTCTCTGAGGAGGTCACCGGCATCGACCTGGTCCGTGAACAGTTCAGGATCGCCCGCGGTGAGCGGCTGGGCTACGAGGATCCGGAGATCCGCGGCCACAGCATCGAGTTCCGCATCAACGGCGAGGACCCGGGCCGGAACTTCATGCCCGCACCCGGAACCCTGGAGACCTTCGACCTTCCCACCGGCCCCGGGGTCCGCGTGGACTCCGGCGTCCGCGCCGGAGAGACCATCTCCGGAGCCTTCGACTCCATGATCGCCAAGGTCATCGTCACCGGCGCCACCCGTGAGCAGGCGCTGCGCCGGTCCCGGCGGGCGCTGAAGGAGATGAAGGTGGAGGGCATGCCCACGGTGCTGCCCTTCCACCGCGCCGTGCTCGAAGATGAGGCCTTCGCCCCGGAACTGGCCGTCGGCTCGCCGTCGAGCGCCGGCACCGGCACGTCCGCCGCTGCGGCAGCCCCTGCTCTGGACCGCTTCGGCCGACGCCGGACAGCTCCGGCAGAGACCTTCGGGGTGCACACCCGCTGGATCGAGACCGAGTTCCACAACACGATCGAGCCTTATAACGCACTGATGGCGCACCCGCCGCATGAGCAGGCCGGTGCCCGCGAATCAGTGGTGCTCGAGGTCAACGGCAAGCGCGTCACGGTGAACCTCCCTGCGGCACTGGCGGCCGGGAAGCTCGGCGGCAAGCCGGCCGGTGCGACCAAGCGGCGCAAGATGCGCAGCTCCGGGGCGGCCGCCGTCTCAGGCGATGACCTGACCTCGCCCATGCAGGGAACCATCGTGAAGGTGGCCGCGAAGGACGGGGCCAAGGTCTCCGAGGGGGACCTGGTGCTGGTGCTCGAGGCGATGAAGATGGAGCAGCCCATCACCGCGCACAAGGCCGGTCGACTCAAAGGGCTGAAGGCGAAGGCCGGCTCCACGGTCAGCGCCGGCGAGGTCGTGGCGAGCATCGTCGACTGACCCGGACCGGCTCGCCCGGCCGCTCGCCCGCCGGCTCGCCCGCCCCGCCCGGCAGCCCGGCGGCTCGCCCTGCCGAACGGTCGCATGACTATGCCATGTCCCATGGCTTTGGATGGAAATAACCGTGGGACATGGCACAGACGTGCGACGCCTGGGCAAGACGCGCGGGGAGGCCCGTGCAGGGCGTCGCGAAGGAAGCGCTAGCTCTGCCGGGCTGCGACGATCTGCTGCACCCGGTCGAAGAGCGGATCTCCCGGCTGGAGTCCGGTCACCTCGGTGGTGAAGGCGGCGGCGTCGAGCTCGCGCAGCATCTTCTGCATCTGCTGGGTCTGCTCGTCCTCATCAGAGCTGAACGCCAGCGCGGCCTCCACTGTGGAGAGCAGGCCGTCCACACTGAGACCGCGTTCCGCCGCCTCGACGGCCGGGCCGATGAGCCGTTCGTGGCGGGAGAGCTTGCGCAGCGGCTGACGCCCCACCCGCTGGACGGTGTCGGGAAGCTCCGGGTTGCGGAACCGCTCGAGGATGGTCCGGCGGTAGGCGGCCATATCCTCGACCTCGAAGCCATGCTTGGCCACGAGCAGCGCCGAGGTCTCTTCCAGCGTGGCGCTGACCCCGGCGAAGACCTCGTCGTCGGCGAGTGCCTCGGCGATCTTCTGCCTGCCCGCAGCTGCGCCCAGGTAGGCCGCGGTGGCATGCCCGGTGTTCACGGTGAAGAGCTTGCGCTCGATGAAGGGGCCCAGGTCCTCGACGAAGTGGGCACCCGGGATGTTGGGCCGCTCCCCCGCGAAGGGTCCGGACTCGATCGCCCACTCGTAGAAGGGCTCCACGGTCACGTCGACTCCGGCACCCTCGGGCTGACCGGGGACGATCCGATCCACCGCCGTGTTGGCGAAGACCGCGCGAGCGGCGAGCACCGGCCACTGATCACCGGCCAGTTCCTGCATATGTCCCCGCAGGGTGTCGGTGGCGCCCAGTGCGTTCTCACAGGCCATCACCTGCAGCGGGGCTGACTGATCGGGGCGCAGCCGCAGACCGGCCACGATGTGCGGGGCGATGAACTTCAAGATGGTGGGGCCCACGGCCGTGGTCACCACGTCGGCTGAGGAGATCTCTTCGGCGACTGCGGCGGGATCCTCAGCGCTGTTGACGGCGCTGAAGTTGCTGACCACGCGGTCCTGGCCGCCCTCGCCGACCTCATGGACGGTATAGCTCTCCGCGGCGGAGAGGGCGTCGACCAGGGGTGCTGCGACGTCGGAGAAGACGAGGTCATAGCCGCCCTCATGCAGCAGGGTTCCGACGAAACCGCGACCGATATTGCCAGCGCCGAAATGGACGGCCTTCATAGTGACTCCCAGAGGTAGGTGCTCAAGAAACAGGATGCGAAACAGTGGAGGGGATGCGCCGCCGGGTGCCCCGGCAGTGACGCACCCCCTCCACTGTCACGTACTTCTACAGATCCGCAGCTCAGCCCTTGTTGACGGCCGAGAGCATCTCCAGCAGCTCTTCCTCGGAGGAAGCCTGCTTGAGGCGTGCCACCTCGGACTCGTCAGCGAAGAGCTCGGCGATCTTCGAAAGGATCTCCAGGTGCTCGTCGCCGACACCGGCGATGCCGACCACGAAGGTGACCTTCTCGCCGGACCAGTCCACTCCGCCGTCATAGCGGGTGACCGAGAGCGCCGAGGCCTTGACGGCCGACTTCGCGTCATTGGTGCCGTGCGGGATTGCCAGCTCGTTGCCCATATAGGTGGAGACCGTGGCCTCGCGATCCTTCATGGCCGCGAGGTAGTCCTCGGTGACCGCTCCTGCAGAGCCGAGGATCTCAGCGGCCTCGCTTAGCGCCTCGTCCTGGGAGGCGGAGCCGGAGTGGATCCGCACCTGAGCCAGCGTGAGGATCTGCGAGTCGCTGCGGACTCGGGTGTCCGTGGCCACGCCGCCGGCCGCAGCCGAGCCCGCGGGCTGGGACCGACCCCCTGGGGTCGAGGCCGGGGATGAGCCATCCTGAGCGGAACCGCCCTCAGGTGCTGAGCCGTCCTGCTTGGCTTCACTCTCGCGGACCAGAGCGACGACGTCGTCGTACTCTGGGGCGTTCATGAAGCTGTCCACGGAGACATGCACCGCCTGCGGCTCCTGGCTCCTGGCGCGATCGGTCAGCTGCTGCTGGGTGATCACCAGGTCAGCGTTGCCGGGGAGGGCAGCGATGGCCTTGTTGGTCACGGTCACCCCGTCGATCCCGGCGTTCTTGATCTTCTTGCGCAGCACTGAGGCTCCCATTGCTGAGGAGCCCATGCCGGCGTCGCAGGCGAAGATGATGTTGGTGATCTTCTGTGCCGGCGCCTTAGTGGCCGCGGAGAGGTTCGCCAGGTGCGAGGAGGACTTGCCCTTGTTGGACTCGGTCTTCTTCACTGCGGCTGAGAACTTATCCTCATTGGCCTCGAGGTCACGCTTGCGGCTGGAGAGCAGGATGACTGCTGCCACTGCGAAGGTGACACCGGCCGAGAGGATCACCGAGAGGGCGACACCGATGTAGCTGGAGGTGGGCGCCTGCAGGAAGACCGCGATGATGGAGCCTGGTGCGGCCGGTGCGCGGAGACCCGCGTCGAAGACCATGTTCGTACCCACACCGGTGGCGCCGCCGGCGATGACCGCCAGAAGCAGTGCTGGCTTCATGAGCACGTAGGGGAAGTAGACCTCGTGGATGCCGCCGAAGAACTGGATGATGGCTGCACCCGGGGCGGTAGCCTTGGCCGCGCCCACTCCGAAGATGGAGAAGGCGAGCAGGATGCCCAGACCCGGGCCGGGGTTGGCCTCGAGCAGGAACAGGATGGACTGTCCGGATTCGCCGGAGGCCTCGTTGATGCCCAGCGGGGTCAGCACGCCATGGTTGATGGCGTTGTTCAGGAAGAAGACCTTCGCCGGTTCAATGATGATCGAGGTCAGCGGAAGCAGCCCGGTGTCCACCAGGAAGCGCACGGCGTTGCCGAGGACCTCCATGAGCCAGTTGATCGGCGGTGCGAGCACGAAGAACCCGACGACGATCATGACGAACCCGAGGATGCCGGCCGAGAACATGTTGACCAGCATCTCGAAGCCGGCCTTGACCTTGCCCTCCCAGAGGGCGTCGAGCTTCTTCATCAGCCAGGCGGCCAGCGGGCCCATGATCATCGCACCGATGAACATGTGGATCTCACCATCGTCGCCGAGCATCCAGTCGGAGCCCACGATGGTGCCGAAGGTCGCGACGGCACCGACGACGGCACCGCGCATCTGGTAGACCATCATGCCGCCCTGGACGGCGATCAGGATGGGCAGCAGGTAGTGGATCATCGGTCCGACAGTCTCGGAGAGCGCCTCGGCGGGAGCCCAGCCGCTGGAGAACTCTGCGATGTTCACCACGACTGCTGTCACGATGCCCCACGCGATGAGCGCGGGGATGATGGGCATGATCATGCCCGATAGGAATGAGCCGAATTTCTGGACGACAACGCGCGCGCCGCCCTTATCCCTCGTCTCAGATGACACCGTTGTCATAGCGGAGCCTCTTTCTTGTATTGATGAGACGACCCCCTCAGGGTCCGTCAAAGGTGGTGATTCAGGATTGTTGTGCGGCCTTGAGCGCTGATTCGCGCGCCTGGGCCGCGGTGGCGGCCGTGAGCGCCGCCTCGGCGATGCTCTTGGCCTGTTCGAGGGTGTGCAGCTTCAGCTCTGCCCGCACATCTGCGAGCGCGGCCGGAGCCATGGACAGCGTGTTCACGCCGAGACCGACCAGCACGACGGCGAGCAGCGGGTCCGCCGCCGCCTCGCCGCAGACTCCGACCGGCTTGCCGGAGTCGATGCCCGCCGCGCCGACCTGACGGATGAGCCGCAGCACCGCGGGGTGCCAGGGGTCCTGCAGGGTGGCGACGGAGCCGAGCAGGCGGTCCGCGGCCATCGTGTACTGGGTCAGGTCATTGGTGCCAATGGAGGCGAAGTCGGTGCGCGGCATGAGCTCATCGGCCATGAGCGCGATGGAGGGAACCTCCACCATGACTCCCGCAGTGGCAAGCCCATGCTTCTTGGCCAGGGCGGTGAACTCCTCGGCCTCTTCCACAGTGGAGACCATCGGAGCCATGACCCACAGGTCTGCCTCGGTGTTCTCCTGCGCCTGTGCCAGAGCGGTGAGCTGATCCTTGAGGATCGCCTCATTGGCCATCAGCGCACGCAGCCCGCGCAGACCCAGCGCGGGGTTCTCCTCGGGCTGGTCGTTGAGGAAGCTCAGCGGCTTGTCGGCCCCGGCATCAAGTGCCCGGACCACCACCTTCTTCCCGGGGAAGGCCTCGAGCAGCTGCTGGTAGGACTCGCGCTGTTCCTCGACCGAGGGCGCCTCGTCGGCGCTGAGGAAGAGGAACTCGGTGCGGAAGAGTCCCACGCCCTCGGCGCCCAGCTCCACCGCTTCGGCGGTGCCCTTGGGGGATCCCAGGTTGGCCAGCAGCGGCACGGAGGTGCCATCGGCGAGCGCGCCGGGAGTCAGCGGAGCCGCTGCCTCAGCCTCACGTGCCGCCCGGCGCGATTCGGCGTCGCTGATCTGCTCCTCGGTCGGCTCGGTGAAGACCGTGCCGGCCACCGCGTCGACGATCACCTGCTCACCCTCGGTGAGCTCGGCCGCCTCGGCGACGCCGACGATCGCGGTGATGGAGTTCTCCCGGGCGAGGATCGCCGTGTGCGAGGTCGGCCCGCCCTGGATGGTGATCAGTGCCTGGACCTGATCGAGGTCCAGCAGTGCGGTGTCGGCCGGAGCGAGGTCCTCGGCGACCAGGATGAAGGGGTGCCCGGGGTCCGGGATTCCCGGTGCAGGCAGTCCACGGAGGCTGGCGATGACGCGCTGGGCCACATCGGAGAGGTCCGAGGCGCGCTCCCCCAGGTAGCCTCCGAGCTGCTCCAGCGTCTCGCGGAACTCGGCGAACGCCTCGTGGACCGCGAATTCTCCGGTCTTTCCGGCCTTCAGCCGGGTCTGGACCGACTCTTCCAGCGTAGGGTCCTGGGCCATCATGGCCTGGGCCTCCAGCACGTCCTTGGCGGTGCCGCCGACGGCGCGTCCGCGCTCGTCGAGCTCCGCCGCGACGGCTGCCACTGCTTCCTTCACGCGCTGGGTCTCGTCTTCGAGGCTCAGCTCCGAGGCGCGGTCCTCAGGCGCAGGCGGCGGCGGGGACATCCGGGCCACCGGTCCGGTGGCGATGCCCCTTCCGATCCCGATGCCGGAGAGTTCTGACATCAGGAGGCCTCGTCGTGGTCGGTCTTCAGGAAGGTCTCCAGGCTGTCCAGGGTCTGCTCCTCGTTCTCGCCCTCGGCCGTGAGCAGGACCTCGTCGCCCTTCTCCACTCCGAGGGAGAGCACACCCAGGATGCTGGCGGCGTTGACGGACTTCTCACCCTTGGCGATCGTCACGTCGGAGCCGGCGGACTGGGCGGCCTCCACAAAGAGCTTGGCGGGGCGGGCATGCAGGCCCTGGGAGGAGGCGACGGTGACGGTGCGAGTAGAGCTCATGAGAGTCCCTTTCGAGTTGAAGCGGCGGCCGCCGCGTCGGGCATGGGAAAAGCCTCTAGGATCAGTGCAAGCGCACTGGTGCCCTGAAGGTCCGAATAGATGTCGGCGGGAAGAAGCTCCACCACTGTGCCGGCCGGCGCAGTGAGTCCACGGATGTCCTCGAGCGAGCCCGCCAGTGGTGGGCCCAGGAGGATCATGTCCGCGGAGTCGAGGTCATGCAGCAGCGAGGCCTGGTTGCCAGCGCGCACCATATAGGGCACGCCGCTTCGGCGCATGGCCTGCTGCACGCGCTGCGCCACGAAGGTGCTGGACGCGCCAGCCCCACATACCACCAGGATCTCCATTGATCTCGAACTCCTTCCTCCTCGATTGTGCAGTGATTCACGGCACACCGCACCGGTGTGGGACTGAGAGTTCTTTCCGCTGGGGAGGAAAAACGCCCTGCCAGAGGCGGGCTGCCCGGTAAGGTTTGAGCGTGGACAGGATGAGCAAGCGTCAGGAGCAGCTGATCCAGCTGCTTCTTCGCGAGCCCGGCTGGATCACCGCGGGTTCGCTGGCCGATCTTCTCGGGGTCACCCCGCGCAGCGTCCGCTCCTATATCGCCCAGATCAATGCCCGGGCCGAACCGGATCCGCACGCCGTCGAATCCGGGCCGTTGGGCTACCGGGCCGACCGCGCGGCGCTGGCGGCACTGCGCAGTGAATCGGCCCGCACCTCCACGCGAGACCGACTCCACGGGTTGGTGCACGAACTGATGGAGGCGCGCAACGGCGTCGACCTGCGCCGGACGGCGGAGCGGCTCTACGTCTCAGAGGCCACAGTCGAGGCTGACCTGGTGCGGGTGCGCGAGCTGATCTCCGGCACCGGCGTCACGGTGCAGCGCTCGGGGTCCCGTGCGCTGCTCACCGGGGATGAACTGGCCCAGCGTCGGCTGGTCTCCAAGCTTGCCCACGATGAGATGGAGCGCGGCTCCTTCGACGGCGAGGGCCTGCGCCGTGCCGCGGGCCTGGGCTCCCTGGAGGCTGAGTCTTTCGGCCCCTTCAAGCGGGCACTCGCCGCGCAGCTGGCCGAACAGGGCTACTACGTCAACGAGTTCGCCTCCACCGATGTGGTCCTGCATGTGGCCATCGCGGCTGATCGAGTCAGCCACGGGCATCCGCTGGAGGGCACCCATCTGGAGCCCAGCGCGCAGCAGCAGCGGCTGGCCGGGGTGATCGGCGCACTCTCCTCGGAACACTTCGGGGTTTCGCTGGGCCAGGGGGACCTGCAGCATCTGGCCTCCCTGGTGCTCACCCGGGTGGTGGCCTCCGACGGCAGCGCCGGCACCGAGGTGCCGCTGGACGCCGAGGTGGAGCGGGCGGTGATCCGCGCCGTCGGACATGCCGCCGAGGAGTACCTGGTGGACATCGCGCATGCTGATTTCATCCGCCGGCTGAGCCTGCACGTGCAGAACCTGGTCCACCGGGCTCGGGAGCAGGCCTGGTCCCGCAACCCGCTGACCAAGTCACTGAAGGCGACCTACCCGATGATCTTCCAGGTGGCGGTCTCCATCGCCAGTGACATCGCCGAACAGCTGAACGTCAGCATCCGCGAGGACGAGATCGCCTATATCGCGATGCATGTCGGCGGACGGCTGGAACGCAGCCGTCGGGCGGAGACGGCGCTGACCGCGACCATCGTGTGCCCGGGGTACTACGAGCTCCATGATCTGCTGCGCTCACGGCTCGATGAGTCGCTCGGCCCGGGGATCGAGGTCACCGCCGTGGAGACCCGAGTGGATCCGGACTGGTCGGCCATGACCACGGACCTGGTGCTCACGACCATCGAGCCCCCGGTGCCCGACGAGCGCACCGTGCAGCTCGCACCCTTCGTGACCGAGGCCGATATGGCGCGCATCGCCGCCGTTGCTTCGAAGCGCCGTCGCGCCCGGCGACTGACCCGGCTGCGCGGAGAGCTCGAGCGCTACCTGAGCCCCGAAGCCTTCATCCGGCCATTGCGAGCCAAGGATGAGGAGGATGCCATCCACCAGCTCAGCGCACCGCTGATCGCCCGCGGAATCATCGATGAGGATTACGTGCGCGGCACCATCGAGCGTGAGCGACTCTCCTCCACCGCGTTCACCGAGTCGCTGGCCGTGCCGCACGCGCTGAGCATGACCGCCCGGCGCACGGCCCTCTCGATCGGGATCGCTGAGGGGTCCATCCGCTGGGGCGGGGGGCGCATCCAGGTGGTGGCCCTGGCTGCCTTCTCAGAATCCGAGCGCGACGCCTTCCAGACCATCTTCGAGCAGCTCGTCGAGGTGCTCAGCGAGCGCGAGTCGCTGCAGCGGCTGCTCCGCCGCGGGACCGAGTTCGGCCGGTTCCTCGACGAGCTGGTCGCCGTCGTCGACGGCTGAGGCAGCGGCAGCGGCAGCCGAGACGGTTGCCGCTGCTGATACGGCTGAGGGGCGGCCCCGGATGGGAGCCGCCCCTCAGTGCTCAGGCAGAGTTCAGCCTTCAGCCGGAGTTCAGTCCGCTGAGGCCTGCGTGTAGAGCGATTTCTTCGAGGTCTCCGGTGCCAGCACCAGTGCGATGACGGTCAGCGCTCCCAGGCCTGCCAGGTAGAGGCCGACGGCGGCGACGCCGTGGTTCTGCACCAGCCAGGCCGCGACGAAGGGCGTCAGCGCGGCACCCAGGATGGAGGCCGCGTTGTAGGCGACTCCGGACCCGGTGTAGCGGGTGTTGGTGGGGAAGAGCTCGGGAAGCACCGCGGACATCGGGCCGAAGGTCAGGCCCATGAGCGTCATGCCCACGGCCAAGAAGATCAGCATCTGCCAGATGTTCAGGTCTTCTCCGGTGCCCATGGAATCGGCGGAGAGCCAGAAGCCGAAGCTGAGTCCGAAGAGCATGATCGCCACGGTGACCACGATCAGCATCGGGCGGCGCCCGAACTTGTCGGCGAGCTTGCCGGCGACGGGCACGAAGATCGCGAAGAACACGATGGCGACCAGCTGAAGCACCAGGAAGTCCTGGTAGCCGTAGCCGAGTCCGCCGGTCTCATTCGAGCCGATCGCGTAGGAGAGGACCCAGGTGGTCATCAGGTAGAACAGGCCGTAGGTGGCGAGCATGATGAACGTGCCGAGGATGATCTCCCACCAGTTGCGGCGGAAGACCTCGCCGATCGGCGCCTTGACCCGTTCGTTGCTGGCCATGGCCTTGGCGAAGACCGGGGTCTCCTCGATGCGCAGCCGGACGTAGAGCCCGACGCCGACCATGATCACGGAGAGCAGGAACGGCAGGCGCCAGCCCCAGACCAGGAACGGGTCGCTGAGATCGCTCGCGGTGGAGTCATAGGAGAACAGGGTGGCGAGCACCAGGAAGAGTCCGTTGGCCAGGATGAAGCCGAACGGGGCGCCGAGCTGGGGCCACATGGCGGCCTGTGCGCGCTTGCCTGGACGCGCGGTCTCCGAGGCGAGCAGCGCCGCGCCGGACCATTCGCCGCCGAGCCCCAGGCCCTGGCTGAAGCGCAGGATCGTCAGCAGCGCCGGCGCCCAGAGGCCGATCTGCTGGTACGTGGGCAGAAGCCCGATCAGGAAGGTGGCGATGCCCATGGTCAGCAGTGCGCCGACCAGGGTGGCCTTGCGGCCGACCTTGTCGCCGTAGTGGCCGAAGATGATGGCGCCCAGTGGACGCGCCACGAAGGCGGCACCGAAGGTGGCCATCGAGGCCAGCAGCGCCGAGCCTTCATCGCCGTAGAAGAAGAGCAGCGGGAAGATCGACACCGCTGCGGTGGCGTAGATGTAGAAGTCGTAGAACTCGATCGTGGTCCCGATGAGCGAGGCCAGGATGATCCGGTGGCGCGGAATATTGCTGTGCGACTCGTCCACGGCGTCGTGGGGCCGAGGCGAGGTCTCGGGCGCAGAAGGCTCAACAGAGGCAGGCATGAGGGGGCATCTCCACAAAAGGAATGAATGGTGTCAGACGCCGAAGCGGCGCAGGGAAAGATACTAGGTCCGCGCGCCCCCGGCATTGAAGCTTTCCCGGCGGCGTCTCAGCAGCTGAGATCCGGGATGGTCGGCGCTGGGAGTGCTGAATCGCCGATGCCCGCGAGCGCCGAGCTCGCCGGCGTCTCTTGGCCTCCTCTGCGCTCCGAACGGTGAGAGCGTCCTCACACGTCAGGTCGTTGTGCTCCGCCTGACATACACACCACACTTTGGGTCGCCAGGGAGGCAGCGAGCAGCAGATGCAGCGCTACCCCTAGGACGGCCACCAGAGCCGCTCCATAGTTGCCGTCGACCCCGCTCCGCAGGGCAAACTCCCCCGGCACCGTCATGGATGCGGCGATGACGCCGAGGATCATGTTCGACAGGCGCAGAGAGTTCTTCAGCACGCGAGGCGTCGAAGCCCAAGCCGTCGCGAGGAGCGAGGCCAAAGACGCGCCAATGACGGTGTCACTGAGCGTCGGCGGCATCGCATTGCCGAACACATCGAACACGTCCCACGCAAGGCAAAAAACGCCAACATTCAGAAGTGCAGCGAGTGCCAAGTACGCAGCAGTGAAACTCTCTTTGTGCATTGTTTCTTTACCGTTCCACCCTTGAGTCATCAAAGCAGCAAGCGTGCAGCAAGAGTCAATCACGGTGAACGAGGCTTGGTCACGCAGTCCATACCTCAGGAGCCTCGCGATCACTGCGAGCTCTCAGTAGTACACCGCCAGCGGCCCGTGCGGCCCCTCGATGACCGTGACCTCGGTGTTGAAGACCCGGGAGAGCACCGCGTCGCGCATGATCTGCTCGGGCGGCCCGTGCTCTGCGACCACGCCGTCCTTCATGGCGAGGATCTGGTCCGAGTAGTGCGCGGCGAAGTTGATGTCGTGCAGCACGATCACCACGGTGCGGCCCAGCTCATCCGCCGCTCGGCGCAGCTGCTGCATCATCTGCACCGCGTGCTGCATGTCCAGGTTGTTCAGCGGCTCGTCCAGCAGCACGTAGTCGGTGTTCTGCGCCAGGACCATCGCCACATAGGCGCGCTGCCGCTGCCCTCCGGAGAGCTGATCGAGGTAGCGGTTCTCCAGCTCAGCGAGATCCAGGAAGTCGATGGCCTCAGAGATGTGGCGTTCATCCTCCGCTGTCAGCCGTCCCTTGGAATGCGGAAAACGGCCGAAGCCGACCAGCTGGCGCACGGTGAGCCGGGTGACGAAGTGGTTCTCCTGCCGGAGGATGGAGAGGATCTTCGCGATGGTCTTCGACGGAGAGTTCACGACGTCGTGCCCGGCCACCTCGATCCCGCCGGAGTCCACATCGAGCAGCCGTCCGATCATGGTGAGAATCGTGGACTTTCCCGCCCCATTGGGGCCGACCAGCGCGGTGATGCCCCCTGCGGCGATCTCCACGGTCATCGGTCCGATCTGCACGGAGTCGGCCGCGCCCTTGGAGCCGTAGTTCTTGGTGACCTCGGTCAGGCTGATCACAGGCGACCCTTTCGCATCAGGACTATCAGGAAGACGATTCCACCGAGGAGCTCAATGATCAGCGTCACCGCACCCTCGGCATAGAAGACATTGCGCATGATGAAATACGCGCCAGCCAGCACGGTGTAGCCGATGAGCATCGCCATCGGGAACAACATCCGGTGGGAGTAGGTGTCCGCGAACTGGTAGGCCAGCGTGGCCACGAGGAAGCCCAGGAAGGTCATCGGCCCGACCAGCGAGGTGCTCATCGCCATCAGCACCGAGACCAGCAGCAAGATGAACATCACCTCACGCTTATGGTTCACTCCCAGATTGTCAGCAGTGTTGCGTCCCAGCGCGACCACGTTGAGTCTGCGCGCCCGCCACCACAGCACTCCCCCGGCGAGCAGCGCGATCGGGATGGCATAGGGAAGGTACTCGGCGCGCCCGTTGCCGATGTTGCCGAAGAGCCGCGCGGTGAGCACGTCGAACTCGCTCGGAGTCAGGACTCGCTGCATGAAGGTCGACAGCGAACCGAGACCGCCCCCGATCACCACGCCCACGAGCAGCATGATGTGGATATTGGAGAACCGCCCACTGAGCAGCCAGGAGTAGAGGATGGTCGCGAAGAGGACCATCGCCGCGGCCTGCATGAGGAACTGCGGGAGTCCGGTGAGCATGGTGACCCCGGCGATGCCGAAGAAGAACACGGCTCCGGTCTGGATCGCGATGTAGAGCGATTCGAAGCCCATGATCGACGGGGTGATGATCCGGTTGTTCGTGGCGGTCTGGAAGGCCACTGTGGCCATCGCCTGGCAAAAGGTGACGACGCCGATGATCAGCAGCGTCTCGACACGCATCTGCGCGATGAGCCAGTAGCCGGAGGAACCGAACGGCATGGGATTGCCATAGCCGAGGATCCCCAGCGTGAAGAACAGCGACAGCGACCCGAGCAGCGCCATCACGGCGGCGTAGCGCAGAGCATGCCGGCGGCTGGTGATCGCTCCGGAGCGGCGGGTCCGGCCTTCCGGCGTTCGAGCTGCGTGCTCGGCGGGCGCCCATCCGCGTTCGCCAGCGCTGGTCGCTTCAGGGGGCGTGGTCCTGCGGGGGTCCCGTCCCCGTGCACGGTCCAGCTGTGTCGTCATGTGACCAACCCTCCCGACTTGCGCTGGCGGAGCAGCAGTCCGACGAAGACCACGGCTCCGACCACGCCGAGGACCAGTCCCACGGGGATCTCGAAGGGAGCGCGGATGGTGCGACCGATCAGATCGCAGACGGTGACCGTGGCGATACCTGCCAGGCAGACCCAGGGCAGGTTGCTGCGCAGGTCGTCACCGCGGAAGAGGGAGACCACATTGGGAACGATCAGCCCGAGGAAGGGAAGCACTCCCACGACGGTGGCGGTGACACCGGTGGCCACCGCGACCATCGCGGTGCCCATGAAGAGCACCGCCGTGTAGTTGAGTCCCACGTTGGTGGCCATATCCCGCCCCAGACCCGCCACAGTGAACTGATCGGCGGTGACGAACACCAGGATGGTGACCACCAGCACCAGCCACATCAGCTCGTAGCGGCCTTCGACCACCCGGGTGAAGGACCCAGCGAACCAGATTCCCAGCGTCTGCAGATGATCGGTCATCAGCGCGATGTAGGTGGTGAACGAGCTGACCACTGCTCCGAGCATGATGCCGATGATGGGAACGATGAGCGAGGACTTCAGCGTCACGCGCTGGAGAAACAGGAAGAAGATCACCGTGCCGATGAACGCCATCGTCACCGCACCGGACATCCGCGCCAGCATCGAGGCGCCGGGGAAGAGCCACAGCACCAGGATCAGCCCGAGTCCGGCCCATTCCGTGGTGCCGGTGGTGGTGGGCTCCACGAACCGGTTCTGCGTGAGCAGCTGCATGATGAGGCCACACATCGCCATCGAGGCGCCGGCCAGGACCAGCGCGATCGTCCGCGGGACGCGGGTGATCCCGAACATCCAGAAGCCGTCCTCGCTGAAGACCTCATATTGGCCTGTGGCGAGTGAGAGCAGCAGAAGCCCGCAGGTGATGAGGAGCCCGACCAGGAGTGCGGGGGTGAAGAGCCGTTGACGGCGCTGACTGCGTCGGTGGACCGCGGGGCCATCGACGGCGTCGTCCGGGGGGCTGCCCAGGGTGGCGGTGGAGTGATCTGACATCTGAGCTTCCGGTGACGTGTGCACGGTCTGCTGGCTGAGCCTCCCGCAACGATCGGGGGGGGGGCGTGAAGTACCTGACTGTATTAGCGAACACTGGGCTTGCCTAATGATGGGACGTCAGCCTCACCCGAAGTCCACCCCCGGGTGAGGCTGACGCTGACCCTTATTCACTGACTGGCAAGACAGTGATCTCTCTCATTCCGCCGCTTCGAGGGCATCTGCGAAGTCGCGGAAGAATTCTGTATAGGCCTGGATATCCTCGGTGAGGTAGAAGTTCTCGGGCAGGTAGACGATGTTGCCCTCTTCGACCGCGGTGACATTCTGCAGCGCCTCGGAGTCCTCGACGATCTCTGCCGCGGGGCTGTAGCCCTCTTCCTCCTGGCTGATGCGGGCGTCGCGGTCCATCACCAGCAGCCAGTCCGGGTTCGCTGTCGCGATGGCCTCCACCGAGATGTCGTCACCGTGGGACTCATTTTCACCCTCCTGCTCCAGGGCGGGCACGAGGTCGAAGGTGTCGAAGACCGGCCCGATGGCGCGACCCTCGGGCCCGGGCGCCACATAGCTCATGTCTCCGCCGGAGGTCAGCAGGCCCATCACCGTAGATTCACCGTCGTAGGCCTCCTGGACGCGAGCCACCTCCGTCTCCAGCTCCTCGACGAGTTCGGCTGCGGCGTCCTCTTCAGCGAACACGCTGCCCAGCGATTCCGTCTTGCGAATCAGCTCTTCTACCAGGTCAGCGTCTTCCTGAGGCTCGAATTCAAGGATGGTGGCCTCGGGGGCGAGCTCGGTGAGGTCCTGGTAGTACTGCTGGAAGCGCTGGCCGTTGATGATCAGGTCGGGCTCGGCGGCGACGACATTCTCGAGATTCGGCTCGCGGTGCATGCCCAGGTCGAGGATGGACTCATCTTCGGCATAGCTGTGGGTCTGCGCATCCATGAGACCCAGTGGGGCGGCGCTTGGCTGCACCCCGAAGGCCTCGAGGGTGCGGAAGGAGCGATTGTCGGTGACGATCACGCTCTGCGGATCGGTGGAGACCTCGTGGGTGCCGTGATCATCCTCGATCGTCACCGTCCCGGACTCCGCCCCCTCCTCGGCCGACCCCTCGGCAGTCTCCCCGGCAGTCTCCTCGGCCTGCGTATCACTGCTGACCTGCTCGGCGTCCGCGGCGTCGGCGTCCTCACCGGCACAGGCGGTCAGTGCGAACGCGGCGATGGCGCCCACGGAGAGCGCGCTGAGACCTCTGGAGCGCACGGTCGAGCTGAGCTGGGCGGTGGATGCAGAGATGGGCATAGGTGTGCCTTTCACGATGCGGGTGGTTGAGCCGTGGGCCCGATGATGGTGGGAGTATCTACTTAGCGTCCCCTTAGCTAAATAGAACCTACATAGTTAACCTATTCTCCGCAACTGATGAGTGTGGTGTGACAGCGATGTGACGATCGCGGGACGGTACCGTAGAAGGCGATGTCCTCCTCTCCCGATTCGTTGACGCCGGTGCTCACACCCGAGGGGTGGGAGCTGGTCAATTCGCTGCCGCCCTATGACCCCTCCGCTTCCTTCGGCCTCAATGAGCAGCTTCGCCGGGAGGGCCACCCTGCCGAGCGTGTGGCGGCCGCACTGACACAGTCCCGGCTGCGCGCCGAGGCAAGAGGAAAGTTCGGGGACTTTGCAGATCGCATGCTCTTCACCCATGGAGGTCTGCAGCAGTCGACCCGTCTGCCGGTGGCGGCCCGTCATGCCCAGCGATTCCGTGCCGCGGGGCTCGATCGAGTGGTGGACCTGGGTTGCGGCCTCGGAGCGGACGCACTCGCAGCCGCCTCGCTGGGGCTCTCCGTCACGGCGGTGGAGGCGGAGGAGAACGCCGCGGCCGCGGCGACCATCAACCTGCTTCCCTTCCCCGAGGCGAAGGTCCTGCACAGCACGGCAGAGAGCTTCGCCTCAACCTACGAGCTGACACGTGCCGCAGCCCCGCGTGGCTGGGGGCTCTGGCTGGACCCGGCGCGCCGAGACCCGCAGGCGGCTGAGGACTCGCTGCGCTCCGGGCCGACGAGGCTGTGGGATCCGGAGTCCTTCTCCCCGCCGCTGAGCTTCGTCCTGGAACTGGCCCGCACCGGAACGCCGATGGGCGTGAAGCTGGGACCGGGGCTCCCCCACGACCTCATCCCTGCTGACTGTGAAGCGGAATGGGTCTCTGTGGATGGAGATCTGGTGGAGGTGGTGCTCTGGTTCAACGACCTCGCCAGGCCCGGAGTCAGGCGTGCGGCGACGGCGCTGCAGAGCCCACCACCCCCGCACGAATCACAGCCGGAACAGCACCCGCCGAACTCGCCACCTCCGCAGGGACATCGGGTGGCGGAGCTGACCAGCTCGACGGATTTCGGCGCCGGTCTTGAGCTGGAGCCCAGCGGAAGCACCGGGCTCACGGGGGTGCTCCACGAACCAGACCCCGCAGTCATCCGCTCCGAGCTGGTCGCGGAACTCGCCGATGAGCTGGGCGGGCGCCTGCTCGATGGGCATATCGCGTACTTCTGCACCGACGGCACCGATCCAGGCAAGGAGCGCGGACTCTCCCGCAGTTACCGCATCCAGGAAGTCCGTCCCTACAGCGTCAAGGCGCTGAAGGCCTGGGCCGCCGAGGAGGCGGTCACCAGCCTGGAGATCAAGAAGCGGGGGGTCGACATCATCCCCGAGCAGCTGCGCCAGCAGGTCCTGCCCAAGAAGCAGACCAGGCGGCAGTCAGCGCGGCACCACGCGACCGTGGTCATCACCCGGCTGGGTGAGGAACGGGTCTTCGCCGTGGTGGACCCGCTCTGAATCAGCAGGTGCCACCGAAGAGCAGCGAGACCTGGATCGGCCGGTGCCGCTGAGTCAGCAGGTGGAGTGGCCCCGCTCGTCCTCGCCGACGGCGACCGGAAGCCTGCCCGGAGCGTCCTCACCGCTGAGCACCCGTGCGAGCGCCTCGAAGGACTCCACCGTGCGTCCGTAGAGGGCGATCCGCGTCGGTGCGTCGGCAGCGGCGAGCACCTCTGGACGGTCCAGGGCGACGGCGATGTCTCCCCCGGCGGAGCTGGATTCTCCGATCAGGTTCACCACGGCGCCGGAGCCCACGGTGATCCCCTCGGCCTGCGCGGCCGTGGCAAGCCTGCTCCGGTCCTGCGCACTGCCTCCCACGATCTGGATCCCCTCAGCCGCGAGGTCTGCTTCGCACTGTCCCGCGACCAGAGTGATGGCCGATCGCCCCAGCGCCTGCGCTGTCTCGGCCGCGGAGTCCAGCCCCTCAGCATCAGCCTCAGCCTCACTGGCATCTTCGCTCTCCCTCGCGAGCTCCTCCGGCAGCTCGGCACCCGGGCCCGCGGCCAGCTCTCCGGCGGCGAGGTCGGCCTGCCAGAGCTGCAGGGCAGTGACCCGCTGGGCCGCCTCGGTGGCGCGCGAACGGTCCAGTTCTCCGGATTCCAGTGCGGTGACGATCGCGGCATGGGCGCCACCGACATCGGCGGGCATCAGCAGCAGGTCGGCACCCGCCTCCAGCGCGAGCACCGCGGCCTGATCTCCGCCGTAGCCCTGGACGATGGCCCCCATGTTCAGCGCATCGGTAACCACCACTCCCTCGTGGCCCATGTCCCGCAGCTCGGAATAGGCCGCCGCCGAGAGCGAGGATGGCGTGCCTTCCTCCAGTGCGGGCACCTCGATGTGTCCCATCATGATCATGGGGACGCCGGCCTCCGCCGCCTCGGCGAAGGGCACCCAGTCCCGCGAGCGCAGCTCGTCCAGCGAGGCATCCTGGACCGGAAGCGTCTGGTGGGAGTCCTCGGTGACCGAGCCATGGCCAGGGAAGTGCTTGACCGCCCCGGCGAGCCCGCCCTCGGCGAGGCCGCGGATCCCGCTCATCGCCAGTTCGGACACCGCCTCGGCATCTCCGCCGAAGGACCGCGACCCGATGGTCGGATCTGCCGCGCCGACGGTGACATCACCCTCGGGGGCGAAGCTCGTGGTGAAGCCCAGCTCCTCCAGCTCTGCGGCCAGGAAACGATGCCCGGAGCGGGCAAGCGCGTCGTCGTCGTCGGTCTCATCCTCGGTGGACTGAGCATCGTCCCCGTCCTGCTCGCTGCCCAGTGCTGCGGCGCCGTAGGACATGGGCGTGGGCCACTCGGTCAGCGGCGCGTCGACCCGGGTGACCAGGCCGCCCTCCTGGTCGACGCTGATCATCGGGGGCACCTCGCGGTCCTGGGCGCCGGAGGTCAGCGTCTCCAGCTCGGCGGCGAGCGTCTCGGTGTCCACCCCCTGGTCCCCGCGCGGGACGTTGCCACCCATGATGATGCTCCCAGCCAGGTGCAGCTCATCGATCAGCGCCGCCATCGGCGCGGCATCGGTGCTTGCGAACTCCCCCACCAGCACGGATCCGGCAAGCTCCTCGGTGGAGTACTCGGCGACGATCTCTTCGGCGCGCTGTCGGTGTTCCTCCCCCGGACCGGCGAGCGCGGCCTCCTGGGCCTGGCGCGCTTCAGCCTCGGCCTGCGCCTGCGCCTCGGCCTGATCCTCCTCAGCAGATCCCGCGCTCTGCTCGGCACCCTCGGGGGACGTCTCCGAAGCGGGTCCACAGGAGCTGAGCAGCAGCACGCTGAGCAGTGAGGCGGTCGCCAGGCGGCGAGAACGGCGGGGGGTGCCGGGCGAAGTCATGCCTGCCAGGATATCTGCGCAGGCTGAACGGCGCGTCCACTCCGCGGGTGCTCGGGAACCATCCGGCCGGGGCAGTATTCTGAACGGTGATGCGGGCGACGGCCCTGACCGACTAAGGAGCCATGAGTGGAACTACCCTTCGCGAAATCTGAACGTTCCACGCTCGGCCTCGAGTGGGAGCTGGCCCTGGTCGATCGTCAGTCCGGAGACCTTCGGTCCGTGGCCGACCGCATCCTCAGCGCCTGTCATCAGGACCTCGCTGAGCTGGGCCCCGAGGATGAACACCCCTATGTGAAGCAGGAGCTGCTCACCAATACGGTGGAGCTGATCACCGATGTCTGCCCTGACGTGAACACCGGGGTGGAGCAGCTGCGCGAGACCGCGCGCAATGTGATGCGCCACTGTGAGCCGCTGGACGTGGAGCTCTACTGCCAGGGCTCACACCCCTTCGCCGCACCCACCGAGCAGGAGGTGACGGACAAGGAGCGCTACGCCGAGCTGATCCGCCGGACCCAGTGGTGGGGCCGGCAGATGGTGATCTACGGGGTGCACGTCCATGTGGGTCTCGATGACGTCTCCCAGGCGATGCCCGCGGTCAACGCCCTGTGCAACTACAACGCCCACTTCCAGGCCCTCACCGCCTCCTCGCCCTACTGGGCCGGGGAGGACACCGGGTACGCCTCGCAGCGCGCACTGGTCTTTCAGCAGCTGCCCACGGCCGGGGCCTCGTTCCAGTTCGAGGAGTGGTCCGGCTATGAGAAGGCGGTCAGCGATCTCGCCCACACCGGGGTGATCCACGATGTCACCGAGGTCCGGTGGGACGTGCGGGCGGTGCCGCGTCTGGGCACTGTGGAGCTGCGGGTCTGCGACGGCCTCGCCACGCTGGAGGAGATCGCCGGGGTGGCCGCGCTGACCCAGTGCATCGTGCATTCCACCGTGCGCAGCATCGAGAACGGCGGCCGCGTCACCTCCATGCCTCCGTGGTTCGTCCAGGAGAACAAGTGGCGGGCGGCGCGCTATGGGCTCGACGCCGAGATCATCCTCAACGCCGAGGGCGACGAGATGCTGGTCACCGATCACCTCGAGCAGGAGCTGAACCGGCTGGAACCGGTGGCGGCCGAGCTGGGCTGCGCCGACGAGCTGGCGCTGGTGGAGCAGATGATGCGCGACGGCGCGGGCTATCAGCGCCAGCGTCAGGTGGCGGAGACGCACGAGGGTGATCTGCGCCAGGTGGTGCTGGACGCCGCCGCGCGGACGCGGATGTCGATCAACGGTCCGCGCAGGGTCTGAGCGTCGGGCGGGCTAGACGCTGATCCGCTGCACCGGCTGGGAGGAGTCGGCCGGGATGTCCATGCCGGAGGGCTTCACCCCGGCGGCCACGAGCTGGGCGCCCAGGGCGGCGACCATCGCGCCGTTGTCGGTGCACAGGCTCACCGGTGGGATGCGGAGCTCGATGCCCGCCGCCGCGCAGCGCTCGGTCAGCAGCTCGCGCAGCCGTCGGTTCGCCGCCACACCCCCGCCGAGCAGGAGTGTGTGGATGTCGTGTTCCTGCGCGGCCCGGACTGTCTTGCTGGTGAGCACATCCACCACGGCCTCCTGGAAGCTGGCGGCGATGTCCTGGACGGGGACCTCCCGGCCGGCGGATTCGAACTGTTCCACGGCGCGGGCCACGGCGGTCTTGAGCCCGGAAAAGGACCAGTTGTGCCGGTGCTTGCCCGGCGCATGGGCGCTGCCCTCGAACTTCGGCATGGTCAGTCCGCGCGGGAACCTGAAGGCCCTGGGGTTCCCCTGCGCGGCTGACGCGGCGATGGCGGGCCCACCGGGGTAGCCCAGTCCGAGGAGCCGGGCGGTCTTGTCGAAAGCCTCACCGGCGGCGTCGTCGATGGTCGAGCCCAGCAGCTGCACCTGCGAGGTCAGCGAGACCACGCGCAGGATCTCGGTGTGACCCCCGGAGACCAGCAGCGCCCCGGTGTTCTCTGGCAGCGCGGCCATGGGCGAGGAGGACTCGAGCAGCCCCACCCCCACGTGGGCCACCAGATGGTTGACGCCGTAGAGCGGCTTGCCGGCGGCCAGCGCCAGCCCCTTCGCGGCGGAGAGGCCCACCATCAGCGCGCCGGCGAGCCCCGGGCCGGCGGTCACCGCGATCGCGTCCACGTCCTTGAGCTGGATCCCAGCGGTGTCCAGCGCCTGGCGCAGCGTGGGCACGAAGGCCTCCAGGTGCGCCCGGGCGGCGATCTCCGGGATGACGCCGCCGAAACGTGCATGTTCCTCCATCGAGGAGGACACGGTGTTGGCGAGCAGCTCGGTGCCGCGGACGATGCCGATCCCGGTCTCGTCGCAGGAGGTCTCGATGCCCAGGACCAGCGGCGCCTGCGGCAGCGGCTGCCCCGGCTCGGAGGGAGTGGTCAGCGTGGAGAGGTCGGTCATGACAAGGGGCTCCTGAGATCGGTGGCGGAGCTGCGGGCATCGAGATCGGTCAGCGGTCGGCGCATGATCAGCGCGTCCTGGCCGTCGGGGTAATACCGGGGGCGGGTATGGATCGGCTCGAATCCCTCGCGCCGGTACAGCGCCTGTGCGCCGGGGTTGTCCGCGCGCACCTCCAGCAGGACCTGTTCCGCGCCTCGTGTGCGCGCGGCCTCGACGATCAGCCCGAGCAGCCTGGTGCCGAGTCCATGTCCCTGCATCTCGGGTGCCACGGCTAGGGTCTGCACGTCCGCCAGGGGCAGCACGCACATCATCCCGGCATACCCGGCGAGCGCGCCGTCGGCGGTGCGCGCGGTCCAGTAGCGACGAGTCCCCACGCCGGGGTCACCCGCGGGGTCATCTTCGGCGTCACCTGATGGGTCGGCGGCATCTCCGGCGCGGGCGTCATCTCCGCCGCCGGTGTGAGCCAGTTCGTCGTAGAAGAAGCTCTCCGGCCAGGCGTCATGCGGGAACAAACGGTTCTCCAGCGCGAGCACCTCGGTCACATCCAGCGCGGTCATCGGCGCAAGGGTGAAGTCCTTCGTGGTGGACGTCTCGCTCACGAGGCGGCCGTCCGCGAGCGCATCTGGGCGGGGACCTTGGCATCGGATTCGCGCAGGTACAGAGGCAGCGGCTCGAGCAGCGTGGAAGGGCTCGCCGTCTCAGCGATCTGGCCGAGCTCCACCGCGTCGGGAAGCCAACTCGCCTCCACCACGGACCGGGCGGTCAGCGAGTCCGGGTACAGGCCGGCTCCGATCCCCACGGAAGGAAGATCGGGCAGCTCACTGGCGGCGCTGACATGGGGGCCGTCGAGGAGCTCGGCAGACACGGCGTGATCCGGCTCCGCCGCGGCACGGCTGCGGTATCGCGCCCAGTAGACCTCGCGACGTCGTGCGTCGCTCACGGCAAGGAATTCGGCCCCGGCCTCGACCGGGCCACCGGTGGGGTCACCGAAAACATCACCGGCAGGAGGCTGCGTGACCGCGCGGTGGGCCAGTGAATCCAGGCTGCAGAGTCCCTGCAGCGGCACCTGCCAGACCTCGGCCAGCGCATGCGCCAGCGCAAGACCGACTCGAAGCCCGGTGAAGGGCCCGGGACCCACTCCGACGACGACGCCGCCCAGCCCGTCACCGGCGACGTCCGCCTGGCGCATCGTCTCGGCCACGGCGGTGGCGAGCACCTCGGCGTGGTGGGTGGTCTCGGCCGTCCGCCACTGGGCGAGCACCCGGCCGTGGTCGAGCACGGCGACAGAGGCGCCTGCAGAGGAGTCGATGGCGAGAATCACCCCTCCATGGTAGTTCTTCACAGCGCCGGCGGCTGCGCCCAGGCGGGTCCGTAGCCCCGCAGCACCGCCCGGCGTGCGGAGCCCAGGACTTCGGCCTCGGTCTCGGAGAAGTCCGTGATGATCTCTGCCTTCGACGAGGTATCGGACGCCGCGGCGTCAGTGCTGGGCGAGGAGTCTTCGCGCAGGAGCTCGAGATCGAGCCAGGAACCGTCGGTGCCGACGAGGGCCGACTCCACCACTCCCCGTCCCCACTCCACGACGGTCACGGCCTCCGCCATGGTGGAGAGCAGATCCAATGATTCCAGTCCCGCGGAGTCGCTGCGGTAGGCATCCACGTGGACCAGGTCCGGGCCCGTTCCCTGCGCACGATGGATCCGGCTGAGGATGAAGGTCGGGGAGCTGATCATCCCGGTGACGCCGAGCGCGGCACCCAGGGACTGGGTGAAGGTGGTCTTTCCTGCGCCCAGTCCTCCGGTGAGCACCAGGAGGTCTCCGGGCCCGAGCAGTCCGGCGAGGCCGGTGGCTAACTCGGCGGTGTCCTCGAGGTCCTCGAGCGTCACCTCAGTGCGCCAGCGCTCTCCTGATGCCGGAGGGAGCGGGCCCGGCTGGGCGCTCATGAAAGGCCCTGGCCGGTCAGTGGCGTCCCGTCGTGGTCCGCGGCGGTGCCGGGCAGCGGCGGGATCTCCGAATCCACAATCACGCGCGGCACACGTTCACCGATGCGGGTGATGATCTCGTAGTTGTTGGTGCCCGCCGCGGCAGCCCACTCGGCAGCCTCGATCCCGGAGTCGCCGCCGAAGATCACCACCTCGTCTCCCACGGTGACCTCCGTGTCGAGCTCCGCGAGGTCCACCACGAACTGATCCATCGCCACCCGCCCCACGGACTGGTAGCGGCGGCCATTGATGCAGACCGGAGCGTGGACGGCGACGCGGGGGATGCCGTCGGCGTACCCCATGGGGATGAGCGCGAGCGTGGTGGGCTGGTCCACGCGGTGGGTGAGGCCGTAGCTGATGCCCTGTCCGGCCGGCACACGTTTGACGTTGGCCACCGAGGTGCGCAGCTCCATCGCCGGGCGCAGACCCAGATCTTCCGTGGTCCGATCGGCGAAGGGACTCTGCCCGAACACCCCGACGCCGACGCGCACCATGTCGAAATGCGCATCCGGGCGGGACAGCGCGGCAGGGGTGTTCGCCACGTGGCGCAGATCCGGGACGATCCGGTGCTCCTGAGCCACCTCCAACGCGTGACGGTAGAGATCAAGCTGGGCATCGGTCTCCCGGCGGTCCGGCTCATCGGCCACGGCCAGGTGGGTGAAGATGCCTTCGATGCTGATCAACCCGCGTTCCTGGTAGTTCGCCGCGATGCGCAGCAGCTCCGGCCAGTCCTCGATCGTGCATCCGTTGCGACCGAGTCCGGTGTCGACCTTCAGATGCACGCGGGCAGGGCGCTGCAGCGACTCTGCCGCCTCCGCCACGGGGTGGATCTCCCACCCGGAGATGCCCAGGTCGATGTGCTCGGAGATGGCCCGGCCGAAATCAGTTCCGCGGGTGTGCAGCCAGGCGAGGATGGGAGCTTCGATTCCGGCCTCGCGAAGCGCCAGCGCCTCGCTCACATGGGCGGTTCCCAGCCAGTCCGCGCCGGCGTCCAGAGCAGCCTGAGCGCTGGTCAGCGCGCCGTGGCCGTACCCCTCCGCCTTGACCGCCACCATCACCTTGGCCGGGTGCACATAGGAGGCGATGGTGCGCACGTTATGCCGGATTGCGGCAGCGTCGATCACCGCTGCGCGCTCAAGAGTCGCAGGCTGGGGTGGAAAGTCGCCGGTGATGCTCATGCAACCACCCTACCGAGACCAGTGGACACTTATGGTGAACCCCGGGAGCCGGCGGAGCACCTGCGACATTGAGCACAATAGTTTCGATCATCCACGACGGGCGATGCCACGCACGGCGATTCCCAGTGCGAACTGGTCCTCCAGCCTGTGTGGATCCCGTCCTGTGATGTCGGTGATCCTCACCATGCGGTGACGTACAGAATTCGCATGGATTCCAAGCCGGTCTGCCGTAGCAGTCATGGAAGCATCTGCCTCGATGAACGCAACCAGGGTGGGCCACAGCGAGCGCCCGTGTTTCGCGTCGTGCCGCAGCAGCGGTTTCACGATGTGGTCCTCAAATGGTTGAAACTGTTCGGGCGTGAGACGTTCCAAGAGTCCACTAAACGTTGAGAGGTCTCGCGGTCCTGCGCTGTGGCCCCGCCTCGACGCAATGGCAAGCGCCGCCAGCCCCTCACGCAGAGTGCGCGCCAACCCTTCCGGCCCGACACCACTCCCTGTGCCGTAGACCACGAGCCCCGCGCGCTTGGGCGCCTGTCGCACAACCATCTCATCAGCAATGACGACCGTAATCTCATCGATCCAGCCCTCTATGACGACTCCTTCCAATGAGAGCGAGACCTCGGCAGGCATACAGAGTGCCGCATATTCCACCCCGCCGACGGTCGGAAATCGCTCGCGGAAGACCTGCGCGCTGGCAAACCCCCGCCGGACGTGATCCAGCATGCGACCCTCTTCACGGCAGAGTCGAATGTGCTCCGCACGACCTTCGGCGATGCTCTGCAGCTTCTCCGTCAATGCCAGAAAGGGAACGGTCACGGGCACGTAGAACATCGGTAACCTAGCCCGCTCCGCGGCAGGGGCCAGCCCTGGAGGTGTCGGATACCCGTCCACCCCTACTGCCAGGGCGATGCCTGCAGCTCTGCTGCTCATGAGGTTTGCGACAAATCGTTCACAAGCTTCGTCGTCGATGAGTTCATTGCCCACTGTCATGATGAGCTCGTCTCCGCGAAGGAAGCGGCGTGGGTCAACAAGCTCTGTCGCATGCGCAGTTCTCAGCGGCCGGTCAAGTCCGGATGCGCCTGCGGCTAAAGTCAATGGCAGCTCAGACCACTCCATGACATCCCGCACAACAGCGAGGTAAGGGCTCGGCCGCCCCACCTTTCGCTCCTGCATGGTCTGCATCCTCGGACCCGTCATCAGCTCGAAACAGTAGCCCCGTCGTATTTCAGCGTTGTTTCTCAAGGTTGTGCCCGCCCACAACTGGGTGAGACCGCTGTTGTGAATGCCTCCAGAATTGTCGAATCACGCACCGAGCATTGCTACGTTCATCGCCATCAACAGCCCCGAAAGGACAGTGGCGACATGACTCGGCAGAATCCCGCACCGTTGGACCGCTCGCAGCCACGCAATCGTGACTCATCCGCCCGGGACACAGCGGCGCCACCGATCGAAGAGGCTCGAGGAGATGCATCTTCGGCGCCAGCTGACCGTGACTATCCGCTGACACCGGTTCCGATGGCTGCACGCATTGGAGCACCCAGTCTGATCATCCTGATTGCAGGATTCTTTTTCTTCACCCCCACGATGATCACAGCGGCAGAGGTCGCCGTCGCATTCGACTTCTCGACGTTCATCGGGCTCGCGGCCGTTGCGGCAGGAATCCTCAGTGTGTACATCGCTCTCATGGCGGTGGTCTCGGCCCGCAGCGGGCTCACCACGGTGATGGTGGCTCGGGCAGTCTTCGGCAGAGTGGGCGGAAAATGGGCATCTGTGCTGCTGGGCGGCACCCAGATCGGGTGGTACGGCGTCACTGTCGCGACACTCGCCGGACTCACCGGTCGGGCACTTGGCTGGGAGACGACGTGGCCGATCATGGTGGTCGGCGGCATCCTGATGGCAGTCACTGCCTATGTCGGTGTCCGCGGAATAGAGGCGATCAGCTGGATTTCGGTCCCCTTGATGGCCATCCTGTGCGGCTGGGTGCTGGTACTGGCACTGCAGGAGACCGACGGCTGGACAGGACTGATCGGGCTCGCAGGCGCTGGTGGGATGAGTGCGGGCGCCGCCGTCACCGTCATGGTCAGCACGTTCATCTCAGGTGGTACCCAGATTGGGAACTGGACGCGGTTTGCTCGTTCCGGTCGGACGGCACTCTACTCGACACTGATCTGCGTGATCATCGTGCAGTTCGCGATGCTCTTCTTCGGCGGCGTTGGAGCTGCCGCGTTCGGCGAAGGAGACTTCTCTGAACTCCTCGTGACTCTCGGTCTGGTCGGCCCTGGCCTGCTGCTATTGATCGCCAACCTCTGGACGACCAACGACAACACGGCCTACGCCTACGGTGTCGCTGGCAGCGAACTGTTCAACACCCCTGACAAGAGGCCTTTCGTCGTCATCGGCACGCTGATCGGTATCGGACTCGCGGTCTTCGGCATCGATGGGCTCATCATTCCGTATCTCTCGATGCTCGGGGTGCTCATCCCCCCATTGGGTGGAGCGATCCTCGGAACCTTCTTCCTCAGTTGGCGCGGGCGGAATCTCGTCACCCCGGGGGCCGAGCCCCTGCTTCGCGCTCCGGCACTGCTGGCCTACCTCACAGGAGTCGCTGCGGCTGCCCTCGGGACGGCGTACGACATCGGATCACCTGCTGTGCAAGGCATCCTCGTCGCCGCCGTTGTGGCCGCAATAGCTGTTCGCCCCGACCGAGCACACTGAATGTCTCCCACAGCCTCGCTCTCGACCAAGCCGACACAGAAGGAACATATCCTTGTCTATCAATTCGACGAACCGCTCCCCTGCCGCGACCGATGAACCCCACGGTTCACTGCTGATCAGCGGTGCCGAAGTCATCACGATGGATGCGCTGACGGGCAGCACTCCGGTAAGGCGCGACATTCGCATCCAGAACGGAGCGATCGCGGAGATCGGACCTGACCTTGCTCCGTTGCCGGGTGAGACCGTGATCAACGGTCATGACAGGCTCGTAGCTCCCGGTCTGGTCAACGCGCACACCCACTCGTGGGAGGCGCTCTACAAGGGCCGATACGACAATCTCCCGCTGGAGCTCTGGATGCTGTTCTCCTACCCGCCCACGGGGGACGTTCAGGTCTCACCGGAGATGGTCCACCTGCGGAGTCAGCTTTTCGCGGCCGAGTCGCTGAAGTCGGGAGTCACGACGATCGTCGACGATGTTCTGGAGATTCCCCATCAGGACTTCGACCAGCTGGACGCGGTCGTCAGAGCCTATGAGCAGATCGGGATCCGGGCGAATGTTTCCGGCCACGTGGTCAACAAGCCATTCTTGGAGACTTTTCCGTTCGTTGACAGCATGCTTGAGCAGGGGCTTCTCGATCGAGTGGCAGATCTTCCGGTGCCGACTACGGAGGATTATCTCCAGTACAGCACAGAGGCCTTCGCGCGGTACTCCGGCCGCGGCGCGGGACGAATCTCCTACATGCTCTCGCCTTCCGCGCCGCAGCGGTGCACAGACGATCTCCTGGTCGGGGCGGCGGAGCTCGCGCGCAAAAACCAGGCTGAATGTCATATCCACGTGCTTGAGACGAAGACCCAGGCGGTGACAGGTCATGAGTTCTACGGCACCACGATCGTCAAACACCTGCAGCGCATCGGCGCATTGACCCCCGAGACCACCTTTGCCCACGGAATCTGGGTCACGGACGAAGACATTGAAATCATCGCCGACGCGGAAGTCTCGGTTTCACACAACCCGAACTCAAACCTCAAGCTGGGATCGGGCATCCTGCCGTGGAGGAAGTATCAGAAGGCAGGAGTGAACCTGGGACTGGGAACAGACGGGTGCTCATCCAGCGACACGCCGAGGCTCTCCGAAGTGATGAAGTCAGCAGCCTTGCTGCACAAGGTGTCCGGACCGGACTTCACGCAGTGGCCGTCCGTCCAAGAGGTGCTCCACGCCGCCACGCTCGGAGGAGCACGCAGCGCCATGCTTCAAGACCGCGTCGGAAGCCTTGAGGTCGGCAAGCGCGCTGACCTGGTGATCTATGACCTCGACACTCTCGCATTCACGCCGAGGAATCGCCTGCAGAACCATCTCGTCTACTCGGAAAATGGAAGTTCCATCGAGTATGTGATGGTTGACGGCAAGATCGTGGTCGACCACGGGAGGCTCACGACGTTGGACGAAACGGCCCTGCGAGGTGAGGTCCGGGCACGTGGGGAGGAGATCCGCGGTTGGCAGGACGACCTCGACTCCCTCAACAGCGCATTTATGTCTGGGTTCACACAGATGTATCAGCAGGCCCAGGCTCGCGACATTGGCTTCACTCGGTTTCTCGGTTGATCCGCCTTCTCGCCCGGCCGCTACTCGCGCAGCGCGCCGATCAGCGCGGAGGCACCGAAATGTCCGAAGCCCTGCGGGTCGAGCCGCTGCGCTGCGGCGGCATGCATCCGCGCGCCCTCAGCGGCGATCCGCACCCAGTCCTGTTCCTGAGCGGCGTCAGCGGTGGCCAGCAGTGCACCGATGATCCCGGTGAGCACATCACCGGTGCCTGCGGTGGCGAGTCCGGGGGTCGCCGACCGCACGACCAGCGGGGCGCCGCCGGAGGGCCCGGCCACCACCGTGCTGGGGCCCTTGAGCAGCACCGTGGCTCCGAGTGCTTCGGCCAGTGCGCGGGTCGCGGCGAGGGTGTCGGGCTGATCCGCGAGCAGCTCCTCAAGGGACTCGTCTTCCAGCGCCTCGGCGAGCCGACGGGCCTCCCCCAGGTGCGGGGTGAGGATCAGCTGTCCGCCGAGATCTCCGGAGGTGAGCAGGTCTCCACGCAGCAGCTCGAGGCCGGAGGCGTCGAGGACGCAGGGCACTTTTGACTCCACGGTGGCGCGAAGCATGGTCTCGCCCTCGACCAGGCGAGACCTGTCCTTGCCGAGCCCCGGTCCGATGGCGGCGGCGGTTGCGCCGTCGAAGGCCTTGGCACCACGGCCGTGGCTCATCACGGCTTCGGGCCACCCCTGCAGCACGGCGGCGGAGACCGTCGCATCTGCCTGGAGACGGACCATCCCGACGCCGGAGGTGATGGCGGACCCGACGGTCAGCTGGGCGGCACCCGGGAACTGGGGGGACCCGGCCACCACCTGCAGGCTGCCGCGGCTGTACTTGTGGTCACCGAGGCGCGGCTTGCGTCGTGTCGGCTCGGGAGAGATCAGCTCCCACGCGGCCGGCTCCGGAAGGTGCTCCTGCAGTCCGATGTCCACCGTGTGGATCTTGCCGCTGCGCAGGCCTCCCTCGCCGAGCAGCAGTCCCAGCTTGGCCCCGCCGAAGGTGACGGTGTGCTCGGCGGTCAGCGCCTCACCCGGGCAGCGCCCGGTATCGGCGTCGACCCCGGAGGGGATGTCACAGGCGACGACGGTGCTGGTGCCCACGGCCTCGGCGAGACCAGGCACATCGGGCAGCGTGAAGGCGCCCCGAGCTCCGGTGCCCAGCACGGCGTCGATCAGCACCTGGGTGTCGGCAGGCACGGAGGAGAGCACCCGGCCGCCCGCGGCGCGGAACGCCTCGAGCGCCTGGGGATGCGCGCGGTCGGCGACGAGCACCGCCTGGGCATCCACGCCACGAGCCCGCAGCGCGGTGAGCGCGTAGAGCCCGTCTCCCCCGTTGTTCCCGGGGCCGATGAGCCCGAGCACCCGGGCGCCGTAGATCTTGCCGTCGCTGCGCAGCAGCGCCAGCACATAGGAGGCCAGGCCGTGGGCCGCACGGCGCATCATGTCCGGCCCCGCGCCGGCCTCGACCAGGGGGGTCTCGGCGTCGCGGATCTGGGCACCGGAATACACCGGTGTTGTTGCTCTGGACATGTTCAGCCTTCCGCCACCACCATGGCGGTGGCCACGTCGCCGTCGTGGGAGAGGGACAGGTGCCAACGCTTGACACCGCGGGACTCGGCCACTGTGGCGACCGTGCCGGAGACCTGAACCGAGGGCGCCCCCGCGGAGTCCATGACGACCTGACAGTCCTGCCAGTTCATGCCCGCCGGCGCACCCAGCGCCTTCGCCACAGCCTCCTTGGCAGCGAACCTGGCAGCCAGCGAGCGGGTGTTGAGCTCGCGCTCAGCGGGCACGAACAGCCGTTCGCGCAGCGCCGGCGTGCGGCGCAGCTGATGCTCGAAACGCGTCACCAGGACGACGTCGACTCCGATACCGACGATCATGTCTCTCCTCGTCTCAGTGCGAGTGTCACTCCACGGTGACGGATTTCGCCAGGTTGCGCGGCTGGTCGACGTCGTAGCCCTTCTCGGCCGCCAGGGCGCAGGCGAAGATCTGCAGCGGCACGGTGGTCAGCAGCGGCATCAGCAGCGGCTGGGTCTCGGGCACGTAGAAGACCTGCTCGGAGTAGTCCACGACGTCGGCGTCGCCGGCTTCGGCGACGGTGATCGTCTTGGCACCGCGAGCGCGGACCTCCTGGATGTTGGAGACCACCTTGGCGTGCAGCGAGTCGCGGCCATGCGGGGAGGGCACGACGACGAAGACCGGCTGGCCCTGGTCGATCAGTGCGATCGGACCGTGCTTGAGCTCACCGGCGGCGAAGCCCTCGGCGTGGATGTAGGCGATCTCCTTGAGCTTGAGCGCACCTTCCATCGCGACCGGGTAGCCGACGTGGCGGCCCAGGAAGAGCACCGAGGGGGCCTGGGCCATCTCTCGGGCCAGCTCACGGATCTGCTCGCCGCCGTCGAGGACCTCCTGGATCTTGCCCGGGATCTTGTGCAGGTCCGCGAGGATGTCGTCGATCTCTCCCTGGAAGAGCTTCCCGCGCAGCTGCGCCATGTACAGGCCCAGCAGGTAGGAGGCGGTGATCTGCGCCAGGAAGGCCTTGGTGGAGGCCACGGCGATCTCGGGACCCGCGTGGGTGTAGAGCACGGCGTCGGATTCGCGCGGGATGGTGGACCCATTGGTGTTGCAGATCGCCAGCGTGCGTGCGCCCTGCTCCTTGGCGTAGCGGACCGCCATGAGCGTGTCCATGGTCTCTCCGGACTGGGACAGCGAGACGATCAGCGTGGAGTCGTCGATGATCGGATCGCGGTAGCGGAACTCGTGGCTGAGCTCGACCTCCACCGGCACGCGCACCCAGTGCTCGATCGCATACTTGGCGACCATTCCGGCGTAGGCGGAGGTGCCGCAGGCCAGCACGATGATCTTGGAGATGTTCTTGAGCTCTTCGGGATCGATGCGCAGCTCGTCGAGCACCAGACGGCCCGAGGCGTCGGTGCGGCCCAGCAGCGTGTCCTCCACTGCCTTGGGCTGATCGTGGATCTCCTTCTCCATGAAGGTGCCGAAGCCGCCCTTCTCGGCGGCGGCGGCGTCCCAGTTCACCGAGAAGCGCTTGCCCTCGGCGGGGGACCCGTCGAAGTTGATGATGGCGACATCGTCGGTGGTGATGGTCACGACCTGGTCCTGCTCAAGCTCGACCGCCTCGCGGGTGAAGTCGATGAAGCCGGACACGTCGGAGCCGAGGAAGTTCTCCCCGTCGCCCAGGCCCACCACCAGCGGTGAGTTGCGACGGGAGGCCACCACGCGGTCTGCCTGGTCGGCGTGCACCGCGAGCAGGGTGAAGGCGCCCTCGAGCTGGTTCGCCGCCAGGCGCATCGCCTCGGTGAGGTCTCCGCCGGTGGCGGTGAAGTGCTGTGCGATCAGCTTCGCGGCGACCTCGGTGTCGGTCTCCGAGGCGAAGACCTCGCCGGCGGCGAGGAGCTTGGCCTTGAGCTGCGCGAAGTTCTCGATGATGCCGTTATGGATCACGGCGAGCTTGCCGCCATCGGCCAGGTGGGGGTGCGCATTGAGGTCATTGGGGGCACCATGGGTGGCCCAGCGGGTGTGACCGATGCCCACCGAGGCTTCAGCCACCGGCTCGGCCTCGATCTCGCTGAGGAGATTGGCGAGCTTGCCCGACTTCTTCCTCATGGACACGGTCCCGGAGGCCACAGTGGCTACTCCCGCGGAGTCGTATCCCCGGTATTCCAGGCGACGGAGTCCCTCGAGGAGCACATCAAGGGCTCCGTGCTGGCTGGTCTTCTCAGGCAGGCCGATATAGCCGACAATTCCACACATAGCCCATAGCGTATCGTGTCTACGTGTCTGAACACCCATCCGATGATCCTCATCCGCGCACGTCCACCGGGTCTCTGCCCGCCGTGGTGGCGGGCACGGCCCCCTGGGCGGGATCACCTGCGAAGCCCGGCCAGCCTGGCGCCTCGCACTCCCCTTTCGCCGAGCTGGACCGCCACGCCTGGGCGCGCCTCGCCGATACGATCGAGCAGCCGCTGAACCAGGGAGACGTCGACCGTCTCCGCGGCATCGGCGAGCACCTCTCGCTCAACGAGGTGGAACAGATCTACCTGCCGCTGAGTCGGCTGCTCTCCATCTACGTGGAGTCCGCCGCGCATCTGCGCTCCGCGGCCAATGAGTTCCTCGGTGAACAGACCCTGCGGACCCCGTTCGTGATCGGCGTGGCAGGCTCGGTGGCAGTGGGCAAGTCCACCACTGCTCGCGTGCTCCAGGAGATGCTGCGCCGGTGGCCCTCGACGCCCCGGGTGGAGCTGGTCACCACCGATGGGTTCCTCTATCCCAATGCCGAGCTTCAGCGGCGCGGAATCATGGACCGCAAGGGCTTCCCTGAGGCCTACGACCGCAGGGCGCTGCTGCGGATGGTCTCGGAGGTGAAGTCCGGCAAGCCCGAGGTCCGAGCACCCTGGTACTCCCACCTGGTCTATGACATCGTGCCCGATCGCGAGGTCGTGATCCGGCAGCCCGATGTGCTCATCGTCGAGGGGCTCAACGTCCTGCAGCCCGCACGGGTGCGCGAGGACGGCACCACGGGTCTGGCGCTGAGCGACTTCTTCGACTTCTCCATCTACGTCGACGCCAAGCCCAAGCACATCGAGCAGTGGTACGTGGATCGTTTCATGCGCTGGCGCGACGGGGCCTTCGCGAACCCGGAGAGCTACTTCCACCAGTATTCCTACCTCGACGACGAGCAGGCGAAAGAGCGGGCCACCGATATCTGGAAGCGGATCAACGGGCCCAACCTCCGGGCAAACATCCAGCCGACCCGCTCCAGGGCGCGGCTCGTGATGGCCAAGGGTGAGGACCATTCGGTGTCGCGCGTTCTGCTGCGCAAGGTCTGAACCGCCGATGTCTCGAGGGGAACTGACCGACGCCGGTCGCCGCCACTGGCAGGAGAAGCAGGAACGGCGGGCAAGGATCTATCGCCGTCGCCGCGCACTGGCCGTGGTCCTGCTGATCGCGGTGCTGCTGCTGATCGGCTACCTCCTTCCCCGCGCATGGAACTGGGTGAGCCAGGCCATCAGCGACGCGTTCAGCGGGGAGACGCTCAGCGGCGAAGGGCCGCTGGACGAGGTGCGCGGCAACCAGATCCCGGAGCCTGAAGCGCCGGGGGAGACCGGCCCGGCCGATGCTGAGGCCGACGACCAAGAGCCATCGCCAGCCGCGACGCCGGAGGAGGACCCCGAGCGCGCGAGCGACCCCTCCTGGGATCCGGATTCGATCCATGTGCTGGTGAATCGACAGAACCCGCTTCGGCCCGAGGACTACGCCCCGGAGGATCTTGTGGCGCCCGAGGTCCGGATGAGCACGCAATCGGAGCTGCTGCTGCGCCAGGAGGCGGCCGAGGCGCTCGAGGAGCTGATTCAAAACGCCGGCGAAGACGGCCAGGTCCTCGCGATGACCAGCGGATACCGCTCCTATGCCGCGCAGCTCGAGGTCTACACGGACCGGCACTCTGCGGTGGGCACCGAGGAGACCGATGAGCTGGTGGCTCGCCCGGGCTATTCCGAACATCAGACGGGGCTGGCCGCTGACGTGATCAGCATCGACAACCCCAACTGCATCCAGGGGCACTGCTTTGCCGACACTCCGGAGGGGCAGTGGGTCGCCGAGCACGCCGCGGATCACGGATTCGTGATCCGCTACCTCGACGGTGCCGAGGAGATCACCGGGTACCAGTTCGAGCCCTGGCACCTGCGCTATGTGGGCGAAGAGACCGCTCAGGAGGTCGCCGCGGAGGACCTGACCCTGGAGGAGTACTGGGATCGTCCAGCAGCCTCCGAGTACGACGTCGAAGAGCCAGACCTGGATCCTGCGGGCACCTCGTGAGCCGCAGCCTCGGGGTGTCCTAGACTTTTCTCCATGCTTAAAGGATTCAGAGAGTTCATCACCCGCGGGAACGTCGTGGACCTCGCCACCGCTGTGGTCATCGGCACCGCGTTCACCACCGTGGTCACGGCCCTGGTGGAGAGCGTGCTGATGCCGCTCATCTCAGCCCTCGTGGGCTACCAGGACTTCGACAACTTCGCGGTGGTGGAGGTGAACGGCCAGGCCATCCAGTTCGGCGTGCTGCTCACCGCACTGGTCAACTTCCTGCTGATCGCCGCCGCGGTCTACTACGTGGTCATCGCGCCGATGAAGCGTGTGGTCGAGGCCCGCGAGCGGCGAGCCAAGAAGGCTCCGAAAGCGCCGGCCGAGGAGGAGAACATCACGCTGCTCAAGGAGATCCGGGACCAGCTGAAGGCCCAGACCGAGGTCACCAACCCGGCATACCTGGCGTCTCTTGCGGAGGCTCAGCGCCAGGCGGAAGAACAGGCCGCCGCAGAGACCGCTCAGGGGCCCCGGCGCCATCCGGTGCTCGGCAAGGCCAAGGACGTGGTGTGGGGCAAGGACTGACCCCACGCTTTCGTCGAGGGGCGGATTCTCCGACTACTTGAGTGCGTTTCGGCCCTCAGATGCTCGGAGAATCCGCCGCTCAACGGGGTGGGACGCCTCTCAGAGGGCGAGTTCGGCTTTGACGATCTCGGCCAGCGCCTCGGACTCCGACTGCGCCAGCTCCGCGGTCGCGGCCTCGACCATCACCCGCACCACCGGCTCGGTCCCCGACGGACGCAGCAACACCCGGCCAGTCTCCCCCAGACGCGCTTCAGCCTGCGCCACCGCGGCCTGGAGCGGCTCATGGGTCTTCGCCCGGGTCCGGTCCACACCCTTGACGTTGATCAGCACCTGCGGAAGCTTCGTCATCGCCTCCGCCGCCAATACCCGCGCCGACTTACCCGTCGCCGCGACCCGGGCCGCCAGCTGCAAACCAGTCAGCAGACCATCACCGGTGGTGGCGTAGTCCGCAAAGATCAGATGCCCCGACTGCTCCCCACCCAGGTTGTACCCGGCAGCGCGCATCGCCGCCAACACGTAGCGGTCTCCGACGGCAGTCTCGACCAGGTGCACCCCGGCCGCCTCCATACCCAGCTTCAACCCCAGGTTCGACATCACCGTGACCACCAGAGTGTCTTCGACCAGGGTCCCGGCGTCCTTCAGCGCGATGGCCAGGATCCCCATGATCTGGTCACCATCGATGACCTCTCCGGTGTGATCCACCGCCAGGCACCGGTCCGCGTCCCCGTCATGGGCGATCCCCAGATCCGCTTTATGGGCCAGGACGGTCTCCTGCAGGGGGCCCAGGTGGGTGGAGCCGTATCCGTCGTTGATGTTCAGCCCGTCGGGGTCCGCGCCGATGACGATGACCTCGGCCCCGGCGTCGGTGAACGCCTCCGGGGAGACCCCGGCGGCGGCCCCGTGGGCGCAGTCGAGCACGATCTTCATCCCCTTGAGGCTGACCCCGTCCAGGGATCGCAGCAGGTGCACCAGGTAGCGGTCCTCGGCGTCAGCGAACCGGCGGACCCGCCCGACGTCGGCCCCGGTGGGACGCGGCGGCTCGAGGCCCAGCTGGGTCTCGATGGCGTCTTCGGCGGCGTCGTCGAGCTTATGACCGCCGCGGGCGAGGAATTTGATCCCGTTATCCGGTGCGGGGTTGTGCGAGGCGGAGATCATGACACCGAAGTCGGCGTCGATGTCATCGACTAAGAAGGCGGCGGCGGGGGTGGGCAGCACGCCGGCGTCGTAGACATCGACTCCGGCGCTGGCCAGGCCTGCGGAGACGGCCGCGGCGATGAACTCTCCAGAGATGCGGGGGTCACGGGCGACGACCGCGGTGGGTCTGGTGCCGGGGGTCACCTGCTGGTGGCCCAGGACGGTCGCTGCTGACTGGGAGAGGGTGAGGGCGAGTTCCGCGGTGAGCAGCCCATTGGCCACACCACGCACGCCGTCAGTGCCGAAAAGTCGTGCCATGATGACGACCAGTGTACTGGGCAGTAGTCCCTGCAGACGCGCAAAACCCCGCCGGAGAGTCTCCGACGGGGTTTTGCGCAGCTGAGCTCTGCACTGAGATCAGTGCGCGGGCTTTAGCGCTTGGAGTACTGCGGTGCCTTGCGTGCCTTCTTGAGACCGGCCTTCTTGCGCTCCACCGCACGGGCGTCGCGAGTAAGGAATCCGGCCTTCTTGAGCGACGCGCGGTTGTGATCGCGGTCGATCTCATTCAGCGCGCGGGAGATGCCCAGACGCAGTGCGCCGGACTGGCCCGAGGGGCCGCCGCCGTCGATGCGAGCGATCACATCGTAGGCTCCGGTGAGGCCCAGCAGAGTGAAAGGATCATTCACTTCCTGCTGGTGCAGCTTGTTAGGGAAGTAATCTTCCAGGCTGCGACCGTTGAGGGTCCACTGGCCTGTGCCCGGGGTGATGCGGACGCGTGCGCGAGCCTGCTTGCGACGACCGATTGCGGCTCCGCCGACGGTCAGCGGTGCACGCTCGGACTCGCCTGCAGTCTCCTGGGCGGGGGTCGATTCCGAGGTGTAGCTTGAGAGCTCCTCGGTTTCGGTGAGCTCTTCAGTGTTCTGAGCCACGATTCTCCTTGAAAATTCTAGTGTCGGGTGGCCAGGACTACTGAGCGACCTGGGAGATGTCGAACGGCTTAGGCTGCTGGGCGACGTGCGGGTGCTCAGCACCTGCGTAGACGCGCAGCTTCTTCAGCTGAGCCGTTCCGAGCTTGTTATGCGGCAACATGCCCTTGACTGCCTGGTAGGCAGCTCGGGTGGGGTAGCGCGCGACCATCTCGTTGAAGGTCAGCGACTTGATGCCACCGGGAAAGCCGGAGTGGCGCCAGTAGCGCTTCTTCTCGGCCTTGTCGCCGGTCATGGCGACCTTCTCGGCGTTGATGATGATGACGAAGTCGCCCATGTCCTGGTGCGGGACAAAGGTCGGCTTGTGCTTGCCGCGCAGCAGCGCGGCCGTCTGGGTGGCGAGGCGGCCCAGCACGACGTCAGTCGCGTCGATGACGTGCCACTGGGCATCGGCGTCGCCAGGCTTCGGGGTGTACGTACGCACGTTGGTATGCCTTCGGTCGATGTTCTACGGTTCAGTGCACTGGCCTCCCTGATGCTGTGAGCGGCACCGGGTGTCAGTGACTGTTTCTTCGCGAGTGCGACATCCGGATTCCCAGGTGAGGACTGGGAATTGACCGGGCCCGTGAGTTCCCCTGCAGTTCGCGGAGGCTTCAACCATGCAACTGAGCCGCCTCAACACGAACCCACGCAAGGGTGGACACGCACAACAACCAACCACTATACAGAGCGCCCCCACCTTTGAGCAAAGTCACTGATCATCGGAGATGTTCAGAGCCCGCTCTTCGGGCAGGGGCGCTGCTGAAAGTGGCCGAAATCCGGCACTGGGTCCCGTGCCGGATGACAGCGCTGGGGTTCAGCGCACGGCCCGCTTATAGGCCGCGTCTGACATGTCCTCCAGCTCGCGCCCCTTGGTCTCCGGCACCCATTTGAGCACGAAGATCAGGGAGAGCAGCGCACAGGCGGCATAGAAGCCATAGGCGAAGACCAGCGAGAGGTCGGCCATCTCCGGGAAGAGCATGGAGATGAGGAAGTTCGCGGCCCAGTTCGCCGAAGCGGTGACGCCCAGCGCCACGGCGCGGACGCGGTTGGGGAACATCTCACCGAGCAGGACCCACATGAAGGGGCCCCAGGTGGCGCCGAAGAACAGCACGAAGACGTTGGCCGAGACCAGCGCGATCATGCCCCACGCGCCGGGCAGGTTGACGAGCTCCTCGCCGTCGGCGCCCATGGTGACCACAGCCTGGCTGAAGGCCACTGCCATCATGCCCAGGCCCAGTGCCATGCCGGCGGAGCCGACCGCGAGCGGAATCCGGCGGCCCACCTTGTCGACGATGATGATGCCGATGACGGTGGCGATGATGTTCACGCTGGTGGTGATGATCTGGACCAGGAAAGCCTGATCCTCTGCGATGCCCACGGCCTGCCAGAGGGTGTTGGAGTAGTAGAAGATCACGTTGATGCCGACGAACTGCTGGAACACCGCCAGGCCCAGTCCCACCCAGACGATGGGTGAGATCTTGCCGCTGACGATCAGATCGCGGAACTTCTGCCGCGCTTCCATGTTGATGGTCTCGCGGACATCCTTGATCTTCTGCGCGATGGCGTTCTCGCCCTTGACGCCCACGACCTCTTCGAGGACCTTGGCGGCCTGCTTGTCGCGACCGCGCGAGATCAGGTATCGCGGTGACTCCGGGATCGAGGAGGAGAGCAGCCCGTAGAGCAGCGCCGGTCCGGCCTCGAGCAGGAACATCCACCGCCAGGCCTCCAGGCCCCACCACAGCTGGTCAGCGGCTCCGCCGGCGAGATTGGCGACGAAGGCGTTGGAGGAGGCTGCCATGAAGATGCCGACGACGATCGCCAGCTGCCACATCGAGCCCAGGCGCCCGCGCAGGTTGGTCGGGGCCACCTCGGCGATGTAGGCGGGAGCGATCACGGAGGCCATGCCGACGCCGATGCCGCCGAGCACGCGCCAGATGATCAGGTCCACGGCGCCGAAAGCGAGGCCTGAACCCAGTGCTGAGATGAAGAACAGGGCGGCGGCGACCATCATGGAGCGCTGGCGTCCGATCCGGTCCGAGAGGCTGCCACCGGCCCATGCACCCACCATGCAGCCCAGCAGGGCTGAGGAGACGGTGAAGCCAATGGCGAGGTCGGAGAGGCCGAACTCGGACTGTATGGGGCCCACGGCGCCGTTGATCACGGCCGTGTCGAAGCCGAAGAGGAAACCGCCGAAGGCGGCGACCAGGACTACCCAGGCGACACCACCGATGCCGGAGTCCTGCGAGCTTGAAGTATTGCTCATCAGAGGTTGATTCCTTCTGTCAGGTCAGGGACGTGATGCCTTCTCCAGCGAAGGCAAGCCCGACCGATTATGGTGCCTCGACGTGAACCACGCCACTCCGGAAACTCCGCCCCCGACGACGACGACGTGCCCCCAGCGCGGTGCTGGCCCGCATTGACAGGCCAGCACCGCAGTGAGGACCTGACAGGGCGATTCCATCACGTGTCGCAAATCACGTCTATCCGTGCAGGTCAGAGAGAGTCACGCAGTGCCCTCGTCTGCTCGGCGCGGACTCCGAGCTGCTCGTCCGCGGGGTATTGGACCGATTCCAGGACCAGCCCCGCTGGCGGCGCCAGGCGGACCCTCTCATCCCAGCTGGGGTCGGCCAGCCTGCTCTGCAGCCAGCCGGGGTGCCTGCGCCCCTCCCCCACGTCCATGCAGGCCCCGATCAGGGCGCGCACCATGTGGTGGCAGAAGGCGTCGGCGGTGATTCGTGCCGTGATGATGCCGTCGTCGTCCCGCTGCATGCTGAACCGCTGCAGCTCGCGGATGGTGGTGCTGCGCTCACGCGGCCGGCAGAAGCTGCCGAAGTCCCGCAGCCCGTCCACCGAGACGGCCTCCAGGTTCATCGCCTCAGCATCCAGCCGCGTGCGGTGCCAGGCGGTGTCGGAGCGGCGCAGCGGGTCCTGCAGCGCCGGCTCGTCCGCGATCCGATAGCGGTAGGTCCGGCTCAGCGCCGAGAAGCGCGCGTCGAAGTTCGGGGCCACCTCGCGGGCGGCGAAGACGACGATCGCGCCGCGCTGCGCGTTCAGCACTCCTGCGAGTCGACGCACCAGGGCGTCCTCGGCGGTGATGCTGCGTCCCCGGATGAGTCCGGTCCACTCTGCGGCGCTGAGGTCCAGGTGGACCACCTGTCCGCGGGCATGGACCCCGGCATCGGTGCGCCCGGCCACGATCAGCGGCACCTCACGGCGGAACAGGGTCGCGAGCCCTTCACGGAGGGTTCCCTCCACGGTGCTCAGGCCGGGCTGCGCCGCCCAGCCGTGGAAGGCGCTGCCGTCGTATGCCAGGTCCAGACGTATCCGCACACTCTCGCGCTGCGGTTCCTCAGCGGTGTTCATCGTTCAAGCCTCTCTGCCCCCAAGGGCACGTGGCGCAGACACGGAGGCGCCCCCGACCACTGGGATCGGGGGCGCCTCTGCAGGGGTGAGAAGTGCTTACTTCTCGCCCTCGGTCTGCTCAGACTCAGCAGCCTCGGTGGACTGGGCTTCGGCAGAGGTGTTCTCTGTCGCAGCGGTCTCGGAGTCGCTCGCCTCGGTGGAGGTGGTCTCCTCCTGGGAGGTCTCCTGGGCGCTGGCGGTGCTCGTGATGGCCTGTTCGGCCTCCTTGACCACTGCCTGCTTCGGGGAGACCGGCTCCATCACGAGCTCGATGACAGCCATCGGGGCGTTGTCGCCCTTGCGGTTGCCGATCTTCACGATCCGGGTGTAGCCGCCCTGGCGCTCGGCCATCGCCGGGGCGATGACCGTGAACAGCTCGTGGACGACTGCCTGATGAGTGGCGCTGTTGGCGCTGATCTTGCCGACCACGCGACGACGAGCGGCGATGTCGCCCTGCTTCGCCATCGTGATCAGACGCTCAGCATAGGGACGCAGGCGCTTGGCCTTGGTCAGCGTGGTGGTGATCGCGCGGTGCTCGAACAAGTTGGCTGACATGTTTGCCAGCATCAACTTCTCGTGCGACGGGCTGCCGCCCAGGCGCGGACCCTTGGTGGGGGTAGGCATGGTGTGGTTCTCCTTGAGTGGTGCGCAGTCAGTTCTGCAAGAACATCAGCGCGAATAATTATCGTGGGCCGCAGTTCTTAGAACCGCTGCTGCTCGTCTTCGACGTAGTCCTCGTCGCCAGCTTCCTGGAAACGGGCTGCTGTCGGGTCGAAGCCTGCAGGGGAATCCTTGAGGGAGAGACCAAGCTCGACGAGCTTGTCCTTGACCTCGTCGATGGACTTGGCACCGAAGTTGCGGATGTCCATCAGGTCAGCCTCGGAGCGAGCCACGAGCTCACCCACAGTGTGGATGCCCTCGCGCTTGAGGCAGTTGTAGGACCGCACGGTCAGTTCGAGATCCTCGATGGGCAGCGCCATGTCGGCAGCCAGTGCGGCGTCGGTCGGCGAGGGGCCGATCTCGATGCCTTCGGCTGCGACATTGAGCTCACGTGCCAGCGAGAACAGCTCCACCAGAGTGGTGCCGGCGGATGCCAGGGCATCGCGCGGCTCCATGGATGCCTTGGTCTCGACATCGACGATCAGCTTGTCGAAGTCGGTGCGCTGCTCGACGCGGGTGGCCTCGACCTTGAAGGAGACCTTCAGGACCGGGGAGTAGATCGAGTCGACCGGGATGCGGCCGATCTCGGCATCTGCCATCTTGTTCTGTGCTGCCGAGACGTAGCCGCGGCCGCGCTCGACGGTGAGCTCCATGTCGAGCTTGCCGTGCTCGTTGAGCGTGGCGAGGTGCAGGTCCGGGTTGTGGAACTCCACTCCGGCCGGCGGTGTGATGTCGGCGGCGGTGACCGGACCTGGGCCCTCCTTGCGGAGGTAGGCGACCACGGGCTCGTCATGCTCGGAAGAGACGGAGAGTCGCTTCACATTCAGGATGAGCTCGGTGACGTCTTCCTTGGTCCCGGCGATCGTGGTGAACTCGTGGAGCACACCGTCGATACGAACGCTGGTGACTGCCGCACCTGGGATGGATGAGAGCAGGGTCCGACGCATTGAGTTGCCGAGGGTGTAGCCGAAGCCCGGCTCGAGGGGCTCGATGATGAAGCGGGAGCGGTTCTCGGCGACGACTTCTTCGGTCAGCGTGGGGCGCTGTGCAATGAGCACTGATTGTTCCTTTCAGAGTGCATCCGCTATATGACGCATTCTCACTGAGTAATGATGCTCGGCCTGCCCCCGGCGCAGCGGCCGGGGACAGGCTCTAAATGTCTTGTAAAGAAGCTCGCTCAGACGCGACGGCGCTTGGGCGGGCGGCAGCCGTTGTGCGCGCTCGGGGTGACGTCCGAGATGGAGCCCACCTCGAGACCTGCGGCCTGAAGGGAGCGGATCGCGGTCTCGCGTCCGGAGCCGGGGCCCTTGACGAAGACTTCGACCTTCTTCATGCCGTGCTCCTGGGCGCGCTTGGCGGCCTGCTCAGCGGCAAGCTGTGCGGCGAAAGGAGTGGACTTGCGGGAGCCCTTGAATCCGACCTCACCCGATGATGCCCAGGACACGACGGCGCCCGAGGGATCGGTGATAGAGACGATCGTGTTGTTGAAGGTCGACTTGATGTGAGCCTGGCCCTGCGTGATGTTCTTACTGGCTTTGCGGCGCGGCTTGCGGGCCGCTGCGCGAGTCTTTGGTGGCATTTCTTCTCCGTGACTAAGTTCTTCGGATCAGCTGCTGCTGGCGTGAATGGGCCTGCGGTGCTGAACTACTTCTTCTTACCTGCAACGGTCTTCTTCGAGCCCTTGCGGGTTCGAGCATTGGTCTTGGTGCGCTGACCCCGGACCGGAAGGCCGCGACGATGGCGCAGACCTTCGTAGGAGCCGATCTCGACCTTGCGGCGGATGTCGGCGGCAACCTCGCGGCGGAGGTCACCTTCAACGGTGAGATGGCTCTCGATGTAGTCACGCAGAGAGATCAGCTGTTCGTCAGTCAGATCCTTCACGCGGGTACCAGCTTCGATACCGGTTGCCTGGACGGCTGCTTCGGCGCTGGTGCGCCCAACGCCGTAGATATAAGTGAGTGCGATCACCGTGCGCTTTTCGCGCGGGATGTCCACACCTGCAAGACGTGCCACGTGGCAGTCCTCCTTGTTCTCTTCCGAAGGTCTTCAGCAGTGCAATTCCCTCTGGGACCGTATCGGCCCGACATCGGAGGTGATGTCTTCAGCGGGTCCCCGGCCTTCGGAAACCGGGGGTGTGCCCGTCCAGCTCAGTGACGGGCTGCACTGCCATATGATGTGAGCTGTCCAGCGCAGGTGCGCCCTCACTTACTCAAGCAGTAAGTGGAGGACTCAGCCCTGGCGCTGCTTGTGGCGTGGGTTCGACTTGCAGATCACGCGGATCACGCCGCTGCGGCGGATGACTTTGCAGTCGGTGCAGATCTGCTTCACGCTCGGCTGAACCTTCATGGGTTCTCCTCATTATTCGGTCGCGTGCGACAGTTTTTTACGTGTACCGACGCGAACGTCGACTCACTTATAGCGGTAGACGATGCGTCCACGGTTGAGGTCATACGGGCTCATCTCCACGACCACGCGATCCTCGGGGAGGATGCGGATGTAGTGCTGGCGCATCTTGCCCGAAATGGTGGCGAGGACGACGTGCTCGTTCTCCAGACGCACGCGGAACATTGCATTCGGCAGAGCCTCAGAGACTCGACCCTCTACCTCGATGACGCCTTCTTTTTTACCCATATGCTCCACATACCGTTCGCGACCCCCCGGTCATGGGCGGCACACACTGCGGCGCAGTGCAGCAACACATGGCTGTGGGGTCTGATTCGATTGCTGCGGCGACTCGACAGTCCTGCATGCAGGCACGCTGAACCGCAGAGACAACCAGCAGTCAAGACTACAGGATCAGCTGGCACCGGGACAACTCCGCGGTGAGGCGGAGCAGGCTGCCGGCCAGCAGCCCGGACCAGGCGGCCGGATCAGGCGGCCAGATCAGGCGGTCGGAATGGGCACGGGGGTCACGCCCAGCGGCTCGAGCTCGGAGGCTCCGCCGTCGGCCGCGGTGAGCACCCAGATGCCCTCGGCGTGCCGGGCCACCGAGTGTTCCCACTGGCTGGCGTGGGAGCCGTCGCTGGTGACCACGGTCCAGTCGTCCTGGAGGACCCTCGTCTCGATGCCGCCACGCGTGAGCATCGGCTCGATCGCCAGGGCCATGCCAGGCTTGATCCGGGCGCCCTTCATGCCGGTCGAGTAGTTGAACACGTCGGGCGCCATGTGCATCTGCGATCCGATGCCGTGGCCCACGTAGTCTTCGAGGATTCCCAGCTGCTTGCCGGACTGGGCGGCCACGTAGTCCTCAATGGCCTCTCCGATCTCACCGGTGCTCTTGGCCTGGGCGAAGGCGGCGATGCCGCGCCACATCGCCGCGGCGGTGATCCGGGAGAGTCGCTCATCCTCAGCGTCGGCGGTGCCGGAGGCGGAGTCTCCCAGGATGAGCGTGCGGGCGGAGTCCGAGTGCCAGCCCTCGACGATGCATCCGCCGTCCACCTTGAGCACGTCCCCTGCCTTGAGCACCCGCTCCCCCGGGATCCCGTGCACCACTTCGTCGTTGACCGAGGTGCAGATGTAGCCGGGGAAGCCGTGGTAGTTCAGGAAGTTCGGCTTGGCCCCGCGTGCGGTGATGAGCTCGGCGAACACGTCATTGAGCGCAGAGGTGGTCACCCCGGGGGCGGCTGCCGCCAGGGTCGCATCCAGCGCCTCGCTGAGAATCGCGCCGGCCGCGGCCATATGGCTCAACTGCTCGGGCGACTTCAGCTCGATCCGGCTGCGGGAGAACATCAGGACTTGAGCGCTTCCATGATGCGTGAGTTGACGTCCTCCACGGGACCCAGGCCGTCGACTCGGCGCACGAGTCCACGAGCGTCGTACTCGGCGATCATGGGCGCGGTCTCGGAGGTGAAGATCTCCAGCCGGCGACGGATGGCGCTCTCGTCGGCGTCGTCCTCGCGTCCCTCGATCTCGGCGCGCTTCTTGAGCCGCTCGATGAGTTCATCGCGGTCGGCGGTGAGCTCCAGGACCACGTCGAGGGAGACCTCGAGGCGTTCGAGCATCTCATCGAGAGCCGCGACCTGCACACGGTTGCGCGGGTAGCCGTCCAGCAGGAAGCCGTTGCTGGCGTCCTCCCAGGTGAGTCGGTCCTCGATCATCCGGTTCGTCACGGAGTCCGGCACCAGGTCTCCGGCATCGACGTACTTCTGCGCCTCACGTCCGAGCTCCGTCTGCTCCTTGATGTTCACTCGGAAGATGTCTCCCGTGGAGATGGCGACGATGCCGAGCTCCTCGGAGATCTTCTTGGACTGGGTCCCCTTGCCGGAGCCGGCAGGTCCAACAATCAGCATGCGCGTCATCGCAACAACCCTTCGTAGTTCCGCTGTTCCATCTGTGCGTTGATCTGCTTCACCGTGGTGAGGCCGACGCCGACCATGATCAGGATCGAGGTGCCGCCGAACGGGAAGTTCTGGTTTGCGCCGATCAGGACGAAGGCGATCAATGGGATCAGCGCGATCAGACCCAGGTACAGCGCACCCGGGAAGGTGATGCGGGAGATGACATAGGCCAGGTAGCTCTCGGTGGGCTTGCCGGCGCGGATGCCCGGGATGAAGCCACCGAACTTGCGCATGTTCTCGGCGACCTCGTTCGGGTTGAACGTGATCGTCACATAGAAGTAGGTGAAGAAGATGGTCATCAGGAAGAAGGTGGCCATGTAGAGCGGGTGCGCGCCGCCCACGAAGTAGGTCTGCACGAACTCGATGAGCCAGGAGGGCTCCTCGCCTGGACCGGGCTGGTTGAACTGCGCCAGCACCGAGGGAAGCATCAGCACCGAGGAGGCGAAGATGACCGGGATGACGCCGGCCATGTTGACCTTGATCGGGATGTAGGTGGAGGTGCCGCCCACGGTGCGGCGGCCCACCTGACGCTTGGCGTACTGGACCGGGACGCGGCGCTGGGACTGCTCGACGAAGACGACGGCGGTGATGGTGACCAGGCCGATGAGCAGCACCATGCCGAAGGTGCGCCATCCCTGGGTGGTCCAGATCTCACCCATGGCGCCGGGGAAGCCGGCGGCGATGGAGACGAAGATCAGGATGGACATGCCGTTGCCGACACCGCGCTCGGTGATCTGTTCGCCGAGCCACATGATCAGCGCGACACCTGTGACCAGCGCCAGGATCATCAGCAGGATGACCGGAAGAGCGTCGCTGGTGATGATCGGGATGTCACAGCCGAGCAGGGTGCCGGTGCGCGCGGTGGTCACCAGCGTGGTGGCGTTGAGCGTAGCCAGCGCGATCGTCAGGTACCGGGTGTACTGGGTGAGCTTCGCCTGGCCCTGCGGCCCCTCGCGCTGGAGGTTCTCGAACCGCGGGATGACCACGCGCAGCAGCTGCACGATGATCGCCGCGGTGATGTAGGGCATGATCCCCAGCGCGAAGATGGACACCTGGAGCAGGGCTCCGCCGGAGAACATGTTCACGAAGGAGTAGAGGCCGCCCTCAGTGGTCCCCAGTGCCAGGCACTGCTGGACGGCTGCGTAGTCCACCCCGGGTGCCGGGATGAATGCGCCGATGCGGTAGATCGCGATGATCGCGATGGTGAACCAGATCTTTCGACGCAGGTCGGGTGTCTTGAACACCCTTGCGATCGCGCTGAACAAGCGGCCTCCTGATGCGTGAATTCCCTGTGTGATGCCTTCGGCCACACAGGCAGTCATACTAACGCGCGGTGCGCATGAGAAAAGAATCCTGCGGCCGTGACCGGCCAGGATGTGGCTGGTCGAAGCCCGGATATGAAGAGACCCCCGTGGATCACCACGGGGGTCTCTCACATATGAGAACCGATCAGGCCTGCTTGGAAGCAGCCTTCAGCGGCAGCTGCTCGGTGGAGCCACCGGCAGCGTTGATCTTCTCCACGGCGCTGGCCGAGAAGGCGTGTGCCTTCACGGTCACGGCCACGGAGATGTCGCCGGAACCGAGCACCTTGACGGGGCGGCCCTTGCGAGCAGCACCCTTGGCGATCAGGTCATCGGCGGTGACGTCTCCGCCCTCGGGGAACATCTCGCCGAGCTTGGTCAGATTGACCGGCGAGTATTCCACGCGGAACGGGTTCTTGAAGCCGCGCAGCTTCGGAAGGCGCATGTACAGCGGAAGCTGTCCACCTTCGAAGCCTGCACGGACCTGGTAACGGGCCTTCGTACCCTTGGTACCACGGCCTGCAGTCTTGCCCTTGGAAGCCTCACCACGCCCAACACGGGTGCGGGACTTCTTGGAGCCGGGCGCCGGACGCAGATCGTGGACCTTGAGGACGTTGGAATCCGCAGCGGTGTTCTCTGCCATCCTTAGTTCGCCTCCTCAGCCTTGACTAGATGCTTCACGCTGTTGAGCATGCCCACGGTCACGGCGTCGGCGTCGCGGACCACGGTGTGGCCCACGCGCTTGAGTCCAAGCGAACGAACAGTCTCGCGGTGCTTGGGGTTGGCGCCGATCAGTGACTTGACCTGAGTGACGGTGAGCTTGTGCTCGCCGGTCTTCAGGTTTCGCGCGGTGTTGTAGTTGACGGTACTGCGCAAGGTCATGCACCTGCCTTCTGTGCACGGGCCTCGCGGTCAGCCGCCATAGTGCGCAGCATGCGCGCCGGTGCGATCTCGTCGAGAGCCTTGCCGCGGCGTGCTGCCACGGACTCGGGCTCTTCGAGCTGCTTGAGGGCATCGATGGTGCCGTGAACGATGTTGATGGCGTTCACCGAGCCCATGGACTTGGTCAGCACGTCGTGGATGCCTGCGCACTCGAGTACGGCGCGGACAGGGCCTCCAGCGATCACACCGGTACCCGGTGCTGCGGGACGAAGCAGGACGACGCCGGCAGCATCCTCACCCTTGACCAGGTGCGGGATGGTGGAGCCGACGCGAGGGACGCGGAAGAAGCTCTTCTTGGCCTCTTCCACACCCTTGGCGATGGCCGCCGGGACTTCCTTGGCCTTGCCGTATCCGACGCCGACCAGACCATCGCCGTCTCCGACGATGACCAGGGCGGTGAAGCTGAAGCGACGACCACCCTTGACGACCTTGGACACGCGGTTGATCGTCACGACGCGCTCGAGGAACTTGTCCTTCTCCTCTTCGCGACCGCCACGACCACGACCGCGGCCGCCGCCTTCGCTGCGACCTCCACGACCGCCGCGGTTGTCACCGCGGCCGCCGCGCTCGCCGCGAGCTGAGTTGCTGTTCTCGCCGGCGGCCTGAGTCTGCGATGCAGTCTCCGGTGCAGCGGTTTCTTTGGCCTCAGTCACAGACGAGTCCTTCACGGGGTTGTTTGCGTTCTCACTCACAGCTTCAGCCCACCTTCCCGGGCGCCGTCAGCGACGGCTGCCACGCGACCGTGGTACTTGTTGCCGCCGCGGTCGAAGACCACGGCGTCGATGCCAGCTGCTTTGGCGCGCTCGGCGACCATTTCGCCGACCTTCTTCGCCTTGGCGGTCTTGTCGCCGTCGAAGCTGCGCAGGTCCGCCTCCATAGTGGTGGCGGAGACCAGGGTCTTGCCCTCGAGGTCATTGACCACCTGGGCGACCATGTGACGAGCGGAGCGGTTGACCACCAGGCGCGGACGCTCGGCGGAGCCGTTGAGCTTCTTGCGCAGGCGGAGGTGGCGGCGGCCGCGGGCAGCGGATTTGGATTTGCCCTTGATACCAATAGCCATGGTTTACTTACCTGCCTTTCCGGCCTTGCGGCGAATCTGCTCGCCCTCGTAACGCACGCCTTTGCCCTTGTACGGGTCAGGCTTGCGCAGCTTGCGGATATTGGCGGCGACCTCGCCGACCTGCTGCTTGTCGATACCGACGACAGACAGCTTGGTGGCGCCATCGACCTGGAAGGTGATGCCCGCAGGGGCCTTCACCGGAACCGGGTGCGAGTAGCCGAGAGCAAACTCCAGGTCATCGCCCTTCGGCAGCACACGGTAACCGGTGCCGACGATCTCGAGCTTCTTGGAGTAGCCCTCTGTGACACCGATGACCATGTTGTTGATCAGGGTGCGGGTCAGGCCGTGCAGCGAACGTGATTCGCGTTCGTCGTTGGGGCGGGACACCGTGATGGTGCCGTCCTCATTGGCGACGGTGATGCCTTCGGCAAGAGTGCGGGAAAGTTCGCCCTTGGGCCCTTTGACAGAGACCTCGCGACCTTCCAGCTTAACCTCGACGCCGGCAGGGAGGGTGATCGGAAGACGACCGATGCGTGACATAGTGCTTCGACTCCTTCCAGTTACCAGACGTAGGCGAGGACTTCCCCACCGACGCCCTTCTTTGCTGCCTGCCGGTCGGTAAGGAGACCGGAGGATGTGGACAGGATCGCGATGCCCAGGCCGCCCAAGACGTGCGGGAGGTTGGTGGACTTCGCATACACCCGGAGACCGGGCTTGGAGATGCGGCGCAGGCCGGCGATCGAACGCTCACGGTTCGGGCCGAACTTGAGGTCGATGGCCAGGGTCTTTCCGACCTCGGCCTCCTCCTCGCGCCATTCGGTGATGTAACCTTCCGCCTTCAGGATGTCGGCCACGCGCACCTTCAGCTTCGAGCTGGGCATGGACACCTGATCGTGGAAAGCCGAGTTGGCATTGCGCAGACGTGTCAGCATGTCTGCGACTGGGTCAGTCATTGTCATGAGGGGCTTCTGCCCTTCCTCGCCGTGGTTTCCAGTCTCCCGAGGAACACGATGATCCAGCTGTTGCCGAACCGACCGGAACCTTTGGTGAAGGGACCTGCGGCGTAGTGCTTATTGTTCGGTCTTGAAGGGGAAGCCCAGCGCCTTGAGCAGTGCGCGGCCTTCCTCGTCAGTCTTGGCGGTGGTCACCACGGTGATGTCCATGCCGCGGGGGCGATCGATCTTGTCCTGGTCGATCTCGTGGAACACCGACTGCTCGGTCAAACCGAAGGTGTAGTTGCCGTTGCCGTCGAACTGCTTGCCGCTGAGTCCGCGGAAATCGCGGATGCGGGGCAGCGCGAGGGTCACCAGGCGGTCCACGAATTCCCACATGCGATCGCCGCGCAGCGTGGTGTGGGTACCGATCGGCATGCCTTCACGCAGCTTGAACTGCGCGATGGACTTGCGTGCACGGGTCACCTTCGGCTTCTGACCGGTGATCTTGGTCAGGTCCTCGACGGCGCCCTGGATGAGCTTGGAGTCGCGAGCTGCCTCGCCGACACCCATGTTGACCACGACCTTGACCAGGCCGGGGACCTCCATGACGTTGGAGTATCCGTACTCTTCCTGCAGTGTGGACCGGATGTCCTCGCGGTACTTGTTCTTCAGCCGCGGGATGGTCTTCTCAGTCTGGCTCTGAACCTCAGTCATCACAGGTCCTTTCCGGAGGCCTTGGCGACGCGGATGCGCACAGTCTTGCTGACGCCATCACGCTCCACGGTCTCCTGCCGGTAGCCCACGCGAGTCGGCTTGCCCGTCTCGGGGTCGACCACAGCGACGTTGGAGATGTGGATGGTGGCCTCAGACTCCACGATGCCACCTTCGGTGCTGCCGAACTGGCCGGCACGGAGGTGACGCTTCATGCGGTTGACGCCCTCGACGAGGACGCGCTCCTTGGCTGGCAGGACCTGCAGGACTTTGCCCTGCTTGCCCTTGTCCTTGCCGGTGAGGACCTGGACGAGGTCGTCTTTCTTGATCTTGGCCATGAGTCAGAGCACCTCCGGAGCGAGCGAGACGATCTTCATGAACTTCTTGTCGCGCAGTTCGCGACCCACCGGCCCGAAGATACGGGTACCGCGCGGCTCCGGAGTGTCACCCTTGAGGATGACGGCAGCGTTCTCGTCGAAGCTGATGTAGGAGCCGTCGTTGCGACGGGTCTTCTTCTTTGAACGCACGACGACAGCCTTGATGACGTCGCCCTTCTTGACATTTCCGCCCGGAATTGCGTCCTTGACGGTGGCGACGAATGTGTCGCCGATACCTGCATAGCGGCGTCCCGATCCACCGAGGACACGGATGACAAGGACTTCCTTGGCACCGGTGTTGTCGGCGATCTTGAGCCGCGATTCCTGTTGAATCACTTGGTTTCTCCTGTCGTCGCACTGGTTCTCGCACTCGTGCCGATCATCTCGGCTGGCGAGCCTTGTGGAACTTCTAGCCTGAGTCGGACACCTGGGGCGACGGTTGACGCCCCGGGCCTGTGGTCCGACTTACCTGACAGTCCCCTGGCCGCTTACCCACACACTCTCCGTCCCTGCGGGACGGGCAGTTGAATGCATGGCCGAGGCGGCGTTTCCCGGGGCCCGAGGGCCCTTTCGGGGACGTGCGCTGTCCTCTGAGGTGGATAGCCTCATCTATAAGGGCGCACAGCCTCAAAATCATACACGAGATACGCCGAAGGCCCAACTCCGCACGATGAGTGCGGGAGTCGGGCCTTCAGTGGTGCAGCGCGCGACCTCGGGTCCTCGCTGGTTCAGCCGAACCGGCGGAGACCCGAGGTCGTGATCACTCTGCCTTTTCGACGATCTCGGCGAGCCGCCAGCGCTTGGAGGCTGACAGCGGACGGGTCTCAGCGATGACTACGGTATCGCCGATGCCTGCCTGCTCGGTCTCATCATGTGCCATGAATTTGGTGTGCCGCTTCATGATCTTGCCGTACAGGCCGTGCTTACGACGATCCTCGACCTCGACGACGATGGTCTTGGCCATCTTGTCGGAGACGACGACGCCGCGCAGGGTCTTACGGTCATTGCGGGTTTCTGCAGATGCTTCGCTCATGCTCAGTCCTCAGCCTTCTCTTCGTTCTGCTCATCGGCCGAATCAGAGGAGGCTGCGTCGGCATCGACATTCTCGCGAATGCCCAGCTCGCGCTCACGCAGCACCGTGTAGATACGGGCGATGTCGCGCTTGATGTCCCTCAACCGGCTGGAGTTCTCCAGCTGGCCGGTGGCGGACTGGAAGCGGAGGTTGAACAGCTCTTCCTTGGAAGAACGCAGCGCCTCGGCGAGGCCTGCGGAGTCCATCTCTGCGAGCTTCTCAACGGTCAGCTCATTGGTTCCAACTGCCATCGTCACTCACCACTCTCTCGGCTGATCACGCGTGCCTTCATGGGCAGCTTGTGGATTGCCAGCCGGAGCGCCTCTTTGGCGACTTCCTCGCTGACACCGGACAGCTCGAACATGATGCGTCCGGGCTTGACGTTGGCGATCCACCACTCCGGGGAACCCTTGCCGGAGCCCATGCGGACCTCGGCAGGCTTCTTCGTCAGTGGCTGGTCGGGATAGATGTTGATCCAGACCTTGCCGCCACGCTTGATGTGGCGGGTCATGGCGATACGCGCAGCTTCAATCTGGCGGTTCGTCACGTAGGCCGGATCAAGGGCCTGGATGCCGTACTCGCCGAAGGCGAGCTCGGTTCCGCCCTTTGCCTGCCCGCGGCGCTTAGGCCGGTGGGGCTTGCGGTACTTGACTCGACGTGGCATCAACATCAGTTCTGCCCTCCTTCAGCGCCAGAACCTGCTTCAGCGGGTGCCTGGGCACCGGCTTCGCGTCCACGGCCGGGACCGCGACGACGACGCTCTTCGCCACCACGGGCTCCGCCTGCTCCTCCGCGACCGCCACGAGCTCCACCGCGACCGGAAGGCTGTGCAGCCTGCTGCGCGGCGAGTTCCTTGGCAGTGAGATCTCCCTTGTAGACCCAGACCTTCACGCCGATGCGGCCGAAGGTGGTCTTCGCCTCGTGCTTGCCGAAGTCGATGTTCGCGCGCAGCGTGTGCAGCGGAACTCGTCCCTCACGGTAGAACTCGGAGCGGGACATCTCGGCGCCGCCGAGACGACCGGCGCACTGGATACGAATACCCTTCGCACCGGAGCGCATGGCCGAGGTGATGGCCTTCTTCATCGCGCGGCGGAATGCCACACGTGCTGCGAGCTGCTCGGCGACACCCTGGGCGACCAGCTGAGCATCGGTCTCGGGGCTCTTGACCTCGAGGATGTTCAGCTGGATCTGCTTGGCGGTGAGCTTCTCCAGTTCGCTGCGGATGCGGTCGGCCTCGGCGCCGCGGCGACCGATGACGATGCCTGGGCGCGCAGTGTGGATGTCCACACGGACGCGATCGCGAGTGCGCTCGATCTCAACCTTCGAGATGCCGGCGCGCTCCACGGTCTTGGCCAACAGCTCACGGATCTGGACGTCTTCTTTCACGAAGTCCTTGTAACGCTGACCGGCCTTCGTGGAGTCGGCGTACCAGTGTGAGATGTGGTCGGTCGTGATGCCCAGACGGAAACCATTGGGGTTAATCTTCTGTCCCACTACTGATCCCCACCTTTCTCTTCGGCGCCGACCACGATGGTGACGTGGCTGGTGCGCTTGTTGATGCGGAACGCCCGGCCCTGCGCACGGGGGCGGAACCGCTTCATGGTCGGACCTTCGTCGACGCGTGCCTCGGTGATGAAGAAGGCGTCTTCGTTGAAGGCGACTCCTTCCTTGTCTGCATGCTGGCGAGCATTCGCCAGAGCAGAGGCGACCACCTTGTACACCGGCTCTGTAGCGCCCTGAGGGGCGAACTTCAGAATGGCCAGTGCTTCGTTGGCCTGCTTGCCGCGGACAAGGTCGACGACGCGCCGGGCCTTCATAGGCGTCACACGCAGGTAGCGCGCAATTGCCTTGGCTTCCATTGCTTTCCTTCTCTCGTCTTGTGACACGTTGGTCAAGCTCGCTTGTCGCTCCTCAGATGAGGAAGCGATCAGCGGCGCTTGCCCTTCTTGTCGTCCTTCACATGGCCGCGGAATGTACGCGTCGGAGCGAACTCGCCGAGCTTGTGCCCGACCATCGACTCAGTGATGAACACGGGGATGTGCTTACGTCCGTCATGCACGGCCACGGTGTGGCCCAGCATGTCGGGGATGATCATGGAACGGCGGGACCATGTCTTGATGACATTCTTGGTGCCCTTTTCGTTCTCAGCGACGACCTTGAGGTACAGGTGCTGATCAACGAAGGGGCCCTTCTTCAAGCTGCGTGGCATGTCTCCAGGCTCCTATCGCTTGTTCTTGGTACGACGGCGACGCACGATGAGCTTGTCGCTTTCCTTGTTCGGACGGCGAGTGCGGCCCTCTGGCTTGCCGTTGGGGTTCACCGGATGGCGACCGCCGGAGGTCTTGCCCTCGCCACCACCGTGCGGGTGGTCGACCGGGTTCATCACAACACCGCGGACGGTCGGACGAACGCCCTTCCAGCGCATGCGTCCTGCCTTGCCCCAGTTGATGTTGGACTGCTCCGCGTTGCCCACGGCGCCGACGGTTGCCCGGCAGCGCACATCGACGTTGCGAACTTCACCGGAGGGCAGTCGCAGCTGGGCGTACTTGCCCTCACGGGCGACCAGCTGGATGGAGGCACCTGCGGAACGGCCGAGCTTCGCGCCGCCTGCTGGTCGCAGCTCCACTGCGTGCACCACGGTGCCGAGCGGGATGTTGCGCAGCGGCAGGTTGTTGCCGGGCTTGATGTCCGCATTCGGGCCGGACTCAACCGCTGCGCCCTGCTCCAGCTTGGCTGGGGCGAGGATGTAGCGCTTGGTGCCGTCGACGAAGTGCAGCAGGGCGATGCGAGCGGTGCGGTTCGGGTCGTACTCGATGTGAGCGACCTTTGCCGGCACGCCGTCCTTGTCAGAGCGACGGAAGTCGATGACGCGGTACTGCCGCTTATGCCCGCCACCCTTGTGACGAGTGGTGATCTTGCCTGAGCTGTTGCGGCCGCCTGTTTTGGACAGCGGGCGCAGCAGGGACTTTTCCGGGGTGTCCCGGGTGATCTCTGCGAAGTCGGCCACAGACGAGCCGCGTTGGCCCGGTGTGTTCGGCTTGAGGTTACGGATAGCCATATTCTTCTTCCTCGATCAAGTGGTTCCGATCAGCCGATCAGGCTGCGGATCCTCCGAAGATGTCAATGTTGTAGCCCTCTTTGAGGGTGATGATGGCGCGCTTGGTACCTGTGCGCGAGCCCCATCCGAACTTGGTGCGCTTGCGCTTGCCAGCTCGATTGATGGTGTTGACCGAGTTCACACGCACGGAGAAGATCTTCTCCACGGCGTATTTGATCTCGGACTTCGTGGCTCGGGGGTCCACCAGGAAGGTGAACTTGCCCTCGTCGATCAGCCCGTAGGACTTCTCCGACACGACGGGTGCGATGATGACGTCGCGCGGGTCCTTGCTTGTCAGGACGCTCACTTGGTCTCCTCCTTCGCAGTGCCCTGTGCCAGGAAGGCGTCATAGCCGGCCTGAGTGAACACGATGTCATCGGAGACGATGACGTCGTAGGTGTTCAGCTGGTCGGCATACAGGGTGTGGACGTGGGGCAGGTTGCGAGTCGACAGTGCGGCGATGTCATCGCTGCGGTCGATCACGACGAGCCAGTTGCGGTTCGCGCCGCCGAGGCCTGCCAGTGCGGCCTTGGCCGCCTTGGTGGAGGCCGCGTCGACGACCAGCGAATCCACCACGTGGATACGGTCGTTGCGTGCCCGGTCCGAGAGGGCTCCGCGCAGAGCGGCTGCCTTCATCTTCTTGGGCGTGCGCTGGGCGTAGTCACGCGGGGTGGGGCCGTGGACGACGCCACCGCCGATCATGTGCGGTCCGCGCAGGGAACCCTGACGGGCACGGCCGGTGCCCTTCTGCCGGAACGGCTTGGCGCCGGTGCCGGAGACCTCAGAGCGAGTCTTGGTCTTGTGGGTGCCCTGGCGAGCGGCTGCCCGCTGCGCGACGACCACCTGGTGGATCAGCGCGACGTTGGTCTTGGCGTCGAATACCTCTGCGGGGAAGTCGACAGAAACCTTGTTGGCCATGTGGATCATGCTCCCTTCACTGCGGTGCGGACCAGGACGACCTGGCCACGAGCACCCGGAAGGGCGCCCTTGATGAGCAGCAGGTTCTTCTCGGCGTCCACTGCGTGAACGGTCAGGTTATGGGTGGTCTGACGGACTCCGCCCATGCGACCGGCCATGCGCAGACCCTTGAAGACGCGACCCGGGGTCGAGGCGCCGCCGATGGAGCCGGGCTTGCGGTGGTTCTTGTGCGAACCGTGCGAAGCTCCGACGCCGGCGAAGCCGTGGCGCTTCATGACGCCGGCGAAGCCCTTGCCCTTGGTCTTGCCCACGACATCGACCTTCTGGCCGGTCTCGAACGCTTCGACGCTCAGGTCCTGACCCAGCTCATAGGAGCCGGAATCAGAGGTGCGGATCTCGACGACGTGGCGACGCGGGGTCACGCCGGCCTTCTCGAAGTGGCCGGCGAGCGGCTTGGTCACCTTGCGCGGATCGATGCGGCCGAAGCCGATCTGGACGGAGTTGTATCCGTCGCTCTCTGCGGTGCGGATCTGGGTCACGACATTGGAGTCGGCTTGGACGACAGTGACTGGGATGAGGGTGTTGTTCTCGTCCCAGACCTGGGTCATGCCGAGCTTCGTGCCCAGCAGTCCCTTGACGTTCAGTTCAACGCGGGAAATATTGGTCATAGTTTTCTCAGCACCTCCCTGCTCTAGAGCTTGATCTCGATGTTGACGTCTGCAGGCAGGTCGAGTCGCATCAGGGAGTCGACAGCCTTGGGCGTCGGGTCCACGATGTCGATGAGGCGCTTATGAGTGCGCATCTCGAAGTGCTCGCGAGAGTCCTTGTATTTGTGGGGAGAGCGAATCACGGCGTACACGTTCTTCTCGGTGGGCAGCGGCACTGGGCCGACAACCGTTGCACCAGCACGTGTGACCGTGTCGACGATCTTCCGGGCCGAGGTGTCGATGACTTCGTGGTCATACGACTTCAGCCGGATGCGGATTTTTTGTCCCGCCATGCGTTGAGCCTCTTTCTGGTGTTCTGACATTCGTCTCTCGTCGCAGCCCACGACCGCGTGGAGCCGAGGGCTCCCAGAAAGGCAACGCGCACACCCGATTGGGCTGTGGGCGGATCTGACCTTCTGCAGTTGTGGGCTGCGCACCCGGGCTTAGACGGCTCGGTTTCCCAAGCCTGACGTCGCTTGTCAGGTGCACGTTCCGGCGGCACGAATCCGTCCTGATCGGGTGCTGTGTCTCCACAGACCCCGACGGGTTCCTCGTCCTGCCGGATCTCCGACCCCCGCGGTCGGGCGTGTCGCTTGGATGAGCAGATACCCTGCGCACAGCGTGACACACCACGAGGTGCCGGTGTTGAAGTTGTAGCTGTTCGCTCACTCCGTATGCCTTCAAGGCACACGGGGGCTGAGAGCCCGTGAGCAACCTGTCTATTCTCACACAGATCCCCAGTGACCACAAACAGAATCCCCGGTGACCGTGGTCACCGGGGATTCTGTGTGCTCGGGAGAATCAGCAGCGCGGCTGCCGACTCAGGGCCCGAGGATCAAGCCAAGACCGTGAGTCTTACTTCAGGATCTTGGTGACTCGACCTGAACCAACGGTGCGTCCACCCTCGCGGATGGCGAAGCCGAGGCCGTCTTCCATGGCGATCTCCTGGATGAGCTCAACAGTCATCTCGGTGTTATCGCCTGGCATGACCATCTCGGTGCCCTCGGGCAGCGAGATGACGCCGGTGACGTCGGTGGTCCGGAAGTAGAACTGCGGACGGTAGTTGGTGTAGAAGGGGTTGTGGCGTCCGCCCTCATCCTTGGACAGGATGTAGACGTTGGCCTCGAACTGCGTGTGCGGGGTGATGGAGCCGGGAGCAGCCACAACCTGGCCGCGCTCGACGTCATCGCGCTTCAGACCGCGAAGCAGCAGTCCACAGTTCTCGCCGGCCCAAGCCTCATCGAGCTGCTTGTGGAACATCTCGATACCGGTGACGGTGGTCTTCTGCTTGGGGCGGATGCCGAGGATCTCGATCTCGGAGTTGATCTTCAGCGTGCCGCGCTCGGCGCGACCGGTCACCACGGTGCCACGACCGGTGATGGTGAAGACGTCCTCGATCGGCATCAGGAACGGCTTGTCCTTGTCGCGCTCTGGCTCGGGGATGAAGGTGTCCACGGCCTCCATGAGGTCTTCAACGGTCTTGACCCACTCGGCGTCGCCCTCGAGAGCCTTCAGCCCTGAGGTGCGGATGACCGGTGCGTTGTCGCCGTCGTAGCCCTGTGAATCGAGGAGCTCGCGCACCTCCATCTCGACGAGGTCCAGGAGCTCTTCGTCCTCGACCATGTCGGACTTGTTCAGTGCGACCAGGAGAGCGGGAACGCCGACCTGGCGGGCGAGCAGAACGTGCTCACGGGTCTGTGCCATCGGACCGTCGGTGGCGGCGACGACCAGGATCGCACCGTCCATCTGAGCGGCACCGGTGATCATGTTCTTCACGTAGTCAGCGTGACCGGGGGCGTCCACGTGTGCATAGTGGCGCGCCTCGGTCTGGTACTCCACGTGGGAGACGTTGATCGTGATGCCGCGCTCGCGCTCCTCGGGAGCGTTGTCGATCGAGGCGAAGTCGCGACCCTGGTTCAGGTCGGGGTACTTCTCCGACAGGACCTTGGAGATCGCAGCTGTCAGGGTGGTCTTGCCATGGTCGACGTGACCGATGGTGCCGATGTTAAGGTGCGGCTTGTTACGCTCGAACTTTGCCTTGGCCACAGGTTCCTCCTAAGAACTTGTTCAGGTAAGAAGACTTACTCCAGCCGCACTGTCAACGAGGCTGAAACTCATGCAAGTCTACTAATCGCTAGGTATTTGGTGAAATTATCCGAATGATGGTGCGTGAGGAGCGGTGGAGGTCATTCGGAGACCTCGCTTCCTCCAGGCTGCGTCGATCCGCCCGGTCCGGATGGCCGGGCCTCCCCCAGTGCGGAGTCGGCCCGGCCCTCCGGTGCGTGGATCAGGCGCCGCGGTTCTTCTCGATGATCTCTTCGGCCACGGCCTTCGGAACCTCGACGTACGAGTTGAAGGACATGGTGAAGACGGCGCGGCCCTGTGTGCGTGAGCGCAGTTCGCCGATGTAGCCGAACATCTCGGACAGCGGCACGAGTGCCTTGATGACCTTCACGCCTGCCGCGTCATCCATGGACTGGATCTGCCCACGACGGGAGTTCAGGTCGCCGATGACCTCGCCCATGTACTCCTCGGGAGTACGGACTTCGACGGACATCGTCGGCTCGAGCAGCACCGGGTTGGCCCGGCGTGCGCCCTCTTTGAGGACCTGGGAGCCGGCCAGCTTGAACGCCATCTCCGAGGAGTCGACGTCGTGGTAGGCGCCGTCGACCAGTTCGGCCCGGACGCCGACCATCGGGTAGCCGGCGAGGACGCCGAGACCCATGGCGTCCTGGATGCCTGCATCCACGGACGGGATGTACTCGCGGGGAATGCGTCCACCGGTCACCAGGTTGGCGAATTCGTACATCTCGCCGTCCGAGGTGTCCATGGGCTCGAAGTTCATGAGCACCTTGGCGAACTGACCCGAACCACCGGTCTGCTTCTTGTGGGTGTAGTCGACCTTCTCCACACGCTTCTTGATGGTCTCGCGGTACGCCACCTGGGGCTTGCCCACGTTGGCCTCGACGTTGAACTCGCGGCGCATGCGGTCCACCAGGATGTCCAGGTGAAGCTCGCCCATGCCGCCGATCTCGGTCTGGCCGGTCTCGTCGTTCTGGGTGACCGTGAAGGTCGGGTCCTCGGCTGCCAGCTTCTGAATGGCCGTGGAGAGCTTCTCCTGGTCACTCTTCGACTTCGGCTCGATGGCCACGGAGATCACAGGCTCCGGGAAGGTCATCGACTCGAGCACGATCTGGTCGTTCGGATCGCACAGCGTATCGCCGGTGGTGGTGTCCTTGAGCCCGATGACCGCGTAGATGTGTCCGGCCTGGATCTCCTCGACCGGGTTCTCCTTGTTCGCGTGCATCTGGAAGAGCTTGCCGATGCGCTCCTTCTTGCCCTTCGTGGAGTTCACGATCTGTGCGCCTGCGGACAGCTTGCCCGAGTAGACGCGGATGAAGGTGAGCTGCCCGAAGAAGGGGTGGGAAGCGATCTTGAACGCCAGAGCCGAGAAGGGCTCGTCCTTGCGGGGACGGCGAGTCAGGATGACGTCCTCATGGTTGGGCTTGTGGCCCTCCATGGCCTCGACGTCTGCCGGGGTCGGCAGGTAGTCGATGACGGCGTCGAGCATGGGCTGCACTCCGCGGTTCTTGAACGCCGAGCCGCAGAACACCGGGTAGGCGGCCGAGGCCACGGTGAGCTTGCGGACGCCTTCCTTGAGCTCGTCGTTGGAGATCTCTTCGCCTTCGAGGTACTTGTTCATCAGCACATCGTCGGCTTCCGCGACCTGCTCGATGAGCGTGTTGCGGTACTCCTCGGCGGACTCCTTGAGCTCCTCGGGGATTTCACGGGTCTCGTACTCAGCACCCATGGTCACGTCGCCCTTGGCATCGCCGGGCCACACGAGGGCCTTCATCTGCAGCAGGTCGACGACGCCGACGAAGTCGCTCTCGGAGCCGATCGGCAGCTGCATCACCAGCGGGGTCGCGCCGAGGCGGGACTTGATGGTGTCGACGGTGTAGTAGAAGTCAGCGCCGAGCTTGTCCATCTTGTTGACGAAGCAGATGCGCGGGACGTTGTACTTGTCAGCCTGGCGCCAGACAGTCTCGGACTGCGGCTCCACGCCTTCCTTGCCGTCGAAGACAGCGACGGCACCATCGAGGACGCGCAGAGCGCGCTCCACCTCGACGGTGAAGTCGACGTGACCCGGGGTGTCGATGATGTTGATCTGGTTGTCGCCCCAGAAGCAGGTCACCGCGGCAGAGGTGATCGTGATGCCGCGCTCTTTCTCCTGCTCCATCCAGTCCGTCGTGGACGCACCGTCGTGGGTTTCACCGATCTTGTGGTTCATGCCGGTGTAGAACAGGATGCGTTCGGTTGCGGTGGTCTTACCGGCATCGATGTGAGCCATGATGCCGATGTTGCGGACCTTCTTGAGGTCAGTGAGCACGTCTTGTGCCACGGTGATTCCCCTTTTCTATTACCAGCGGTAGTGGGCGAAGGCCTTGTTGGACTCTGCCATCTTGTGAGTGTCCTCGCGGCGCTTCACAGCGGCACCGAGGCCGTTGGATGCGTCGAGGATCTCGTTCATGAGGCGGTCCGTCATGCTCTTCTCGCGACGGCCCTTGGAGTAGCCGACCAGCCAGCGCAGAGCCAGCGCGGTCGAGCGACCGGGCTTGACCTCGACGGGCACCTGGTAGGTGGCGCCGCCGACACGGCGGGAGCGAACCTCCAGGGCGGGGCGGACGTTGTCCATGGCCTTCTTGAGGATCGTCACGGAGTCCTCGCCGGACTTCTTGGCCACGCCGTCGAGCGCGCCGTAGACGATGCGCTCAGCAGTGGACTTCTTGCCGTCGACCAGGACCTTGTTGATCAGCTGCGTGACCAACGGGGATCCGTGGACCGGATCCTGGACGAGAGGGCGCTTGGGTGCGGGTCCCTTACGAGGCATTACTTCTTCTCCTTCTTCGCGCCGTAGCGGGAGCGAGCCTGACCGCGACCCTTGACACCCTGGGTGTCGAGGGCGCCGCGGACGATCTTGTAGCGGACACCGGGAAGGTCCTTCACACGACCGCCGCGAACGAGCACGATGGAGTGCTCCTGCAGGTTGTGGCCCTCGCCGGGGATGTAGGCGGTGACTTCGACGCCGCCGCCCAGACGAACACGGGCCACCTTGCGGAGTGCGGAGTTCGGCTTCTTCGGGGTCGTGGTGTACACACGGGTGCACACGCCACGACGCATCGGGCTTCCCTGCAGTGCAGGGGTGTTGTTCTTGGTGCGCTTGGGATGACGCCCCTTGCGCACAAGCTGCTGAATAGTAGGCACTATGCGTTCTCCGTACGTGTAGTGAGGGAAACAGAGGGTTCTTACTCTGCCCGCGGTTGATGGTCGGCACACTGTCCGCGGGCTCTGGTCCCTAGGCGTGCAAAAATGTGGCATTCGCTGCGCAACTTCCCCGCAACCCGGACCGAGTCCCTCTGCCACATCAGAAACAATCAGGTTAACACTACCAGGAACCCACCCCTTGCGCGAGTGCCGGTCCTCGCGGCTGCCGACGCCCGGCGCTCGACGCCGCGCACCGCGGCGTCACAGGACAGCGCAAGAGGCCCGGAGGAGCATCGCTCCCCCGGGCCTGCTGGCTGATCAGTCCTGACGCCCGTTCACCGGGCGGTCATCGAACTCGTCTGCGACTGGCTTCTCAGCGGAAGTCGACATCCGTGTTGTAGTCGTCGAGCGGAATGGCGTGGAATTCGCCATCCCCCTCGGCTCCTGCGTAGTCGAAGCTTGAGCCGTAGAGGCTCGGACCGGTGAACAGATTGGCCTTGGCCTCTTCGGTGGGCTCCACCGAGGACTGCGTGTAGCGATCCAGACCGGTGCCGGCCGGGATCAGCTTGCCGATGATCACGTTCTCCTTGAGGCCCAGCAGCGGGTCGGACTTGCCTTCCATGGCTGCCTGGGTGAGCACTCGGGTGGTCTCCTGGAAGGAGGCCGCCGAGAGCCAGGAATCCGTGGCCAGCGAGGCCTTGGTGATGCCCATCAGCTCGTCACGTCCCGAAGCCGGCTGCTGCCCCTCCGCCACTGCCTTGCGGTTGGCGGCGGTGAAGCGGAACCGGTCGGTCAGCTCGCCCGGCAGCAGCGAGGTGCCGCCGGAGTCGATGACCGTGATGCGGCGCAGCATCTGCCGGACGATGACCTCCACGTGCTTGTCGTGGATGCCCACGCCCTGCGACTGGTAGACGTCCTGGACCTCGGAGACGAGGAACTTCTGTGCAGCCCGGGGGCCGAGCACGCGAAGCACCTGCTTGGGGTCCACGGCACCTGCCACCAGCTGCTGGCCGACCTCGACATGCTCACCGTCAGAGACGAGCACTCGAGCGCGGCGCAGGATCGGGTAGGCATGCTCCTCGGAACCGTCATCCGGAGTCAGCACCAGACGGAGCTGCTTGTCGGAATCATCCAGGCTGACCCGTCCCGCGACCTCCGCGATGGGAGCGACACCCTTGGGTGTGCGCGCCTCGAAGAGCTCCTGGATACGGGGCAGGCCCTGGGTGATGTCGTCTGCCGAGGCGATGCCGCCGGTGTGGAAGGTACGCATGGTCAGCTGCGTGCCGGGCTCACCGATGGACTGTGCGGCGATGATGCCCACTGCCTCGCCGATGTCCACGGTCTGTCCGGTGGCCAGCGAGCGTCCGTAGCAGAGGGTACAGGTGCCCACGGCTGACTCGCAGGTCAGCACCGAGCGGATCTTGATCTCGGTGATGCCGGCGTTGAACAGCTGATCGATGAGCACATCTCCGACGTCGGAGCCGCCCTCTGCCAGCACCTTGCCGTCTGCGTCAGTGACGTCGACTGCAAGCGTGCGTGCATAGGCCGAGTTCTCGACCTCTTCGTGCAGCTTCAGCTCACCGTTGTCATCAGCCACGGCAATGGTCACGGTCAGCCCGCGGGAGGTCCCGCAGTCTGCCTCGCGCACGATGACGTCCTGAGACACGTCCACCAGACGACGGGTCAGGTAACCGGAGTTCGCGGTCTTCAGCGCCGTATCCGCCAGGCCCTTGCGGGCACCGTGGGTGGCGATGAAGTACTCGAGCACCGAGAGACCCTCGCGGTAGGAGGACTTGATCGGACGCGGGATGATCTCACCCTTGGGGTTGGTCACCAGACCGCGGATGCCCGCGATCTGCCGGACCTGAAGCCAGTTGCCTCGGGCGCCGGAGGTGACCATCCGGTTGATGTTGTTGTGCTCATCCATGCCGGCCTGCATGGCCGCGGCCACCTCGTCGGTGGCCTTGGTCCAGATCTCGACCAGTTCAGCGTGGCGCTCGTCGTCGCCGATCAGACCCATGTCGTACTGGGACTGGACCTTGGCGGCCTGGTCCTCGTAGACGTCCATGATCTTCTTCTTGTCCATGTTCGAGGTCACGTCGGAGATGGCGACGGTGACGCCCGAGCGGGTGGACCAGTAGAAGCCGGCGTCCTTGAGGTTGTCCAGGGTGCGAGCTGTGACGTTGTTGGGGTAGCGCTCCGCGAGATCGTTGATCAGCGTGGAGAGCTGTCCCTTGTCGGCGACCGTGTCATGCCAGGGGTAGTCCTCGGGCAGGGTCAGGTTGAACAGGACCTTGCCCAGAGTCGTCTTGATCGTCGCGGGCGTGCCCGGCTCCCAGCCCTCGGGAGCTTCGACCTCTGCGGAGGGCACGAAGCCCTCCACGGTGATCTTGACCGGCGCGTTGATGTGCAGCTCGCGCAGATCCATGGCCATCTGCGCCTCACCCACGGAGGAGAAGGAACGGCCTGCGCCGGTCTCGTCCTCGCGCTGGGTGGTCAGGTGGTGCAGACCGATGATCATGTCCTGTGAGGGCAGCGCCACCGGGCGTCCGTCCGAGGGCTTCAGGATGTTGTTCGAGGAGAGCATCAGGATGCGCGCCTCGGCCTGGGCCTCGGGTGAGAGCGGCAGGTGGACTGCCATCTGGTCGCCGTCGAAGTCAGCGTTGAACGCCGAGCAGACCAGCGGGTGCAGCTGAAGGGCCTTGCCCTCCACCAGCTGCGGCTCGAAGGCCTGGATGCCCAGACGGTGCAGGGTGGGTGCGCGGTTCAGCAGCACCGGGTGCTCGGTGATGATCTCTTCGAGAACATCCCAGACCTGGGGGCGCTGACGCTCCACCATGCGCTTGGCCGACTTGATGTTCTGCGCGTGGTTGAGATCAACCAGGCGCTTCATCACGAAGGGCTTGAACAGCTCCAGGGCCATCTGCTTGGGCAGACCACACTGGTGCAGCTTCAGCTGCGGGCCGACCACGATGACCGAACGGCCGGAGTAGTCCACGCGCTTGCCGAGCAGGTTCTGGCGGAACCGGCCCTGCTTGCCCTTGAGCATGTCGGAGAGCGACTTCAGCGGGCGGTTGCCCGGTCCGGTGACCGGACGGCCGCGACGACCGTTGTCGAAGAGCGAGTCCACGGACTCCTGAAGCATGCGCTTCTCGTTGTTCACGATGATCTCGGGAGCACCGAGATCCAGGAGCCGCTTCAGCCGGTTGTTGCGGTTGATGACGCGACGGTACAGGTCGTTGAGGTCGGAGGTCGCGAAGCGGCCACCGTCCAGCTGCACCATCGGCCGGATCTCCGGGGGGATCACCGGGACGGCGTCGAGCACCATGCCGCGCGGGGTGGTGCCGGTGGAGAGGAACGCGTTGAGCACCTTCAGCCGCTTCAGGGCGCGTGTCTTGCGCTGACCCTTGCCGGTGGCGATGATCTCGCGCAGACGCTCTGCCTCGGCCTCCATGTCGAAGGTCGCCAGGCGACGCTGAATCGACTCAGCGCCCATGGAGCCCTCGAAGTACTGGCCGTAGCGAGTGCGCATCTCACGGAAGAGCGCCTCATCACCTTCCAGGTCCGAGACCTTGAGGTTCTTGAAGCGATCCCAGACCCGCTCGAGCTGCTCGATCTCGGCGTCGGCGCGCTTGCGCACCTGCGACATCTGCTTATCGGAGGTGTCGCGTGCCTTCTTCTTCTCGGCGGCCTTGGCACCCTCGCCCTCCAGGCGCTCGAGGTCACCCTCGAGGTCCTTGGAGATGGCGGCGATGTCGGAGTCACGCTGATCGGCCAGGTGCTTGAGCTCCTGGTCGATCTCTGCCTGCAGGTTGGGCAGATCATCGTGGCGGCGCTCTTCATCCACCTCGGTGATCATGTACGCGGCGAAGTAGATGACCTTCTCGAGGTCCTTCGGAGCAAGGTCGAGCAGGTAGCCCAAGCGCGAGGGGACGCCCTTGAAGTACCAGATGTGAGTCACCGGTGCGGCGAGCTGGATGTGGCCCATCCGCTCGCGGCGCACCTTGGCGCGAGTGACCTCGACGCCGCAGCGCTCACAGATGATGCCCTTGAAGCGGACCCGCTTGTACTTGCCGCAGTAGCACTCCCAGTCCCGGGAGGGGCCGAAGATCTTCTCGCAGAAGAGTCCGTCCTTCTCGGGCTTCAGGGTGCGGTAGTTGATGGTTTCAGGCTTTTTGACCTCACCATAGGACCAACCACGGATTTCGTCACCGGTGGCAAGCCCGATACGCATTGTGCCGAATGAGGATTCTTGGGACATAGTCCGGTATCTCTCTTTTCTCTAAAGATTCGTGACGGAGTGAAGGTGCATCGGTGAGGTCCTCAGACCTCTTCGACCGAGCTGGGCTCTGCGCGGGAGAGGTCAATGCCAAGCTCCTCCGCAGCGCTGAACCCGGTTTCCTCCGAGTCACGCATCTCGACCTTGCTGCCGTCTGCGGAGAGGACCTCCACGTTGAGGCAGAGCGACTGCATCTCCTTGATGAGCACCTTGAACGACTCCGGAACGCCTGGCTCCGGGATGTTCTCGCCCTTCACGATGGCCTCGTAGACCTTCACACGGCCGTGGATGTCATCCGACTTGATGGTCAGCAGCTCCTGCAGGGTGTAGGCGGAGCCATAGGCTTCGAGCGCCCAGACCTCCATCTCACCGAAGCGCTGACCGCCGAACTGGGCCTTACCACCGAGCGGCTGCTGAGTGATCATCGAGTACGGTCCGGTGGAGCGTGCGTGGATCTTGTCATCGACAAGGTGGTGCAGCTTCAGGATGTACATGTACCCGACGGCCACGCCCTCAGGGAACGGCTCACCGGAGCGACCGTCGAAGAGCTGCGCCTTGCCGTTGGCACCCACAAGCTGCTCGCCGTCGCGCGACGGGTTCACAGACTCCAGGATGCCGGTCAGCTCAGCAGGCTCCGCGCCGTCGAACACGGGAGTCGAGACCTTGGTCGGTCCGGTCTCACGCGGCAGGTTCGGCAGCTTCTGGATCCACTCGGGCTCGCCCTCGATCTTCCAGCCCTGCTTGGCGGCCCACCCGAGGTGGACCTCCATGACCTGGCCGATGTTCATACGACCGGGGACGCCCAGCGGGTTCAGCACGATGTCCACCGCGGTGCCGTCGGGCAGGAAGGGCATGTCCTCCACAGGAAGGATCCTGGAGATGACGCCCTTGTTGCCGTGGCGGCCGGCGAGCTTGTCGCCGTCGGTGATCTTGCGCTTCTGAGCCACGTAGACGCGGACCAGCTGGTTCACACCGGGGGGAAGATCGTCGCCCTCCTCCGCGTCGAAGATCCGGACGCCGATGACGGTGCCAGACTCGCCGTGGGGAACCTTCAGCGAGGTGTCGCGCACTTCGCGGGACTTCTCGCCGAAGATGGCGCGCAGCAGACGCTCCTCGGGGGTCAGCTCGGTCTCACCCTTGGGCGTGACACGGCCGACGAGGATGTCTCCTGCGGAGACCTCGGCACCGATGTGGATGATGCCGCGCTCGTCGAGCTGGGCGAGCATCTCCTCGGAGACGTTCGGGATGTCACGAGTGACCTCTTCGGCACCGAGCTTGGTGTCGCGAGCATCGACCTCGTGCTCCTCGATGTGGATCGACGTGAGCACATCGTCCTGGATCATCCGCTGGGAGAGGATGATCGCATCCTCGAAGTTGTGGCCTTCCCAGGACATGAACGCGACCAGCAGGTTCTTGCCCAGAGCCAGCTCGCCGGCTTCGGTGGAGGGTCCGTCAGCGATGATCGACTGGCGCTCCAGGCGGTCCCCTTCGGAGACCCGCACGCGCTGGTTGTACGCGTTGCCCTGGTTCGAGCGCTGGAACTTCATGATCGGGTAGTGGATCTGCGTGCCGTCGTCGTTGAGCACGGTGACCATGTCAGCTGCGACACGGGTGACCACGCCCGGCTTCTCGGCGGTGACCGAGTCTCCGGCGTCGACCGCGGCGAACTTCTCCATGCCGGTGCCGACCAGCGGGGACTCGGACTCCAGCAGGGGCACGGCCTGACGCTGCATGTTCGCACCCATCAGGGCGCGGTTGGCGTCGTCGTGCTCCAGGAACGGGATCAGGGCGGTGGCCACTGACACCATCTGGCGCGGCGAGACGTCCATGTAGTCGATCTCTTCGGGAATGGTCAGCACGGGCTCGCCCTGCTCACCGGTTCCGTCGGCACGACCACGGCAGAGCACGGTGGCCTCGGTGAAGGTTCCGTCCTCGTTCAGCGGCGCGTTGGCCTGGGCGATCTGCGAGACGAGCTCGTCATCGGCCGTGAGGTAATCGATCTGGTCGGTGACGACACCCTTGACGACCTTGCGGTAGGGGGTCTCGATGAAGCCGAAGTTGTTGATCCGACCGTAGGTGGCCAGCGAGCCGATCAGGCCGATGTTCGGGCCTTCCGGGGTCTCGATGGGGCACATGCGTCCGTAGTGCGAGGGGTGGACGTCGCGGACCTCCATGCCGGCGCGATCACGGGAGAGACCGCCCGGGCCCAGCGCGGAGAGGCGACGCTTATGCGTCAGTCCGGCCAGCGGGTTGTTCTGATCCATGAACTGCGAGAGCTGGGAGGTGCCGAAGAACTCCTTGATGGAGGCGACGACGGGGCGGATGTTGATCAACGTCTGCGGCGTGATGGCCTCGACGTCCTGAGTCGTCATCCGCTCGCGGACCACACGCTCCATGCGGGACAGGCCCGTGCGGACCTGGTTCTCGATGAGCTCGCCCACCGCACGGATGCGGCGGTTTCCGAAGTGGTCGATGTCGTCCACGGTGATGTGGACGTCGATCTCGGAACCATCGCGGATGCCCTTGATGGTGTCCTTGCCGGCGTGCAGCGCTGCGAGGTAGTGGATCATCGCGACGATGTCCTGCTCGTTGAGCACCGAGGCGTCGGCGTCGGTGAAGGCCTTGTCCACGCCCAGCTTGCGGTTGAGCTTGTAGCGGCCCACCTTGGCGAGGTCGTAGCGCTTCGGGGTGAAGTACAGCCCGCGCAGCAGCGACTCGGCCGCCTCCACCGTCGGCGGCTCGCCCGGACGCAGCTTGCGGTAGATGTCGATCAGCGCGTCGGCCTGGGTCTCGAAGGCGTCCTTCTCCATGGTGGCGCGGATCGAGTCATACTCGCCGAACTCTTCCAGGATGCGGGACTCGGTCCAGCCCAGGGCCTTCAGCAGTGCGGTCACCGGCTGCTTGCGACGACGGTCCAGGCGGACGCCGACCTGATCGCGCTTGTCGATCTCCAGCTCGAACCAGGCACCGCGGGACGGGATGACCTTGGCCGTGAAGATGTCCTTGTCGCTGGTCTTGTCCGGGGTGCGCTCGAAGTAGGCGCCCGGGGAGCGGACCAGCTGGGACACGACGACACGCTCGGTGCCGTTGATGATGAATGTGCCGCGATCGGTCATGAGCGGGAAATCGCCCATGAACACGGTCTGCTGCTTGATCTCGCCGGTGTTGTGGTTCATGAACTCGGCCTTGACGTACAGCGGAGCGGAATACGTGGTGTCCCGTTCCTTGCACTCAGCGACCGGCATCTTGGGGTCGGCGAACTCGGGATCGGAGAAGCTCAGGGACATGGTGCCCTGGAAGTCCTCGATCGGTGACATCTCTTCGAAGATGTCGGAGAGTCCGGAGGTTTCGGAAACGCCCTTGATGCCCTTCTGCCGGGCCTCCTCGACACGAGCAGCCCAGCTGTCGTTGCCGATGAGGCGGTCGAAGGAGTCGATCTGCAGAGCCAGAAGCTCTGGAACATCGAGGGGTTCGTGAATCTTTGCGAATGAGAGTCGGCCTGCATATTCAGCAGTGCGGGCCGAAGCAGCGGTTTGAGTCGATGAGGTGCTCGAGGCGACCAAGAGGGATCCTTCCACAGACCTTCGTAGCTTCCGTAGGAATAACGCATATAAACAACTGCCCACCGCTATTTGAAGGCACGGATGTAGAGAAGATGCGCAAAAATACAGCATAGACCACGAAGGCAACCCAGGGCAAGACGAGGCCGCCGGGGCGTTGGACACGAGGGCTGAGCCTCGGCCGAAGAGAAGGCCTGCGGAGACGTGAACAGCGAATCCGAGCTTTCTGGGCAGTAACTGTACCAGTCCGCCGTCGTGAAGGTGCTATCGGACACACCGACGGCGCCCATGCCGCCATCGGTTCAGACGATGCGGCGCTGCTCCGCCCAGCGGGTGAGCTCATGTCGGGAGGACAGCTGAAGCTTGCGCAGCACTTTGGAGACATGGGTCTCCACGGTCTTGATCGAGATGAACAGCTCCGCGGCGATCTCCCGGTAGGTGTACCCGCGTGCGATCAGCCGCATGACCTCGACCTCTCGGGCCGAGAGCCGATCCAGCTCCTCATCGCGGACATCGCCGACCGCACCGGTGCCAAAGGCGTCCAGGACGAACCCCGCCAGGCGCGGCGAGAACACGGCATCGCCGGTGGCCACCGCCTGCACCGCATCGGAGAGATCGCCGGTGCTGATCGTCTTCGTGACGTAGCCGCGAGCTCCGGCGCGGATCACCGAGACCACGTCCGCCGCCTGGTCGGAGACGCTGATGGCCAGGAACTTCACCTCCGGGAGGTCGCGGCAGGCGCGGACCACCTCGGCGCCTCCCCCACCGGTGCCGCCCGGAAGATGCACGTCGAGCAGCACGACCTCGGGGCGTTCCCGCCGCACGACGGCGATCGCGGTCTCCACATCGTGGCCCTCGCCGACGACTTCGACCCTCCCGGCCATCTCGGCCTTGAGTCCGGCCCGGAAGATGCCGTGGTCATCGATGATGACCACGCGGCGCAGGGCTGGGGCCTCACCCATAGGTCTCCTCACGTCGCGACATCGGATCAGTGCCGGAGTCCGCCCCGGCCGAGGCGCTCACCGGCATCCACAGCTGGACCTCGGTGCCGGCGTCCCCCGATCGGATGTCGGCCCTGCCGCCGGCACGGTTCATCCGCCCGATGATCGATTCCCGCACGCCGAGCCGATCCGCTCCGATGCCCGAGGGATCGAACCCTGCGCCGCGATCGCGGATGAAGACCGCGTCCTCGGCAGGAGTGGACTCGAGGTAGACCGAGGCAGGGCCCGCGTGCTTGAGCGCATTGACGATGGCCTCCCGCGCAGCAGCGACCAACACACGGTGATCGGTTCGGCGAGACTCCCCGACGGCGACGATCTCCACCGGCACGCTGTGGAGCTCCTCCAGCTCTGCGACCGTGGCACTGAGCTGCTCCTTGAGCGTCCCGGTCTCGGCGGCGTCGCGTCCGTAGAGCCACCCGCGCAGCTGCCGCTCCTGCCTGCGGGCGAGCTTCTCCACCGCGGCGGGGTCATGCCGCTGCTTCTGAACCATGGCGAGAGTCTGGAGCACAGAATCGTGGAGGTGCGCGGCGATGTCGGCACGCTCAGCCTCCGCCGCCGCTCGCGCGCGCTCCGTGTTGGAGGTCCGGTAGAGACGGATCACCCAGGGCGCGCTCACCAGCGCGATGCCGGCGAGCAGCATCGCCGCCACCATCAGGCCCAGCAGCAGGTCAGCGGCCGGGAGGAACCCGCCCGCAAGGAGAAGAAGCGCCAGAATGACCAGCAGCACCCCCACCGAGAACTGCCACAGAATGGCCTGACGTGAGCGGGGCCGCTCGCGATGAGCGGACCCCGGCTCCTCGGCTGACCGTGGACCGATGGCATCCACCTGGGACCACGCCAGCAGCACGCCGACTCCGAGGATCACGGGCGGACCGATGAGCCACCAATTGATATCGGCTCCGAAGAGCTGGAGTCCGATCAGACCTGCACCACCCAGGAGGAGTCCGCCGAAGAGCACCTGGGGAGAGCTCGTCAGGGCATCGAGGACTTCGCGGCCACGAGCGTTCCAGTATTGGACCGGCTCTGCCTGCGGATCAATGCCTGCGGTGGGTCGCGGAGCCCGCGTCGGCTCCCCGGCTTCGACGCCGTCGCTGCCGTTCACGGCCGGCCCGCTGAGCCCCCGCGCCGCTGCATCGGGACGAGGCTCGTCCTCACGCGGCACGAAGATCCACAGCCAGCAGTAGAGCAGCAGCCCGATGCCGCCGGCAACGCTCAGCCCGATCATGACGGTGCGGACTGCAGGTACCGAGAACCCCAGATGCCGGGACAGTCCGAGGCAGACCCCTGCCAGGGGGGTGCCGGCGGCGCGCAGCAGCGGTGGCCGCGCACGGCTGGGGTGCTGCCCCAGGGGCATCTGACTTGCGCTGTCCATATTTCCCATACTGCCACGGCACCTGCTCCACCTCGATGGATCCAGCCCCAGGATCGGGGGCTGCGGGCGATGTTTCAGGGTTGAGTCAGGGTGTCCCCCAGTAGCGGCAGAGTTCCTATCGCAGGAGACTTGAAGCATGAACAATCAGAAGCCTGAGACAGGCCGTCGCTTCTTCGACTGGATGCGCACCACTGGGCTGCTTCGCCCGGAGGAGACATGGGTCGGTGGAGTCTTCGCCGGCATCTCCGCCAAGGTCGGATGGGACGCAGCCCTGGTGCGTGGGCTCGGCGTCGTCGCTTTCATCATCTTCTTCTCCCCGGCGGCACTGCTGTATGGACTCGCCTGGATCCTGGTGCCGAACCGCGAGGGCAGGATCCACGCGCAGGAAGCGGTTCGCGGCAATTACACGTCAGGCTTCGTCGGTGGCATGATCCTCACGGTCCTGGGCGCGCTGAACGTGTTCACGCCGATCAGCGTCGCAGGTCCCTTGGCTGTGCTGCTCAACATCGTGATCCTCGGTGCCGTGGCCTGGCTGGTCTACGTGGCCGTTAAGAACCACCGCAAGGATTCTGCTTCGGCGACCACGGGCGACTCCGATACAGGGCGCTACCCCACGAATTCTTCCTCCGCTGGACCAGGCGGCTCCACGGGAAAAGCCGGGGCCGGTGACTCCACCCCGACACGAGCGGATGGGAAGCCGGCCTGGTACCCCAGAGAACGGGTGACGACGACGGCGCCCGGGCACACCTCCGGCTCAGGCAACTCCGCCCTGAAGCAGGACGCGGCATATCCAGGCCCGGCATCGGTTCGGGCCCCGAGGCAGCCTTCGGGACGGTCCGAATACTCTCCTCGAGAACGCGCGGAGCGGCGTCGACGTCGGCAGCTGAGCTGGGGGCTGGGGCTGCTGGCGCTGCCGATGGTCGTCGGACTGTCCTGGCTCGCCGGCGGCTTCGGACTCTCCGGAGTCACGGTGGCACTTGTGGCCACAGCCGGACTGGTGCTGCTCCTGGGGCTGACCCATTTCACTGCGGCCCTGCGGGGCCGACCGGGAACCCCGGGGCTCCTGGCCTTGAGCACTGCGGTCATGCTGGTCCTCTTCGCCGGGCAGACCGTCTCAGGCTTCGCAGGCGGCACGAACCACGCCTTCGGGAATTACCAGACGTCTGACACCCAGGTGCGCAGCGCCTTCTCCAACACCACGGTGGATCTGAGCGATCTTTCCGCGCTGGAAGGTTCCGCGGACCCAGCGATCTGGGACGCCCAGGTCAATCAGGCCTTCTCGAACACCTCCGTGATCGTCCCTGACGACGCGCGTGTGGTCATCAGCAACGGTCAGGCGCTGAGCAACCTCGAGATCGCCACCCAGGACGACAGCCTGGAACAGTCGGGGATCTCCGGGGAGGACCTGGTGATCGGCCCAGCGGACTCCGAGAACGAGATTCACCTGGATCTCAACTCGGCATTCGGGAACACCACGATCTATGACTCCACCACCTATGACCAGGAAGCAGATGAGCAGCGATGACCGCCGAGCACCCTGAGCGTCGCGAGTCCACTGAGCAGGACGCGCCCACCCACCCCACGCGGCCGCTGCCGCCAGAACCGGCGGATGTCGATGAGCTGCTGGCCGAGTCGCTGCGCGCCCAGAGCGAGAAGGACTTCATCTGGAAGGAACCAGAACGAGGACCTCGATGGTTCGAACGGGCGGAACAAGAGGCAGCGTTGAACTCGGCACCCACAGAGCAGACGCTGTCCGCACCGTCGAGGCCAGCCGATGCCATCGGCGACCATGGGTCCGATGCCACAAGGTACCGGCGGAGCTCCGGACCCCGCGTAGGAGGAGCGGTCTTTGCTGCGATCGCCGTGGCCCTGGCGCTCTGGGTGCTGGCAAGCGTGGTTCTCGGGATCTACATCGACTGGCTCATCATCGCTCTGGGAGTGTGCGGGCTTGCCGGCCTTGCCTTCGTGGCAGCCGGACTCATGCCCAAACCAGGAAGCAGGATCTAGGGCGACGCACCAACGGACCCCAGAAGTGCCGGCAGACAGAGAAATCCCCCGGAAAGAAGCCTTCCGGGGGATTTCTCTATGCAGTCAAGACTGCCTGGATGCGGCTGTCGCCGCCCCGATCACTTGAGGGTGACGGTGGCGCCTGCGCCTTCCAGGGTCTCCTTGGCCTTCTCGGCGGTGTCCTTGTCGACACCCTCGAGCACGGCCTTGGGAGCGCCGTCGACCAGATCCTTTGCCTCCTTGAGACCGAGGGAAGTCAGACCGCGCACCTCCTTGATGACGCCGATCTTCTTCTCGCCGGCGGACTCAAGGACCACGTCGAACTCGGTCTGCTCTTCAGCCTCTTCGGCGTCGCCGCCGCCTCCTGGGGCTGCTGCTGCTGCCACGGGAGCGGCTGCGGTCACGTCGAAGGTCTCCTCGAAGACCTTGACGAACTCGGAGAGCTCGATCAGGGACATTTCCTTGAACTGTTCGATCAGTTCGTCGTTGCTCATCTTCGCCATGGGGGCGCTCCTTCTAAATGTTTGAGGGGTCTTGCTTGTGGTTCACTGCTGAGCTCGAGCTCAGGCTGCTTCCTGCTGCACGCGAAGCGCCTCGACCGTGCGAACGGCCTTGGACAACGGTGCCTGGAACAGGGAGGCTGCCTTGGACTGGACGCCGATGAGGGCACCAGCCATCTTGCTGAGCAGAACCTCGCGGGACTCAAGGTCCGCGAGCTGCTTCACTCCTGCTTCATCCAGAGCGACGCCATCCATATAGCCGCCCTTGACGATGAGCGCAGGATTGCTCTTGGCGAAGTCACGCAGAGACTTGGCCACGTCCACGGGGTCACCGTGGACGAAGGCGATGGCGGAGGGGCCGGACATCTTGCCTTCAAAGGCGTCGATGCCGAGTTCCCGAGCCGCGATCTCGGTGAGCGTGTTCTTCACCACAGCGTAGTGTGCGTTCTCTCGCACGGACCGGCGCAGAGTCTGCAGCTGGCCCACGGAGAGGCCGCGGTACTCCGTGAGCACTGCGGCAGTCGAGTTGTTGAAGAGTTCCTTCAACTCATCGACGGCGGCAGCCTTCTCAGGATTCGCCATGGCACTCCTTCCGATCATGTAAGCCGGTCACCCCGTTGTGCTGGGACATGAAAAATGCCCCGCTGCGCAAGGCACGGGGCATGGTCTAGGAGAAGGAGCTGATCGCAGTCGTGAGCGATCCGATTCTTCGGATAGAACGTGTTCGTGTCCTGCGCAGGTCGCCCAAAAGGGTCTTTAGAGTTGCGTCGCCTCACAGACATGATGCCTGCTGACCGCGCAGACCAGCCAATGATCTGCGCACGACAACAACGACCGGCGGTCTTTGGTCAGGTGTCACTCTACACTCGGGGCCAGCCCCCTGCAATTCCTGGTCCCTGCGGCGGCAGCGCCTACTCGTTGAGCGGCGGATTCTCCGGGCATCCCATGCCCGAGAAGGCCCCGGATGCACGGAGAATCCGCCGCTCAGCGCACCGGGAGACGAAAGCAGCCCCCGTCGAGAAGACGAGGGCCTGCTTCGGTGGATGCTCCCTGGGGAGCAATCAGCTGATCAGTCGGCGATCACCTTGGTGACGTTCGGATCCACGGGGATGCCGGGTCCGAAGGTGGTGGCCACGGTGACGCGGTTGATATAACGACCCTTGGAGGCGGAGGGCTTCAGACGAAGGACCTCCTCCAGAGCCGCCGCATAGTTCTCGGTCAGCGCCTTGGCGTCGAAGCTGCTCTTGCCCACGATGAAGTGCAGGTTCGAGTGCTTGTCCACGCGGAAGGTGATCTTGCCGCCCTTGAGCTCGTTGACGGCCTTGGCGACGTCGGGGGTCACGGTGCCGGTCTTGGGGTTCGGCATCAGGTTGCGGGGACCCAGAACCTTGCCCAGACGTCCGACCTTGCCCATCATGTCGGGGGAGGCGACGGCGGCGTCGAAGTCGGTCCAGCCTTCGGCGACCTTGGCGATGAGCTCATCGCCGCCGACGTAGTCTGCTCCGGCCTCTTCAGCCTTGGCGACGTTGTCACCCTGGGTGAAGACGACCACGCGGGCGGTCTTGCCGGTGCCGTGGGGCAGGATGACCGTGCCGCGGACCATCTGGTCCGCCTTGCGCGGGTCGACCGAGAGGCGCATGGCCACCTCGACCGTCGCGTCCGACTTGGACGGGTTGGTCTCCTTGGCCAGGGCTACTGCCTCGGCCGGGGAGTACAGCGCGTCCTCGTTGATCTTCTGAGCTGCTGCTTCATAAGCTTTGCTGCGCTTTGCCATCTGCGTTGTTCTCCTTAGCAGTTGTGGTACGTGGGTCGCGCTCGACCCTTCCCACCGTCCACCCACGAAGGGTCGGACTCATTGTCTGTCCACAGAGCGAATGCCCTGTGTCTTGTCTACGGGCGGGTGCCCTGTTCAGCCTTCGACGGTGATGCCCATGGAGCGGGCAGTGCCGGCGACGATCTTGGAGGCTCCGGCGAGGTCATTCGCGTTGAGGTCCTCCATCTTGGTCTGTGCGATCTCTTCGACCTGCGACTGGGTCAGCTTGCCGACCTTCTCGGTGTGCGGCACGCCCGAGCCCTTGGCCACGCCTGCTGCCTTCTTGATCAGCTCGGCTGCCGGCGGAGTCTTGGTGACGAAGGTGAAGGAGCGGTCTTCGTAGACCGTGATCTCCACAGGGATCACGTTGCCGCGCTGGGACTCAGTCGCCGCGTTGTAAGCCTTGCAGAACTCCATGATGTTGACACCGTGCTGACCCAGTGCAGGACCAATCGGAGGGGCCGGGTTGGCGGCGCCTGCGTTGATCTGCAGCTTGATCAGGCCGGAGACTTTCTTCTTCGGGGCCATGTTCAGCGTCCTTTTCTTACGTTGCAGGCTCTCGCATGGGCTGCGTTGCAGCCGGGGGCGCGAGAGCCCTCACCTGGTGTCCCCGTGCCACAGGAGCGTGACGCAGGGGGGTGGCCATCATGGCGTGATGACCGGTTCGACGCCACAGGCCAAAGCCACCTGCGGCGTCGAAAGTTTTGAGTTGTACAGCTGATCCTCAGTAGATCTTTTCGACCTGGTTGAAGTTCAGCGTCACGGGAGTCTCGCGCTCGAAGATCGAGACCAGCACCACGAGCTGGCGAGAATCTGCGTGGATCTCTGAGATGGAGGCCGGGAGCGTCGCGAAGGGACCATCGGTGACGGTGACAGACTCGCCGACCTCGAAGTCGACCTTGATGTCCGATGCGCCCGCTGCTCCGGAGCCATCCTCGGCCTCGCCGTGCTTGGGCGCGTCGGGCTTGCCGAGCAGGTGGTCCGAGAGCATCGCGAAGACCTCGTCGGAGCTCAGCGGGTGCGGGTCGTGGGCGTTGCCGACGAAGCCGGTGACGCCCGGGGTGTGGCGCACGACGCCCCAGGAGGCGTCGGTGAGCTCCATGCGGACGATCACGTAGCCGGGAATCCGGACGCGGGTGACGACCTTGCGCTGAGTTCCCTTGATCTCCACGACCTCTTCCATGGGGACCTCGATCTCGAAGATGTGGTCCTCCATGTCCTGGGTCTGGATGCGGGTCTCCAGGTTGGACTTCACACGCTTCTCGTAGCCGGCATAGGTGTGCACGACGTACCAGTCGCCGAGCTGACGTCGCAGCTTGGACTTCAGCGCAGCGGCGCGCTCCTCGTAGGACTTCTCCTCCTCGGGCACATCGGCGTCAGCCGCCTGCTCACCCTCAGCCTCGACCTCAATGGTCTCCTCTGCCTCGCCGGCAGCGGCTGTGGTCTGCTCGTCTGCCTCGGCAGGGGCGTCCTGGGCGGCGTCGACCTCTTCGGTCTGCTGCGAAAGATCCTGATCAGACACTGTTCTCCTGCTTTCCGTGGTGCTCACCGACCACACGGCGAGCTCTCGATCCCGTGACGCGAGGCGCTGGATGCGCCGCTACGTCATCGTCAGTTGTCAGTCACCGTTTTCAGCACTGTCGTCCACCGCGCCATCGTCTCCTGCGCCACCACCGTCGGCCGGTGCCTCTGCCGGCTGCTCCACTCCTCCGCTGCTGCCGCCGAAGAGCGCCTCGGCTCCGCGACTGAAGACGGCGTCGAAACCGGTGACGATTCCGATCACCACGAGAACGAAGACCAGGACCACAGTCGTGTAGTTGACCAGCTCGCGCCGGGTCGGGACGACGACCTTCTTGAGTTCGTCGATCACCTGACGGAGGAACAGCAACACTTTCCCGAACGGGCCCTTCGGTTCGCCGCCGGCGGGCGTGGAGCCCTGATCTGGCGTCGAAGGCGACTGGGACACAAAGACTCCATCTGTTCACGGTTAAGGCGGGTGCCTAGCAGGGCAGACAGGACTCGAACCTGCAACCTACGGTTTTGGAGACCGTTGCGCTACCAATTGCGCCACTGCCCTAGGGGTTCCGGATCCTCCGCCACCGTATCGCACCCACTGCCGGGAGCCGGTTTTGGGGCACGATGGAACGGAGGTGCCTGAGACACCGGTGAATGAGTCTACGCCCTCTCTCCGGCGCAGGACAAACCGGTACTGTGGGAGCAGTCCATGAATCCCGAAAGGATCCCACAGACATGACTTCCCCGCGCTCCCGCATCTCCGACCGTATCGGCTCGATCGCCGAGTCCGCCACCCTTGCCGTCGACGCCAAGGCCAAGGCCATGAAGGCTGACGGTGAGGATGTCATCGGGTTCGGCGCGGGTGAGCCGGACTTCCCGACTCCGGACTACGTGGTCGCCGCAGCCATGGAGGCCGCGCAGAACCCGCGCTTCCACCGCTACTCCCCTGCCGCCGGGCTGCCCGAGCTGCGCGCCGCCGTGGCCGAGAAGACCACCCGGGACTCGGGGTACCGCATCCAGGGCGAGGCGCTCACCCCGGCCAACGTGCTGATCACCAATGGCGGCAAGCAGGCGGTCTACAACACCTTCGCCACGCTGCTGGATCCGGGTGATGAGGTCATCGTCCCGACGCCCTTCTGGACGACCTACCCAGAGGCGATCAAGCTTGCCGGCGGCGTCCCGGTCGACATCTTCGCCGGACCCGAGCAGGGTTATAAGGTCACCCTGGACCAGCTCGAGAGCGTGCTGAGTGAACGGACGAAGGTGCTCGTCTTCGTCTCCCCGTCCAACCCCACCGGCGCGGTCTACTCCGCTGCCGCGGTGCGCGAGATCGGCCGCTGGGCCGCTGAGAAGGGACTGTGGGTGGTCACCGATGAGATCTATGAGCACCTGACCTACGACGGGGCCGAGTTCACCTCCATCGCCGCGCTGCCGGAGCTCGCCGATCAGGTCGTGGTGCTCAACGGAGTGGCCAAGACCTACGCCATGACAGGCTGGCGGGTGGGCTGGATGGTGGGACCCACCGACATCATCAAGGCCGCGTCGAATCTGCAGTCCCACGCCACCAGCAACGTCGCCAACGTCTCGCAGATGGCTGCACTGGCGGCCGTGGAGGGCTCTCTGGACGCGGTCGAGACGATGAAGGCCGCCTTCGACCGACGTCGCCGAGCGATCGTCAGCGGCCTCAATGCGATCGAGGGGTTCTCCTGCCCCACGCCGGAGGGCGCGTTCTACGCCTACGTGGACGTCCGCGAGGCGCTGGGCCGCGAGATCGGCGGTCGCACGCCGCAGACCTCCGCTGAGCTGGCGGAGATCATCCTGGAGCAGGCGAAGGTCGCCGTCGTCCCGGGTGAGGCCTTCGGGCCCAGCGGCTTCCTGCGCCTGTCCTACGCCCTGGGAGACGATGACCTGGACAAGGGTCTGCGCCGCATCCAGGAGCTCATGGCCTGAGCACGGCCGGTGTGGAGCAGATCCGTCCCCATGACAGGGTGTGTCCCGAGGAGCTGAACCCATAGACTCATAGGAGCACCTGCCGAGGACGTCAGGCTCGAGATCCACCTGGAATCCATGAAGGGACGAGCTGAATCATCATGCGCATCGGACTGCTCACCTCCGGCGGCGACTGCCCCGGCCTGAACGCTGTCATCCGCTCCTCTGTGCTGCACGGCATCAAGAGCTATGGCGATGAGTTCGTCGGCTTCAAGGGCGGGTGGCGCGGGGTCATCGAAGGTGACTACATCGACCTCCCCCGACAGTCCGTGCGTGGGCTCTCCCGCGAGGGCGGCACGATCCTGGGCACCTCCCGCACCCACCCGTACAACCATCCCCACGGTGGGCCGGAGAACATCGCGAAGCAGCTCAAGCGCCATGACATCGACGCCGTCATCGCCATCGGCGGTGAAGGCACGCTCGCCGGCGCCAAGCGACTCGCCGACGACGGCATCCCTGTGGTGGGCGTGCCCAAGACCATCGACAACGACCTGAAGGCCACCGACTACACCTTCGGCTTCGACACCGCCATCTCCATCGCCACCGACGCGATGGACCGGCTGCGCACCACCGGCGAGTCCCATCACCGCTGCATGGTCGCCGAGGTCATGGGCCGCCACGTGGGCTGGATCGCGCTGCACTCGGGCATGGCCGCCGGAGCCCACGCCATCCTGATCCCGGAACACCGGATCTCCATGGACCAGGTCTGCGAATGGGTGGAGCAGGTCCACTCGCGCGGCCGCTCCCCGCTGGTGGTCGTCGCCGAGGGATTCATCCCCGAGGATGCCGAGGAGGCGCTGGCCGGCAAGGGCGAAGAGTCCGACGGACGACCGCGTCTGGGCGGCATCGGCGAGTGGGTGACCCATCAGATCGAGGCCAAGACCGGGATCGAGTCCCGGCACACCACTCTGGGCCACATCCAGCGCGGCGGGAACCCCACCGGCTACGACCGGGTGCTGGCCACCCGCTTCGGCATCCGCGCCCTGGACCTCGTCCACGAGCAGGCCTGGGGCCACATGGCCGCCCTGCGTGGGACCGAGATCGTCAAGGTCGATCTCACCGAGGCCCTGGACGGGCTGAAGTCGGTCCCGGCCGAGCGCTATGACGAGGCGCAGATCCTCTTCGGCCGCTGAGCCGGGCGTGATCGTTCACCCATGACTGCTCTGCAGGACCACACTCGCAGCATCATCGCCCTGTCCTGGTCGCGGATGCTCGGGCTTCCCGACGAGGATCTCCTGGGCCGCCCCGCACGCCACGAGATCACCCGCGCCGACAGGTCGGCGGTGTCCTTCCTGCAGCTCTTCGGCCACACCGTGCTCAGCGGACCCGCCGAAGTGCTCCGCCGCGCCCGCGACATCGATGACGCGGCACTGGCCGAGGAGCGCTGCCTGCTGGATCTGGCGCGCCAACATGGCGAGGGCGCCCGGAGCCGGGGTGCGTCCACGCTGCTCTACGCGGAGGAGCCACCGAGCCTGGGGCCCTCAGCCCTCGGCGCGGTCTCCTACGATCAGGGCCACGTGCGCGAGGTGCTCGCCGAATCTCCCGCCGACGACGTGCAGGTCTCCGGGATCGCGGAGGCTTCGTGGAGCGCCGCGCTGGTCAGCGAGGACAGCGGCGCCGCGCTCGGAGCCGCCGGCCGCGAGGTGTGGTCGGGCATGCTGGCCCAGCTGGGCGTGCTGACCGCGCCCTCGCGGCGAGGCACCGGGGTGGGGCTGCACCTCGGCGCGGTCGCCGCCGAGGAGGCCTTCGTCGAAGGGCTCATCCCGCAGTGGCAGGCCGACAGCCAATCTGCCGGCGCGCTGCGCATCGCCGCACAGCTCGGCTTCACCTCCGCCGGGACGCAGACCGTCGTGGTCTTCGACCGGCCAGCCGTCGACCCGCCGGTGATCGATCAGCCCTAGCGGCGCGGTTTGCGCAGGAAGTCTCCCTGCGGGCGTCCCACGGCCTGCCCGGCGTCCGGGCGCACGATGATCTCCTGGGCTGCGGCGTAGAAGCTCGGCTCCTCCGCCCCGTCACGGACCACCAGCTGCAGCGCAGGGTCGACCTTGCGCTTGACCAGGGCCAGGGCGATGGGCCCCATCTCGTGGTGACGGCCCACGGAGGTGATCTTTCCGACCGCACGCTCCTGGATGAGCTCTTCCGGCGAGGCCTCTGCAGACGCTGCCAGCACATCTGAGCCGATGGCGGGAAGCGTGTGCTCGCTGCCGTCCAGATGCAGGAAGACCAGGCGACGCGGTGGATGTCCGAGGTTGTGCACCCGTGCCACCGTCTCCTGGCCCTTATAGCAGCCCTTGCTCAGGTGCACCGCAGTGCGGATGAGATCCAGCTCGTGGGGGATCGCCTTCTCATCGACCTCGCGGGCGAGCCGCGGGCGCCAGGCGGCGATGCGCAGCGCCTCGGACGCCATCGTGCCGGCGAGCATCCATCCTGCCTGCAGGATCGAGTCGATCACCGCGCCGAGTGCATCGCGCGGGACCAGGCTCAGCCGCCAGGACCAGTCGCTGCCCGGATGCTGCGACTCCTCGATCTCGGCGTAGCTCGCGGCGCCGACGCCGAGCTGCGGCCAGGGATCCTCCCAGACGATCTGCGGAGCCGGTGAGGTGGCTTCGGGCAGCGCCGCCATGGAGCCGAGCACAGCGTACTCGGCGCTTCGATCGGTGATCTCCACCCGGAGCATGAACTTCATCGAGTCGAGCCACTGGGCGAGCACGGCCCCGTGGGAGCCTTCGGTGATGAGCCAGACGGTCTCGCCGTCGTCGATCACTGCCGCCTCGTGCTCGATCCGACCCGAGATATCCAGCAGCAGCAGCTCGGTGGGCTCGCCGGGCTTGAGCCCTGCGATCTGCTGTGAGGAGAGCGTGCTCAGCCAGGACAGCCGGTCAGGACCGCTGACGGTGACCACGCTGCGATTCGAGAGGTCGACGACGGCGGAGCCTTGCTCGAGTGCTCGCTGTTCGCGGGTGGGGTCGCCGTAGTGTCCGGCGACCGGGGCATCATCGCCGCTGTCGGGCACGGCGCCGGGCCGGGAGAGCAGTTCAGAGCTGAGGCGTTCATCCACGGGGGGACTCCTTCATCGAGGCGTGTGACGCGGACATGCTGGTCAGCGTGTGCGCGTCTGGTCGGCGCGGTCGCATCTGGTCTGCGTGCGTTCGGCACGGGAGCCCAGGCTAGCGTCTGGCGCTGACCTCTTCGGCCGAGGCGATGCGGTCGAGGATCGCCGAGGCGTGGGGGGTCATCGTCCCGTCCGCGCCGCGCAGATCCCAGCGCCAGAACAGCTGACTGTTCACCAGTCCGAACATCCGCGAGGCGCCTGGGTATTCCGCGGCATGCTCGCCGCGCATCACTGCGTCGGTGGCCAGTTGAAGCTGCGGGCCCTTGATCTTGCCGTAGTAGAGCTCGGTGAGGCTTCCGGGGTGCGCGATCGTGGCTGTGATCGGGAAGGATCCGTCCTGCTGCGCGAGCTGGTCCACGTCGCCGGCGCTCCTGTAGGCCGGCACCACATCCGCGGGATCCAGTCCGGGGCCGACGTCGGCGTCGGTGCGTGCCCGGTCCAGGGACCAGAATCCAGACTCCACGGAGAGTGGGCGCAGTCGAGTGCCCGCATCATCGGCGAGCCAGGTCTCTGCCCGGTACTCCACGAATTCGAGCCCGGTGTCGCGGAAGGTGACGTCCTGGGTAAAGACCGGATCGTCCTGCTCGCCGGACCCGAGGCGACCCTGGCCCCGCCAGCTGCCGAGCAGCCAGTAGAGCGGCGCCAGTTCGGGAGTCAGGTCGGTGGGGAGCTCCATGGGGGCCATGACCTCAGCCCTTTCCTCTAGGTGGACCGGACATGCCTGCGCCAGAGCCTCCGGACGTGCGGGCCTGTGTGCAGCGGATCAGCGCTGACCCTTGTACAGGCGTGAGATGACGGTCCAGGAGATGCCGGCAATGGTCAGCGTCACCAGGAGGAGCAGCCCGATGAAGAAGATCTCCAGTGCCAGCAGCGAGACGTTCTGCAATGCGAAGTTCATGGGTCAAAGTGTACAACTTCACACCAGCAGCAGACGCTCCGTGAAGTAGGTGAGGGCGCCCATGGCGGCGATGGGGGCCGCACCGACCGCGATGCCGGAGAGGATCCCCTGCGGCGGACCCTTCGCGACGAGGAATCGCCGGAAGGAGGCCAGCAGCAGCCCGGCCACCAGTCCCAGCGTGCCGGCGAAGAGCAGGGTCAGCTCGCCCCAGACCAGGGTCATCCCGATCGCCGCGGCCACACTGCCGGCGATCACCAGGGTCATCGCGAGCGCGTTGCGCAGCGGCACGAAGGCCAGCAGCGTGCCCACTCCCAGGGTTCCGGCCGCCAATGTCACCACGGCGAGCTCACCGGACGCGCCGGTCACAGCGAGCAGCGTGAAGTTCTCCACGGCAAGCAGGCCGCGCACGGTGAGGATGCCTGTGCTGTCCTCCCCGCCGGAGGCGCCGGCGAGCTCGACCGGGTAGCGCAGCCCGGCGACCCAGCCCGCGGTCGTGGTCCCGATCAGGACCCCCGCGCAGGCGCCGATGGTGGATTCCAGCCGGTGTGGGCGCCCCGTGCCACGGAGCACCTGGATCAGGAAGACGCTCATCACGCCGAAGGCCAGCGCGACGGAGGACCAGAAGAAGAGGTTGTCTGCGGTGCCCACCACTGCTGCGCCGAGCGCCGCGATGACTCCCGCGGCGGCGATGACGCTGGAGAGGGACCGGCGGGCCGTCACGCCCATCAGCTGGGGCCACCCCAGGGCGATGAACACGCAGATCGCGCAGACGACGAGCGTCATGGCGAGGGTGCCGGCCCAGGAGGCCAGGGCGAGGGCTGTCGCCGCGAACAGGGAGGAGGCGGCCACCGGGATGTACTTCACAACAGGCCATCCTAGAGGTCAGCGCTTCTGACGTCGCCTATACTCATCTGCAGATCGCTGAATCACTTTTTCACATTGTGAAATCTTTGGCTGTTGAAGTCCGCAATCACCGTTGACGACCTTCGCGCACGCACCTGGCCGGGCGCAGCCTGCATCGGGTTCAGCATCCGGTGCAGCGGGGACCCTCGGGGCCCGGTGAAGATAGTGACCCTAGGGGAAGGAGTCATGCATGGCTCAAGTTCTGCTGCTCTCAGACACCCCCGACGACGCACTGCCGTCCCTGGAGCTGCTCACCCATCGGATCCGCACCTTCCCCGCGGAGGCCTCCTCGATCGTGCGGGCGCCGAATGTGGATGTGACCCTGATCGATGCTCGGACCAAGCTGGCCCACGCGAGGTCGCTGTGCCAGCTGGTGAAGACCTCGATGCTCTCGCCGGTGCTGGTGATCGTCACCGAGGCCGGGCTGCCCACGCTGAACGAGTCCTGGCAGGCCGACGACTTCATCCTCGGGGAGGCGAGTCCCGGCGAGGTCGATGCGCGGATTCGGCTTGCGGCTGTCGAGACGCCCGAAGAGGCCCCGGTGGGAGAGATCCGCGCCGGCGGCATCACCATCGATGAGACCACCTATATGGCCACCATCAACGGGCGGCTGCTCAACCTGACCTATAAAGAGTTCGAGCTGCTCAAACACCTGGCCCTGCATCCGGGACAGGTCTTCACCCGTGACCGTCTGCTCCACGATGTCTGGGGCTACGACTACTTCGGCGGCACCCGCACGGTCGATGTGCATATCCGCCGCCTGCGAGCCAAGCTGGGCCCCGATCACGAATCGCTCATCGGCACCGTCCGCAACGTGGGCTACCGCCTGGTGGTCAGCGGAACCGATGCCGCCAAGAACGCTGCGACGGCGGACCCGGCGACCGGCGATGGACAGGACGACGCCGCCTGAGCCCAGGCTCACATGCCCCGCGCAGCGGCCACGGCCCAGCTGATGACCGCCGGAGAGGGCTCCGATACAGTGAGGCCATGAGTACAGCGGATGAGACACCAGCCGATTCGGACCAGACAGTCGTCGAGCTGAGCAGCGGGGCTCCTGCGACTGACCTGCACCACGCCTTGCTGGAACTCGCAGCGGTGGCCGCGGAAGCTGACGCGAATCCCCCGTTCTCCGAGCAGACTCTGGTGGAGCTGCACCGAGCCGCTGAGCAGGGGACCCAGCAGAGCCCATTGCGCATCGCCTACGCCTGGACCGAGAAGTCCACGGACTCCCGCCTGCTGGCCGGGGCCGGCGTCGTCGTCGAGGGCGATGGCGAGGTCCCCGATGTGCTGGAGCTGGTGGTCAGGCCCAACTGCCGTCAGCGCGGGATCGGTGCCGCGCTGGTCGATGAGCTCAGCACCTCGGTCCTGGCTGCGGACTCCGGACGCTCGCGACGCGCCTGGGCCCACGGGGAACACGATGCCGCGGGTCGGCTCGCCCAGCGCTATGGCTGGACACCCGTGCGCGAGCTCTGGCGCATGCGCCTGACCACGCTGGACGAGGCCCCGGCGCCGGAGCTTCCAGACTCGGTGACGCTGCGCGGCTTCCGGCCCGGAGAGGATGATCAGGCCTGGCTTGCGGCCAATGCGGCCGCCTTCGTCGATCACCCCGAACAGGGACGACTCACCCTGGAGGACCTGCACGCCCGCATGGAGGAGGACTGGTTCGATCCCGAGGGCTTCCTGCTCGCCTTCGAGGGTGATCAGCTGCTCGGATTCCACTGGACCAAGGTCCAGGAGCCGGGGCTCGGCGAGGTCTACGTCGTCGGCGTCGTCCCCGCGGCCCAGGGCCGCGGACTCGGTCGCAGCCTGACCCTGGCGGGGATCGAGCATCTGCACCGTGCCGGGCATGAGGCGATCATGCTCTACGTCGACGCGGACAACACGGCGGCCGTCAAGCTGTACAAGCGGCTGGGATTCACCAAATGGGATGCGGACACCATGTACGCCCCGGCCGACGACCACAGCACTGAACCTGCCTGATATCTTGGTTCCTCGTGAGCTCCCCCGAGACCATGACCAAGGTCCCCCGCCGCCGAACTGTCACAGTCTCCGACGACGGCACTGATGCAGAGATCCTCGCCGCTGGAGCGCTCTGCTGGCGCGTGCGCCGCGGAGAGCTCGAGGTGCTGCTGATCCACCGGCAGCGCTATGACGACTGGTCCTTCCCCAAGGGCAAGCTCGATGAGGGCGAGACGCTTCCCGAATGCGCCGTCCGTGAAGTGCGCGAGGAGATCGGGCTGAAGGTCCGCCTGGGCATGCCGCTGCCGGTCACCCGCTACTCGGTGGGCAAGGCCCGCAATGGGGCCGGCAACGGGCCCGAGAGCCCCGGCGCCGGAAAGGGAAACGGCGGCAAGGCCAAGGAGGTCTGGTACTGGGCCGCTCACGTCGCCGAGGGGACACCGGTCCCCGATGGCGATGAGGTGGACGAGACCGCCTGGATGAGCGTGGAACGAGCCCGCGAGATGCTCACGAACCGTGGCGATGTGCTGCCGCTGGACGAGCTGGAGAACCTCCACGAGCAGCAGCGGCTGCACACCGCGCCCTTCATCGTGCTGCGTCACGCCAAGGCCAAGCCACGCTCCTCCTGGTCGCGCGCCGAGTCCGAGCGCCCCCTGGCCGCCACGGGGAAGCGGCAGGCCCGGTCGGTGGAGCGGCTGCTCGTCTGCTGGCGCCCGCGTCACCTCGAGTCCAGCCCGTGGAAGCGGTGCGAAGAGACCATCGCTCCCTACGTGAAGGCCCACCGCAACCGCGCCACCTACCGCAAATCGTTGACGGAGAAGCGTGCGGAGGCTCATCCTGAGCGGACCAGAACACGCACACGCCGGTGCCTGGAGCTGCTGCTGCCCACGCTGATCTGCACCCACCGTCCGGTGCTGCCGCTGATCCTGGAGACGATGACGGGCTGGTTCCAGTCCGCGGAGCTGGGCCTCGCGCTGCCGCAGGAAGATCCCTACCTGCGTCCCGGCGCGGTGCTCGTCGCGCAGCAGGCCATGGACCGCGGCGGCGAGATCGTCGCCCTCGAGGTCTACGAGCCCTTCGAGGACTGAATGGTCGCCCACTCCTGACAAGGGAGGAATGCGACCGGTACGCTCTGTCCATGACTGCGCAGAAGAACGTCCATCCCACCGCAGAGCTTCGCATCGACGAGGACCGGGGACGTGCCGAGCTCTGGGACAGCATCAACGGTCAGCGCACCTTCATCGGATTCGTCGGATTCGCCCCCGAGACGCTGCGCGGCCAGGAGGTGACCCTGCTCCAGCACACCATCGTGCACCCGCAGCACAGCCGCCAGGGCTATGCACGCTGTCTGGTGACCTTGCTGCTGGAGGAGTTCAAAGCCGAGGGTCGGCTCTTCGCCTCCGAGTGCAGCTATATCGACGCCTATCTGCGCCGGTACCCGGAGTACCGCGCCCAGCAGGCCAGCGCCTGAGTCCGCCCGGCAGCTCCACACCCGGCGCCCCCGTGGCCGCGCTCCCCCGGTATGCTGTGGTCCGTGAACTCGACGATCCCCACCCCGTACGAGGACCTGCTCGCGGATGTGCTGAACTCCGGCACGGCCAAGTCTGACCGGACTGGAACGGGCACCACCAGCGTGTTCGGCCGCCAGATCCGGTTCGATCTCGCGGAGTCCTTCCCTCTGGTGACCACCAAGCGTGTGCACTTCAAGTCCGTGGCACTGGAGCTGCTCTGGTTCCTGCGCGGTGACTCCAATGCCCGCTGGCTGCAGGAGCGCGGCGTGCGCATCTGGAACGAATGGGCCGATGAGGACGGCGAGCTCGGTCCCATCTACGGCGTGCAGTGGCGCTCCTGGCCCACTCCTTCGGGGGAGGACATCGACCAGATCTCGAATCTCATCACCTCGTTGAAGACCGATCCCGACTCGCGCCGGCACCTGGTCACCGCCTGGAATCCCGCGCAGATCTCCGAGATGGCACTGCCGCCGTGTCACATCATGTTCCAGTTCTATGTGGCCGACGGCAGGCTCTCCTGCCAGCTGTATCAGCGCAGCGCCGACATGTTCCTCGGCGTGCCCTTCAACATCGCCTCCTATTCGCTGCTCACCCGAATGGTGGCCGAGCAGGTCGGACTGGAGCCCGGCGAGTTCATCTGGACCGGCGGGGACTGCCACATCTACGGCAACCATCGAGACCAGGTGCGCGAGCAGCTCTCCCGCGCCCCCTACCCGGCCCCCCGGCTGGAGATCAGGCGTCGTCCGGAATCGATCTTCGACTACGAGCTCAAGGACTTCGAGGTCCAGGACTACCAGCATCACCCTGCCATCAAGGCACCCGTCGCTGTATGACCTCACCCCGCACAGAGATCGGCATGATCTGGGCGCAGACGGCCTCCGGAGTGATCGGCGACGACGGCGGCATGCCCTGGCACCTCCCCGAGGACCTCGCGCACTTCAAGGAGCAGACGCGTGGATGTCCCGTGGTCATGGGACGCCGGACCTGGGAGTCCTTCCCGCCGAAGTACCGCCCGCTGCCGGGCAGGACGAACATCGTGATCACCCGTGACCAGCAGGCGGCCGTGGAGATCACCCGACTCGGCGGCCAGACCGTGACGAGTCTTGACTCCGGGCTGGAGCTCGCAGCCGGCTCCGGCGCGGAGAAGGTCTGGATCATCGGCGGTGGCCGGGTCTACGCCGAGGCGGTGGAACGCTCCACGGCGGAGCTGGCGGTGATCACCGTGATCCACACGCAGGTCTCCGGCGACACCTCCGCTCCTCAGCTCACCGATGAGTGGCAGCTGGAGCGCCGTGATCCCCCCACCGGTACCCACCGCAGCGCCAACGGGCTGGAATATCACATCGAGACCCACCGACGCGGAGACGGCGCCTCGCGACAACTCCGGAGAGGAGCCTGAGATGGCTGAGAACCTGCGCACCGACCATGCCCATGGGACCGCTGGAGCCCAGGGGACCAGCGGCGCACCCTCCAGCGTGGTGCTGGGCATGGTCGGCTATGTGATCTTCCCGATCCTCGCCCTGGTCACGGTCGCCCTGGGATTCATCCTGGTGCTCAACGAACGTCTGGTGCCCGGGCTGATCTTCATCCTGATCATCGCTCAGGTCTGGGTCATCGGGGGGCTGTGGGCGCATTTCCGACGTCGTCGGCTGCTTGCACCCGGATCAGGTGCCGAGCGCCTCTGACGCGCCGCAGCGGTTCCGCTACCCTGGAACCATGACTTCTGTTGTCTCTTCCTCCGCGTCCCCTGCCCTTTCTGCCGTGACCGGCGAGACCCCCTCGGTGGGTCTGATCGGATGGCGCGGCATGGTCGGTTCTGTGCTGATCCGCCGCATGCTCGATGAAGGCGACTTCGCCCACATCAACCCGGTGTTCTTCTCCACCTCGAATGCTGGCGGCCAGGCCCCGAGCTTCGACGGCGTGACGCCGGAGGAGACCACCCTGCAGGACGCCTTCGACCTGGAGACCCTGGTGAAGCTGCCCATCATCGTGACCGCCCAGGGCGGGGACTACACCAGCGAGGTCTACCCCAAGCTGCGTGAGGCAGGCTGGAACGGCCTCTGGATCGACGCCGCCTCCACCCTCCGGATGGCCGAGACCTCGATCATCGCGCTGGACCCGATCAACCGGGACGTGATCGACGCTGGGCTCAAGGCCGGGGTCAAGGAGTTCATCGGAGGCAACTGCACCGTCTCGAACATGCTCATGGGCCTGGGCGGACTGTTCAAGGAAGACCTGGTCGAGTGGGGCACCGCGATGACCTACCAGGCGGCATCCGGCGGCGGTGCCAAGCATATGCGCGAGCTGCTGACCCAGTTCGGCACCCTGCACTCAGCGGTCGCCGATCAGATGGCCGATCCCGCCTCCGCCATCCTGGACATCGACCGCGGCGTGCTGGCGGCGCAGAAGAACGACCTCGACGCCGCACAGTTCGGCGTGCCACTGGCCGGTTCGCTGATCCCCTGGATCGACGCCGACCTGGGCAACGGCGTGGCCAAGGAGGAGTGGAAGGCCGGGGTGGAGACCAACAAGATCCTGGGCCGTGGAGAGAACCTGGCACCGGGCGTCTCGGCTCGCGGCGCCGCAGTGCCGTTCGACTCGCTCTGCGTCCGAGTGGGCGCGCTGCGCTCGCATTCGCAGGCGCTGACGCTGAAGCTGCGCGAGGATCTGCCGCTGGCGCAGATCGAGGAGGTCATCGCCTCCGGCACCGAATGGGCCAAGCTGGTGCCCAATGAGAAGGACGCCACGATGGAGCAGCTGACACCGGTTGCCGTCACCGGCACGCTGGACATCCCGGTGGGACGCGTCCGCAAGCTCGAGATGGGCCCGGAGTACATCTCAGCGTTCACGGTCGGTGACCAGCTGCTGTGGGGCGCGGCGGAGCCGCTGCGCCGGATGCTGCTCATCGCGGTCGGCAAGCTCTGACCTGAACTGCGCCTGACGCGCAACGAGCGGAGCCGCCCCAGCCTGACGCTGGGGCGGCTCTGTTCGTCTCAGAGCGCGTGACCGATCAGCACCGGCTCCTGGTGCATGGTGATTCCGAATCGTGTGCGGACCTGATCGCGCGCTGCTCGCGCCACGGTGAGCAGGTCATCGGTGGTCGCCGTCCCACGGTTGGTCACCGCGAGGGTGTGCTTGGTGGACAGTGCGGCCCGACCCTCCGCGATGCCTCTGCCCTGGGCGCCACGACCCGCGGCTGGCCCGTCCGGGAGCCCGAATCCCTTGCCGCAGCCGGCCTGGTCGATCAACCAGGCGGCGGAGAGCTTGACCAGCGGTCTGCCGGTGTCATCGGTGCCGGCGGAGAACTTCGGGGCATCGGCGGGAAGCTCGGCGGCCGTCTCCTTCGGCACGATCGGGTTGGTGAAGAAGGAGCCGGTGGACCAGGTGTCGTGGTCGGCTTCGCTGAGCACCATGCCCTTGCCCGCGCGCAGGTTCAGCACGGTCCGGCGGACCTCCTGGAGCGGGGCGCGTCGCTCGTGATCTGCGCTCTCCGCGTCCAGGCCCAAGGTCCTGGCGAGTTCGCCGTAGCGCACCGGCGCGGAGAGCCCGTCGGGGCGGCTCTGCAGCAGGAATCGCACGGAGAGCACCACATAGCGCGGGGAGCCGTGCACGGTGGTCTGTTTCAGCAGCGAGTCCCGGTAGCCGAACCGCAGCTGCTCCTTGGTGAAGCTGATCAGCTCACCCCGCGCGCGGTCGAAGACCTGGACGTCCTTGAGCGTCTGCGCGACGTCTGCGCCGTAGGCTCCCACATTCTGCACCGGCACCGCGCCGGTGGAGCCGGGAATCCCGGAGAGCGCCTCGAGACCGGTGAGACCCCGGGCGACGCTGAACCGCACGGCGTCGTCCCAGTCATGCCCTGCTGCCACGCTCATCAGCACCTTGCCGGCGCTGTGCTCCTCGGTGTCGATCCCGGAGAAGGCGATCTGCAGCACGGTGCCGGGAAAGCCCTCCTCGCTGACCAGGAGGTTCGAGCCGCCGCCGAGCACGATCAGCGTGTCGCGACCGGCTTCGCGCTCAAGCTCCTCGGGAAGCGGGTGCACGCGGAGCACCTCGAGCGCCTGGGTCTGGGTCTCGGCCCGGATCCAGCGGCCGGCGGGGCCTCCGACTCGAGCGGTGGTGTGGTCACGGAAGCGGCCGGATGGGCTGGTGGAGCGGGAGTCGACGCTGGTCACAGCGCAGAGCCTACCGGGCGGAGCCGAGAATCAGCATCCCGGCCGTGAAGTGTGTCCCGGCGCGCTGCTGCTCACTCCGCGAGCGGATTCAGCACGCGGCGCAGGAAGTCCTGGGTGCGCGGCTGCTGCGGGTTGCCGATGACGTCGGTGGCGGGCCCTTCTTCGACCACGAGGCCCTGGTCCATGAACACTACTCGGTCTGCGACCTCGCGTGCGAAGCCCATCTCGTGGGTGACCACGAGCATCGTCATCCCAGCCTCAGCAAGCTTGCGCATGCTCGCCAGGACGTCTCCCACCGTCTCGGGATCGAGCGCGGAGGTGGGCTCGTCGAAGAGCATCAGCTGCGGCTTCATGGTCAGAGCGCGGGCGATGGCCACTCGCTGCTGCTGGCCGCCGGAGAGCTGATCGGGACGACGGTCGGACAGGTGCTTCAGCCCGACCGTGTCCAGCTGCGCCATGGCCTCGGCCTCGGACTCCGCCTTGGACTGCCCGAGCACCCGGCGTGGGGTGATCGTGCAGTTCTCGAGCACGCTCAGGTGCGGGAACAGGTTGAACTGCTGGAAGACCATCCCGATCTGTCGGCGCATGGCATCGAGGTTCACATCCGGATGGGTGGCTTCGTGCTCGCCCACGGTGATGGTGCCCGCGTTGGGGTTCTCTAGGCGGTTGACGCAGCGCAGCAGGGTTGACTTTCCGGAGCCGGAGGCACCGATGAGACACACCACTTCACCGGGAGCGACCTCCATGTCGATGCCCTTGAGCACCTCGTTGTCTCCGAAGGACTTATGCAGTCCGGAGATCGTCACACCGGCCGCACTGTAGGCGCCCGCGGACGGGGCCCGGTCAGCGCCCTGCGTCGCGTCATCTGTGGCCTGGTTCTGGCTCATGCTCGACTCCACCTCTACTTCTTCGGCCTACGGGGGCTGCGGTGCTCCATGCGGCGCGCGAGCAGCGAGAGCGGCACGGTGAGCAGCAGGTAGCAGAAGCCGGCGATCACCAGCGGGGTGAGACCGGCCTGGTAGATGTTGATCCCGTCGCGGCCCATCTTGGTGAGCTCCGCGGCACCGCCGGCCATGCCGACCACGAAGATCAGCGAGGAGTCCTTGGTCAGCAGGATCGCCTCATTGGTGAGCGGGGGCAGCACGATCCTGAAGGCCTGGGGGATCTGGATGGTCACCATCGCCCGCCAGGCCGGCATGCCCAGGGCACGGGCTGCCTCGATCTGTCCCTTGGGTACCGCCTGCAGGCCCGCGCGCAGCGTCTCCGCGATGTACGCGCTGGCCACGATCGCCAGCGCGGAGCCAGCGATCTGCAGGGTGGAGAGATTCACGCCGAAAGCCAGCGACGCACCGAAACCGAGCGCGATGAACACCAGGATCGCAGGGATGCCCCGGAAGAACTCGATATAGCCGGTGGCGACCCACCGGTAGACCGGGAACGAGGACATGCGCATGAGCGCCAGCAGCGTCCCACCGAGCAGGCCGAAGATGAAGCCCACCACGGTGTACTTGACTGTGTTGAACAGTCCCACCGTGATGATCTCGGGGAACATCGGCCCCAGATTCTCGATGGAGAAGAAGCTGTTGCGGATCGCAGACCAGTCGACCAGCACGGCCAGCACGATCACGATCGCAAGGAAGATCCCTGCCTGGATCCCGAGGCTCACTCGCGCTCGGTCACGGGTTGTCATTGCCATGGAGCTTAGTTTTCACCCTCGTCGGTGGACTCTTCCTCGGCGGGCTCTTCTTCGGCAGCCTCATCGTCAGCGGCCTCATCATCGGCCGCCTCTTCAGGAGTGTCGCCGTCACGGAACCAGCGGTCTTCGATCTCCTGCATGCCTCCGGAGGCCTCGAGTTCGGTGAGGACCTCGTTGACCGCGTCGATCAGCTGGTCGTTCTCCGAGGCGGCTGCAATGCCGAGCTGCTCGCCGGTGTCGATCTCTTCGATGAACTCTGCGGTGTCGGATTCTCCGGCCTGGTAACCCAGGATGGAGATGTTGCCGATCGCGGCCTCCACCTGGCCGGACTCGAGTCCCTGGATGAGCAGACCGGAGTCGGTGTACTCGCGGACCTCATAGCCGTTCTCCTCGGCGTAGGTGGCGCCGGTGGTCTCCGTCTGAACGCCGACGGTGAGCCCCTCGAGGTCATCGAGCGAGCTGACGTCGGCATCGGTGGCGGCCATCAGGCCCAGGTTGTCGTCCAGGTAAGGCTCGGAGAAGAGCATGTTCCCGGCGCGCTCCTCGGTGATGGTCATCCCGGAGATGGCGAGGTCACAGGTCCCCGCGTCGAGCGCGACGCCGGACTGGATGCCTTCGAACCCGGTCTGCACGACCTCGAGCTCGGCCTCCATCGCGTCGGCGATGGTCTGGGCGATGTCGATGTCGAAGCCGACGACGGTGCCCTCCTCGTCGAAGTACTCGAACGGCGGGTAGGGCACATCGGAGCAGACCTGCAGGGTGCCCTCGTTGTTGAGCTCGACCTCACCGAGATCGACGTCCACGGTGACCGCGTTCTGCGGCTCGGCCTCGACGCTCTCTTCAGCCTCGTCGCCACCGCCGCAGGCAGTGAGGACAAGCGCTGCCAGCGCGGAGGCGCCTACGGCCTTGGCCGCGGTCTTATGCATAGGCATTTTTGGATCCTTAGGTTGGTCGGCGCATCTGGACTCAGACGGTCCCCGCGATTATACGGTCATGCTGTGTTTCAGCCTCATGTCGGCCGGGCATAGGCTTGACGGCGCTTCTCCCCGGCGGGCTGCTCAGAGCAGCACGACCGCCTGTGACTTCGCCAGCACCTTGGTCCGTGTCGGGACCTGGTCAGGCTCATGGGTGGGATCCTGTCCCTCCTCCTCCGCTGGGGGTCCGATCAGCTCCACGGTGAGATCGACCCTGACCCGACGCTCCTCGGCGTCCACGGCACCGATCTTGCCGGTGATGACCAGCCGCGCCGTCGGAGCCTCGGGCGATCCGGTCTGCGCGTCGGGCACCGGCACCGGTCTGGTGAAGCGCGCCTGATAGTCGACGACGGCACCCGGATCTCCGGCCCAGTCGCTGACCAGTCCGACGGCGGAGCCCATGGTGAGCATTCCGTGGGCGATGACACCGTCCAGGCCCACCTCGCGTGCGAAGCGATCGTTCCAGTGGATGGGGTTGTGGTCCCCTGAGGCTGCGGCGTAGCGCAGCAGATCGGCGCGGGAGAAGCTCAGCTCACGGGATCCGATCTGCTGGCCCTTCTCCAGGTCGGCGAGCACGGGCTTGTTCACGCGGAATCCTCCTCGGTGCGGACCAGCAGGCTGGAGGTGACGGTGGCGCGCGGTTCGCCGTCGGCGCCGCTGATCTCGACCCGGGTGGTCACCATCGCTCCGGCGCCCATGGTGCGGATGCGCTCCAGGGTGACCTGAGCCTCCAGGGTGTCACCGGCAAGGATGGGGTGCTGGTGGGTGAAGCGCTCGTCGGCGTGGACCACTCGGCTGAAGTCGATGCCGGCCTCGGCGTCGTTGACCACGGCCGCCTCCGCGCGCTGAGCGATGATCACGGCGAAGCTCGGCGGCGCGACGAGGTCGCGGTGTCCCAGTGCCTGGGCGGCCTCGAGCTCATGGTGCGCGGGGTGGGTGGCCTTGACGGCCTGCGCGAACTCACGGATCGCCTCGCGGCTGACCTGGTAGGGCGCGGCGGGCGGGTACTGGTGCCCCTGCCTGTCTGGATTGATCATTCAGTCTTCCTCGGAGGCTCGACGGGACAGGACCTGTGCGGCCTGGCGCCTGCGCAGACCGATCGCGATCAGGTGACTCAGTATCCCGGCCGCCAGGCAGAACAGCCCGAAGCTGCGCAGCGAGCCGGCACCATCGGCGGGTTCCATGACGGCGGCCAGGATCACCAGGACGACCCCGATGCCGGTGGCCGCCATGCCGGTCACCAACGTCACGCGGTAGGCGCGCGTCCCGCTGCTCCACGGGTCGAAGGACTGAGTGCTCACGGCGCACAGCCTACAGGTCGGCGCCCGGGCACGTCGCAGCGCTGTCCGGGCGTCGGCGGCATCGTGGATGCCCTCCCGAGGCCAGAGATTCGCCCGGCACGCGGTACGCTGGCGGGGCCCCCTCCGGCTGGGCACGTCCGACGCGTCGATCTCTTGCGAATCCGCTGGACCAGCTTGTGCTCCGGGACCTGTATGCCGAGGCTGCTCGGACGTCTCCCGCCCCGCCGTGGGTGTCATGCGGGCACCGTCCCGCCGATGTGCATGACCAATCGCTTTTCGAGGAGGACTCCGTGGCTCGAGGAGCCCAGCGTCAGAATGCAACACGTACGCGCGCCCGACGGCGGCCCCGCAAGAACGACGACGGCGGCCTCATCCACCTGCTCGCCAAGGTCGTGCGCGAGGTTGAGTCCGCGGTCCAGCGTGGTCTCGACCTGCCGTCCACTCGGACCAAGTTCCAGGTCGTGGCGCTGCTCATGCGCGAGGAGCGCGCCCGCATCAAGGCCGAAGAGACGAAGCAGGGGGCTCGTGGCGCCGAGGATCTGAAGCGCCTCGACGGCATCGCCACGATCCTGGCGACGACCGCCGCCCGCGACCCGTCCCTGCTGGGGCTGCTCGCCGACGACGCCGTCGTCTCCGACCGTGCGCGCTCACTGCGCCGCGAGCTCCTGGAGTCTGCCGGCATCGAGGTGCCCGCAGAGCCCGCCGCCCGACCCGAACCGGCCGAGTCCAAGCCGGACCCGCAGCGCCGCGTGGTCCCCGTGTCGGTGGAATCTCGTCAGCTCGCGAACCCCTTCCTCGAACCCGACTACTCCGTCGTCACCAAGCGCACCGCCAAGCCCCGCCGCCTCGTCGGCTGGGAGCTCATCGAACCGCTGATGAAGTCCTTCACCGACGGCGGCGCTCTCTCCTGCATGGAGCTGCCAGAGCCGACCGCCAGCCGGGCCACCCAGGGTCTGGACCTCATGCCGCATCAGGCACGACTGGTCGCCGCCGCGGCGGAGGGACACCGGACGTTCCTGCTCGCCGACGAGCCCGGCCTGGGCAAGACGGCACAGGCGCTGCTCGCCGCTCAAGCCGCGGACGCCTACCCGCTGCTCGTCGTCGTGCCGAACGTGGTGAAGATGAACTGGGCGCGGGAGGCCGCACTGTGGACGCCCCGCCGCCCCGCGACGGTGGTCCACGGCGACGGGGACCGGATCGACGGCTTCGCGGACATCATCATCGTCAACTATGAGGTGCTGGATCGGCACGCGGGCTGGCTCGAGGAACTGGGTCTGCGCGGGATGGTGGTCGACGAGGCCCACTACATCAAGAATCGGAAGTCACAGCGGTCCCAGAACGTGCTGCAGCTCTCCGAGCGCATCCGCGCGCGGATCGCCCACCCGCTTCTCATCGCCCTCACCGGCACCCCGCTGATCAACGACATCGAGGACTTCCGGGCGATCTGGCAGTTCCTGGGCTGGGTCGACGAGACCAAGCCGATCGGTGAACTGATGGAGGCGCTCGAGCAGACCGGCCTGACGCCGGCCGACCGGGGCTTCTCCACCGCCGCGCGCTCAGCGGTCGTCGAGCGAGGCATCGTCCGGCGACGCAAGGCGGACGTTGCCTCCGACCTGCCCGCCCGCCGAGTGGCCGACGTTCCGGTCGAGATCGACGACGAAGCCAGTCGGTCCATCCGGGCCGCCGAGCAGAGCCTCGCCAGTCGCCTCGTCACGCGCTATGAGCGCGCGCTGGCGGCCCAGGGATCCGGTGCGGTCATCGAGGGCATCGACCACGCACTCGTGCGCCAGGTCGCCGCTCGGGAGCGCGTGAGTCGCACGACGAAAAAATCCAACGAGAACGTGTTCAGCATGACCCGTCGGATCGGCCAGGCGAAAGCGGGCCTCGCGGCGGACTACGCCGCCCAGCTCGCCCGCAGCGCCGGCAAGGTCGTGTTCTTCGCCAAGCACATCGACGTCATGGACACGGCCGAGGCGACCTTCGCCAAGCAGGGCATCCGCTACGCCTCCATCCGGGGCGACCAGAGTGCATCCGCTCGACAGAAGCACATCGACGCATTCACCAACGACCCGGACGTCGCCGTCGCTGTGTGCTCCTTGACGGCTGCCGGTGTCGGCATCAACCTGCAGGTCGCCTCAAACATGGTGCTCGCCGAACTTTCCTGGACCGACGCCGAGCAGACCCAGGCCATCGACCGCATCCACCGCATCGGTCAGGCGCAGCCGATCACGGCCTGGCGGATCATCGCGGCCCAGACCCTCGACACGAAGATCGCCGAACTCATCGACGCCAAGGCCGGGCTGGCCGCGCGGGCACTCGACGGGAGCGACCAGGAGGTCCCCGACTCCGCCGACGTCCAGCTCGAGGCGCTCGTCACGCTTCTCGAGGACGCCTTGGAGGGACACGGCAGCAGGTAGGAAAGGCCGACTCTCGGAGACACGTCGGGCCCCCACGCTGTGAAGCGTGGGGGCCCGACGTGTCCTGCTCGCCTGTGCGGCGTCTTCTGTAGCGGTGCCGGGGCTCGATCCCGGGACCTCACGATTATGAGTCGTGCGCTCTAACCAGCTGAGCTACACCGCCATATGCCGCTCCAGGATCTCTGTCAGAGACTCTGGAACCGGCGAAATGAGAAACACCCGCGCTGCGCATCCTGCTGCGCTGCGCGGGCTCCCATTCAGAGCCCCAAGCGGGAATCGATCCCGCGACCTCAGTCTTACCAAGACTGCGCTCTACCACTGAGCTATTGGGGCAACGGCAATAGACTCTACCACCAGTCCAGTGCCGGTCAAAAACCGTCAGGAGTGAGCTCACTCTCCCCTGACGAGGGCCTCTGCCGCCGCAGAGTCAGCTCTGCGGCGGCAGCTCCCAGACCCCCTTGAAGGGGCGTGGATCACTTCCAGCGGGGCTTGTTGCGTTCCTTGTCTCCGAACCGGCTGCCACCGGCGCTGGGACGGCCGCCGCGATCGCCGGATCCACCGTCGCGCTTGCCGGCATAGCCGCCCTCACGCTTGCCTGCGTATCCGCCGCGTGAGTCACCCGAGCTGGAGGGTGCACCGGAGTCGCGCTCCAGCTTCAGAAGCTCGCCACCGATGCGGGTCTTGGCCAGGGCCGCCCACTGCTCGGACGAGAGCTGCTCCGGAAGCTCCACCAGGGAGTGCGTCGGACGGATGTCGATGCCGCCGATCTGGCGGGCACTCAGGCCTGCCTCGTTGGCGATCGCGCCGACGATGTGTCCCGGGTTCACGCCGTTGCGGCGACCCACCGCGATCTTGTACATCGCGTTGCCCGGACCGGCCGTGCGGGGTCCGCGCTCCCGCTGACCACGCTCGGGGCGATCGCTGCCGCCGCGATCGTCGCCGACCTCGCGCTTGGACTCACGGACCAGCTCATCGTCGCGCTTCTCGTCGAGCAGCAGCGGGCGTCCGTCGTGGACCATGGCCACCAGTGCGGCGGCCACATCCTCGGCGGGAGTGTTGTGCTCCTGGGTGTAGGAGGCCACGAGTCCGCGGTACTCCTCCAGCTCCTCTGAGGCCAGGGTCTCGGTGATGCGCTCCGAGAAGCGCTCCAGCCGGGACGAGTTCACGTCAGCGATGGTCGGCATGGACATCTGCTCCACCGGCTGGCGGGTGGCCTTCTCGATGGACCGCAGCATCCGCTTCTCACGAGGAGTCACGAACAGCACGGCCTCGCCGGAACGTCCTGCACGACCGGTGCGGCCGATGCGGTGGACGTAGGACTCGGTGTCCAGCGGGATGTCGTAGTTGAAGACGTGGCTGATGCGCTCCACATCCAGACCGCGAGCCGCCACGTCGGTGGCGACCAGGATGTCGACCCGACCGGACTTGAGGTTCTCCACGGTTTTCTCACGCAGGTTCTGCGGGATGTCACCGTTGATCGCTGCCGTGCGGAATCCGCGGGCGGCGAGCTTGTTGGCGACCTCTTCGGTGGCCGAGCGGGTGCGCACGAAGACGATGGCGGCGTCGTGCGGCTCGGTCTCGAGGATGCGGGTCAGCGCCTCGTGCTTGGCGGAGTGCTTGATCAGCACGAAGCGCTGGCGGATGTTGGTGCCCGTGGACGTCTTGGACTTGACCGAGACCTCCACCGGATCGTTGAGGTAGTCCGCGGAGATCCGACGGATCGCCTTGGGCATCGTGGCGGAGAACAGCGCGACCTGCTTGGTCTTCGGAGTGCGGGCCAGGATCTGGTCCACCTCCTCAGCGAAGCCCATGCGCAGCATCTCGTCGGCCTCGTCGAGCACCAGGTGCTTGATGGTGGAGAGGTTCAGCGACCCGCGGGTCATATGGTCGATCACGCGACCCGGGGTGCCGACGACGACGTGGGCGCCGCGGCGCAGGCCCTCGAGCTGCGGGCCATAGGGGGAGCCGCCGTAGATGGGCAGCACGGTGATGCCGGGGACGCCGTGGGCGTAGGTGGAGAACGCCTCGGCGACCTGGATCGCGAGCTCACGGGTGGGAGCGAGCACCAGAGTGGAGGGGTGGTTGCCCAGCTCTCCGGCGTCGTAGGCCCGGGCCATGTGTGAGAGTGCCGGCAGCGCGAAGGCGGCGGTCTTGCCGGTGCCGGTCTGGGCCAGACCGACGACGTCGCGTCCCTGGCTCAGCAGCGGAATGGTCTGTGCCTGGATCGGCGAGGGGGTCTCGTAGCCGAGCTTGGTCACCGATTCCAGCACTCGATCATCCAGGCCCAGTTCGGCGAACTTCGGGCCGGTGGCCTGGTCGGCGCTGGAGGCGGACTTCGCGGGCTTCTCAGCCTCGGTGGAGGCGGGAGCCTCGGTCGAAGCCGGAGCCTCGGTGGAAGCTTCCGTGGAGGCCGGGGCCTGCGCAGCTGCGGACTGGGTCTCCACTGCTGCGGCGGCATCGACGGCAGCCTGGGTCTCATCCGGTGCCTGCAGAGGCGCGGCCTCATCAGCTTCGGGAGCCTGGGTGGGCGCCTCGGCAGCGGGATCGACCTCGGGGATGATCTCGGTCGGGACTTCGGTCGCGTCCTGAGCCTGCGTCGGCTCGGAGGCGTTGGGATCCTGGATGGTCATGTTGACTCCTCGTCACATGTCATGCGACCGAGAGGACCCCCGCTTGAGATCCAGTCCCAGGGCACCTGCGCGTCAACCACCGCTGCTCGAAGAGGATGGACAGGCCAGAAGGCGCTGCACAGAACCTCTGCATGGGCAGGGCAGGTTGCTCAGATTCTTGGACGGGACTGGATCAGTCACGGGGACTCGGCCGCTTTGTCGGCTCCGGAGTCGACCCGTGGATACACACAACCCTCAACGAGCTTCCGGCCCCTCTCAAGGAGGAGCACGCTCGGAGTCAGCAAGAGAAAACGGGATTATCCGGAGAATGCGCATTCAGTCTAGCCCACGGGGACCGGGCCTGTCGTCTTTCGAGACGAAGCTCACGTCAGCCGGGTTCAGCTGGTCTTGCGCCGCGGAGCTGCCCGGCGCTCGATCCGAAGCTGCTTCAGCCCTCGGGGCGGGCCTGTGCCGACCCGCGCGCGAGGGCGAGCTCGCGGATGTTCTCGGCTGCGGTCTCCGCAGTCGAGATGACTTCCACCGCGTCCCCCGCCTGCACCGTGCCGGCCGTGATGACTCGGAAATAGGTGCCCGGGCGGCCTGCCTCCATGAAGCGTCTGACCCAGCCCGGCTCCCCCAGCCATCGGCCGAAGGTCGCGCAGGGGATGCGCGGGACGGTGGCCTCGAGCACCACGTGCTCGCCGATCCGCCACCGCTCACCGGGGTAGGCACCATCGAGGTCTATCCCGGACAGGCGCAGGTTCTCCCCGAAGGTGCCCGGCGGGATCTCCCGCTGCAGCTGCTGGGACCACCAGTGGGCGTCGTCAGCGGCGTAGGCGTAGACGGCCTTCTCGACGCCGCCGTGATGCTTGCGGTCCGCCTGGACGTCTCCGTGGAGACCCAGGGAGCGCACCCTCACCGGGCCCGCGACGGGGCGCTTGTCGATGCCGGAGACGCCCACGGCTCCGACGTCGTCGGTGAAGAGCCGATCCACCACGCAGACCGCATCCACGGTCCCGGTCAGCCCCAGGCGCTGCGCCGCCGCCGCAAGGCAGCTCGGTGAAGACTCAGCCACGGCCTGCGAGCCCCTCCAGCGCCTGATCCAGATCGGCGATCAGATCGTTGACATCCTCGATGCCCACGGACAGGCGCAGCAGATTCTCCGGGACCGCAAGCTCGGTGCCGCGCACCGAGGCGTGGGTCATCTCATGCGGGTAGTTCATCAGCGACTCGATGCCGCCCAGAGATTCCGCCAGCACGAAGAGCCTGGTGCCCTCGGCGACGGTGCGCGCAGCCTGCTCGCCGCCGACGAGCTGCACCGAGACCATGCCGCCGAAGCCGCGCATCTGCTTGCTGGCGAGCTCATGGCCGGGGTGATCCGGCAGCCCGGGGTAGAGCACCCGTTCGACGGCGGGGTGGTCTACCAGGTGCTCAGCGATCGCCTGGGCGTTGCTGCAGTGCCGGTCCATGCGCACCGCCAGAGTCTTGAGCCCACGGGTGGTGAGGTAGGCGTCGAGCGGCCCGGAGATGGCGCCGACGGCGAACTGCTGGAAGCCGATCTTGGTGGCGAGCTCGTCGTCGGAGGTGACCACGGCGCCGCCGACCACATCGGAGTGACCGCCGATGTACTTGGTGGTGGAGTGCACGACGATGTCTGCGCCCAGGCTCAGCGGCTGCTGCAGATACGGGCTGGCGAAGGTGTTGTCCACCAGCAGCAGGGCGTTGTTCTCGTGGGCGATCTTCGCCAGCGCCGCGATATCGGTGATCGACATCAGCGGGTTCGAGGGCGTCTCCACCCAGAGCAGGGTCGCGTCCTCGGCGGCCATCTCGTTGGCCACGCGGTCGAGGTCGGAGAGGTCCAGCGGCGTGTTGGCGATGCCCCAGTCTCCGTGAATCCGGCTGATGAGCCGGTAGGAGCCTCCGTAGGCGTCATTTCCCATCACGATGCGCTGTCCGGGGCGCATCACCGCGCGGATGATCGCGTCCTCGGCGGCCAGGCCGGAGCCGAAGCTGAAGGCGTGCTCCCCACCCTCGAGGGCGGCAAGCTGGGTCTGCAGCGAGGTGCGCGTGGGGTTGCCGGCGCGGCCGTAGTCGTAGCCGCGGCGCAGATTGCCGATGCCGTCGGGTGCGTAGGTGGTGGAGAAGTGCAGGGGCGGGACCACCGCGCCGTAGACCTCGTCGAGCTCCTGCCCGGCGTGGATGGCGTCCGTGGCGAATCCGTAGCTGTTCTCGGTCATCGGTTCTCCTTCTGCTCTGAACTGGAGAGGTGGGCCAGCAAGTCATTTCGGGTGAGCACACCCACGATGTCGCCGTTCTCAGCGGCGAGCAGGGTGGGATTGCTCCTGAGCTTCTTCAAGATCTGCGGGACGGTCTCGGTGATGCCGACCAGGGGCAGCTCGGTGCGCAGGTGGTCGACGACCAGCTCATCGGCCGTGGCGTGGCCCATGATCATCGCTTCGGAGAGGTGGGTGACGTCGACGACGCCGTAGACCTCCCCGATGCGGGCCACGCGTCCGGGCTGATCGATCACCGGGACGATGTCGATGCCGTAGCGGTTCATCACCGAGACGGCGTCACGCAGCGTGGTCTCGCGGGAGATCGACACCACCTCGGGCATGGCCGAGGAGAAGAGCGAGCGCTTGCCGCCCAGGACGTCTGCGGCGGTGAACACCTCGGAGTGGTCCTTGCTGGTCTGCGCCTCGGGGTGTTCTGCGCGTGTGCCGATGACCCCGTGGGCGACCGCATCCGAGAGCTCCTGGGAGGACTTCACGGTGATCTCCACCCCGCTGGAGTGTGAGACGACCTCGCCGAAGCCGTGGTCGATCATCCACTGGTCATTGAAGATCTTGCCCAGATAGCCGCGTCCGGAGTCGGGGAGCACGGCGACCACGACATCTTCGGGACCGAGGTCCTTCGCGATGCGCAGCGCCGCGACCACGGCGGTGCCGGAGGATCCGCCGACCAGCAGACCCTCCTCGGTGGCGAGTCGACGGGCCATGGCGAAGGACTCGGCGTCAGTGATGGAGTGGTGCTCATCCGGGATGCTGGCGTCGTAGTTCTTGACCCAGATGTCCTCCCCGACACCTTCGACGAAGTACGGCCGACCTTCGCCGCCGGAGTAGATGGAGCCGTCGGGATCGGCGACGACCACGCGGACCGGTCCGGAGTCGCGGTCTGCGGAGACCTCTTTCAGGTACCGGCCGGTGCCGGTGACCGTGCCGCCTGTGCCTGCGCCGACGACCAGGTGGGTGATCCTGCCTTCGGTGTCCTCCCAGATCTCCGGGCCGGTGGTCTCGTAGTGCGAGTTCGGTGCGGCCGGATTGGAGAACTGGTCAGGCTTGTAGCCGCCGTCGATCTCCTCGGCGAGCTGGTCTGAGATCCCGTAGTAGGACAGGGCGGACTCCGAGGGGACGCCGGCGGGTCCGACGACGACGTCGGCGCCATAGGCGCGCAGCACGTCGCGCTTCTCCACCGCCACCTTGGGCACGGTGACGAAGACTGCTCGGTACCCCTTCTGCTGGGCGACCAGGGCCAGTCCGACGCCGGTGTTGCCGGAGGTGGGTTCGACCACGACTCCCCCGGGCTTCAGCGAACCTGCGGCCTCAGCCTCCTCGATCATCTTGAGCGCGATGCGGTCCTTGATGGACCCACCCGGGTTCAGATACTCGAGCTTGACGAGGATGGTGGCGGAGAGACCTTCGGTCACGCGATTCAGCCGCACCAGAGGGGTGCCGCCGATCAGCTCGACGACAGACTGGGCATATTTCATGCCGCCAACTCTACCGATGCCCACCGACATCGGGGCAGGATCTGTCTTTCGGCGAAATCTCGCCCGAGTGACCAGTGGCTATCGCGGGTGGGGCCAGTGGCTATCGCGGGTGGGACGAGTGGATCTCGCGGGTGGGGCGAGCGCGCCGTCCGCGACGCATCGGAGATGTCCCACCGATGTGCCAGAGTGAAGGCATGACCACGGCGGGGCACGGCAGCGAGGTTCTCCTGGATCTCCAGGAGCCGTTCGACCTGCCTCGCACGCTGGGAGTGCTCCAGCGCGGGGCCGGGGATCCCAGCATCCGTCTGGATCCGGGCTCGGCAGCCATGACCGGTGGTCCGCGCGGGACTCCTGGCGCCGGGGCGTGGATGTGCCAGCGGATCTTTGACGCCCACGGCCTGCAGCGCGGCCAGGCCAGCCTGCGCTTCGACCAGCTCGGGCCCTCGACGGTGCGGGTGCGGGTGGCCGCCGCGAGCGCCGACCGTGCAGGCGCCCAGGAAGTGGCCGAGCTGGCCGAGCTCCGGGCGGGGCAGCTGCTCGGCTGCCTCGATGACTGGCGGGACCTTGAGCTCCTGCTCGACGCCCTCGGAGACGAGACCTCGGCCGCGTTGGCGCGGGTGCGTCGTCGTCATCCCGGTGTCCGGCTGCCCGCCACCGGCGCGCTGTTCGATCAGCTCGTGACCGCCACGCTGGAGCAGAAGGTCACCCACGATCAGGCGCGCGCCGGATGGCGCCAGCTGCTGCGCCGACATGGGGCACCCCCGCCGTCCTCGCGCGGGGTGCCATCCCCAGAGTGGATGCGACTGCCGCTGACGGGAGACCAGCTGCGCGCGGTGCCGTCCTGGGAATGGCACCGGCTCTGGGTGCAGCCGGCGCTGTCAAAGACCATCCAGCGGGTGGCCGAACGCGCGAGAAGGATCCACCAGCTCAGCGCCGAGACCCCGGCCGAGACCGAAGCGGTGGCGGCACTCGGGGTCAGGCTGCGATCCATCCCTGGGATCGGTGAATGGACCGTGGCAGAGGCTCTGCAGCGATCGCACGGCTCTGCGGATCTTCCCGCCGTCGGGGATTATCACCTGAGCAACTTCGTCGGCGCCGCGATGACCGGCCAGCGCACCGACGACGCGGGGATGCTCCAGCTGCTCGCTCCCTACGCCCCGCACCGTCAGCGCGTGATCCGCCTGCTCAAGCTCTCCGGGTTCCAGCACCAGAAATACGGCCCGAAACTGACTCCGGCGGACCACCGAAGTCGGTGATCCGCCGGAGTCGCGCGCTGGACGCGTGGGCTTGCGTGGGTGCTCGAGTCAGCTCTGGGGCGTCTCGCCCTGCGCCTGATCCTCGGCGATCTGCTTGTGGACCTCGTTCATGTCCAGGTCCTTGACTGCAGTGATGACCTCGGTCAGCTGCTCGGCGTTCAGCGCGCCAGGCTGGGAGAAGACCAGAACCTTTTCGCGGAAGGCCATCAGAGTGGGGATCGAGGTGATGTTCGCGGCGGCGGCAAGTTCGCGCTCGGCCTCCGTGTCCACCTTGCCGAAGGTCACGTCCGGGTGCTTCTCGGATACCTTGGAGTAGACCGGCGCGAACTGCTTGCAGGGCCCGCACCAGTCAGCCCAGAAGTCAACGAGCAGAATGTCATTGTCCTCAAGGGTCTGCTGGAAGTCAGTGGTGGTCAGATCAGTGGTAGCCATGCCTCGCCACCCTACGCGAGCACCTCGATCTTGTCGGCCCCCGCGGGACCGTGCCCCGGGCTCTTAAGCGGCTAGCTGAAAGACTCCGCCGAGCAGTGGAAACAACGGGACCTGGCCCTGGAGAGACTGAAGGGCGGGCCGGGATCATCGTGATCCGACCCGCCCTTCAGCGGTGATGTGGCAGATGAGGGATTCGAACCCCCGTAGGCGATGCCAGCTGATTTACAGTCAGCCCCCTTTGGCCGCTCGGGTAATCTGCCGCGCAACCACACGGTGTGACCTGAGGCCATTCTCCGTGCCGTATTTTTTCATGCCCCTGTGCTCGGCACCCCATAACTTTAGCGAAGATGCGGGGAATTCTCGAATCCTGATCCACAGACTAGGAGTATCGTGGGGCGCAATATTCGTGCCCGAGCGAAGATCCCGTTCTGATCCTCCGCGATGCGGCACGCCCTCCCCTGCACCGACTTCCAAGGAGCAACGTGGCCGATATCGAGGCCGAAACTCTTGCCGAGAACCTGAGCGAGCGCGGCCCGGCCGGCATTGCCGAGCAGGTCCGTGAACTCATCAGCTCCGGCACACTCTCTGCCGGCATGCGACTTCCCACCGTGCGCGACCTCGCCACTGAACTCGGGGTCAGCGTGGGCACGATCGCTCAGGCGTGGAGTCTGCTGCGCGAGTCCAACCTGGTCGAGACGCGGCGACGCGGTGGGACCCGAATCGTGGAGCCCGGCGAGGTAGGCGGCAAGAGCTTCCGCAGCTGGGCCGGCGTGGACCTGCTGCACTGCAGCCCTGACCTGCGACTGCTGCCGTCTCTGGAAGAGGGGCTGCAGCGCAGCCTGAAGCAATCTGATCTGCACAGCTGGAGCCGGGAGCACATCCTGCCCGAACTCCAACGGGCCGTGGAGAAGAAGCTGGGTCAATGGCCCGCCGAGTCGCGCTCACGGAGCCTCGCCACTGTCTCCTCCGCCACGGAGGGGCTCTGGCTCGCGACCAAAGCTGCCACCCGCCCCGGTGACCTGATCGCGGTGGAGGAGCCGGCACCCCCCGGCTACCTCTCCGTACCCCGCAGCCTGGGCCTGCACATGATGGCAGTGCCAGTGGACGCGCTCGGACCGGTGCCCGCGGCGCTCCAGGAAGCGGTCGACGCCGGCGCCACAGCCTTCGTCCACAGCCCCGGCGGCGCCTTCTCACCGCGGCACGTGCTCGACGCCGAGCGCGCGCAGGAGCTTCAGCAGATCCTGGACTCCTCCCCCGAGACGATAGTCATCGAGGAGGATCCGCTCGGCCCGCTCGCGGAGCGGGAGCCCTTCAACCACTCCCTGGAGGCACACCTTCCGGAACGCACACTGCGGGTCATCGGCTTCGAGCGTGCCTACGGCATGGACCTGCGCACCGCTGTGCTCGTCGGACCGAAGCCGCTGATCTCCCGAGCTATCGCGCAGCGTTCAGGCGGCGTCAGCTCGAACAGCAGGATCCTGCAGCACACGCTGGCGTTCCTGCTCCGCGACCCCGCGGCCGCCCGGCGGGTCAGCAGCGCCCGGACACGGTATGCCACCCGGCGCCGGATGGCGCTGAAGGCCTTCACCGAGGCTGGCCTCACGGTCCACGCGGGACCGGCCAGCTGGGCGATCTGGGTGGAGGTGCCCGACGAGCAGGCAGCGGCGCTGACCTTGAGCGCCCAGGGCGTGATCCTCGACGTGGGCAGCGGATCGCACCTCACCGAACAGCCCACGGGGCTGCTGCGCCTCTCGATCGCTCAGCTGCCCGAGGACGAAGAGCTGCTCCGGGGTCTCGCGCAGCTGGTCCTTCAGGCCACTGAGGAGGGGCTGAACTCCACCTTCGTCTGAGACGCAGGGCGCGATCAGAAGAGGCGCTGAGCCGCCAGGGCGGCGCCGAGCCCCAGGGTCTCGAGCTTCGCGTGGGCGATCTGCGGATGCAGCCGGCCACCCAGCCCGCAGTCGGTGGAGGCGATCACGTTCTCTGCACCGACCAGGCGGGCAAAGCGTTCGATGCGCTGAGCGACCAGCTCGGGGTGTTCCACCACATTCGTGGCATGAGAGACGATCCCGGGCGCGATCACCTTGCCCTCAGGCAGCGCGACATCCTCCCAGATGCGGTACTCGTGCTCGTGGCGCGCATTGGCTGCTTCGAAGGCGTAGTACTTCGCGTTGACGCCGAGCATCAGGTCCACGATGTGTCGGAACTCGATGTCGGTGGTGTGCGGGCCGTGCCAGGAGCCCCAGCACAGGTGGAACCGCACCTGCTCCTCCGGGATGCCGCGCAGCGCCCAGTTCAGCGCCTCGATGCGGATCTGGGTGAACCGTCTGTAGTCCTCCACGGATGGCTCCGGGGAGATCTGATCCCAGTTCTCCGCCACCGAGGGATCATCGATCTGCACGATCAGCCCGGCATCGGTGATCGCCTGATACTCATGGCGCATCACCTCTGCCCAGGCCCAGATGTGCTCCTCCTCGCTCGCGTAGTGCCGATTGGGGATGCGTGCACCGGAGCCCGGCGACAGCGAGGTGAGGAATCCGGTCTCCGCGCCTGCCGCGTCGAGTCCGGCCCGCAGGTTTGCGATGTCGGAGTCCACGGCGGCCTGGCCCCGCCAGCTGAGCTCGCCAGTGGTGGAGGGGAACGCGGTGGCGGTCTTGCCGGTGGCGATGCCGGAATGTGGATCCGAGTAGGCCTGCCTGAACCGCACCCAGTCTCGCCGGTGGAGCATGTTCGTCAGCTGGATGTTCCCGGGGCTGGATTCCACATGCGGCCAGCTGAACAGGTCTTCACCGGTCAGCTCGAGTCCCCCGACCCGCTGGAAGACGTAGGACCACCAGGCGCCGTAGTCCACGGCAGAGGTCATCGCGTGCCCGTACTCCCCGTCCCCGGGAACGGTCACCCCGTAGCTTCTCTGCCGTGCGACCAGGTCCGCCACCGCTTGGGAGAGCAGGGTCTCGAACTCCGGGGTGCGGCGCAGCGTGAAGCCGTCAGGTTCGAGCGCGCGCGCCGCATTGGCGGCGATGAGCTCCTCGGTGCGGGGCAGCGAGCCTGCGTGCGTGACCGGGATGGAGCTGTCGGACATGATTGCCTTCCGCCTTTTTTGTTCATATCTTCAATCCTCATCCTAGCCGCAGAGGAGCGGCGGCTGTACAGGACTATTAGACTCATCGGCAGATATCGACACCGACAGGGAGGCACCCATGGCCAAGGACTCGACATTCGACGTCGTCTCGAAAGTGGACAAGCAGGAGGTCGCCAATGCGTTGAACCAGGCGCAGAAGGAGATCGCTCAGCGCTATGACTTCAAGGGCACCGGAGCGGAGATCGACTTTTCCGGAGAGAAGCTGCTCATCAAGGCCAACTCCGAGGAGCGCGCCAAAGCGGTGGAGGACGTCTTCGGCTCCAAGCTGGTCAAGCGCGGAATCTCGCTGAAGTCCTTCGACTCCGGTGAACCCTATGCCTCGGGCAAGGAGTTCCGGATCGAGGGGACCATCAAGGAGGGGATCGACCAGGCGACCGCGAAGAAGATCACCAAGCAGATCCGCGACGAAGGCCCGAAGTCGGTCAAAGCCACGATTCAGGGCGACGAGCTGCGGGTGACCTCTAAGTCCCGCGATGACCTCCAGGAGGTCATCGCGATGCTCAAGGGCTTCGAGGACGCCGACCTGCAGTTCGTCAACATGCGCTGACGCTGCTCGACCCTCCCCGCCTCACCCCCGCTGGTTGAGTTCTCCGGTCATCACGCATCTGCCGGAGAACTCAATAGGCGGGGGTTCTTGATGTCAGCGAGTGCTTCTCGCGACGGGCCTGGTGGCACAGGATCAGCGCCAGGATCGCGCCGAGGAACGGAGCCATGAAGACCAGGATCAGCAGAACCGCCTTGGTGGTGACCGACATCGACCGCGAACGCAGGACGGCGATCACTGCCCACAGTCCCAGCAGAAGCATGAGCACCGGGATCAGCACGACGAGTCCCAGGCCGAAGCTCAGCGACTCCCAGACGTTCGGCAGGAGCGGGTTGGCGTCAGCGCTGGCCAGCAGGGTCGGAATGCTCATGGGGCTCCTCAAAGTCGACGGCGCGACGTCGGCCATCCGGCCGACGTCCAGGTGTCACCGTAGCGCGGCCGGCTCCACCAAGAAACCGCGCCGACTGAGTTCTCCTGCGGAGATGTCTCCACGGAAGAGCTCCACCAGCGGGGTTGATCGAGGGTGTGCGAGGTGAGGGGAAGCGATCAGAAGAGGGTGCTGACACCGATCAGCGCCAGCGGGATCACGATGAACACGCCGAACACCCATCCGAAGGCGTAGACCTTCTTCTCTGCTGCCAGATCTGCCAGCCAGGTCGCACCGCGTGGAGGCAGATCGCGCAGCCACGGGGTGCAGAAGATCACGAGCGTGGCCAGCACGTTGAACAGCAGATGCGCGAGCGCCGCGGTCAGTGCGATCTCTCCCGCCGCGCCGTCGAAGGCGAAGGCTGCGATCAGGGCGGTGACCGTGGTGCCGATGTTGGTGCCCAGCGTGAAGGGGTAGATCTGCTTGAGCGTGAAGGCGCCCGAACCGGCCAGCGGCACGATCAGCGCGGTGGAGGTGGAGGAGGACTGCACCATGATCGTCACGGCGGCGCCGGAACCGATGCCGGCCACCGGGCCGCGACCGATCGCGGCGTGCAGCACCTGACGGGCCTTGCCCACCAGCAGCACCTTCAGCAGCCGTCCGATGAAGTTGATGACCAGCAGGATCAGGCCGACGGCGACGACGATCATGACCACGCCCTGCAGGCTGCCCGGGATGAAGCTCAGCGCGTCCTCGATCAGGTGCGCCAGCGGCTTGGTGGCGCCCTTGACCGTGGAGCCGATGCCTCCGAGCACTGCGGCGACCGGGCCGCCGTCGGAGCCTGTGGCCATACCGGCGATCGCGGTGGAGATCCGCTCGAGCAGGCTGAACATGATCTCCAGCGGAAGGAAGATCGCGACCGCGATCAGATTGAAGAAGTCATGCACGGTGGCGGCGGCGAAGCCGCGGCGGAAGGACTCCTTCTCCCGAACCATGCCGAGGCTGACCAGGGTGTTGGTCAGCGTGGTGCCGATGTTGGCACCGAGGATGATCGGGATGGCCACGCCCAGCGGAAGTCCGCCGGCGACCAGGCCGACGGTCACCGAGGTGGTGGTGGAGGAGGACTGGGTCAGCGCGGTGGCGACGATGCCGATCATCAGACCCACGACGGGGTTCGTCGCGAAGCCGAACAGCGTCTCGGCCTGATCCCCAGTGGCCAGGCTGAATCCGGTGCCGATGACGCTGACCGCGGTGATCAGCACGTAGACCGCGGCCGCCACGGAGAGCCAGTTGGCGACGTCGAGCATCCGCCCGGAGAGGCCGAACCGTTCGAAGGGGCTGAAGGGTCGCGTGGCGGCTGCCTCGTCTGCGGGGCCGGCGACCCGCTGCGGGGCCTCGATCGACGGTGCGGACATGCAATCTCCTCTGCGGAACACGAGCCTTGGTTCAGCCCTGCTGTGAGTCGGCTTGGCACTTCTCTTGCGCTGCGCGGGCGGAACTGGGTGGGTATCACCGCCGGATGAAGGGCCGTAGAACACTGTGCACCGCTTGCAGAACGAGAGTCACACGAGAAGGTGAACTGCAGGTGAACGATCCGTCCAAAGCCGGCGCGAGTAGGATGTCCTTGGTCACAGCGGACCATTTCCCACCCTGAACACCCCTCTGAGGAGAGTCCATGCACCAGCATCACGGTCGACTGCGCACAGCGGGGCTGCTGGCATTCCTCTTCGCGATGCTCCTGCTGGTCGGCGCGGTGATCGCCTACGCCACCCAGACTCCGGGACTGATCTTCGTGTTCGGCCTCATCGGGCTGGTCTCGGTGGCCTACTCCTACTGGAACTCGGACAAGATCGCGCTGCGGGCGATGAAGGCCTATCCGGTGACCCGGGAGCAGGCCCCTCAGCTCTACCAGATGGTGGAGGACCTCGCGCAGCGCGCGCAGCAGCCCGCCCCGCGGATCTTCATCGCACCCTCGCCGAACCCCAACGCCTTCGCCACCGGGAGGAACCCGGCCAACGGCGTCGTCTGCTTCACCGAGGGGATCCTGAACCTGCTCACCGAGCGTGAGCTGCGCGGGGTCACCGGCCATGAGCTGATGCATGTCTACAACCGCGACATCCTGATCTCTTCCGTGGCTGCCGCGGTTGCCGGGTTCCTCACCACGATCAGCCAGTTCTTCCTGCTCTTCGGCGGCGGCCGGGGTAACAACCAGGGCGGAAATCCCCTCGCGCTGGTCGGTGCGATCGTCGCGGTGTTCCTCATGCCGATCGCCGCCAGCCTGATCCAGATGGCGGTCAGCCGGACCCGTGAGTACGACGCGGACGCCGACGGCGCCGCGCTCACCGGAGACCCGCTGGCGCTGGCCTCTGCACTGGACAAGCTGGAACGCGGCATCTCCCGCTACCCGCTCGAAGAGAGCCCCAAGCACGACGCGCACGCGCACATGATGATCGCCAACCCCTTCGGCGGCAAGGCGAAAAAGCTCTTCAGCACCCACCCGCCGATGCCCGAGCGGATCGCCCGGCTGGAGTCGATGGCAGGCTACGAGCAGGACTGAGGCACGGCTGCATGAGAATGCCCCCTGACCTGTTGGTCAGGGGGCATTCCTCTGTGCTCAGTGGGCCCAGCAGTCTCAGCTCTCGCGTGAGATCCGGATCATGTCCTCGCGTTCGACGACCTTGACCCGCTCCCTGGCGCCGCCGTCAGGCAGCGGACCGTAGGACTCGCCCAGGGACATCTCATGGGCGTCGAGCTTCTGCCACCCGCCCCAGGTGGTGTACTCCACGCTGCGGGACTCGAGCAGCTCGATGACGGCGTCCTCCTCCGGAACCTCGGCCACCGGAAGGTGGTGCAGGTCCTCGAGCAGGCAGCCGATGGTCTCCAGCGCGTCACCCTTGGTGTGTCCGATCAGACCCACGGGCCCGCGCTTGATCCATCCGGTGGCGTAGATGCCCGGCACGTGCTCGCCGGCGTCGTCGATGACCCGTCCGGCCTCGTTGACGAGCACGCCGCGTCGGGAGTCGAAGGGCAGCCCGGCGATCTCGGAGCCGAGGTAGCCCACGGCCCGATAGACGGCCTGCACATCGTAGTCCTGGAACTCGCCGGTGCCCCGGACGTTTCCGGTGCCGTCGAGCTCCATGCGCTCGAAGCGCACGCCCGCCACGGCTCCGGTGCCCTGGCCGGACTCGTCGGTGCCCTCCAGGATCTCCACGGGCTGCTGCAGGAAGTGCAGGTGCAGCTTCCGCGAGGCTGCGGTCTCCCGGTCCTCCTGCTCCACCAGCCAGTTTCCCAGCGTGTTGACCATGGTCTTGACCTGGTTGTTCGTCTTGATCGCCTCGTCGGAACCCTCGTCGAAGTCGAAGTCCTCCTCGTAGAGGATGATGTCCACGTCCTTGCTGTGCGAGAGTTCGCGCAGCTCCAGCGGGGTGAACTTCACCTGAGCGGGCCCTCGGCGGCCGAAGATATGCACATCGCTGACCGGGGAGGACTTCAGTCCGGCGTAGACGTTCTCCGGAATCTCGGTGGTCAGCATGTCCTCGGCGTGCTTGGAGAGCACCCGAGCGACGTCCAGGGCCACGTTGCCGTTGCCGATGACGGCGACCTTCTCCGCGGTCAGCGGCCAGTCGCGCGGGTAGTCCGGGTGGCCGTCATACCAGGAGACGAAGTCGGCTGCGCCGAAGCTGCCCTCGAGCTCGATCCCGGGGATGTTGAGCTCCGCGTCCTTGATGGCGCCGGTGGCGAAGATCACGGCGTCATAGTGTCGCCGCAGGTCCTCGATGCTCAGGTCCTCACCGATGTTCACGTTGCCGATGAGCCGGATGTCACCGCGGTCGAGGACCTTGTGCAGGGCCTTGACGATGCCCTTGATCCGCGGGTGGTCAGGGGCCACGCCGTAGCGGATGAGGCCGAAGGGCGCCGGGTAGCGGTCGTAGAGGTCGATGCTGAACTCGAAGTCGCTCTTCTTCTGCGCCTTCGCCAGGATGTCGGAGGCATAGACACCTGCGGGGCCGGCGCCGACGACGGCGACTCGGATGGCCCGGTCTGCTGGCCGCTGCGAGGAATTCTGGGACACGGATAGGTTCCTATCGATCGATTAACTCAGCACAGTATGCCGTATTGGGGTGAACGCCCGCGGCCCGCGGGGATGTTCCCGGTCTTCTAGACTGAGGCCATGGCCGATATGTTCCTGGAGAAGTTCCGCGCCCTGGTGCCCGAATACCTCGACGAGAAGTGGACCCCTGAAGAGGGTTACACCGAAGCGGAGCTGCGTGAGCTCATCGCCGATTCTGAGCTTCCGGATGAGCTGAAGGCACGTCCACGGCTTCCTCAGGTGCTCGAGGAGTTCTACCTCGCGCTGGGCCGCTGCGAGGAGATCATGGAGGCCTACCACTTCTTCTTCGACCCGGATGAGCTGACCGTCGAGGACGGGCACCTGCTGTTCCTCGAAGATGAGGAGGAGCGCTGGGTCTGGGGTGTCGATGTGGACACCCTCGATGTGCCCGATCCACTCATCGTGCGGCGCAGCAGCAACTCCGGAATGTGGAATGACGAGGGTGCCACCGTCAGCGAGTTCATCTTCGATCTGTTGGAGTTCTCCTTCGAGGAGGAGACACCATGAGCGTCTCGGATCTGCGGCAGCTGTGGCCCTCCCACGCTCCCGAGGGCTATTCCTGCCCGTTCTGCGGGCTGGCCAGGGGCGAGGTGGACCAGCCGTCGAACCGCTGCGAGCTGACGGACCTGGTTCATCAGGATGCAGACCTGATGGTGTTCATGGCCTGTGACGGCTTCGGTCCGCATGAGGGCCACGCGATGATCAGCCCGGTGCAGCACCGCGAGGCGCTCTATGACCTCGAGGACGAGCTGCTCTCCAAGATCGCCATCATGTCTCGCGACGTATCCAAGGCGATGAAGCTTGCCTGGAACCCCGAGGGAACCTCGGTGCGGCAGCACAACGAGCCGGCCGGGAACCAGCACGTCTGGCACTACCATCTGCATGTCTTCCCGCGGTACTCCGATGACATGCTCTACCGGCAGATTCGGCATCCGGTGCCGGTGGCGATCCGCGCCGAGAAGGCGCAGGAGCTCCGCGCCGCGCTGACTCGGATCCTCGCTGCCAAGAACTAGCGCGGCCGCGCCGGTTGCAGTCTTGCTCCGCGGAGCCTCGCTGGGCGGAGTCTCGCTAGGCCAGGCGCTGGTCAGCCCTCGCGCTCGACCACCGCGTCAGCGAAGGCCAGCAGTGCCGACTTCACGGTGCTCTGCGGGAGCTCGGCGATTGCTCCCTTGGCCTTCTCGGCCCAGCTGTGCGCCACCTGCCAGGACTCCTCGGTCACCGGATGAGCGACGACGGCGGCCACTGCCTCGGCCAGCGCCGCATCTGAGCTGAGGTCGCCGTCGATCAGGTCCAGCACCCGTGCCGCCTCCTGCGGGTCCTGTGCGGACTCGGCCGACTGCGCGTGCTGACGCAGCATGAGCACCGGCAGTGTCGAGACTCCCTCACGCAGATCGGTGCCGGGGGTCTTGCCCGAGGACTCCGGATCCGCGGTGAGGTCGATGACGTCATCGGCGAGCTGGAAGGCCACGCCCACAGCCTCCCCGTACTCCTCGAGCATCGCGATGGTCTCCTCGGAGCAGCCACCGAAATGGGCGCCGAGCCGCGAGGCGGCGGCAACCAGGGAGCCGGTCTTGTCCCCGATGACGCGCAGGTAGTGGGCGTAGGCATCCTCACCCTCCTGCGGACCCACGGTCTCGTGAAGCTGGCCCATGACGAGGCGTTCAAAGGTCTGCGCCTGGATCTTCGAGGCCTCCACGCCGAGCTCGGACATCAGCCGGGACGCGCGTGCGAGGATCAGATCTCCGGTGAGGATCGCCACCGAGTTTCCCCACACCTGATGCGCGGCGGGCGCCCCCCGGCGCACCGGAGCGGAATCCATCACATCGTCGTGGTAGAGCGTGGCCAGGTGCGTCATCTCCATCACGGCGGCGGCTCGGCGGACACGATCATCCACGCCGTCGCCGATCATGGAGGTCAGCACGGTCAGCAGCGGCCGCACTCGCTTGCCGCCGGCCTGGGCGAGATAGCGCGCAGAGGCGTTGACCAGCTCGTCGGCGCTGGCCAGCGAGCCGAGGAGGTCAGCTTCGACCTGTGACAGCGCCTCCGAGACCTCGTTGGCGAGCGCCAGGTCCTCGGCCAGCACATCGAAGCCGGCAGGCAGCTTCGTGGTCAGGGGATCAGCGGCTGATTCAGTCATCGGTGTCTAGCCTATCCAGGTTCAGGATGCGGGGCGGGCGCTGGGCTTGATGGCGTGGTGGATCGCGACGATGCCGCCGGTGAGGTTGCGGTAACGCACCTCCGCGTATCCGGCGGCGGCGATCTCAGCGGCCAGGTGATCCTGATCGGGCCAGGCGCGGATGGACTCTGCCAGGTACACGTAGGCCTCTGGATTCGAGGAGACCGCGCGGGCCGCGGGCGGCAGCGCGCGCATCAGGTACTCGTTGTAGACCGTGTTGAAGAGCTTGTTCGTGGGGTCCGAGAACTCCATGACGGCGAGCCGACCCCCGGGTGCCGTGACGCGGAGCATCTCGCGCAGACCGGCCAGCGGGTCCACGATGTTACGCAGTCCGAAGGAGATCGTGACGGCGTCGAAGCTGTCATCGGCGAAGGGCAGATTCATCGCGTCCCCGGCGATGAAGGTCATATCCGGGCGGCGTCGCTTGCCCACCTGGAGCATGCCTGAGGAGAAGTCGCAGGCCACTGCATCGGCGCCCGCGTCATGGAACGGCTCGGTGGAGCTTCCAGTTCCGGCTGCCAGGTCCAGGACCCGTTCACCTGGGGCGACGGCGAGCGCGGCGACGAGCTGCTTGCGCCAGCGCTTCGTCTGTCCCAGCGAGAGCACGTCATTCGTGAGGTCATAGCGATCCGCGACCTCGTCGAACATCGAGGCGACGTCCTGGGGGTTCTTCGCGAGGCTTGCGCGGCTTCCGGTGCTGGGGCGATTCACCTTGGCATTCTCCCACACGCGGGCATCGCTGCCGCCGCCATGTCCTAGACTTGTCCAGCCATGACAGCGCTTCCCGGTTCCCTCGACGCCACCACGCTGGTGGTGGATCTTCCCGGAGGCAGCTCGCTCGCGGATCTGCTGCCCGCGCTGGAGCCCAGCGCCGTCTGGCTGCTGCGCGGTGAGGGGCTCATCGGCCTGGGAGCCGCTGCCCACATCCGAGCCCGCGGTGCCGAGCGCTTCGCCGAGCTCGCGCAGTGGCATGCCCAGCATCTGGCCCCGCTGGCCGAGACCTCCACACTGCCGGCCAGCCTGGTCGGAATCCCGGGAGCCGGCCCCGTGGCGCTGACCTCCATCACCTATTCCTCCGCTTCGGCGGCCGATTCGCATCTGATCCTGCCCGAGCTGATCCTCGGCTCAGCCGAGGGCAAGGCGTGGATCACGGCAGTCCTCCGCGTTCCCGCCTGGGACGAAGACTTGGAGGAGACCGACGAGCCGGTCGCTCAGACCGACGACGGCGCGGCGCAGGTGCTGAGTCCCCGGCGGCTCGACGCGCTGCTGGCCAAACACGGGCTGCAGCTGAACGCGGGACGGCTCAGTCTGATCGGCCCCGGGCAGCCCGCGGCCGGCAAGCGGGACGGTCGCACCGCAGAGGACTCTTCGCGTCCCGCCACCTCGCTGATCCAGGGCTCACACTCCGAGCAGCACTACCTGCGCGCCGTGCGCGCCGGCGTGGACGCGATCGAGCACCGCCGGCTGGAGAAGCTGGTGCTGGCCCGCGACGTCGTCGTCGCCGCCGATGCGCCGCTGCCCACCGGGCCGCTGCTGGCCTCCCTCGCCGCCGACTACGCCGACTGCTGGACCTACCTGGCAGGTGACGTGCTCGGCGCGACCCCGGAGATGCTGGTCAAGATCCGTGGACAGGATCTCTCCGCCCGGGTGCTCGCCGGGACCGTGGACGGGCGTGCGGGACTCCAACGCGCACGCACGCTGCTGCTGGAAGACCCGAAGCAGCGCGACGAGCACCGCCTGGCGGCCCAGTCGCTGTTGGATCAGCTGGCCCCGGTGGCTCATCAGCTCCACGCGCAGGATCCGCCCGCGGTGCTCGAGCTGCCCAATGTCTTCCACCTCTCCACCGACGTCACCGGGCGGCTGACCGCCGAGACCCCGGCGCTGCTGGTGGCGGAGCGTGCGCATCCCACCGCCGCGATCTGCGGAACTCCCACGGCCACCGCCGCGGAGCTGATCAGCACCCTCGAGGGCCTTGATCGCGGAGCGTTCTCCGGACCGGTGGGCTGGATCGATGCGCAGGGCAATGCCGACTTCGGCATCGCGCTGCGCGGCGGGATCATCCAGGAGCAGGGCACGCAGGTCAGGCTCTACGCCGGCTGCGGGATCGTGGCGGGATCGGTGCCCGAGGAGGAGCTGGCCGAGACCTGGGCGAAGATGCGCCCGATGCTCGGCGCCCTCGGCGTTTTACCTCCCCTCACGTGATCTACCCCGCCGACCGTCAGGCGGGTAATCCTCGGAAGGCGGGGTAAAACGCGGGGTGGGGTGGGGTGGGGTCAGAGGTCCTCGGCGGCGGCGCGCAGCCGGGCGTGGAAGTCGCGCAGGATCGTGCGGTCGGTGCGCACTTCGATGATCCGGATCCCGATCCGGTCCTCGAGCCCGGAGAGCCCCTCGCCGAGGGTCTCCAGGTCATCCGCGAAGTGATACTCGTGGCCGTAGGCATCCGCGAGCGCCTCGATGTCCACGGTCTGCGGTGTGCCGAAGAAGCGCTCCACCGTCTCGGCCTGACCTTCGCGGCGCCCGACCGCGCCATGCTCGAGCTGGTCGAAGATCGCCCCGCCGGAATCGTTGACCACCACGATGTCCAGGTCCGGCTCCCGCTCGGTGGCCGGGACGAGCAGGGCGTTGACGTCATGCAGGAAGGTCAGATCACCCACCAGCGCGGTGACGCGGGTGTTCCGTGCCAGTGCGATCCCGGAGGCCGCCGAGAGGTTGCCATCGATGCCGGCCAGGCCCCGCATCGCGTAGACCCGGCGTCCGCCGTCGTCGGCAGCTCGGGTCCGTTGACCCGGCTCGGACTCCAGCACGCTGCGATTGAGCACGGCCGCGAGGTCCACGTCCCGGATCACCGAGGAGGATCCCAGCAGCAGCGGGGTCTTGACCGTCTCGGCCACGAACTGCGCCACCCGCACCGAGGACAGCTCACCCTGGGCCAGGGTCTCCTGTTCGGTGAGCGCGGCGTCGATGAGGCGCTGCGCCGCCAGGCCCCGCTCCGTCCAGGCGTCCTGCCAGCCGGCAGGCGCGACTCCAGCGAAGAGCGCGGTGGAGGGCAGATCGACCAGACGACGGCGGGCGAGCCGGTGGTCGAACCAGGCCTCGCCGCCGGGGGCGTACTGCACCGCCTCGACGTCTGCTCGGTTGATCAGCTGCTGGACCGGCCGGGTCAGCGTGGGGCGCCCCGCCACGACGACGCGCTCGATGCTGCCCGCCAGCTCGCTCGCCGGGGATCCCTCGGGGGCCTGCAGGATCAGCCGGTAGCCCTGGATGGCACCGAGGTCGCTCCACCGGGCATCGCTGCTGGGCTCGGCGAGCAGCGGGTGGCCCAGTCGGCGCGCCAGCTCCCGGGCCTCAGCCGGCGCCTCGGCGCCCATCACGAAGACCGTGCGCCGGGGTTCCAGCTGCGGGGCGGACTCTGCTGCGTCCGTGGCGGGGGGCTGTGATGGCGCCTGCGTCTCGGGTTCGCCCTGGGTCCGGATCTGGGCAGCGCGTTCCCCCGCACCGGCGGCCGGCAGATTCACCGTTCGCGCGCCGAGGATCTCGCCTCCGATGATCTCCGCGCGCAGCTGCTCCGCGGAACCGGACCCCGAGACACGGCGGGGGACGAAGGGGGTGCGCGCCCAGCGCTGAGCACCCTGCTGGTGCTTGGCTCCCGGTTCGGCGGGCACCAGCGGGTCGCGGAAGCCGATGTTCAGGTGCACCGGGCCCGGGGAGGACCCGGTGGCGACGCGCAGCAGCAGCCCGACCTGCGTCTCGGCGGCGAGCATGTCGTCGCGCGACTCGGGCTCCAACCGCGCCTCCCCCTGTTCCAGGTGAATCTCATCGCGGACCCGCCCGGCGAACATGCCCTGCTGCCAGGCCGTCTGGTTCGCTCCGGTGCCATGCAGCTCCTCGGGCCGGTCAGCGGTGATCGCCACGAGGGGGACCCCGGAGAGATCAGCTTCCATCATCGCCGGCAGCAGATTGCCCGCGGCCGTGCCCGAGGTGGTGACCACCCCGGCGGGGCGCTTGGTCGCCAGCGCGATCCCCAGCGCAGTGAACGCGGCGGAGCGTTCGTCGATGCGCACGTGCACGGTGATCGCGCCAAGCTCCTCCGCCTCGCGCAGGGCGTAGGCCATCGGCGCCGACCGGGACCCGGGAGCCAGCACGATATGCCGCATGCTCATGGTCAGTCCACGGATCACCCGCCGGGCAAGCCGCAGGGATTCGACGTCGTGGGAGTCGTCGAATTCACGAAACGGTCGCCGGCTTGTCGTCATGGCCCAATCCTAGAAGCTGTCCGACGACGCCGATTCCGCACCCGGCCCCGAAGCACGGGTCAGTTCGCCGTAGGCCGCACGCAGCCGAGCGAACCACCAGTCGGCACGGTCTCCCATGATCCGGTGTCGGTGCAGCAGCTGCGCAGACGGGACGACGGCGCCGGGCACGCTCAGCGCACCCGCCACCGGGATCAGCGGGGCATCGAGCACGTCCTCGGCGAACAGAGCGGCTGTGCCGAGCCCGCAGGCGTAGGGCAGCTCCGGCAGGCGGGCCGCCAGCGCCAGTCCTGCCGCCAGACCCACGGAAGTGTCCAGGGCCGAGGAGACGACGGCGTCCAGCCCTGCCTGCTCCACGATGCGCAGTGCCCGCTCCACTCCGCCCAGCGGAGGGACCTTGACCACGATCAGGTCGGCCGCGCCCAGGCGCGCCACGCGCAGCGGATCCTCTGCCTTGCGCACCGCCTCATCGGCGGCGATGCGCAGCGGTCCCCCGTCGGAGCTGACCCCCGCCGCCGCCAGCGCCTCGCGCAGCTCCGCCAGCGGATCCACTCCGGCCACCGGCTGTTCGGCGTACTCGAAGTTCCCACCCGCCGCCTCGGCCAGCGCCGCCAGCGAAGGCACCGCCTCGGCGATGCTCCACCCCCCATTGGCATCGACACGCAGCCCGGCCCGTGGCACCAGCCGTCGAACCTCACGCAGCCTCGCGACGTCCTCGGCAAGATCCTGCCCCGGCTCGGCCACCTTGACCTTCACCGCAGGGATGGACTCCACCGCTCCGAAGCGGCGTAGCACCGACTCCACCTGGTCCGGGCCGACCGCGGGCATGGTCGCGTTGACCGGGATGGAGGTGCGCAGCGGTGTTCCCCAGCCGTGCCACCCGGCTTCGAGCGCGGCGCGCAGCCAGTGTGCCGACTCTGCCGCCCCGTACTCGGGGAAGGGCGAGAACTCTCCCCACCCTTGAGGGCCCTCCACCAGCAGCGCCTCACGGTGGATCTGTCCACGAAACCTGGTGCGCAGCGGCAGCGAGACCACATGGGCGCGGTCCAGCACCTCCTCGAGATCCGGGTACTGCCAGCCGCGGGAACCCGGCTGCGGCGCTTCGCTGTGAGGATCCATGTCATTCAGTCTAGGCAGAGGCGGACCTGCGATACTTGGGCACATGTCAGCTGCCAGCGCTCTGCGTCCCCCGGCCCGTCGCACCGGTCTGTGGATCCTCGGTATCCTGCTCTGCTGCGCGATCTTCATCGCGGTCTACGAATACTTCGTCCGCTCAGATTCGGGCCAGTGGGTCGAGTACGCGATGCTCGACGCCGCGGCCAACCGCGTGGACTCGCTCTCGACCCGAGGTTTCGACCTCTGGTGGTTGAGCCCGGTGATCATCGCACTGCCCGCGGTGTTCTTCCTGGTGATCGTGCTCACCCGGCAGCGCTTCCTGGGGGCCCTGATCGCGCTGGGCGCTGTGCTCGGCGCCAACCTCACCACCCAGGTGCTCAAGGCCTGGCTGGACCGTCCGGATCTGAGCAACGGCGTGCCCTACTGGACAGGGAACTCGCTGCCCTCCGGACACACCACGCTGGCAGCCTCCATGGCGGTGGCGGTCTTCCTGGTCAGCTCCCCGCGCCGCCGACCCTTCATCGCCGTGCTCGCCGCCTTCTACGCGGGCCTCGTCGGGGCCTACACCTTCACCGAGACCTGGCACCGACCGTCCGATGTGATCGCCGCCTACCTGGTGGTGGCGGGCTGGGCGATGGTCGGCGGCTGGCTGATCATGCGCACCGGACCGGAGTGGAACACAGTGGTGGCCGACTACGAGCCGGAGACCGCACCCCTGGCAGGTCTCGCCTGGTTCTTCGGCGTGACGCTCACCGTGGTGGCGGTGCTGTGCTTCCTCTTCTCCGGAGGATGGAGCGGGATCGCGCTGGCTGGAGACGAACCGAGCCTCTGGCACTGGTTCGCCGGGCTGCTCGTCTCGATCGGGCCCGGCTTCCTGATGGCCGGTGCGGGCATCAACCTCTTCGGCGCAGAGACCGGACGGCGGCAGCGCGGCGCCCCGGTGCCCTCCCCGCGGGGAGAGACCGTGCACTACCCGATTCCGCCGCAGTTCAACGAGCTCTACCGGGTCTGAACCGGCGCAGGTCTCCCCCGGGCCAGGTCTCCCCCGGGCCAGGCCTGGCCCGGGCAGGTCACCGGCCGGGCAGGTCACCCGCCCGGGCAGATCACCGGCCGCGCAGCCGAGTGATCAGCTCGCGGGACTCCCCGGGGCCGTAGGGGATGATCGGGATGGCCTTGGTCGCATCATTGACCGCATCCCTGATCGCCTGCGCGGAGACATTGCAGCCCTGCTGCATGCGCCGACGCATGGACGCCAGGAAATCAGCATCGACCTCACGCCCGTGACCCGGGATGAACCTGCTGTAGTTCCCCGCCATAGACCACAGTCGGCCCAGCGTACGAACCCATTCCTCGGGGTAGGAGTCATGAAACTCGGGGTCACGACCCTCCCGGACCAGGTCCCCGCAGAACATGATCCCCGGGGCCTCTCCCGAACGGACCCCTGCCACCAGGTCCCCGGAGGTGTGTCCACGCCCGAGGTGCGCCAGGACGACGGCGACTCCGCCGCCCAGCTCCAGCGTCACCGGTGTGCTGGAGACCAGATCGGTGGCTGACTCGACCCCTGCGTGCTCATGGGCCCAGATCTGCTGCACGCCCTGGGCCCGCAGGAAGTCGTTGGCCCCCACATGATCAGGGTGCCCGTGGGTGTTCACCACGAGGATCTCGGCCGAGCTGAGCTCACGGACACCAGCGAGCAGGGCGGCGTGGTCGCCGTCGGACGGTCCCGGATCGATGAGCACCGCAAGGTCCTCGCCGAGGACGAGTCCCACGTTCAGTCCAGAGTCAGCCCCCGGTGCGGCGAGCCAGGCGTGCTCTTCGAGGCGCTGGAAACGGACGGGGTCAGGGACGTGAGCCATGGTGATCACCTTCTGTGAAACCGGAGTTTCCTCCATTCTGCCTCACGCTCCGAACACAGGCTGGGAGGTTCCTGGGGGTGCCGTGACCGGTAGAGTCTGCGCATTATGACTATGGACAATCTTCTCGACTCGATCGGCGCGATCGAGACCTTGGCTTGGAACACGGTCGGCATCCTCGTGATCCTCTCCGTGGGCGTGTATCTCTGCATCCGCACCCGTCTGGTCCAACTTCGCCACATCCCGGACATGTTCCGCTCCATCACGGACAAGGCCCCCAGCGATGCAGACGGTCGCACCAGGTCCCTCTCCGCCTTCCAGACCTTCACCATCACCGCCTCGGCCCGCGTGGGCACCGGCAACATCGCGGGTGTCGCCGGCGCGATCGCCCTGGGTGGGCCGGGTGCGGTGTTCTGGATGTGGGTGATGGCGATCTTCAACTCTGCCGCTTCCTTCGTGGAGTCCACTCTGGCGCAGCTGTACAAGGTCCGCCGCTTCGACACCTTCAAGGGCGGCCCGGCCTATTACATCGAGCGCGGGCTGGGGTCACGCTCCGGCGGCATCGTCTTTGCCGTGATCTTCATCTTCTGCTTCGCCCTGTCCTTCACCTCGCTGCAGGCCAATACGATCGTCGATTCGGTGACTGGCGCCGCCGGAGAGCTGGGCATGACGGACACCACGAGCCTGAGCTGGATCCTGGCCGTGCTGCTGACGGTGCTCACCGGCGTCGTCGTCCTTGCTGGACTGCGCCGAGTCGCCCAGGTCACCCAGCGGGTGGTCCCGCTGATGGCGATGCTCTACATCCTGTTAGGCCTGGTGGTCGTCGCGTTCAACATCGAGCAGCTTCCCGCCGTGTTCGGCATGATCTTCGGCGAAGCCTTCAACTTCACCTCCGCCGCGGGCGGTGCGTTCGGCGCCATGATCATGGCCGGCGTGCAGCGCGGAATGTTCTCCAATGAGGCAGGCATGGGCTCGGTGCCCAATGTCGCTGCCACCGCTGATGTGTCGCACCCGGTCAAGCAGGGGCTCGTGCAGACCCTGGGCGTCTACCTGGACACACTGATCATCTGCTCGGTCACCGCATTCATCATTCTGGTGACCTTCCCCGAGGCATCCGTGCGCACGGAGACCAATGTGGGCGGGGAGCTGACCCAGGAGGCGCTCACCGCGAACTTCGGCGCCTTCGGTGCGCTCGCCCTGGCCCTGATCATTCTGCTGCTGGCGTTCACCTCGATCCTGGGCAACTACTCCTACGGCGAGATGAACGTGCTGTTCATCTCCAGCTCCGAGAAGACCCGCAAGATCTTTGCCGCGGCGCTCACCGCCGTGGTGTTCGTCGGCGCGATCATCCCGGTGGACCTGGCGTGGGCGATCGCCGGTGTGACGATGGTCATCATCGCGATGTTCAACCTGGTGGCCATCACGCTGCTCGGCGGCACAGCCGTCAAGCTGCTCAAGCACTATGAGGCACAGAAGAAACAGGGAATCGACCCGATCTTCTTCGCCTCGGACATGCCGGAGCTGCGCAACATCGAGTGCTGGACCGCCGAGGACATGGCGGATCATCAGACGCAGAGCGAGCCACACCACAGCCGACGCTGAGGTGGTGCGGCAGAATAGCCGCATGCCTCATCACCTGCGGACCCCGGCCTTTCACCCTGAGCGGTGGGCGGCCGGGGTTCTGCTGTGTGGGGCGCTCTTCGGGATGCTCTACTGGATCTCAGTCCATACGGAGACCGGGCAGCTGCTGGACATCATGATGCAGCGGACCGGCTCCACCACGGGTCACCCGCTCCCCGAGCTGGACCCGCAGAACGAGTGGATCGCGGTGTGGATCCTGCTGCCGCCGCTGCTGGCCTGCGTGGGACTGGGCCGGCGGCGGGGAGCGCACGGCAGGTGGAGGGTCCTCGGCAGCGCCGCGGTGCTCGTGCTCGGTGCGAACCTGAGCACTCAGCTGTTCAAGCTGGTCTTCTCCAGCCGCCCGGTGCTGATCGGACTCACCGAGGACTGGACCGGGAACTCGCTGCCCAGCGGTCACACCACGATGGCGGCCTCAGCTGCGGCGGCCATGTTTCTGATCGCGCGACCACGCGATCGCGCACTGTGGGGCGTGCTCGCGGCGAACTGGTCGGCGCTCTGGGGTGCGTACATCTTTGTGGAGGGCTGGCATCTGCCCAGCGACATGATCGCGGCCTATCTCGTGGTGGCGACGTGGACGCTGGTCTGCGGTGCGGTGGTCCTGCAGACCGAGGCCCGTGACCCGAGCCTGGCTCCGCTGCCTGCTGAGAGCGGACGGGCCGGGGGCCGGCAGGCAGGGCTCTGCGTCACCCTCGGGGCCTTCGGCACCACGCTCGGACTGGTGGCCCTGCTGGGACCGGCGCTGCGTGACGGCCTCGCCGCCGTCGCAGAGTCCACCACCCCGTGGCTGTGGATCGCTGGGGCCGCGCTCTCAGCGGCGCCGGTCTACCTGCTCTGGGCTGCGATCATCCCGCTGTTCGCCGCGGAGACCCGTGAGCTCGATCGGCAGGCCGCTCAGCGCCGCAGGCGCGAACAGGACCGGCTGGACAGCATCGCCCGTCGTGCCCGCGGGATCAGCGGGGACGGTACTGCGCCATGATCGGGCAGTCCATCGGATCGGCGTAGCCGAGACCGACCCGGTTCAGGTAGGTGACGACCATGCCGTAGGACTGGACCAGCCCGGTGGCGGTGTAGCTGATGCCCTTCTCGGCACAGAACTCCTCGACGATCGGCTTGACCTTGTGCAGGTTGGGGCTGGGCATGCGCGGGAAGAGGTGGTGCTCGACCTGCAGGTTCAGCCCGCCCATGGCCACGTCCATCATGCGTCCGCCCTTGATGTTGCGCGAGGTCAGCACCTGGCGACGCAGGAAGTCCATGTCGGAGTCTTTGGGGATGATCGGCATGCCCTTGTGGTTGGGAGCGAAGCTGCCACCCATGTAGACGCCGAAGACCACCAGCTGCACGGCCAGGAAGCCCAGCGCCAGTCCTGGGCTCATGGCGAGGAAGATCAGCACGGGGAAGCCGATGAGACGAACGGCCAGCATCGCCAGCTCGGTCTTGCGACGCTTGAGCTTCTTGGCCGTGAAGACGGTCTTGAGCGCGTTGTAGTGCAGCGCGATGGCGAACAGCGTCAGCAGCGGGAAGAACATCCAACCCTGACGGCGGGCGAGCCAGCCCATGAACCCGGTGCGCTGCGCTGCGTCTTCAGCGACGAAGACGAGGGCGCCCGGGGCGATGTCGCCGTCCTTGCCGATGGTGTTGGGGTTCGCGTGGTGCTTGCCGTGCTTCTTGGTCCACCATGCGTAGGACAGGCCGACGATGAGGTTGCCGGTGACCCGGCCGAACCACTCGTTGCGCTTGCCGGTGCGGAAGACCTGCTGGTGGGCGCCGTCGTGGGAGAGGAACGCGACCTGGGTGAGCAGGATCCCGAAGAAGGCGGCGACGGCAAGCTGCCAGAGGCTGTCACCGAGGGTGAACATGGCCACGAAGGCGCCCGCGAAGGCGAAGCTGAGCACGATCACGCGCAGCACGTAGCTGGAGGCGCCGCGGTCCATCAGGCCCTCGTCCTTGACCCGCTGGGCGAGCTCGAAGAACTCGTTGACCTGCTTGTTCCGCGGTGGGCGAGCCTGCTCGGAGGTGGTCCGGGCTGACTCTGACCGGGTCTGGGTGACTGTCATGGTTCCACCGTAGCCAGCCGGAATCTCACCCGCGTCACCCGGGGGAGCCATCTTCACCCCCTACGCCGGTAGGGGGTTGGCAGCCTCACAGCGGGAAGGAGGCCCGGATGTAGTAGCCGCCGTCGGGGGTCTCTCCGGTCTCGACGGTCCCGCCGACCGCGCCGACTCGCTCACGGATGCCCTCCAGCCCCAGGCCAGCCCCCGGTGCAGGCACGGAGACTGGATGCGGCGGAGCGGTGTTGCGCACCTGGATCAGCAGGTGCCGAGTGCCGTCGGGCGCGGACGCGTCATGCTCGAGCACCTCTGCGCTGACCTCGATCGTCGCGGAGGGAGCATGGCGCAGCGCGTTGCTGAGCCCCTCCTGGACCATGCGATAGGCGGCCAGGCCGACGGCGGAGGACGCCTCCACGACATCAAGCCCGATGACCCGGATCGGAGTGCCTGAAGCTCGAGTGGCCTCCACCAGCGAGTAGATCTCTGCGAGCCCCGGGGTCGGCCCGGTGGGCACCTCCTCGTCGCTGCGCAGGGTGCCCAGCAGCATCCGCATCTCCCCGAGCGCCTGGCGGGAGGACCGGGCGATCTCCTCGAACTCCTGCTGCGCCTCCGGGGTGATCGAGGACAACCGATACTGGGCCGTCGCCGCCTGCACGCTGATCACGGACATCGAATGCGCGACCACATCGTGGAGTTCGCGCGCGATCCGGTTGCGCTCCTCCAGCTCCCGACGACGGCGGCTCTGCTGGGCGCTGGTGCGTTCAGACTCCTCGAGCCGGTCCGCGTCCACGAGCCACTGCCGGGTGAGGCTCCCGAGCACGACCACGCCGGCGCTCACCGAGGCGAAGACGATCCCGGTGCTCACGGCGCCGGCGGGCAGCCGCGGCGCTGCCATGACGATGGCGGCGGCGGTCAGCAGCGCGCTGGCGGCCCATCCGCTGGCGGCGCAGTACCAGGGGCGGCGCAGCGCGGCCACGAGGATCACCCCGGACTGGATGATCATGGCGGTCACCGGCCAGGGCCAGATACCCACCCCCGACTCGGCGGTGGCCCCCATCAACGCGGCAGAGACCAGCACCGAGGCGCCGATCCCGGCCCACGGGAACCTCAGCGTGAGCACCAGGGTCAGGCAGTGCGCCAGCGTGAGGACCATCGCCAGCGCCGGGTGCACGCCGTAGATGCTCACCGTCAGCGGCCAGCTCACGGCCAGCAGCACCACAGCGGCGAAGCTGATCCCGATCCAGGACCATGCTGCGGCGCTGAAGGACGCGTCCTCCTCCTCTGGCCGGGGTTCGCTCCGCCCTCTCGCGGCGCGGGAGAGCGTGCGTTCCAGCGGGTGCGCCTGCGGGTGCTCCAGCGGGATCAGCCGGCCGCGCCCACCGGCGCCGAGCAGGCTGGTGGCCAGCAGCGCGTCCAGAGCGGCCAGCCCGCGCATCACCGCCGGCAGCGTGACCAGAAAGACCACCCCGAGGATCAGGAAGACCGCGGAATCCAGGACGTACTGCCAGATCTCGTCGGCGGGGACCAGTGCGGGCTCGATCAGTTCCAGAAGCTCGATGAGCCCCCGCTCGCCTGGGATGAAGCGAGACCAGAAGAAGTAGGTGATCCCCGCCGGTCCCATCACGACCCAGAGGATGGCGACCAGGAACGTCACCAGCCGGACGGGCAGCGCGAGCAGGGTCTCGAAGATCAGGTCCAGCCAGCGTCGCGGATCGGCGACGGGCCCCAGCCGTCCGCCGAGTCCGGGGCGACGGGAGCGGTAGGTGACCGGGGCGAGGACGGCACCCCAGCGGCGCAGCCGCCGCCGGGAGAGCTCCGCGAACTCCGAGGCGGTGACCAGCGCCAGCGGCAGGACGAGCGCACCCACCCAAAGCGGGGCCGTCAGGATGGAGACGCCCACCAGGGACAGCAGCAGGCTCGCGCTGAACACCGCGATGGGCAGCCCCGGAAGGACGTAGGCACCGTCGCGCACCAGGCGCCGCGTCAGGGACTCAGGACGGACGCGTTGCATGGCGATGCTCTTCCCTGGTGGTCATGATGGACACATCACATCACAGGCCCGAAGCGCTGCGGTACCGGGGTAGCGTTGGACCATGTCCCCAGTCGTTCCCGCCGCCTCCTCGGCCACGCCCTCCGGCCCCTCGATCCGGGTGTTGATCGTGGACGACCAGTCCATGATCCGAGCCGGGTTCGCCGCGCTGCTCGACGCCCAGGAGGACATCAGCGTGACAGGCACGGCCTCGGACGGGGACGGGATCGTCGACGTCGTGCACAGCACCACCCCGGACGTGGTCCTCATGGACATCCGCATGCCCAAGGTCAACGGTCTCGAGGCCACCCGGCAGATCCTCGCCATGACCGGCACTCCCCCACGCATCCTGATGCTGACCACCTTCGACGCCGACGAGTACGTCTTCGACGCGCTGCGCGCCGGTGCCAGCGGATTCCTGCTCAAGGATGCGACCCCCGAGGAGCTCGTGCAGGCGGTGCGCGTGGTGGCCAGCGGCGATGCGCTGCTCTCGCCGAAGATCACCCGCACGCTGATCTCTGACTACGCCACGCGCCCCTCTGCGAGTCCGAAGCAGTCCGGCCTGGTCTCCGAGCTGACGGAGCGGGAGCGTGAGGTGATGACCGCCGTCGCCCGGGGCCGCTCCAACACCGAGATCGCCGCGGAGCTCTACCTGGCCGAGCAGACGGTCAAGACCCATGTCTCCCGGATCCTCACCAAGCTGGCCCTGCGGGACCGGACCCAGATGGTGGTCTACGCCTATGAATGCGGACTCGTGCGCGCCGGCGAGTGACGGCCCAGACGGCCCCCGCGGGATCTTCCCGAGGTTTTCAGGTCTGATTGAATAGCCGCATGTCCGATTCAACCCCCGCGCAGAGCTCCTCAGCCACCGACACCAGCCGCCCGACAGCTCCACGGGCGAAGCAGCTCCCGACCTCGCGCACCCACCACGGCGACACGTTCGTGGACCACTACGAATGGCTGCGCGAGAAGGACTCCGCCGAGGTCATCGAGCATCTTCACGCCGAGAACTCTTACGCCGAGGCAGTCACCGCGGACCAGCAGCCGCTGCGGGAGGCCATCTTCTCCGAGATCAAGCACCGCACCGTGGAGACCGACCTCTCGGTCCCCTCCCGTCGCGGCGACTGGTGGTACTTCACGCGCACCCTCGAGGGCGAGCAGCACGCCATCTACTGCCGGGTCCCCGCCGAGACCGACCAGGACCGGAACTCCGCGGCCGACGACGACGCCAACCGCGGGTCCTGGACCCCGCCACAGGTCCAGGCCGGCGTCACGCTCGCCGGCGAGGAGACCATCTTCGACACCAACGCCGAGGCGGCGAAGCATCCCTTCTACCAGCTCGGCGGAATGTCGCTCAGCGCCGAGGGGACGCTGCTGGCCTACTCCGAGGACACCTCCGGGGATGAGCTCTACACGCTGCGGTTCCGCGACCTGACCACCGGAGAGAACCTGCCGGAAGAGGTGGGCAGCGTCCATGGCGGGCCCGTGCTCGAACCCACCGGAGCGCGCGCCTACTACATGGTGGCCGATGCCGCCTGGCGGCCCCACCGGCTCTACATGCACACACTGGGAACGGCTGCAGAAGAGGACCGGCTGCTCCTGGAGATCATGGACGAGCAGCTCTGGACCGGTGTCGGGCTCTCGGCAGACAAGCGCGAGCTGCTCATCATCTCTGGGAACTCCGAGTACGACGAGTCCCGGCTGCTCGACGTCACTGACCCCGCGGCGGAGCCGGTGCTGCTGATCGGCGCCGAGCGGCGGATACTGCACAGCATCGACCCGATCGTGCTCGACGGCGAGCGCCTGCTGCTGGTCACCCACAACCAGGCCGGACCGAACAACGCACTCTCACTGACCACCGCAGCGGAGCTCACGGGACAGGCTGCCGACCGGCCGCTGGACCTGGGTCGGCTCGTGCTGCCTCATGAGGAGACCGTGAAGCTCGAGGGTGTGACCGTCACCGCCGCGCAGGTGATCGTCGCCGCGCGGCGCGACACCATCGAGTCGGTCCAGATGCTTTCCCTGGACACGCTGCGCGCGGCTCGCGAGGGCGCGGCTCCCGTGCTGACCTCCACACTGCCCGGGCCGGCCTTCGGCGAGGAGCTCTACACCTGCGCGGTCATCGCCGCCGAATACGAGGCCCCGCTCTTCCGGGTCGCCTATGAGTCCTGGCTGACCCCGACCCGGATCTATGACATCGATCATGCCGAGGGGACACCGGTGCTGCGCCGGGAGACCCCGGTCCATGACGTGGACCTCGACGCCTACCGCGCCACGCGCCTCTGGGCGCCGACGGGCGACACCCGGGCCGACGGCTCGGAGATCACAGTGCCGATCACGGTCCTGCACCACCGGGACGTGAGCGCCGACGGCAGCAATCCGACCTTGGTCTACGGCTACGGCTCCTATGAGATGAGCATGGACCCCAGCTTCGGGATCCCGAGGCTCTCGCTGCTGGACCGCGGCATCGTCTTCGCCATCGCCCATGTGCGTGGCGGCGGCGAGCTCGGCCGCGGCTGGTACGAGGACGGGAAGAAGCTGAAGAAGACCAACACCTTCACCGACTTCATCGCCGCCACCGACCACCTGGTCGCCCAGCGGTGGGCCGATCCTGCGCGGATCGCCACGCTCGGCGGCTCAGCGGGCGGGCTGCTCATGGGGGCGGTGGCCAATCTCGCCCCGGAGAAGTACGTGGCCATCTTGGCGCAGGTGCCCTTCGTGGACAATCTGACCTCGATCCTGGACCCGGAGCTGCCGCTCTCGGCGCTGGAGTGGGAGGAGTGGGGCAACCCGATCACCGACCCCGAGGTCTACCGGTACATGAAGTCCTACGCCCCCTACGAGAACGTCCGTGACGTCGAGTATCCGGCGATCGCCGCGGTGACCAGCCTCCACGACACCCGGGTGCTCTACGTGGAACCGGCCAAATGGGTCCAGGTCCTGCGCGAGCACCAGCAGGGTGACGCCCCCGTGGTGATGAAGATCGAGATGGACGGCGGGCACGGCGGCGCCTCAGGCCGGTACGAGAGCTGGAAGGAACGCGCCTGGGACTATGCCTTCCTCGCACATCACCTCGGTGCGGGCGGTCTGGTCCGATGAGCTCGACCGGTTCCGCCGCGGCCCAGGGGCCTGCTTCCGGACCTGCCCCCGGACCTGATTCCGGGCCGCAGGTGGACCCCGCCTTCGCCTGGGTCCAGGATCCGGAGCTCGTGGCGATCTACGACGTGGAGAACGCCGGTGGCTGGGACCACGAGTTCTACCTGGAGCTGCTCGAGGAGCTGGGTACCCGGCGGGTGGCCGACGTCGGCTGCGGGACCGGCGTGCTCGGTGTCCTGCTGGCCCAGCACGGGTTCCGGGTGGTCGGTGTGGATCCCTCGGCGGCGATGATCGACGTCGCCCGGGCTCGCAGCGCCCGAGCAGGGGTCGACGAGCAGGTCAGCTGGATCCATGGGTTCGCCGATCAGCTGGAGACCGGCACCGCAGATGCGGTGGTCATGGAGGGCCATGTGGCCCAGTACTTCCTCGAGCGGGCGGACTGGGACGCGGTCCTGGCGCAGGCCTGGCAAGCGCTGAGCCCCGGCGGACACCTGGCCTTCGAATCACGGAACCCCGCCGCCCTGGAGCTTGACGCCTGGGATGCCGAGTCCACGCGGGAGACGCAGCCGCATCCCGGCGGCGGAGAGTTCACCTCCTGGATGGAGATCGCCGGGGTGCGCCAGGATGCCGTGGACGGGCAGCTGATCACCGCCCGAGCGCATAACCTGCTGCCTGACGCCCGGGAGATCATCGCCGAGGAGACCCTGCGCTACCGCCCGCTTGCGGTGCTGCGGGAATCGCTGACCGCCGCCGGGTTCGAGATCCGGCAGCTCTGGGGAGACTGGGATCGCGAGGAGCTCAGCGAGGACTCCCCGGAGATGATCTTCCTGGCGCAGAAGCCGCTGAGCTGAGCGGGATCACCGGCGCAGGGCTCGCGCTGCCTGCCCATGCGGCGTGGTGCGCGCCAGCGGTTCCCCGTCCAGGCTCAGCACGAAGCCTGACTCCGCCTCGCTCTCCCGCGGCAGCTGCTCAGCGAAGCCCTCGATGATCCGGATCCCCTCATTGCTGACCCAGCGCACCCCTGCCGCTTCGACCTGGCTGCGGAACCGGCGTCGATCCTGCCTGTTCAGATAGGCGAGCACGGCGGTGTGGAACACCACCGGGGTCATGCCGGCAGGGACCTGATCGAGCACCTGGGCCAATCGGTCGTTGAGGTCTCCGGCGAACATCGCCGGAGGGTCCTGGGCCAGAATCTCTGCGCCGGCGCGGATCCGCGGGATGCGGTACTCCATGCCGGGCCAGATGAGCGACTCGAGCCAGCGCTGATCCTCCGCGTCGGTGAGGTCCAGCGGGTTCAGATCGATGCCTGCCCGGTAGCCCACGCGCGGCAGCGCCCGTGGGGCCTCCAGGCCGCTGAGCTCACAGCTCAGCTGCACCGCGCTGCGCAGCGCCCCCTCGGGTGGCACGAGTTCACGATCAGCCTGCCCGGCGCGGAGGTATCGGGTGGGCCACGCATCGGGGTAGAGGCAGAGACCGGCGGAGGCACCCACCTCGATCAGCGCGAGCGGCGCGTCGTCGTCCTGGATGACGGAGAAGGCAAGGTTCAGCGCAGCGATGCGACCGGGCTCGTTGGTCTGGGTCGCGCGACCGCGCATGGTCGCGGAGATCTCTGTCCAGCCGCTGAGGATCTGCGCGCGGGCCTGCGCCCACTGCTCGGCCTGCACCCCGTGGAACTGAGCGGAGGCGAAGAGGAGATTCGCCTGACGCTTCGCCGAGGGAAGTACAAGGAGCCGCTGCAGGAGCTCGGCGTCCTCGGCCACTCCCGCGGCCCATCGGGCGTAGCGCGGGGAGACCGGCGCGGCCTCGATCTCAGCGAAGACGCGGTAGTGCTCCTGGAGCTGCGTCAGGCCCCCAGCATCGGCTGATTCTCGGTCGGGCAGCTCGTGCATGATCAGGCCACCGGCCACGTCTCGATCCGGTGCGCGGAGTCCCAGAACATCCATTCGTACTGGCTGGCGCGGTGGTAGGCCCGATGCATGGCGGCGCGGGTCTCTTCGCTGGCGGTGGCGGCGAGCTCGTCGACGATCAGCCGGGCCCTCCGAGTGAGCTCGTGGAACTCCGGGTCGCCGTAGGCAGTGACCCAGTCGGCGTAGGGATGACCCTCCAGGGACCCGACGCGCGCCTTGAGGCGAGTGCCGACGTCGTCGTAGATCCAGAAGCAGGGCAGCACGCTGGCGGCGAGCACCGGCAGGGACCCGGCCGAGACCAGGGCGAGCTCGAAGGACGTGTAGGCCACCGTGGTGGGCGAGGGCGTGACGGCGGAGAAGTCCACGACGTGGGTGGCGTGCAGCGCGCGCTCCTCCTCGATCGCGCCGGCGGCCGCGCGGGACCAGAAGATGATGTGCTCGGGATCGGTGGACTGGGCCGCGCAGGCCGCGAGCGCCCGGGCGTAGCCGGTGAGGTACAGCGCGTCCTGGCCCATGTAGTTCTCGAAGATCGCGCGCGGAAGCGAACCGTCCTCGAGCTGCCGCAGGAACGGCAGCGCGTCGATCTCGCTCCGGATCCCGGCGGTCCGCTCCCAGGCCTGGTCGGTGAATGTCGCTGCGCTCATCGATTCCTCTCGTAGATCCGGTCCCCGCCTGCCCTGCCGTGCGCGGCAGGCCGGCCCACCCCCCAAGTTATCGTAGAGCTTTCGCATTATCGTTGAGCTATAGCTCTACGATTCGCTAGAGCTCTACGACAATCTCGCGGGTCGCGGGCGGGATCACGCGGCCGACGACGGCGCACCTGCCCTCCTCGGTAGACTCGCTGCTGTGATCGGATCAGATACTCCCAGCAGCCCGAACGACTCCTCCCCCGCGGTCCTGCCGCCGCAGGTCTCGGACATCTTCGACCCGTGGCAGTGGCGCGTGGTGGAGGGGTTCGACTTCACCGATGTCACGTATCACCGGCGGGTGCGCCGTGACGAGGCGGGGACGATCACCGCGGATCTCCCCGCGGTGCGGATCGCCTTCGACCGCCCCGAGGTGCGCAACGCCTTCCGTCCCGGCACCGTGGACGAGCTCTACCGGGCGCTGGACCACGCGCGGATGACCCCTGATGTGGGCGCCGTGCTGCTCACCGGAAACGGGCCCTCCCCCAAGGACGGCGGGCACAGCTTCTGCTCCGGCGGAGACCAGCGCATCCGCGGCCGCGACGGCTACCGCTACGCCGAGGGCGACACCGCCGAGACCATCGATCCGGCTCGCGCCGGCAGGCTCCACATCCTCGAGGTCCAGCGGCTCATCCGCACCATGCCCAAGGTGGTCATCGCCGTGGTCAACGGCTGGGCCGCAGGTGGCGGACACTCCCTGCACGTGGTGGCCGATCTGAGCATCGCCTCGCGCCAGCACGGGAAGTTCAAGCAGACCGACGCGACGGTGGGCTCCTTCGACGCGGGCTACGGCTCCGCACTGCTGGCCCGTCAGGTGGGGCAGAAGAAGGCCCGTGAGATCTTCTTCCTCGCCCGCGAGCACTCCGCCGAGGACATGGTGGCCGCGGGCGCGGTCAATGAGGCGGTGGACCATGAGCGTCTCGAAGAGGTTGCCCTGGAGTACGCCGCCGACATCGCAGGCCAGTCCCCGCAGGCCATCCGGATGCTGAAGTTCGCGTTCAACGCCGCCGACGACGGACTGGCAGGCCAGCAGGTCTTTGCCGGTGAGGCGACCCGCATGGGATACATGACCGACGAGGCTGTGGAAGGGCGTGACGCCTTCCTGGGCAAGCGCGAGCCGAACTGGTCCGAGTTCCCGTACTACTACTGAGTCCAGTGCCCATGTCTGCGCGCCGGAGCCAACCGGTCGGGTCGAGCTCCGCCTGCAAGAGAAAGTCGCGGCTCTCCTGAGGACCTCATTGGCCCGCCACGCATCGTGGGCAGGGGGTTCTGAGGGAAACCCCGACGCCCCCGCCCCCCTCGAGCAGGACTCCACGCTCACGTGTGAAGAGTCGGTCTAATTCCTGCTGAGAGCGGTGAGAAGCGCGGCAACTGCTTTGGCTCCTGGGTCTTCGACACCTAGAGAGGCAGCGTCAGGAACATAGGCGGCTCGACCGGCCTGGGCTGCGAATTCAGCCGTTCCTCGTGCACCTGATTCCGCCTCCCGTGCGGCTTCCACCAGTCCGCCACCCGCGTCCAGGACTCTGAATGCTGGGGCGATTGCGTCGATCATCGTGGAGTGTCCTTCTTCGGCGCCGCCATGGTGGATCATTGCGTTGAGCCCGGCACCCAGGGCATCTGCCCAGTTGGCGTCTCGAGCCAACACCTCCGACATAGCAGTCGTGAGTATCGCAAGAAGCACTCCCGAGGAGCCGCCCATGCGTGTTTCAAGGATTGTCGCGACGCGGTTCATGCCCGCGGCCTGGTCGGCGAATCCCAGAGTGCCCGCGTCGAGGTCCGCGAGGATAGCTTCGGCCCCAGCGCGGAACGTTGTTCCTGCATCGCCGTCTCCGGTGGACCTGTCAAGATCGTCGAGTACAGCCTTCAGCTCGATGAGCGTCAAGCACCCCTGCCTGACCCTCTCTTCAATCTGATTTCCGGAGGAAACGCCCATAGGTGTATCTCGTTGTTCCTGTTGTCTGCTCTTTGTTCGCCGAGGCGATTCCTTGACTTTCTTCGGGGCTGTCCAGGCAGGGGCCGTAGTCGGCCTCTCCAACGCAGCGACCAGGGCATCGTCTGCAGGCATGACCGTGACGGAGAACCCTTGCATTCCAAGAGATGTCATCACTCTCACCGGGCCGATGAAGCGTGCGATTCGGGACGGGCCAATCTGGCGAATCAGTTCATGAGTAAGAACAAGACCCTCCTGGGCTGAACATCCGCCGAGGTCGTTCAGCATGACCACCAGCTTCTGGGGCCCAGCATCGATCTCCAGAGACTCGAGAACCCGTGCGACCGCGTCGGCAGCACTGTCAACAGAGATGGTCTTGGCGCCAGGTTCGTTGTGGATTCCCATGCCCAGCTCGGCGCCACGCTCGAGATCAGGAGCGCCACCTGGCAGCTGAACCGGCCCAAGGGCCAGCCCGATGGTGCGAATCGACGCCGCCGCCCGGCGAGCAGCGTCTGCTACTTCAGTGAGATCCTCGCCCGCCGACGCAGCGGCTCCCGCCACCTTGTGCACCAATATCGTGCCGGCGAGCCCGCGCGGCTGCGCGAAGCCAGGGAGTGCTACATCGTCAGCAACGAGGACGGTTTCGACCTTGTAGCCCTCTTGACGCGCGCGCTCAGCAGCAAGCCCGAAGTTCAGGCGATCACCGGTGTAGTTCTTGATCACCAGCAGGCACCCAGCCGTACCGGCAACATGCCGAATACCCTCCAGCACTGCGGTCACCGAGGGAGAGGAGAAGATCTCGCCAGGTATGGCCGCGTCCAACATTCCCTCACCAATGAAGCCGGCATGCGCAGGCTCATGACCTGATCCACCACCTGAGATGACGGCGACTCGAGATGGGTCACGCTCTGACGCGGCTCCTACGAGAACTGTTGTCCCTTCAGAAGTCTCAAGCTCTTCCAACTCAAGAGTCTGCGTCATGGCCGAAAGCATTTCGGGCACCAAAGTCTCGCGAGAGTTATAGAACGACATCGAGCTCCCCCATCAGTGTCATGAAGCATGCGCGTGAGCCGCCTGGAGGTGATGTCCAAGCGATGGATTGTGAAGAGTAACACACCACAATCTGTGGACCGGACGCAGTTCGGCCAGGGAACACCAGAGCCCCTGACGTGGGGTGGCCGCTCAACGCCAGGAGGAGATCAGGCTCATCGCCTCTGCCCGGGTGGCTGCTTCTCTCAACTGCCCCCGCACCGCCGAGGTGATGGTCTTCGCCCCGGGTTTAGCGACTCCCCTCATGGACATGCAGAGATGCTCGGCCTCCAGCACCACGATGGCTCCCCTCGGCCTCAGATGCTCCATCAGGGAGTTGACCACCTGCGTGGTCAGCTGCTCCTGGACCTGAGGTCGCTTGCTGAACACGTCGACCAACCGTGCCAGAGCTCCGAGCCCCGCGACGTTGCCGCCCACCGCCGGCAGGTAGCCGATGTGAGCCACTCCGAAGAAGGGCACCAGGTGGTGTTCACACATGGAGTAGAAGGAGATGCCCCGGACCAGGACCATCTCCTCATGGCCGGCCTCGAAGGTCGACCCGAAGAGCTCCGCCGGATCCTGACGCATACCGACGAACGCCTCCTGATAGGCCCGCGCGACACGGGCAGGGGTGTCACGCAGGCCCTCCCTGGAAGGGTCCTCTCCCACGGCCAGCAGCACCTCACGAATCGCATCCTCAATCCGTTCAAGATCCACCTCGCCGCACAAGGCCGGAGCTGCCCTGTCCTCGATCCGCACATCCGTCATCTCGCTCCTCACGGCGAATTCCTCAGTTCAACGCGCTCTGGGGAGGGCTCAGCTGCCGAGCTGCCTCTCGTCATAGTCGGCAATCCAGTCGGCCGTGGTCTCCATCCCGCCGAAGGTGTAGAAGTGGAGCTTCACATCACCAGATTCGGCGGTGAGCCCCTTCTGCAGATCCCGGATCAGCCGCTCCGGTCCGGCAGTCCCCAGCAGGTTCGTCATGGAGAATCCATACTTGCGGGCGATGCCCGCCGACGTTGAGACCCCAAAGCGTTTGGCGTAGGTCATCAGCCGCTTGATCCCGGCGGGGCCAGGCACGCCGATCCGGATGGGAAGGTCGATTCCCCGAGCGCGGACCTCCCGGATCCAGTCATGGATCGGGTCTACGTCGAACCCGAACTGGGTGAGGATGGTGCCCGAGAGACCCTGCTCCTGAAGCGCCGCGACCTTGGCCTCCAGCACAGACCAGAGCTCGGAATCGGCGATGTCCGGATGGCCCTCGGGGTATCCCGCGATCGAGATGTGGGTGAATCCATGCTCCGCCGGAAGGCCTGAGCGGATGAGATCCAGGGCCGACGCGTAGGGCCCCATGGGTTCGGAGGGGTCTCCTCCGACGGTGAAGAGGTGGGTAGTTCCCACCTGGCCCCGCAAGGCGTCCAGGAACTCGACGAACTCATCCTTGGACGACATTCTCCGAGCCGCCACGTGCGACACGGGGGTCAACCCGGCGTCGTGAACGGCCTTGGCGGCTGCCACGCGCATCTCGAGGTTCTCGTTTCCCAGGAACGTCACATTGACGCGGGTCCCGGGTCTGATCTTGGGCGCGGCCGCCAGCAGCGCGTCCACATCTTTTCCCGTCATCTCGAGTGACGGGTCCGTCATCACGGACGCTGTTGAGTCACTGTTCATCGCCATCTTGATCACCCTTGTCTCCCATAGTCCTCGTCTCGGAGGTCACCGATCCGTGATGCCGTGCTTGCGTCGTCCCGCCGAGGCGACCTCCTCCGGAGGGAGGTCCGCGAGGCTTCTGCTGTGTGGCCCGGTCTCGGCGCGCTCAGAAGACGATCGTGGCGGAGCCGTCGCGCAGAACCCGGTCTTCGCAGTGCGCCTGGACCGCGGATGAGAGGACCCGCCGTTCGACGTCTGCGCCTCGTCGCTGAAGGTCTGCAGCAGTATCTCGGTGCGACACCGCGATGACGTCCTGAGCGATGATAGGGCCTTCGTCCAGGTCCTTGGTCACATAATGAGCCGTCGCTCCCACCAGCTTCACACCGCGCTCCTTGGCCTTGCGGTAGGGCGCTGCCCCGATGAAGGCGGGGAGGAACGAGTGATGGATGTTGATGACGGGCGCTCCGAGACCCTCGATGAAGTCCTCGGTGAGTATCTGCATGTACCGAGCAAGCACGACGAGGTCTACATTTCCCTTCAGCAGCTCAAGCTGCCGGGCCTCCACCTCCTCCCGTGGCTTGCCGGCAGTGGGCGTGTGGAAGAAGGGGATGCCGAGGGAGCGAACATCTTCGTCCAGACCAGTGTGGTTGGAGATGACCATGGCGATGTCGACCGGCAGCTCACCCCGCCGATAGCGCCAGAGCAGGTCGAGTACGCAGTGATCTGAGGTGGAGGCCATCACCGCGATGCGCTTCTTCTTGGAGGCATCCACCAGCGAGTGATCGAGACGGAATCTCTTGAGGGCCTCACCGAGTTTGTCCTCCAGCGCAGGCAGCTCCGCTGAGAGGTGGGGCATCGAGAACACTGTTCGCTGGAAGAAGCGTCCTCCGTCCGGGTCACTCGTGTGCTGGTCCAGGGAGATGATGTTTGCACCGGCCGCCGACAGTATGTCCGTGATGGCGGCCACTATCCCGGGCTCATCGGTGCCGTACACAAGAAGCCTGCCGACATCTGAGAACAGCTCGTGCTTCTCTGCGCCCATGGGTGTTCCTTTCAATCCAGGTCTCTTCCGTCGAGGGGCCCGAAGACGTGCCGACCGCCCTGAGTATCAGCAGCGGCCGGCACGCCCACGTGATCCAGCTCGGGCCTCAGTTCCCTCACGCTGGGTCCGCAGATCCACAGAGCCATCTCGGAGGACCACAGAGGCGGAACCCTCCGAGTCCGTCAGGACGCGGTCCCGGTCCGCCAACCGCCGTGGTACTCCTTGCGTGCCACGACGGAGAACGGCACCGGGCTCACGATTGCTCGCACCTCGATCTGTTCGTGGGGTTCCACCGTGGGCTTGGAGGTTCCTCCGTCGGGCTCGCCCCACAACACTGTGACCTCAGCACCTTCTGGGACCTCCGGAGAGACGGTGGCCAGAGAGATGGCGCGGCGATCGTTCGAGGTGTAACCGGTGAACATCGAGAAGCCGACATTCGTGCCATCGGCATCGAGCACCGAGTCATAGTTGGAGGAGCCGTACTGGGCCATGGGCAGATCGAAGTACTTGTACTGGGGCCCGTCGACGTCGACCAGTGAACCCCAGATCTTCTTCATGTCTTCGCTGTTCCAGGACAGCGTGACCTTTCGACGCTGGGCGGCCGGATCCACCTTCTCCAACGCCTCACGCCCGATGAACTCATGGTCGAACTTCACGAAGTTGCCGTAGCCGAGTTCCCATGGGGTCAGGTAATAGTCCTCGATTGAACTGCCGACGAAACTCCCGGCAATCGCATTCACGGCCTCGTAGCTGTCGGCGCCCAGCCATTCGCGATATCCCCGCATCTCTTCGCCCGAATAGATGGCCGGAAGGGGAGAGGGGATCCATCCGGATTCGATCGTGTTGGAAGAGTATGTGCGTGAGCCGACGGGCACGATGCCGAACTCTGCTCCCTGTTCCAGGATCGCGTCACGGATGCGGAAGTAGTCCTCGTAGGGGCCCCAGAGCTCCAGGCCCGGGGCTCCGGCCATACCGTGACGCAGGGTCCGCACCTGGGTGCCATCGACCTGCATGTGCGACATGTTGAAGAACTTCAGCTGCTCCAACGAACCGCCGTGGAGCTTCTCGATCACCTGCCACGCATTGGGGCCCTGGATCTGGAAACGCCAGAACTTGCGCTGGACCGGACGTCCCAGCGGGTGGGAGGGAGAACGACGATCAACCTCGACATTGACGTTGTAACCGCCCGTCTCCGCGTGGAAGATCAGCCAGTTCGCAGCAGGCGAGCGCCCGACGTAGATGAACGTCTCCTCGGCCTCTCGGAAGACGATCCCGTCGCCGATCACGTGACCGGAGTGCGAGGTGGGAACGTACTGCTTCGCCTTGTTGACCGCGAAATTGGCCACGGAGTTGACCGCAGTGTCCGAGATCAGCTTCAGAGCATCGGGGCCCTCGATGATCAGGTTATCCATGTGGTGAGACTGATCAAAGAGCACGGCGGAATTGCGCCAGGCCTGCTGTTCGGTCCGCCAGTTGGAGAACTCCGTCGGCACGACCGGGTAGACGTAGGCACCCAGCTGAGAGTTGCGCAGCAGGTCCACGGTGCTGCTCGAACCGTCCAGGACATCCTGCAATGACCGGTGAGTCATGTGTATCTCCTTCCCCGTGAGACCGACTCACGGGCATGTTTTGGACATTCCCGACGAAAGGACCTCTGACGGCGCCGTCGGTGAACAACTCGCTTCATGTGTTTCTCGTCACATCGACGTTCCGAGAATATAGCTATGTAGGTAGTTATGTCTAGGCCCGATCTTTCGTTGCTGAGACTCCGACGGCGACTGTGAAGAGGGCCATGTCGAACTCGACGTCGTGGTTGTCGCCGGCACCGAGCACGTCCTTCACTGCGCTGAGGAGCTCAGTTGCTAATCTGTTGCCATGCCTTGGGTCGCGTGGGTCGCCATTATCGCCATCATTGTGTTCGGCCTCACCCAGATCGTGAGCATGGCCACCGGCCGACCGCTCCCCTGGGGCTCGGATTCGGAGGAGGAGATCGAGGCGCTGCGCAAACGGCTGAAGAAGCTGGAGAAGCGCGGCGATCCCGAGCTCGAGGGCCCGAAGATCCCCACCAAGTCCGAGGAGAACATGTCAGCCGAGGACCGCTGGCGCCTGGACATGCTGGAGGCTCGTCTCGAGGAGCTCGAGAAGCAGAAGAGGGATCAGAAGGACACGAAGGACGACGGCGGCAGCTGAGTGTCAGAGACAACCCACAGTCCCGACTCATGGGTGCCCGAGTCACTTGCCGCGCTCCGGAACTCCCTGGACGGCACGCATTCCCCGATCGAGTTCCTTCCCGGCAACCCCGCGGAGAGCCCGGGCTGGACCCTCCGCGCGGATGTGTCCCCCGGCCAGGCTGCTGCGATCGTGCGCACCTCCGGGTCCACGGGTACGCCGAAGCAGACACTGCTCAGCGCTGATGCCCTGCAGTCCTCGGCACAAGCCACGGCCGAGGCGCTCGGCGGACACGGCCAGTGGCTGCTCACCCTGCAGCCGAGCTACGTGGCCGGACTGGCAGTGCTCAGCCGCAGCCTGATGGCAGGAACCACACCGGTCCCGCTGCTGCACGACACCACGGATCCTGTCTCCTTCACCCGCGCGGCCATGCGGCTCGAGAGCGAACGCCGCTACGTCTCCCTGGTCCCCACCCAGCTGCAGCGGCTGTTGGACCACGTGCCGGCCGATGCCGATCTCGCCGGAGCGCTCCGCCGCTTCGATGTCATCCTGCTCGGCGGGGGTCCCAGCTCCCCCGCGCTTCTGGAAACCGCAGCACGTCATGGGCTGACCGTGGTGCGCACCTATGGGATGAGCGAGACCAGCGGCGGATGCGTCTACGACGGACGCCCGCTGCCCGGGGTCCGACTCAGCGCCGAAGACTCCGGGCGGGTGCGGATCAGCGGGCCGATGGTCGCCTCTGGGTACCTGGGCGATGAGGACCTCAGCGCGGCTCACTTCGGCCGGGACCCAGACACCGGGCTGCGCAGCTTCCTGACCGACGATCTGGGCGAGGTGGACACCGATCCCGACGGACAGCGACTGAGCATCTCCGGCCGCGCGGATGATGTGATCATCACGGGAGGAGTCAAGGTCTCCGCCGCGCGCATCCGCGAAGCCCTGCTGACCCACCCTCAGGTCCGCGATGCCTTCGTCGGCCCCGCGCCCGACGCCGACTGGGGGCAGACCGTCAGTGCCACCGTCGTCCCCCACACTCAGGACATGCACTCGCAGCTGCAGCGAGAGCTGCAGGAGCTGGTCCGCTCTGCTCTGGGTGCCCCGGCGTCCCCCAAGCGCCTGATCGTGCTGAACGAGCTGCCGCTGCTGGCCAACGGCAAGCCTGACCGCCAGCAGCTGCTGCAGCTGCTCGCCGAGGACCCGAGACAACAGGAACGAGAGGTCACCCCGTGGCAACTGTGAAGGAATGGATCGCTGGCTCCCGGCCGCGCACGCTGCCGCTGGCGGTGGCGCCGGTGATCATCGGAGCCGCCGCGGCGCACGCCCTGGGGCACTTCGATGTGCTCATCGGGGCACTGGCGCTGGTGGTGGCGCTGGCCCTGCAGATCGGGGTCAACTACGCCAACGACTACTCGGACGGGATCCGCGGCACCGATGACGTGCGGGTCGGTCCGATGCGGCTGACCGGCTCAGGGGCGGCGAAGCCCCAGCAGGTCAAGGACGCCGCCTTCTTGAACTTCGGGCTCGCTTCCCTGGCGGGTCTGATCATCGTGATCCTGACCGGCATGTGGTGGATGCTCGCAGTGGGCGCCGCCTGCGTGCTGGCAGCGTGGTGGTACACCGGCGGCTCCAAGCCCTACGGCTACCGCGGGCTGGGCGAGATCATGGTCTTCGTCTTCTTTGGCCTCGTCGCCACGCTGGGGACCACCTGGGCGATGGCGGCTCAGCTCAGCCTGGCGGCAATCCTTGGAGCCGTGAGCTCGGGACTGATCGCCTCGGCGCTGCTCATGGCGAACAATGTGCGCGACATCCCCACAGACGCCGAGGTGGGCAAGCGGACCCTCGCCGTCCGCCTGGGTGAGCGCCGCGCGCGGATGAGCTACATCCTGATGATCGGCATCGCGCTGGTGCTGCCGCTGATCCTGCTGCCACAGAGCTGGTGGTTCCTGCTGATCCTGCTCGCCTGGCCGCTTGCGCTGGGACCGGCGCGCATCATGGGCTCGGCGGAGAAGAAGGGCGCCGCGCTGATTCGGGTGCTGCAGCTGACCAGCATCATCGGCATGGCCTTCGCGATCACCTACGCCGCCGCGCTCGTGCTCAGCTGACTTGCGCTCCTGCGCTCAGCTGGAGCGGGAGTCGGGCCGGGAGGAGCCGGTCTCGCCGTCGTCCTCGGAGTCTTTTCGGTCCTGCTCGCCACCCTCCGCCGCGTGGCCATCAGCACTGTGCTGCGTCGAGCCGGTGCCGTTGGAGGATGACCCACCCGAGGCTGCCGCGTCGGCCGCTTCGCCGAGCTGCTTCTCCTGATCCGCACGGGCCTGCGCCTCAGGCGAGAGCGCCTCAGGATCTTTCGTCCCGGAATCCTGCTCTGAAGAATCCTGCGCCTTCTGTTCCTGCTGGCGACGCTCCTTGCGGCGGAGTTCGGCCTCGCGCTGGCGCTTCTCCTCTTCGCGCTGGCGGTGCCGACGCTGGATCTCCACCTGACGCAGAAAGTCAGGATCATCATCCGGTGAGCTGGGACGCCGCTGCGCCTGGCTTCCCTTCTTCGGGGCGCGGACGCGGCCGAAGCCCAGCCAGAGACCAGCTCCGACGATCGGCAGCAGGACGATCACTGCGATCCAGGCGATCTTGGGCAGAACGCGGATGCGATGCCGCGGCGTCTGCAGGCATTCGATCAGGCTGTAGATCAACAGCCCGAGGCCCACAATTGCCAGCCCGATAATGATCCTCAACATCCCTCCAGGGTAGTTGATCGGCCAGCTCGGATTCACCAGCGAGCAGACCTAGACTGGGGCCATGTCCGTGCTGAAATACTCTCTGCTGCGCCTCGGCGCCTTCTTCATCGTCTTCGCCGCATGTCTGCTGCTCGACCTGGGAACCTATACGGTGCTCTTCGCCCTGATCGTGGGCCTCGTCGTCTCCTGGGCCGTGGGGTACCTGTTCTTCAACCGGCTGCGCCTGGCCGCCGGTGAGCAGCTCGCGCGGCGCTTCGGCGGTGGGCGGAAGCTGGGTGTTGCGGAACATGACGACAACACTGCAGAGGATGCCCTGGCCGAGGACTTCAATCAGACCCAGGAGCAGATCCGCCGACAGTCAGGGACCTCCGGGCCCGAATCGTCCACGGACCCGCAGACCCGCTGAGCCGCTCAGCACTGCAAGGCTGCTGAGCCCAGCCGTCAGTCGGGCAGCCCGGCGTAGGAGTGCAGGCCGGGGAAGTACACGTTGACCACGGCGTAGTTGAAGATGATGCAGCCGAACCCGATGATCGAGAGCCAGGCGGCACGGTTGCCGGTCCAACCGCGAGTGGCGCGGGCGTGGAGGTAACCGGCGTAGACGACCCAGATGACGAAGGTCCAGACCTCCTTCACGTCCCAGCCCCAGTACCGGCCCCAGGCCTCTTCGGCCCAGACGGCGCCGGTGATCAGCGGGCCGAGGGTCCAGAAGACGAAGCCCACGGCATTCATCCGGTAGGCCCAGTTCTCCAGCGAGATCGCCGAGGGGACCAGGCGCAGGAACTGCCAGCCGCTCTTGGTGGAGCCGGCCGCCTGGGCCAGTTCCCGCCGGTGCTGGATCAGCTGCAGGACGTTCATGGCGAAGGTCAGCGTGAACAGCGAGATGGCCAGCACCGCCAGCGAGACGTGGATGGCGATCCACGGGCTCTGCAGGGCGGGCTGCACATGGGCCACCGGCGTGGGGAACCCGATGGTCGCCGAGACCATCATGGTGACCACCAGGCCGAGCACGAAGGTGCCCAGGAAGCGCACATCCTTGCGGGTGAGCACCAGCAGGTAGACCGCCGCCACCACCAGCGCACCGGTGGTCAGGAACTCGAACATGTTCGCCCACGGCACCCGGTTCGCGGCGATCCCGCGAGAGGCGACGGCGAAGGCATGCGCGGCCACTGCGAGCACTGACAGCGCCACCGCAACGTTTGCGAAGGGGCGACGCGTGCCCAGGTAGGCCATCTCCTCGTCCACCAGCTCCTCGGAGGGAGCATCCTGGTGCGGCGCCTGGTCCCGCGGAGCCTCACCCGCGCCGGAGCTGACCCGCTGGCGCTCCGTCATGCTCTCGGCGGCCAGCTCAGCCTCGACCCTGCGGATCGTCGCAGAGCTGCGGATCATGTCCACCGCGAACAGCATGAACGCGGCGGTGTAGACGAAGGCGGCGATCAGCAGGAAAAGCTCGCTGTACTGCACCAGCTCCATATTGATGGACTGCATCAGGAATCCTCCTCTGGGGCCCGCACTGGCCACTTCTTCTCGAACTGGGCACGTAGGGCAATGTTCTCATCCCGCAGCCGGAAGTCCTCGCCGCGGGCAAGCAGGCCGTAGCGCACCAGGGTGCGGCCTGCCGGGGTCGTCTCCACGGTCACCCAGGCGCGCCGACGGCGCAGGAACAGCGAAAGGATGAGGCCGGTGAGAGCGGTCAGCGCGAAGAACAGGACTCCCTGCTGCGCCGGGTTGTAGTGGACGTCGATGGCGACATAGTCCCGGACTCCGTCGAAGCTGATCGACCCCATCCCCTCGGGGAGTTCGTAGGTCTCCCCTTCTGAGAGCACGATGCCGCCGGCTTCCTCGTCGCGAGAGTTGAGCACCTCGAGCCCTTCGGTGTCCAGGACGTAGACGTTCTGCGGGTTGCCCGCGTCCAGGCCGAGGTCCCCGTAGTAGGAGTTCAGCTGCAACTGGGGGTTGCCCAGTTCGGGATCGACCGAGACTGCAAGCCCCTCACCGGTGTCCTGGGCGGTGGGCAGCAGCAGTCCGACGAAGCCGAGCTGTTCGGGCTGGGCGTCCGGGGCCTTGATCACTGCCATGGAGGTGTAGACCTCGTCATCCGGACGGGTGACCACGGGTCCGGAGAAGGCGACGTCGCCCTCTCCGTCTCGCACGGTGATCTCCGGGGCGTACCCATTGCCCACCAGGAACACCCGGGCATCGTCGAGGGTCAGCGGCTGGTTCACCTTCAGCTCCTCGGACTGCGGCTCCCCGTCCGGACCGAGCTGTGTGGTGACATCTGCGGTGAAATCGAGGGGCTGACCGAAGCTGGTGGCGGACTCCCGGTCAAAGACCCGCTCGAAGTCGTCGAGCTGGACCGAGAACGGCTGGAGCTGGTCCTCACTGAAGTAGGCGCCCGGGTGGAAGCTGTCATAGGCGACCAGCGCATTGACGAAGCCCTCGTCCTCCACCAGGATCTTCTGCCCCCGGTAGCTGAACATGGAGCCCGCGGCCACACAGATCAGCACGCCGACCAGCGCCACGTGGAAGACCAGGTTTCCCGATTCCTTGAGGTAGCCGCGCTCGGCTCCCACGGAACCCGCCGAGCCGGTCGAACCTCCAGCGCCGGTCGTGTCGGCACCTTCGGCCGCCGACGCTTCGCGGATCTCCACCCGGTAGCGCCGTGCCTTGAGGATCCCGGCCGCGTCCTGCAGGGCCTGCTGCGCGTTCGGCCCGTCCTCCGCGTCGCCGGCGGCAGCCGACTGCAGCTCCAGCGCGCCGAACTCCGGGAGCCGCTCCAGCCTGCGCGGGGTGCGCGGCGGCGGTGAGGTCATCAGCTGCCAGTGCTTCTTCGTGCGCGGCAGGATGCAGCCGATCAGCGAGATGAACAGCAGCAGGTAGATCGCGGAGAACCAGACCGAGGAATAGACATCGAAGAACTGCAGGAAGTCCAGGACCTCCCCGACCCCGGGGTTGTCCTCGATCCAGGCGTCCACAGAGAAGGGGTCCTGGACCCGCTGCGGGAAGAGCGAACCGGGCACGGCGGCCACTGCGAGCAGCAGCAGCAGCATCAGGGCTGTGCGCATGGAGGTCAGCTGGGTCCAGGCCCAGCGGAGCATGCCCTTGACGCCAAGCGCCGGCGGGGTCACCTCGGCACGCGAGGACCCCGCAGGTGCACCCGTGGAGCTCGTCGCCTCGGGGGCGTCGCGGTGCCCGTCGGGCAGATAGGTGTTTTCGCGTTTTTCGGCCATCAGATGGGCAGCCTCACGTCGTTGGCGAACCAGTCCTGCAGAGCATAGACCCAGGTGTTCCAGATGCCGGAGAGCATCAGCAGCCCGACCAGGATCAGCACGGCGCCACCCACTCGCATCACCGCGACCTTGTGTCGGGTGAAGAAGCGCAGCGCGGTCATCCCGCGCTTGAGCCCCATGCTGATCAGGATGAACGGGATCCCGAGTCCCAGGCAGTAGATGGACATCAGGAAGACGCCGCGGGCGGGGTCTCCCCCCATCGGTGTCGCGAGCGCCAGCACGGCGGCCAGGGTCGGCCCGATGCAGGGCGCCCAGCCGATGCCGAAGGTCGCACCCAGCAGCGGAGCGCCGAGCAGCCCGTCCGGGGGTCGGCGTTCCAGCTTGCGCTCGCGCTGGAAGAAGCTGAAGGCTCCCATGAAGACCAGCCCCATGACGACGACGACGGCGCCCAGCACCTGGGTCAGCCAGCCGCCCTCCACCCGCAGCCAGACCATGGCCTGGGAGAAGACGACTCCGATCAGGACGAAGACCACCGAGAAGCCGAGCACGAAGAGGGAGGCGCCCAGCACCATCCGAGACTTTCGCCGCTCATGCAGCTCCACTCCGGACAGTCCGGTCACATACCCCAGGTACCCGGGCACCAGGGGCAGCACGCAGGGTGAGAGGAAGGAGACCAGCCCAGCGAGCAGCGCCACCGGCGCGGAGATCAGCAGCGAACCGTCAAAGACGATCTCGGCGAAGCGATTATCGGCAGCGCTGAGCAGCGGCACCACCTGGGATGCGACGTTCATCGAGACGCTGCCGACCCCAGGGCGGCAGAAGAGTCGCCGGCGGAGGCTGCGGCGTCGTCGGTGTCACCATCGTTGCCCCCGGCGCTGCTCTCCTCCTCGAGCGCCGTGCTGATCAGCGCGCTGAGCGTCCCGGGCTCCGCGACGCCGAGGATGCGGGACGACACCCGGCCCTGCTTGTCCAGCACCAGGGTGGTGGGCACCGCCGAGGGTGGCACATAGTCGGTCATGGCGAGCATGACGTCACCGTCGCGGTCCTCTATCGAGGGGTACTCGATGCCGAAGTTGCGCTCGAAGGCCTCCGCCGTGGGCTGGGTGTCACGGGTGTTCACTCCGAAGAACTGCACGCCCTCCGGGCTGAACTCCTCGTGGAGCTCGGCCAGGTCGGGCGCCTCGACGCGGCAGGGGGCACAGGCGGCGTACCAGAAGTTGATCACGGTGACCTCTCCCTCCCAGCTCGCCGCGCTGACCTCAGAGCCGTCGAAGAGGGTGGATTCGAACTCCACAGGCTCGCCTCGTTCCGCGGGCGCGATCTCCTGCACGGAGCCGTCACCGGCCACGTAGTTGGTGCCGTCGTTCTGGGCGCGCTGGGCCAGCTGATCATTGCCGGAGCTGCACCCGGTCAGCGCCAGGGCGGAGGCAAGCGCCACCGCAGCCAGCGTACGGAGGCGCGGGGTCTGTGCGGGTCGATCAACGGAGACGGTCATGCGCTGCGGTGTCCAGATCTGAAGAGGGAGCCAGGGTCAGCCGAGAACCAATTCTACAGTCCGTAGAACTGCCTGCGAAGCAGAAGTCATCGAGTCAGCGACTCACCCTGAGGGTCGACGCTGCGGATCAGGCTCCGGGAAGGTTGGCCGCATCCTTGAGCAGCTCCCGATTCGGCTCGGCGTAACTCACCGACTCCACCCCGTCGTGCCCCAGGTGCAGCGAGGTCACGGAGGTCAGTGAACATTCGCGGTCCCGCGGGTCGTGCCAGAGCGGACGGTCCTCGGCCCAGAGCCGGGTCACCCAGATGGGCAGCTGGTGGGCGACGATCACCACCTCAGCGCCTTCTCCGTGAGCCGCAACGGCCTGGTCTGAGAGGTCTTTGACTGCTGCGAGCACTCGGCTGACCTGGGATTTATAGGGTTCACCCCAGGAGGGTCGCATGGGATTGACCAGCAGCGGCCACCAGCGAGGGTTTCGCAGCTGGCGCTTGACCTCGGAGAGTCCCTCGAAGGCGTTCTCGGCCTCGAGCACCCGCTCCTCCACGGTGACCGGAAGCCCCAGCCGTTCGGCGATGGGGGCCACCGTCTCCTGGGCACGCTGCAGCGGCGAGGCGGCCAGCAGGTGCACCGGCCGACCGGCCTCGGCTCGGTCGTGGAAGTGTTCGGCGATGCCCTGAGCCATCTGGTGCCCGAGATCGGAGAGCCCGAACCCGGGGAGGCGCCCGTAGAGGACTCTCTGCGGGTTGTGGACTTCCCCGTGGCGTACCAGATGCACGGTGGAGACCGACTGTGCCGACCTGCGTAGATCCTTCGTGTCCCGACGTTGCATAGTTCTCAGTCTTGCAGAGTTTCACCGCTGATCCCCACTCCTGACGTGTCCTGTGTCACCGGGGGCGAGACGTGCACGGTGTGGTGGGCCAGGTGACGCCGATACAGTAGGGCTGAGATCAGACCGGCAGCGTCCGAACCTGCGGAGCACAGTCCATGTGTTCCGTCGGCTCGGTCGCGGAGGAGGGAACTTTCATGAGCAGCACCCCCGAGGGAAACCACCCGCCGGAGCAGCCGCGCTGGGGCCAGCGCAATCCAGCGCCCGGAGAGCCGGGACACCACCCCCAGCCGCAGCCAGACACTTCGCAGACCACCTATGGTCAGCCTCAGAACCCTGCGGCCCATTACCCAGCTGCGCCTGCCGGGTACTCCGTGCAGCAGTCCGGTTCGGGGATGGCGCACCCCGGTGGTCAGCCCGCCCCGGCCCAGAAGCCGAAGCGACCGATGACGATGATCCTCGCCCTGGTGCTCATGCTGCTGGCCGGCGCGGCCGCACTGACACTGAGCATCATGAGCTTCCTGAACTTCATCTCGATCAATCCTGCGGACATCGGTCCCTTCTGGACAGAGGCGTTCGAGGAGGCCCAGGCACAGCAGGGCCCCGAGGCCGAGCAGGTCACCGTGGAGGACATGCTCTATGTCGTGGGAGTCATGGTGCTGCTCGGCGGCATCGTGCTGGCAGTGCTCTACGCGGTGTTCGCCTTCGTGGGGACCATGACCGGCAACGTGGGCCGCATCCTGGCCACGATCTTCCTCGCCGGCAGCGTCTTTCTGATCTTCTTCGGAGCGCTCAACCTGATCGTCACGGCGCTGAGCCTCGCGGCGATCGTCGCCCTGTGGCTGCCCGCCAGCAACAACTACATCCGCAGCCGCAAGGCCTGGAAGCAGCGGCCCTATGGCTCCGGCCCGGGACAGCCAGGCGCTCCTCAGCAGCATCCTTACCAGCAGGCGCCGTACCAGGCGGGGCCGTATCAGCAGGGCCCGTACCAGCCAGATCCGTACAACCCCGGTCCTGACCAGCAGGCGCCGTACCAGCCAGGTCCCTACAACTCCGATCCTGACCAGCAGAATCCGTATCAGCAGGGCCCGTACCAGCCGGGTCCGCACCACCCGGACGCGAATTCCGGCGCACCGAACCAGGACCCGCGGGACAACCCCTATGGGGGATCTACCCCACGCTGAGCGTTCCCCCGGCGATCTCACTCAGGGTGTGCACCAGCAGTCTCCGCTCCGCGGCCTTGATGCGTTCGTGCAGCGAGTCCTGGTCATCCCCGGGTCTCACCTGCACCGCCTCCTGGGCGATGATGGGGCCGGTGTCCACCCCGGCGTCGACCTGGTGCACGGTGCATCCAGTGATCCGGACCCCGTGCGCCAGGGCATCGCGCACTGCATGGGCACCGGGAAAGCTCGGCAGCAGCGCAGGGTGGGTGTTGATGATCGGCACCCCCACGCCCTGAAGAAACTCAGCCCCGAGGATGCGCATGAATCCCGAGGAGACCACGAGGTCGGGACCGTGCTGCTGCACCGCCGCGCAGAGTTCGCGGTTCCAGGCGGAGCGGTCCCCGCCCTTGGTCAGCGGCACCGCGAAGGTGGGGATGCCTGCCGACTCGGCACGCTGCACTCCCCCACACCCGGGAACATCGGTTCCCACGGCGGCGATCTCGAGGTCCAGACGACCCTCGTGCACGGCGTCGATGACGGCTTGAAGATTCGTCCCCGAACCGGAGACCAGGACCACTATGCGCATTCCCCCAGCCTACTTCGGGTCCACGCAGCACCCGGATAGGGTGGTGATCCATGAGCACGACTCCCCCCGCCACGCCACGCACCACGGATCTCGACGAGACCACGCTCCGCTTCTACGGACGCTTCTCCGGATGGCTGGTGCTTGCGCTGCTGCTGAGCTACCTGGGCCTGCAGCTGCCGCTGCCCTGGCGTCTGCTCGCGGTGGTGGCCGGCGTCGCGGGTCTCGCCGGAGCGATCGTGCTGCTGGTCCAATGTCTGCGCCGACGTCTGCCGGTGCTGATGCATATCAGTGCGATCGCCGTGCTGCTGTGCTGCGGGATCTTCGCGTTCACCGGGGTCTCTCAGGCGATCTTCTGGGAGGCCACCGAGGACTTCGATGAGTGCCGCAGCAGCGCGCTGACCGAACGCTCGATGAACCGCTGTCTGCTCGACTATGAGGACGGCATGCTCAACTCGGTGCCCGGCATCGGGCGCTGAGCGTTCAGCTCACCCGTCCGGTACGCCGCCTGGCGCGCTGCAGACCCAGCGAGATGCCGTAGCCCAGCACGGCACCGAGCGCGACCCAGGCTCCGAGCAGACCTGCGCCGATCAGCGCATGGGGCCCGATGTCGGTCATCCGCCCGACCCCCAGCGAGATGTGCGAGAGCCACAGCGGGCCCACCGCCAACAGCGCCGTCACCAGGCCGGTCAGCACTCCCAGAGAGAGCGTGGAGAGGCCGACTGAGAGCGGGCGCCAGGAGATCCGCAGGGCGAACCAGTCGTCCAGATGGTTCTCCCCCTCCCGCATGAGCCACCATCCGGCGACGACGCCGGCCAGCACCGGCAGTGCGAGCACCCCCAGCGCGTAGGGCTCTGCTCCTCCCGGAAGTGCAGCCAGCACCGGCACGGCCGGTACGGAGCCCAGCTCGGTGCCCCAGGGGGACACCAACGTCCCGGTGCCCAGCGAGAAGCCGGCACCGGTGGAGTAGGACAGCGCCCACAGCACCAGGTTCGGGGCGAGTCCCAGATGCAGCAGCGTCAGTCCGAGAACGCCGAAGAGCCCGGGGTTGAGCTGCTCATAGACGTTCGCGATCTCCATCCACTTCAGCCCCAGCTGTGCCGCCAGCAGCAACGCCGACAGTCCACAGGCGGCGATGAAGCCGACGAGTCCGGCACGCGCTGCGGCCCAGGCGTAGGAGCCGGCCCAGCGCAGCTGCTGGGAGAGCTCCTCCACCCGCGCCTCGAGGTCCATGCCGATCATCCGCGCGGCGCTGCGCGCCTCCGCGTAGCAGCCTGCGAGCGCGGCCAGACTCATCAGCAGCACGCCGCACAGGGCCGCCACCCACGGCATCACCTGGAAGGTCTCGGACTGCGCCACCCAGGCGATGCCGGCAGCTCCGGCTCCGTAGCCCAGTGCCAGCGGCAGCAGCCCCTGCCAGAGCTGGTCCGAGTAGGAACCGCGGGCGATCCGAGCGCCCGCACGCCACCCGAGCCAGATCGGGATCAGGGTCAGGCCCAGCGGCACCAGATGGAACCAGCCGCCCTCTGGAACCTCCACCGCCCCGCCCAGGGCGCCGGGATCGAGTGCGAGCACCAGTTCCACGGGGGTGCCGTGGAGCACCAGCCATGACTGCGCCGCCAGGGTCAGGACGAATTCGATGTCCACCGCGGAGAAGCCGCCGGCGAGACTCATGGCCAGCACCGGCAGGCCCACCAGCACAGCCGTGATGAGCAGAATCTGCACCGCCTCGGCCAGTCCCACGAGCCACAGCGGAGGTGTCGGCAGGCTGAAGCGGCGCCGTCGTGCTGGCTCGGACGGGTCTGCGGCAGGGCTCGCCTGACTGCTGGGTCTGGTGTCGGTGGTGGCCATCGGTCCTATGGTCTCAGCAGGTTCTGGACAACGGCGGGAACAACAGGCCTCAGCCGAAGATGAGTCGCAGTCCGGTGATCAGCGCCATGATCGACCCGATGAACGCCAGGATCAGCACGAGCCGGCGGACCAGCGCCTCGTCGATGCGCCGCTGCAGCCATTCTCCGATGAAGATGCCAGCGATGATCGCCGCCACGGACCCCGCCCACGCCCAGATCGGCAGGCCCGGCAGGGCGCCGTCGTCGAACGCCCATTTGATCCCGAAGGACCCCATGGACAGCAGGATCCAGATCGGCTGCAGCGTGGCGATCATGGCCATGATCGGCCAGCGCGCCACGACGGCATAGATGGTCATCGCGGGGCCTCCGACCCCGGCGATGACGGTGCCTGCTCCAGCCCCCACGCCGGCGATCAGGCGCGTCGTCGGCCCATCGGCCTCGAAGGTGATGCGGCTCAGCAGCATCGAGGTGATCAGTCCGAGAATCACCAGGGTCGCCACGACCACATAGAGCGGCCCCGAGGGAGAGTTCACCGAGACCCAGGCCGCCAGCGGCATGATCGCCAGCGCCGGCAGGCCCACCCAGAGCACCTTGCGCCACTCGATGTCACCCCAGATACGCGGCAGCACCAGCATGGGCGCGAAGATGCTCAGGAAGTTCACCAGCATCACGCCCTCGTGGGCGCCGATGAGCACCACCAGGAACGGCGCCATCACCATGCCGAAGCCGAGCCCCACCAGACGCTGGATCACGGCGGCGAGCAGGACGAGGCCGACGACGGCGGCAGGGATCAGGGTTTCCACCAGATCACCTTAGCCGCTGCACCGGGAAAGGTTTCTGTGCTGTTCACGGGCTCGTCACGACGACGACGGCCTGGGCTCGTCCGGGGTTCCTAGCCTGAAGGCGTGAGAGTTGTTGTGGTGACAGAATCGTTCCTCCCGCACATGAACGGCGTGACAAACTCCGTGCTCCATGTGCTCGCACATCTTCGCCGACGCGGCGATGACGTCACGGTCATCGCCCCCTCCGACACCATGTTCGAGGTCCCTCCGCGGACCGAGCTGGGGCACGCCGGGCGAGAGCGCTGTGAGGGCTTCCCCGTGATCCGGGTGCCTTCGCTTCCGCTGCCGGATTATCCGAAGGTCCGGGTCGCGGCCGGATTCGTGACGCGCATCCGCCACCTCCTCGCTGAGATCCGACCCGACGTGGTGCATGTGGCCTCCCCGTTCGTGCTGGGCTGGCGCGCGATCCAGGCGGCGGAGGCGCTGGGAATCCCCACCGTCTCGATCTATCAGACGGAGGTCCCCACCTACGCGGCCCGCTATCGGCTGCCCTGGGCCACGGAGCTGCTCTGGCAGCACGTGGACCGGATGCACACCAGCTCCACGCTGACCCTGGTGCCGTCCTCCTTCTGCCGGGAGCAGCTTTCCCGGCGAGGGATCAAGCGGCTCAAGACCTGGCGGCGCGGCGTGGACACGGCACGGTTCACCCCGGAGCGTCGCAGCGCGGAGCTTCGCGCGCAGATCAGCAGCACCGGGGAGAAGCTGATCGGCTTCGTGGGTCGACTCGCGGCCGAGAAGCAGATCGAGGATCTGCAGGTGCTCGACGCCATCCCCGGCTCCCGCCTGGTGATCATCGGCTCCGGGCCCCAGGAGGAGGCGCTGCGCCGTCGCCTTCCCCGGGCGCATTTCGCCGGCTTCCAGTCAGGGGACGAGCTGGGCCGCCACGTGGCCAGCCTGGACGTCTTCGTGCACCCGGGTGAGGCCGAGACCTTCTGTCAGACCATCCAGGAGGCCATGGCGGCCGCCGTGCCGGTCGTGGCAGTGGGTCGCGGCGGTCCGCTGGACCTGGTCGACGTCGGCCGCACCGGATGGCTCTACCGTCCGGGTGACCTCGGCGGCATGCGCTCGGCGGTCGAACATCTGCTCGCCGAGGACTCCACGCGGAGCACGTTCGGGCGCAATGCCTTCGAGACGGTGCAGGATCGCACCTGGGAGGCGGTGTCCAATGAGCTCATCGGACACTACTCCCGGGCGGTCGAGGTCAACCGCCGGGTCCGCTCGCTGCGCACCAGGCCGCGGCGCTCCGGCACCACTGCCGCGGAGGCCGCACCGGTGAGCTGACCGATCGGGTCAGCTGGAGAGCAGGCCGTGGGCGGAGAGCTTCGCGGCGATGTCCTTGCCGTCGGGACCATAGATCCACGGGATCCGGCGCTCCCCGGCCAGCTGGACCGCGTCGTGGGGCTCGGCCGGGTCACCGTAGTTCAGCAGATCGTTGCCGGCCGGGTCCTCCGCGCGACCACCAGCGAGCATGGCCTCGGAGTAGGTCAGCTCGCGGATGATCACGGCGGTCACGTGTTCGGGGTGCCGGCGGACGAAATCGGCGTAGATGCCAGGATCATGCTGCCCGTCGTCCCCGATGAGCACCCAGGACATCTCCGGGAAGTCCTGGGCCAGCCGCTCCAGCTGCTGGACCTTGTGCAGCTTGCCGGAGCGGAACCAACGATCTGCGGTCGGGCCCCAGTCCGTGAGCAGCAGCGGCCCCTTCGGGTAGAGGTTGCGCGTGAGGAAACGGGTGAGGGTCTGCGCCACATTCCATGCCCCGGTGGAGATGTAGATGACCGGGGAGCCGGGGTGGTTGACCATCAGCCGTTCCATCATCACCGCCATCCCCGGGGTGGGCGTGCGGGCGTGCTCGTCCAGCACGAAGGAGTTCCAGGCTGCCAGCAGCGGACGCGGGAGGGTGGTGACCACGACGGTGTCATCGATGTCGCAGACCACGCCGGTGTAGGTCGAGTCGTCGATGATGTGGACGTCTGCGGTGGTGGACTCGCTGCCCGGGGCATGCAGTCTGACCTGCTGCCAGCCGGGCTCCAGGTCGGTCTCGACCACCGCGTCGACCACGCCTCCGCGGTCAGCGACCACGCTGAACTCTCTGCCGGCGATCTCCACGGTCAGCTCGGCGAAGGGAACCGGGGCGGAGATGAAGTTCCGCCAGCCACGGACTCCATCGGCGATGACCTTGGCCACGCGCAGTCCGTTCTCGAAGTCGGAGTCCGGGGCCATCACGACCCGGGAGAAGATCCTGACCCAGCGGCGGCAGCCATAGCCGGTCATCGAGAGCATGGTGACGTTCTGGCCGCGGCGCCGGGCGAGCCCGAGGCGGAACTGGTGCCAGGTGTCCTCGGTCTTCATCACCCGGTTGCGGGTGCGGTCGCTGTAGTGGCGGCGGACAGCGGCGGTGTCCTGCAGGACCTCGGTGTGCTCCGGATGCGTCATCGGCCCGATCATACCGGCTTGGGCGCAGGCGCACCGCCTCGGCGGCTGATGGATAGGGTGAACAGGTGACGAACAACCCTGAGCCCATCTGCACCCCTGAACCCGGCCGACCGCAGGCGCGCGAACTGCGCCTGATCGCCGCTCGTGCCGCCCAGCAGGTGGGGCTCCCCCTGGTGGAGGCGTTCCGCACGCGGACCCCGGCGGAGCTTGTCGTCACCACCAAGACGAGCAGCCACGACCTGCTCACCCGTCACGACGCCGCCACCGAGGACGCGCTCTCCCGCGCGCTGACCGAGGCCGTCCCGGGCTCCTGGGTCACGGGGGAGGAACGGGGCGCGCGTGGGAGCGGCACGCTGGAGTGGATCGTCGATCCGATCGACGGCACGAGCAACTTTGCCCACGGCTTTGCCATGTTCTCCATCTCCATCGCCGCGGTGTACGCGGGCGAGGTGATCGCCGGTGTGGTCCACGATCCGGTGAACCGGCTCACCTTCTCCGCCGACGACGACGGCGCCTATCTCACCACCGCGGAGACGGAGCTGCGGCTGGAACCCCCGCTGGCGCGCACCGACCGGCCGCGCCCCGAGCAGAGCCTCAACCTGATGACCAGCTACCCCTCCGCGGAGGTGCTCACCCAGGAGGGAAGCGCCGCGCTCGAGGCCTTCGCAGAGATGGTCAGCACCTTCTCCACGGTGCGCCGGGTGGTCTCCGGTGCGCTTGAGCTGTGTCACGCGGCCGCGGGGTGGGCCGATGTGGTGCTGGGAGTGGACACCAATCCCTGGGACGTCGCCGCCGGCATGCTCATCCTGCGCCGCGCCGGTGGACGTTACCTGGCGCACGGTCACAGCATCGAGGCTCGTGGGGCGGACCATCTGGCTCCGGACTACCTGGGGCTGGCCCCGGGTGTGGACTCCCCCGCTGCTCGGCGGCTGATCACCCAGGCGAGCCTCCGGCGTCGTCGGTCGCCCCGCGGCTGAGCAGGTTTAGCCATTCCTGAACTTCGTCACAGGCCGTCCACGGCTCCATGAACGCCGGCCTGCCGGGGAGAATGGCTTCAGTGAGCCACTCATCGCAGACCCCGGCGGATTCTCCGCGTGACCAGAGCACCCCCACGCCGCGCCAGATACGTCGATGGAGGCGCTACCTGGCCGACGAGCAGGCGGAGGGGCGGCTGTACCGGGACCTCGCCGAGCGCAAGCGCGGCGAGGAGCGTCAGATCCTGCTCGGGCTCGCGGCGGCGGAGAAGCGCCATGAACAGCACTGGCGTGATCTGTTGGGAGAGCACGCTCAGCGGCTTCCCGCCCCGTCTGCGCACCGCGTTGTGCTCAGCTGGATGGCGCGGATCTTCGGCTCGGTCTTCGTCCTCGCCCTGGCCCAGCGCGCGGAGGGCGAGTCCCCCTACGACACCGACTCCGATGCCACCGCCCGCATGGCCGCCGATGAGGCGATCCATGAGGAGGTCGTCCGGGCGCTGGCCACCCGCGGCAGAGAGAAGCTCTCCGGGGGATTCCGCGCTGCGGTCTTCGGCGCCAATGACGGGCTGGTCTCGAATCTGGCGCTGATCGTGGGCATGGGTGGGACCGGGGTGGGACCCACCGTCATCCTGCTCACCGGGGTGGCGGGTCTCCTCGCCGGGGCCCTCTCCATGGCGGCCGGGGAGTTCGTCTCCGTGCGCAGCCAGCGGGAGCTGCTCGACGCCACCCGCCCGACCCAGGCGACGCTCCGGGCCGCACCGGACCTGGATCTGGATCACAACGAGCTGATCCTGGTCTACCGTGCGCGCGGCATGAGCGAGGGCGACGCCGAGCATCGCGCGCTGGAGCGCCTCGGCGTCTTCGACTGCGACTGCAACCCCGAGCTCTCCCACGACCCGGAGGAGGTCGCCGACGAACACGCGATCGTGGGCTCCGCCTGGACCGCGGCCGGATCAAGCTTCGTCTTCTTCGCGGTGGGCGCGATCATCCCGGTCATTCCCTACCTACTGGGAGCCGAGGGGCTCACCGCCGTCGTCGTCTCCTGCGCCATGGTCGGGGTCGCGCTGCTCGGCACCGGCGCGGTGGTCGGGCTGCTCTCCGGGGCCTCACCGCTCAAGCGCGGACTGCGCCAGCTGGGCATCGGGCTGGGAGCCGCCGCAGTGACCTACCTGCTGGGCTCGGTGCTGGGTGTCACCGTGGCGTAGACGTCGGGCGCCTTGCCCCGCCCATCCGAAGGACTCTGAGGAGTCACCCTGCCTGGCGCGCACCCCCAAGCCCCTAGGTGGGAGGGGGGCCGCAGGATTCACGAAGGATCAGACGGTTCGCCTCGGGACTTCCCAGCGGAGAAGACTCGTCCCTCACGAGGGCGATCAGCCGACTCATCGCCTGCCACCCCTGCCCCTCCCGGTCCACCGCGACGGTCGAGAGCGAGGGCGTGGCGTACCGGCCGGTCTCGAGATTGTCCCAGCCGATCACACTCAGGTCCTGTGGCACGCGCCATCCTCGTTCATGGGCTGCACGGACGGCACCCATCGCCACGTAATCGTTGGCGGCGACCACGGCAGTCACTGTGCTTCCCGGGGCGAGCTCGCTGATGGCGCTGTAGCCCACCTCGGGTCCCCAGCCACCGCCGACGATGCCGCAGGACACCAGCCCAAGCTCGGCGACCGTCTCTTCGAACACCTTTCGCCTGGCACGTGCCGACGTCCAGTCCTGGGGTCCTGAGATGTGCAGGAAGTTCCGGTGCCCGATCTCGGCCAGATGCTTCACGATGTCGGCCATGATCGACGCGTCGGCGAGCGGACCGATGCCCCGCAGGTCGTCGTCGAACTGGCCCAGGACCGCCAGCGCGGCAGTGCCCGGACCTTTGGGCCGGTCCCGCAGACCCGGCAGAGCACTCAGCGAGAGCACACCGTCCACTCGCCCGGACTCCATGAGTTCGACGGCCCGTGATGCACGGTCCTGGGCGGTGCCGTCGACCACGGAGATCTCCATGAAACAGCCTGCCGCATGCGCCGCCCTCGCCGCTCCTGCAAGCGTCGGGGTGGGCATGGCATCGACCTGGGACGGCAGGATGACCGCGAGAACGCCGGTCCGTCGGGTTCGCATGGACCGGGCGATCATGTTGGGCCGGTAGTTCAACTCCTGGATCGCCTTCTCCACGCGTTCCGTGGTGGCCGGCTTGAAGGGACCCATGTCGCGGAGATAGCGCGAGACGGTCTGGTGAGACACACCCGCTCGCCGTGCCACCTCGTGGATCGTGGCCGCCCGTGGGGCCCCTGTCGCGTCGCTCGCCACGCGGGCACCACCTCCTTGAGCTTGTTCCTGCGAATGCACCGTGCCCCATCCCAGCACACTCGGCACTCAAGAGCGGAAAAGTGATCTTCCTTACATTTTGCTATTGACAGCCTACTCCGTCGCTCCCTACGCTCGGGAACGTCAAAATGTGATCGTTCACACAGGGGTCTCTGTCAGCTTCCCCGTCACGTAGTCAGGAACTTTATGTCCACTCACGAAACAGCTCCCAGCACTCCTGAACGCGTCCGTGTCGGACTCGTCGGGGCCGGCGGTATCGCTACGGTCGCCCACCTGCCGACGCTGAAGTCCTTGGAATCACGGGTGGAGGTGGTGGGCATCACCGACCTCGATCCACACCGTGTCCGCCAGGTCGCAGAAGAATGGGGCATCCCTGGTCGCTATGACTCGGTGGACGAGCTGCTCTCTTCCGCCACACCGGATCTGCTGATCGTGTGCACCCCGCCTTCAGCCCACCGTGACGCCGTGATCAAGGGGCTCCGGTCTGGCGCCTGGGTCTGGTGCGAAAAGCCCCCGGTGCTCTCGCTGGCCGAGTACGACGAGATCCAGGCGGAGGAGACCAGCGGTGGACCGTACGCCTCCTTCGTGGTCCAGCATCGGTTCGGTTCCGGAGCCGCCACCTTGAAGCAGCAGGTGCAGGACGGAGACCTGGGCCGACCGCTGGTCGCCATGTGCAACACGCTCTGGTTCCGACCCCACTCCTACTACGAGGTGCCGTGGCGCGGACGGTGGGACACCGAAGGAGGCGGCCCCGCCATGGGCCACGGCATTCACCAGATGGACCTGCTCCTGGAGATTCTGGGGGACTGGTCCGAGGTCACAGCGAAGGCTGAGGCTCTGGATCGGGATGTGGAGACCGAGGACGTCTCCTTCGCGATCGTGCGGTTCGAGAACGGAGCTCTGGCTTCGGTGGTGAACAGCGTCCTCTCGCCCCGGGAGACGAGCTACCTGCGGTTCGACTTCCAAGACGCCACCGTGGAGCTGGAGCACCTCTACGGCTACGACAACTCCTCCTGGACCTGGACCCCCGCGGAGCATCGTGCCCAGGGCGATGACGAGCGGAGGCGGGTCATGGAGTCCTGGCTTCCCGCGGAGGACGTGCCGTCGTCCCACAAGCAACAACTCAGCGAGCTCCTGGACGCCATGACCGCCGGGGTTCGCCCCCGAGCCTCCGGTCACGACGGTCGACGGACCCTCGAGTTCATCTCCGCGCTCTACCAGTCCGCAGAGACGGGCCGGACGATTCGCAGGGAGGACCTGGCCAATGAAGGCATCTACTACACCGGAATGCACGATTCAAACTTCATCTACGGCAGCAGCCGCCTGGCCGAAGCTTCCCCCAGCAGCACCAAGCCATCTCACTGACCCTCACTCGCCACCACCAAAGGACACTCACACCGTGAACCACTTCGATGTGGAAACCTCCCAGGACGCGATCGCAGTCACTGTCGGAGACACCGAAATCCTCCGCTATGTCATCCACCCCGATTCACCCACAGACGAGGCCCCCAAGCCCTACCTCTACCCACTGCGATTCCTCGACGGCGCAGACGCCGCAGTCCGCCGCCCCTGGGACCACCGCTGGCACACCGGCCTGCAGTTCACCTGGTCCCATGTGGCCGACCAGAACTTCTGGGGCGGACCAACCTTCGCCGTGGAAGACGGCTATCAGATGCGCGGAAACCTCGGCACCATGAAACACACCGGATTCGCCGCCGAACCCGCTGGAGGCTCCGACGTCGTCTTCGACGAGACCCTGGAATGGATCACCTCCCGAGGCGAGCACTGGATCGACGAACACCGCGTTCAACGCGTCCACGCACTCGACACCGCTCGAGGAATCTGGGCCATCGACCTCAGCACAGAACTCACCAACGTCTCCGAGCAGACCCTCCCGCTGGGAAGCCCGACCACGGCCGGACGCCCCAACGCCGGCTACACAGGGTGGTTCTGGCGCGGCCCCCGCTCCTGGACCGGGTGCACCGTGGTCAATTCCACCGGCGACGAAGGTGAAGACCACACGATGGGCAAGGAGGCCGACTGGGTGGCCTTCTCCTCCGAGCACGACGACCTCGACGGCGGCGGCACAGTCCTGGCTTTTGCTGGCAGCTCGTCTTCCGAGGACACCGAGGTGCCACCGATGAAGTGGTTCACCCGGACCGGGATCTTCGCGGTCGCCAGCCAGTCCCCCGCCTTCGACCAGGAGATCCACCTCCCCGCCCAGGGCAGCCTGCGGCTGAATCATCGCTTCGTGTTCATCGCCAAGGTATGCAGCCGGGCGGAACTCGACGCCCTGGGAGAGGAGTTCGCGCTGCGATGACACACTCACCCGTGCAACGCGCCCTCCCGAGATTCCCCGGCGGGACCTCCCTGAGTCATCTGTGCGTCTATGACTGGGAGACCCCCGACGGGCTCCACGGCGGCTCCCCGCACCTGCACACCGTCTCCACAGAGGCCTACGTCGTCACCGCGGGCCGCGGAGAAGTCCACACCATCAGTGCCGAAGGACCAGCCCGAGACGAACTCGCTGCCGGGTCGCTGCTGTGGTTCACCCCCGGCACCATCCACCGGCTGATCAACCATGATCAGCTCGAAATGCAGGTGGTGATGTCCAACGCCGGACTGCCCGAGGCAGGCGACGCCGTGCTCACCTTCCCGGCCGAGGTCCTCGCCGACCCGGAGAAATACCAGGCCGCCGCCACACTGCCCCTCGACGCAGACGAGCCTGCTCGAGCGAAGGCCGCCCGAGCCCGCCGCGACCTCGCGATCGCCGGCTATGAAGAGCTCCTCGAGGCCATGACCAAACACGGCCCCCAGGCCCTGGAGCGGCTCTACGCGGCAGCAGGACACCTGGTCCGACCCAAGGTCGGGCAATGGAAGCAGATCTGGGAGGCCACGGTCCTCGCGGAAGCCGAACGCACTCGAGCCCAGCTCGACGCGCTCGACCACGGCGACGCGACCCACCTGAGCCAGGCCCAGGTCGTGCGCGCAGAACCACGCCCGGATCCCCGTCTCTATGGCATGTGCGGACGTCTTCAGACCTGGACAGGCCACGAAGCCCCTTTCGAGTGAATCCCCCTGACAGCAACGAACATCGGAGAAACCATGAAGAAAACAGCACGCGGCGCCAAAGTCGTCGCCGTCGCGTCCCTCGCTGCACTGACGATATCCGCCTGCGGCGGAGGCGGCGGTGATGATGATGAGAACATCAATCTTCGCTTCACCTGGTGGGGAGGCGATACCCGTCACGCGTACACCCAGGAGATCATCGACGCCTTCGAGGAGGAACACCCGAACATCACCATCAGCCCTGAGTTCGACTCCTGGGAAGGCTACTGGGACTCCCTCGCCACACAGTCTGCTGCACGGGACACCCCGGACATCATGCAGATGGATCTGTCGTACATCCGTGAATACATCGAGAACGGGCTGCTGTACGAGCTGGACCAGGTGAACACCGACGCCTTCACGGACGAGCTGCTCGCCACAGGCAGCTCTGAGGGGACCCTCTACGGGATGCCGATCGGCAGCACCTCGCTCACCATGATGACCAATGAGTCGGTCTTCGAGGACGCCGGCGTCGAGATGCCGGACGACGATACATGGACCTGGGATGACGTGACCCAGGTCGCCGCAGAAGTCTCGGAGAACTCGGAGGCCTACGGCCTGGCAAGACCCTTCAACGATGCAGGGGTGGGAATCTGGCTGCGCCAGCACAACGGCACGAACATGGTCACCGAGGACGGCGAAGTGGCATGGGAACCCGAAGACGTGGTGCCCTACTTCGAGATGCTCGGCGAAGCACTGGACTCTGGGGCTCTTCCCTCGGGGGCCCAGGTCAATGAGGACCGTGCCGCCGCATTGGAGCAGACCATGATCGCGACCGAAGGCGCTGCCATGGACGTCTGGTGGGACACCCAGATCAAGGTGCTCTCCAGCAACGAGGGTGTCGAGCTGACGCCCCTGAAGCTGCCCAGCGAATCGGGGAACGCTCAGGACGCACAGTTGTACTACAAGGCGTCCATGTTCTACTCGGTCTACGAAGGCACCGAGCACCCGGAGGAGGCTCAGATGTTCATCGACTACCTGGTCAACAATGAAGACGCTGGACGCCTGCAGCTGCTCGAGCGCGGCATTCCAGGCAATGCCGAGATCCGGGAAGCCATACGAGGTGATCTCGACGAGGACGAGACCGACCTTCTGGAATACAACGAAGGGCTCGAAGAAGTGGTCGCCGAGGCACCGCCACTCCCGCCCGAGGGCTTCGGCGCCGTGCAGGAGATCATCTGGCGCTACGAGGAGGAGTTCCTGTTCGGTCGAGTGAGCGCCGAGGAAGCAGCACAGCGCATGCATGACGAGATCGCCGGCGCCCTGGAGTAAGCCGGACAATCTGACGCCCCATTGATCGCTGGCCGCCTCGGTGCAGCAGATGGGCACGCACGACTGGATCCTCCTGCCTCGAGGCAGGGGGATCCAGTCGTGGGGCGCAGAATTCCACCACGAACCCACTCTTCTACAACGTGTAGAACACCGGTAGACTCGGCGGTGCACGGTGATGTGCACCCCCAGCGGAAGACGGTGACGGCTATGTTCGAACATCCCGACAATGATCCGGTCCTGGTGCTTGATGAGGACCAGTGCTGGAGCCTGCTGAAGGGCACCCAGCACGGACGGCTGGTCACCGTGGTGGGCGGTCGCGCGGACATCTTCCCGGTCAACTGCGCGGTCCAGCAGAACTCGATCGTGCTGCGCACCGCACCGGGATCGAAGCTCGCCGAGATGGCCGTCAATGAGAGCGTGGTCTTCGAAGCCGACGGCATCCTCGCCGATCAGGCCTGGTCCGTGGTGCTGCGTGGCACCGCCGCTCGGCTGGAGACCTCCGCAGAGCGGGAGCAGGCGGAGGAGCTCGGTCTCAAGCCGTGGGTGCCCACGCTGAAGGACTTCTTCGTGCGGATCAGCCCCGGGGAGCTCAGCGGGCGCCACTTCATCTTCGGCCCGCATCCCGAGCGCGAACTGGGCGAGGGCTCCGAGGTCGGCTGAGCTGAGCCCAGACGAGGACGGGGCCGCCCCTGAGAATCAGGAACGGCCCCGGACTGCGGTGTTGTGAGACTGTGGCGTCTCGGGGCGTCAGCCCTTGAAGATCTCGCGGAGCAGATCAGCGGTCTCGGACGGCGTCTTGCCGACCTTCACGCCTGCTGCCTCGAGTGCTTCCTTCTTGCCCTCGGCCGTGCCCGAGCCGCCGGAGACGATGGCGCCGGCGTGGCCCATGGTCTTGCCCTCGGGAGCGGTGAAGCCTGCCACGTAGCCCACCACGGGCTTGGTGACGTGGGCCTTGATGTACTCGGCCGCGCGCTCTTCGGCGTCGCCGCCGATCTCACCGATCATCACGATGGCCTTGGTCTCCGGATCGTTCTCGAAGGCCTCGAGCGCATCGATGTGCGTCGTGCCGATGACCGGGTCACCGCCGATGCCGATGGAGGTGGAGAACCCGATGTCGCGCAGCTCATACATCATCTGGTAGGTCAGGGTGCCTGACTTCGAGACCAGGCCGATGGGCCCGGCTTCGGTGATGTTGGACGGGGTGATGCCCGCCAGCGCCTGCCCCGGGGTGATGATGCCGGGGCAGTTGGGGCCGATGATCCGGGTGACAGGCTTGCCGTCGGCGCCGGTCTTGGTCAGCGAGAGGTTGAAGAACTCAGCCGAGTCCTGCACCGGGATGCCCTCGGTGATGACCACGAGCAGGCCGATGCCTGCCTCGATGGCCTCCACTGCTGCATCCTTGGCGAACTTCGGCGGCACGAAGGCCACCGAGACGTCGGCGCCGGTCTTCTCCATGGCCTCGGCCACGGACTCGAACACGGGCAGCTCGACGTCGGCGCCTGCCTTGTCCTTGTGGGACACGGTGGTGCCGGCCTTGCGGGCGTTGACGCCGCCGACGATGTTGGTGCCTGCTTTGAGCATCAGAGCGGTGTGCTTGGTGCCCTCACCGCCGGTGATGCCCTGCACGATGACCTTGGAGTCCTTGTTCAGGTAGATAGACATTGTGTGAGCAGGTCCTTACTTCTCAGTCTGCGCAGAGTGCGCGAGTTCGGCGGCCTTGTCGGCGCCGGCGTCCATGGTGTCAGCGGTGGTGACCAGCGGGTGGTTCGCCGCCTCAAGGATGCGGCGTCCCTCTTCCACGTTGTTGCCGTCGAGGCGCACCACGAGCGGCTTGGTGGCGGAGTCCCCGAGGATCTCGAGCGCCTTGACGATGCCGTTGGCCACCGCGTCACAGGAGGTGATGCCGCCGAAGACGTTGACGAAGACGGACTTCACCTGGTCATCACCGAGGATGACGTCAAGGCCGTTGGCCATGACCTCTGCCGAGGCGCCGCCGCCGATGTCCAGGAAGTTGGCGGGCTTGACCCCGCCGTGCGCCTCGCCTGCATAGGCGACGACGTCCAGGGTGGACATGACCAGACCGGCGCCGTTGCCGATGATGCCGACCTGACCGTCAAGCTTGACGTAGTTCAGGTCATTCTCCTTGGCCTTCGCCTCCAGCGGGTCCTCGGTCTGCTCGTCGACGAGCTCCGCGTGCTGGGGCTGGCGGAAGCCAGCGTTCTCGTCGATGGTGACCTTGCCGTCGAGGGCGATGATCTGCCCGTCGCCGGTCTTCACCAGCGGGTTCACCTCGACCAGCGTGGCGTCCTCCTTGGAGAAGACGGTCCACAGCTGCACGAAGGCGTTGGCGAGCTGCTCGTGCTGCTCTTCCGGGAATCCTGCCTGCTCGGCGATCTCCTTGGCCTTGGCCGCGTCGATGCCGGTGTTGGGGTCGATGCCCACGCGAGCCAGAGCCTCGGGCCGCTCTTCAGCGAGCTGCTCGATCTCCACGCCGCCCTCTTTGGAGCACATGGCGAGGTAGTTGCGGTTGGCTCGGTCCAGCAGGATCGAGAAGTAGTACTCATCTGCGATGTCTGCACCCTGGGCGATCATCACGCGGTGCACAGTGTGCCCCTTGATGTCCATGCCCAAGATGTCTGCAGCGTGCTGCTGCGCTTCATCGGCGCTCTTGGCAAGCTTGACGCCGCCGGCCTTGCCGCGGCCGCCGACCTTGACCTGAGCTTTGACTACGACGGTGCCACCGATCTTCTCGGCGGCCGCCTTCGCTTCTTCCGGGGTCTGCGCTACGATTCCGGCCAGCACGGGAACGCCGTGTGCCTCGAAGAGATCGCGCGCCTGGTACTCATACAGGTCCACGTGGGTGTCCTTCTGCGTCGAAGTCGTCTCTACTGGCGAAGGCAGGTGGCGTCACGCGCTTCACGCGCAGCGCTCAGCTGACCTTCTCAAGGGGAGCATATCGCAGGAGAAGTCTCTTCTCAGACCCGGCGAAGCTGACCTTGGCGACCGTCTTGGCACCGGTTCCTTCGACGGAGAGCACCTCGCCCACCCCGAAGCGCTTATGGCTCACGCGCTCTCCGGGGCTCAGGCTCGGGATCTCGCGATCGGGGTCCACCTGCGACGGCGCCGCCCCGCGGGTCGCCCCGGGCAAAGAGGAGGAGCTCTTCTCACTGTCCGCGGCCCCGTAGACGGTGGGCCCTGACCGGGCGGCACCGGAGCCGTAGGCGTTCGATCCGGCACCCCAGCTGGCACTGACGCTCCCACCCTGGATGGAGCCGCCGAATCCGGCCGAGCCGAAGCGCGGGCCTCGAGAGCTCGACGACGCGGCGTCGACCTCCATGAGCTCCTCCGGAATCTCTCCGAGGAATTGGCTGGGCGGATTGAACTGGTGCTGGCCCCAGAGGTGCCGGGACTCGGCGCGGGAGAGGTAGAGCCGCTGGCGCGCACGGGTGAGCCCGACGTAGGCCAGGCGCCGTTCCTCGGCGAGTTCATCGGGGTCAGACATGGAGCGCGAGTGCGGGAAGATGCCATGTTCCATGCCGGTGAGGAACACCACCGGGAACTCCAGTCCCTTGGCGGTGTGCAGGGTCATCAGCGTCACCTGTCCCTGCTCCATGGCGAGGCGCTGGGACTCCTCGTCACCGGCGGAGGGGATGGCGTCGGCATCGGCTACCAGGGAGACCTGTTCCAGGAAGTTCGCCAGCGCACCTGGACCCTCCTGCGGACCAGCTCCGGCGAGCGCTGATTCACCTTCCAGCGTGGAGGCATCGTCCTGGTTGCTGGGTGCCGCGTCCGCGGCGGCCGCCTCGGCCTCGTACTCCTTGACCACGGCGACCAGCTCACCGAGGTTGTCCGCCCGGGACTCGTCCTGGAGATCCTTGGACTGCCGCAGCGCCTCGAGCATGCCGGACTGCTCCAGGACCGCCTCCAGCACCACCGAGGGCTTGCCGTCCTGGTTGAGCTGGATGAGGTCGTCGATCATCCGCACGAAGGAGGCGATGGCCTTGAGTGAGCGGGTGGCGATCTTCGGCGCGGACTCCGCGCGGCGCAGCGCCTCGAGGAATGTGGTCCGCTCCCGGGTGGCCAGCGTCGCCACGGCACCCTCGGCGCGTTCTCCGATGCCACGCTTGGGCTCGTTGAGGATGCGGCGCAGGTTGACGTCGTCGTCGGGGTTGTTGACCACCCGCAGGTAGGCCAGTGCGTCCTTGATCTCTTTGCGGTCGTAGAACCGGGTCCCGCCGATCACCCGGTACGGGATGCCGCGGTTGATGAGCCGCTCCTCCAGGGACCGCGACTGCGCATTGGTCCGGTAGAAGACGGCGACGTCGGAGGGTTTGATGCCGTGCGAGTCACCGAGCGAGTCGATGGTCCGGGAGATCCATTCGGCTTCGTCGTTCTCCGAGGGCGCCACGTGCAGCACGATCGGGGACCCCTCCCCCAGATCCGTCCAGAGCTTCTTCTCGGTGCGGTTCGGGTTCTGCGAGATCACCGCATTCGCAGCATTGAGGATGGTCTGCGTGGAGCGATAGTTCTGCTCGAGCTTGATCGTGGTGGCGTCGGGGTAGTCACGCGCGAACTCCACGATGTTGCGGATGTCGGCTCCGCGGAAGGCGTAGATGGACTGGTCGGAGTCACCCACGACGGTCAGCTCCGCTCCGGGCGTCGCCGCCTCCCCGGCGCCGTCACCGGCGGGGCCGGTGAGCTGGCGCACGAGCCGGTACTGGGCGTGGTTGGTGTCCTGGTACTCATCGACCAGCACGTGACGGAAGCGACGTCGGTAGCTGTCCAGGATGCGCGGGAAGGCGTCGAACATGTAGACGGTCTCGGCGAGGAGGTCATCGAAGTCATAGGCGTTGGCGGCGCGCAGCCGCTCGGAGTACTCGCGATACACCGTGGAGACGGCCTCGGAGAAGGGCTCGTGAGCGGCGGTGGCCTGGAAGGCTTCGGCGTCGATGAGCTCGTTCTTCAGCGCCGAGATCTTGTTCTTCAGCGCCCGCGGGGCGAACCGCTTGGGGTCCAGGTCATGGGATTTGGCGATGGTCGTGATCAGTCGCAGCGAGTCGGCGCTGTCATAGATGGTGAACGTGGTCCGCCGCCCCAGATGAGCCGCCTCCGCGCGAAGAATGCGCACACAGGAGGAATGGAAGGTGGAGATCCACATGCGCTCGGCTGAGGGCCCGATCATCTCTGCGATGCGGTCCTTCATCTCCCGTGCGGCCTTGTTGGTGAAGGTGATCGCCAGGATCTCATGCGGGCGCGCGGCGCCGCTGCGCAGCAGGTGCACGACCCGGCGGGTGAGCACTCGCGTCTTGCCCGAGCCTGCTCCGGCCACGATCAGCAGCGGCGACCCTGAGTGGAGCACGGCTGCCTGCTGCTCCGGGTTGAGCTCGGCGACGGCGTCGGCCGGGGTCGCGGATCCAGGGTTGGAGGGCTGCTCGGCAGGGGTCGCTTTCGGCGGGGTGAAGAGGAAATCCATGGTGGTCCCAGTCTACTGGGCGAAGCTGACACCGATCAGGGACGCCAGGGGTCCGAACCTCTGCCAGACTGGAAGCACACAGATTTATTCAGGAGGGTCATGTCCAAGCGGCGCAAGAAGGTGCGGGGCAACCCTGCGAGGCAGGCCCGGCCTGCCGAGCCCACCAGCCAGCCCGGGGGTCTGCGCGGTTTTCGGCAGGCGCGCCGCGAAGGCCGGGACACCTCGACGGCCCCACAGCGCCGCGATGAGGTCCGCGGCGGGTATCTCAGCGAGGCGAATCGACGCGCGGCTGAGGGCGCCGACTCGAACCCCCATCTGCTGCTCTACTCGCTGCTCGGCCTGATGGTCCTGCTCTTCGCCTACCTGCACCTCTACGCTCTGCCGCAGATGAACTACTTCGCCGGCGGGTTCTCCATGCCGGATGCCCGACTCTTCGGCTACTCCGTGGAGGACATCGAACGGCTGCGCAACGTCATGGACTCTGACGGCACCGGCCAGCTCAGCTTCCTGCACCGCACGGCCGGGATCCTGTTCCCGCTGTCCTTCGTGCTCTCTGCCTGGGCGGTCGTCGGTCTGGTGATGCGCCGCGGGGTGTTCCGCTGGATGGTGCTGGCCGGGGCGGCGATCTTCGCCGTGGTCGACATCACCGAGAACTTCCTGATCGATCAGATCCTCACCATGGAGCCGCTGGAGGAGTCGCTGGTCGCAGTCTCCTCGGCGTTCACGGTGACCAGCTGGGCCCTGCTGATGATCATCGGCGCTGTGGTGATCGGCTCAGTGGTGATGAGCCTGATCAGCCGCGGCGTGGAACGGGCCTAGAGCCCGTGCTGCTGCGGCCGCGAATCGTTCACCGATGATCTGGTGGGTCGCGGCATCCGGGTGCAGCGCGTCAGGGAGCGGGTGTTCCTCCGCATCCTCGGCTGAGTAGAGCTCCCGCCCGTCGAGCAGGTGCAGGTTCGAGTCACTTGCCGCTCGCTCCGCGACGATCCGCTCGAGCTCCGTGCGGATGACCTCGAGCGTGAGCTTTCCACTCGCGGTCTCGGCGGGGTCTCCGGTGGCGCGAAAGCGCACGACCCCATGCTTGAGCGCCTCGTGGTCGAAGGCCCCGGGCCCGGGGGTCTGCTCGTGGATGGGACAGCTCAGCGGCGAGATCACCACCAGCGGGGTCGTGGGATGTCCCTCTCGAATGGTGTCGAGGAAGCCGTGCACGGCCGGGCCGAAGGCGCGCAGCCGCATCAGGTCGGCGTTGACCAGGTTGATCCCGAGCTCAAGGCTGATGGCATCGGCGGGGGCGTCACGGATGCTTCGGGCCACGAAGGGGTCCAGCAGCGCGCTGCCGCCGAAGCCCAGGTTCACCAGCTGAACTCCAGCCAGCCGCGCCGCCACCGCCGGCCAGATCCCGGTCGGGCGGGCGGCGTTGGATCCCTGACTGATGGAGCTGCCGTGGTGCATCCACACCGGGAGGGCAGACGCGACGGGTTCCCCTGGGGCGTTGCTGCGCAGTTCGACAAGCTCGGTGGTCTCGTTGTGCGGGAGCCAGATCTCGAGGTCCTTCACCCCGGCCGGAAGCTCGGCGAAGCGGGCGACATGGGTCCGATCCACGTCTCGCTCCACGGCACCGGTCCGCATGTCGATGGTCGTGGTGACCCCTCCGGAGGTCACCGAATGGTCGATCACCGCGCCATGGTGGACCAGCTCGATCACCCCATCGGGGCGCGGCGGCACGCCTGCATAGGCGGTCCGTGAGCGCCAGGTCTCCAGCTCGAGAATGGTCGCCTCGGTGCGCAGCGCAATGCGCACCCCGGAGGACTGGGCCTCCACCATCGCCAGCTGGGGGTCGGCGTTCTGCGCGCGGGCCCAGCCGGGCAGCCGGTGAGGCAGGATGCCGTGCTCGGTGTCCTCCAGCTCGAGGGCTCCGCGCAAGAGTGCCGGAGACAGCGGGACGGGGGTCAACAGGTCGTGGGTCATCGGGGATCCTCAGCTCGTGGTGGCGGGGGTTCTTCGTCAGGGGCGGTGGACCAGCTGCGGAACAGTGTGTCGAGGCCGTGGATGATCTGTGCCCAGCTCTCGGCGGCCGGCGGCGAGCTGTGATCGAAGCTCCCACTCATCTCCAGCGTGATGAAGCCGCGCACAGTGCTGCCGAGCATGCGCACCGCGTGGACATGTGACTCGGGGTCCACGGTGTAGCCGCGCAGCACGGCCTCGGTGAACCGGGCATGTCGCGGACCGGCGCTGCCGGCGGCAGTCTCCGCATCCAGTCCTGCGGCAGCAGCCGAGGCGGTGAAGCGTCCAGGATGCTGCCAGGCGTAGTCCCGGTAGGAGTTCGCAAGACCCGTGAGCGCCGCCTTGCCGGCCAATCCAGCCACCGCCTCCGCTGCCCGGTCGGCCATCTCTTCCAGTGCCAGCAGCGTCACCTGTTCTCGAAGTTCACCGGTGCCGCTGACATGGGAATACAGGCTCGGGGTTTGGACGCCGCAGCGTCGGGCCACCTCGGCGAGCGTGACGCGCTCGAACCCCAGCTCGTCAGCGAGCTCAGCACCGACGGCGGCCAGCCGCGCCCTGGTGATGCCTGCCCGGGCCATCTTTCCCTCCTTCTGGATCCCAAAAAACTATGCCTATTAGTTTTTAAGCTACAGCACTAAGGACGAGCGTGCCAGTGCGTCCGGGGGCCGGTCGCGCCACAGCAGTCGGTCTCGCAGGTAGGATGATCCGGTGCTGTCCCGGAACGGGCAGCGCTCGCGGCGCTCTCCGCCGCAGCCCTCCGTAGCTCAGGGGATAGAGCACCGCTCTCCTAAAGCGGGTGTCGCAGGTTCGAATCCTGCCGGGGGGACCTTCGTCCCGCGAGGTGATCCGCCAGCAGTCGCGTCTGCGCCTCGCGTCCGAGCAGCCGGTACGCCTGCACCCAGTCCTCCGCGCGAGCCATCCGCAGCCCCCTCCAACGGTCTCCGGCCCTTGCGGGGATGCGGATCACTCCCTCGGTGGAGTCCAGGGCGAAGCCGACGAGCACGTCGATGCTGTGATCTCCTGCGTCCACCTCGATCGCGGCGTCGGTGTGAAAAATTCCTGAGCGTGGCTTGCGACGGTGCGGCAGCTCCAGCTCCTCGAGCAGCTGCTCGACGACTGTCGGCTCCGCGTCGACGACGAGGTCCCAGTCGTGCACCTCACCGACGAGTTCCAGACTCGCCAGGAGCCCCGATCCTCCGACGACGTTGTCGATCCCCTGCCCATCCAGGGCCTTCTGGAGGATCAGGATGCTGTCCAACGGGGGCATGGCCACCGTGGGCGGGGACTGAGGGTCCGGGGCGGGGTCCATGGGCTCACGATACTCGGCAGTGTGACGTTGCCCGGACTCAGGAATCTCTGCCCGCGCCTGGCGGTTGGCCTGTTCAGTACGGCTCGATGAGTCTCACGGGCCACCACGCACGAAAGGAACTCCTCCATGACTTCTTCCACCCAGGCCGGCCAGGTGCAGGACAAGCTCTTCTCTCCCCTCTCACTCGGCGCCATCGAGCTGGACAACCGGCTCGTGATGGCTCCCTTGACGCGCATCCGTGCGGATGCGGACGGGGTCCCCAACGAGATGATGGTGGAGTACTACACCCAGCGCGCCTCGCTAGGACTGATCGTCACCGAGGGCACCTTCCCGGTCCTGGAGGGACGCACCTGGATCGGTCAGCCCGGCCTGGAGACTGCGGATCAGGTCAGCGGATGGCGTCGAGTCACCGATTCGGTGCATGCCGCAGGCGGAAAGATCATCGCGCAGATCATGCACGGTGGCCGCATCGGTCATGAGCTGATCTCCGGCACCGGCCGCGTCGTCGCACCGAGCGCCCTGGCCGCACCCGGCGAGATCCGCACACCGGAGGGGAAGTCGGCCCACCCGGTGCCCCACGCGCTGAGCACCGAAGAGGTCGCAGAGACGATCACGGCGTTCACCCAGGCTTCGAAGAATGCGATCGAGGCCGGGTTCGACGGCGTGCAGCTCCACGGCGCCAATGGCTACCTGCTGCATGAGTTCACCGCACCGGCGTCCAACACGCGCAGCGACCAGTACGGCGGCTCCCCCGAGAACCGGGCGCGGCTCTCCGTCGAGGTCGCCGCGTCGGTCTCGGCCGCGATCGGCGCGGACCGCACCGGCATTCGACTCTCTCCTCAGCACAACATCCAGGGTGCGCTGGAAGAGGATCACGAGGACGCGCTGGCGACCTACCGGGTGATGGCCGAGGGCTTCGCCCCGCTCGGACTGAGCCACATCGATGTGCTCAACGCTGATCCGGCGAGCGAGATCGTGCAGATGATCCGCCGCGTCTCCGGTGCGCCTCTGATCGCGAACAGCGGCTTCGGGGTCCAGACCACGCGCGAGGAGGCCGTGCGCCTCGTCGCCGAAGACCTGGCTGAGGCCGTGGGGGTGGGCCGCTCGGTCATCGCCAACCCGGACCTCGCCCACCGCTGGGAGATGGGCCTGGAGGAGAACGAAGCCGACCCGTCGACCTTCTATGTCGGTGGCGAACGTGGCTACACGGACTACCCCGCGCTGCGGAACTGACCGCTCAGCGGAGTCGTTTGAACCCTTCGGCCTTCTTCGCCGAACCTGAGACCAGGATGACGTCCTCGGCGGCAAGCACCGTCTGCGCCGTCGCCGGCTCCCAGTGCCCGCCGGCATGCTTCACCGCGGTGATGGTGACTCCATGCCGGCGTCGCACGTCGAGCTCGCCGAGCGGCTTTCCGAGGATGCCCTGGTGCGGGGTGGTCTTGGCCAGGGCGAAGTCCTCGTCGATCAGGATGTAGTCCTGCAGGCTGCCGCGGACCATGTGCGCGACCCGACGGCCCATGTCCTGTTCCGGAAAGACGATGTGACGGACGCCGAGCTGTTCCAGGATCGCCCGGTGCGCCTCGCTCACGGCCTTGGCCCAGAGCTCATTGATGTTGAACTGCAGCATCAGCGAGGTGGCCAGGATGCTGGCCTCCAGGTTTGACGCGATGGAGATGACCACGTGGTCGAACTCGTCCACCGAGAGCTGCCGCAGCGCCTCCTCGTTGGTCGCATCGGCAGCGACCACATGAGTGAGCTTGCCGTTGAGTGACTGCACCACGTTCTCATCGCGATCGATCCCGAGCACGTCGGTGCCGTGAGCCATCAGCTCCAGCGCCAGTGCGCGCCCGAAACGGCCCAGTCCGATCACTGCCACCGAGTCTGGACGGGCGACGTCGCCCGGGTTGGTGCCTCCGAAGAGCTTGAAATTAGCCAATGATGGGCCTTTCCTTGGGCAGTTCATACATGGTGCGACGCTCACGCAGCGCGAGAGCGGAGGCGAAGGTGATCGGGCCGACGCGGCCGATGAACATCAGCAGCACCAGCAGCGCCTGGCCGACCGCGGGCAGGTCCGCGGTGATGCCGGTGGAGAGTCCGACTGTGGCGAAGGCGGAGACCGTCTCGAAGAGGACCTGGTCCAGCGGGAGCCCGGTCAGGTGCATCAGCGCGCCGGTGACCAGCACGATCAGCGCGGTGGCCAGCAGCACCACAGAGATCGCCTGACGATGCACCGCGCGGGAGAGACGCTTGCCGAAGATGTTGACCGCAGCGCCTCCACGCAGCTCGGCGAAGAGGATGAACAGCAGCACCGCGAAGGTGGTCACCTTGATGCCGCCGGCGGTGCCCGCGGGAGCTCCGCCGATGAACATCAGGGCATCCAGGCCCAGCCAGGTGGTCGGCTCCATCGCGGAGATGTCCACGCTGTTGAAGCCGGCGGTGCGGGTCTGCACGGATTGGAAGAAGCTGGCGAGGAGCTTCTCGGACCAGTTCAGCGGGCCCAGGGTGGCGGGATTCGACCATTCCAGCGCGAGGATGAACCCGGTGCCGCCCACCAGCAGCACGGTGGTGGCCCAGAGGACGATCCGGGTGTGCATGGACCAGAGCCTCGGGGTGCGGTAACGACGGCGCAGCTGCAGGATCACCGGAAAGCCGAGACCACCGAGGATGATCGCGGCGGCCATCGACAGGCAGACGACCGGGTCCCCCACGAACTGCATCAGCGAGTCGTTGAAGAGCGAGAACCCAGCGTTGTTGAACGCTGATATCGCATGGAAGAGACCCTGCCAGAGGGCTTCGCCGAACGTCATCTCATAGCTCAGCCAGAAGCGCAGGGTCAGGATCACCGTCAGCACAAGCTCGACGATCAATGAGATCTTCACGATGCCCAGGATGAGCGAGCGCAGGTCCGCCAGCCCCAGACTCTTGGCCTCCGCGGCGGCAAGCAGCTTGGACCGCAGCGAGAGGCGGCCCAGCACGATCAGGCCCACCACGGTCGCGAAGGTCATCACCCCGAACCCGCCCAGCTGGATGAGGACCAGAATCACCACCTGGCCCAGCGCCGACCAGTGGGCCCCGGTGTCCACCACGGTCAGGCCGGTGACGCAGAGCGCAGAGGTGGCGGTGAAGAGGGCGTGGATGAAGCTGGTCTCCTCGCCGGCGGCCGTCGCCGCAGGGAGCATGAGGATGCCCGTACCGAGGCCTGTCACCAGGAGAAAGCCGAGGAAGATGAGCTGCACCGGGGTCATCCGGCGAAGCGACACCCGCGCGGTCGCGGGCTCAGGTTGAGTCACAAAGCTGAATCGTAGACCTGTGCGGCGAAAAGCTTCAATCCACCGGCCACCGGCGGGCCGGAAGGAGCGTTAACCAGATCGACCCCCTGTCTTCGCATCAGCGGAGACAGGGGGTCGATCTTTTGAGGTTCTGTTCATCGAACCCGAGATGCTCAGCGTCAGACGGCTAAAGAGCCATCCTCGGCGAACTCAGAGAAGCTCAGAGCGGGTTGACGTTCTCAGCCTGCAGACCCTTGGGGCCGCGGGCGGTCTCGAACTCAACCTTCTGGTTCTCCTCGAGGGAACGGAAGCCGGAAGTGGTGATCGCGCTGAAGTGCACGAAGACATCGTCTGAGCCGTCTTCGGGGGCAATGAAGCCGTAGCCCTTTTCAGCGTTGAACCATTTAACTGTGCCAGTGGCCATGATGTTTCCTTAATATACTTGCTCTTGCTACGCATCGATCTCACGATGCATGTTCCGCAACCAGCCTGGCCGGCCAGAGGCGGTGTCTACTGGGTCAACGGCAGAATTGCAGAAGCCATGTAGTACTCCGTCAGCCTACGCTAATAATCCACTGAGGTCACTACGAGTCCTCATGTATCGCGGCTTCTTCGGCACGGGCCTCGAATCTGACCATCATCGCCTTGAATCCTGGGGTGTTCGATTCCCTGGCCACCAGGCCCCGGTGGGTCAGCGCATTGGCCTCCGGGTAATAGGCTGCGACGCAGCCTCGCGCCGTCGGATAGGCGACGAGGTGGAACCGCTCAGCGCGGCGCTCCTCACCCTGGAACACCGAGACCACGTCCACCAGATCCCGGTCCGCGAAGCCGGTCGCCGCCAGATCCTCAGGATGGATCAGGATGACGCGGCGCCCTCCGGAGATCCCCCGATACCTGTCGTCGAGGCCGTAGAAGGTGGTGTTGTACTGATCGTGGGAGCGCATGGTCTGCAGCACCAGGTGACCCTCCGGCGGGTCCAGATACTCCAGCTCCCGCACGGTGAACCCTGCCTTGCCATCGGCGGTGGCGAAGGAACGGTGATCGCGCGGTGGATTCGGCAGCACGAAACCCTGCTTGTCGCGGACCCGGCGATTGAAGTCCTCGGTGCCCTCCACGACCCGGGAGGCGTGATCACGGATCACGTCATAGTCCTCAGCCATCGCCTGCCAGTCGACCACGTGGTCCGGGCCGAAGATCGCTTGGGCCATGCGGGCGATGATGACGGGCTCGGCGAGCAGGTGATCGGAGACCGGTTCGAGCCGTCCCCGGGTGGAGCTGACCACTGACATGGAGTTCTCCACCGAGAGGAACTGGGGGCCGCCGGGATGCTTGTCATCTCGATCCGAGCGTCCCAGCGTGGGCAGGATGATCGAGGTCTCCCCATGCACCACATGGGACCGATTGGGTTTGGTCGAGATGTGCACGGTGAGCCCGGTCCGTTTCAACCCAGCCTCCATCACCGCGGTGTCGGAGTTGGCCGCGGCGAGGTTCCCGCCCATGGAGACGAAGACATCGACCTCTCCTGCATGCATCGCGGACATCCCGTCGGTGGAGTCATAGCCGTGCGCGCGCGGCGACGCGATGCCGAACTCGGCGTCGAGCCTGGCGAGGAAGGGCTCGGTGGGGCGCTCCCAGATGCCGAACGTCCGGTCGCCCTGGACGTTGGAGTGTCCGCGCACCGGGCAGGCGCCGGCGCCTGGCTTCCCGAAGTTCCCCTGCAGCAGCAGGAGGTTGACGATCTCCTTGATCGTGTCCACCGAATGCGGCTGCTGGGTCAGGCCCAGGGCCCAGCAGAAGATGGTGGCCTTCGAGGCCGCCATGAGATCGGCGATGTGGTCGATCTCGGTGCGCGCCAGGCCCGTGGCCTTCTCGATCTCGGCCCAGTCGATGGTGCTCCGGGCCGCCGCGTAGTCCTGGTACCCCTTGGTCCGGGATTCGATGAACTCGCGGTCCACCACGGAACCGGGATCGGCGGCCTCACGCTGCAGCAGCAGGTGCCCGAGCGCCTGGAAGAGCGCCTGGTCTCCTCCCACTTTGATCTGCAGGAACTCATCGCTGATCCGGTCCCCGTCCCCCACCATTCCCTTGACGGTCTGCGGGTCCTTGAACCGCATCAGCCCGGCCTCCGGCAGCGGGTTGACCGCCACCACCTTGCCCCCGTTCTTCCGCGCCTGGGCGAGAGAGCCGAGCATGCGCGGATGGTTCGTGCCGGGGTTCTGACCGACGACGAAGATGAGCTCGGAGTGCTCGAGGTCCTGCAGCGAGACGGTCCCCTTGCCGATCCCGATCGTGGGATTCAGCGCCGTCCCGGAGGACTCATGACACATGTTGGAGCAGTCGGGCAGGTTGTTGGTCCCCAGGCAGCGCGCGAGGAGCTGATAGAGGAAGGCGGTCTCATTGGCCGTGCGGCCCGAGGTGTAGAACATGCAGCGCTCCGGCGTCGTCGCGCGCACATGCTCGCCGATGGTCTCGAAGGCCTCGGACCAGCTGATCGGCCGGTAGTGGGTCTCCCCCGCGCGAATCGCCATGGGGTGGGTGATTCTGCCCGACTGGCCCAGCCAGTATTCGGTCTTGGTCTCGAGCTCCGCGATGGAATGCTCGGCCCACCACTCGGGGGTCACGATCCTTGTGGTGGATTCCTCGGCGATCGCCTTGGCCCCGTTCTCGCAGAACTCCACCGGTTTGCGCGGCCCCTCGGTCGGCTCCGGCCAGGCGCAGCCGGGGCAGTCCATGCCGCCGGACTGGTTGACCCGGTACATCGAGCGCACCGTGCGCGAGAGGCCACCCTGGGCGAGGCCGCGGGCGAAGGAGACCTCCACTGCCTTCATCCCGGCAGCATGGGGCTTGGGGTCGTGGACCTCGAGGTCCGCCTCGTCGATGTCCTTGAACGCCACGCGGCGTCCCCGGACGGAGCCGTCCTGAACGGTGTCCCTGCGCTTCTTGGTCATGACGTCAGATCCTCTGTTCGGCGAGCTGTTCCACGTGGACTCGTTCAGGGTGGGTGTAGAGGTTGATCGAGCCGCCCCGGGAGAACCCGGCAAGTGTGAGCGCCGAACGCTCAGCGAGGTCGGCTGCCAACGACGACGGCGCCCCGACCGCCGCGAGCATCTCGATGCCCGCAAGGGCTGCCTTCTGCACGAGTTCGAAGGAGGCCCGCCCGGAGACCTGCAGGACGGTGCCGCTCAGCGGAAGCCGCTCCTGGGTCAGCGCCCAGCCGACCACCTTGTCCACCGCGTTGTGACGTCCCACGTCCTCGCGCAGGCACAGCAGCGTGCCCTGAGCATCGAAGAGGGCCGCGGCGTGGACCCCGCCGGTCTTGCGGAACACCTGTTGTTCGGTGCGCATGAGCTCGGGCAGCCGCAGCAGGGTCGCGGCGTCGATGCGCAGCTGCGCGGGACCCCGAGCGGGCAGGGTCTTCTCCACCGCGTCGATGGAGGTCGTCCCGCAGATGCCACAGGCCGAGGTGGTGAGCACGTTGCGGGCCTGCAGCCGGGTGGCCAGGGGCACTGGGGTGTCCAGCTCGGCGTCGATCACGTTGTAGGTCTGATTTCCGAGCTCATCGGTGCCGGCGCAGTAGCGCAGGCTGCGCAGGTCCTCCCGTGTGGAGATGATTCCTTCGGCCACCAGAAAGCCTGCGGCGAGCTCGAAGTCGTGCCCGGGGGTTCGCATGGTCACGGTGAAGGATTCTCCGCCCAGGCGCAGCTCCAGGGGCTCTTCCACCGCCAGCTGATCCACCTTGGTGACGCTGCCCTCAGCTCGGATCGTGGTCACCCGTCGGCGTTGTGTGAGTCGACCCATCAGTGTCCTCCCCTTCGCTGTCCCGGCACGTCCAGACCCTCAAGCACCTCTCTCGGGTCCGCGCCGCCGCGAGTCACGATGGCCAGCGCATCCGCGTCGGCCAGTCCCCGCATCATATGGGAGCTGCTGTGCTCCAGCGGCACCGCACCCTCCGGTCTGATCCGGACGGGGAGCAGACGCACCCCGTGGTCAGCACCGTGGATCCGCGCACCGGCCGTGAGGCTCAGCGTACGCGTCCGCTCGGTCTCCGGAACACCCCTGAGCGCGCCGATCAGCGGTGTTCCCACTGCTGCCAGCGCGGCGAACCCTGCCAGCGGATTGCCGGGCAGACCCAGCAGATGCACGGTCCCGGCGGAGCCCTGGAGTCGGGCAACCACCGTGGGATGACCGGGTCGCATGTCCACCGAATCCGTGATCAGCTCGGCACCCAGGCGTCGCAGGGCCGGGCGCAGCGAGTCAGCGCGGGAATGCGAGGTGCCCCCGCTGGTGATGATCAGCTCCGTCGCGCCGGCCTCGAGCAGCTGTGCAAGCTCGCGGGCCAGCGCCTCGTGATCGTCCCCGAGCCGTGTCGAGGCCACGGAGGCGGCCCCTATCTCGGTGAGCATCCCCGGCAGCGCGAGTCCGAAGACATCGCGCACCTGGCCGCCGGAGGGGATGCCGCTGGTGATGACCTCTTCTCCGGTGAGGACCAGGTGGACCCTGGGACGCGGGACCACTGCGAGTCGATCGCGACCGGCCACGGCCGCGATGGCGGCGCGCGCCGGGGTCAGCAGGGTGCCGGCCGAGAGCACCTGGGTCCCCGCGGGACATTCGGTGCCGACGGGCCGGATGTTGCGACGAGGCGCGGTGTCGGGAGTCGCGGCGGCGGCGCGAAGGAGTCGTCCGTCGAGGATTCCATGCTCGCTGCGCAGCACCGAGACGGTCCCCTGCGGCACGGGAGAGCCGGTGACCACTTCGGCCGCCTCACCGGGTTCCAGCGGCGCGAGCTGCTGGACCGGACTGTGCACAGCCTCGGCCCGCAGCGTCCAACCGGCGGGCGCCTGGTTGTTCTGCAGAGGAGCCGCAAGCGCCCAGCCGTCCATCGCCGAGGTCGCCACATGGGGCACATCCTGGGCGGCGTGGACCGGCTCCGCGAGAATGTGTCCCGCGGCCTGTTCCAGGGGCACGGTCACCGCGGCCAGCGGGTCTACGGAGGCGGCGCGCGACCGCGCCTCGTTGAAGCTCAGCATGCGCGTCTTCCTGCCGAAGGCCTCCGCACAGGGGACGGTCTCAGCCTCCGCTGGTCCACAGCCATCTGCGTCGCGTTCAGCCCACCGCTCCGGACCGACGCTGAAGAAGCTGGGACGCGACGTTCGAGGCGGCTCGGGAAGCGGTGGCGAAGTCGGCCTGACCGGTGGCCTCGGCGAGCCCGGCGACGTAGCCGACGAGGTAGGTCGTCACGGGTGCCGCGGGGCGGACCACGGTGTGGGCCGCCTCCCCTGCCAGGGCCAGGATCGCGTCGACGTCGATCTGCACGCCGTCGATCTCCAGGTGGTGGGCAAGTTCTCTGACCCAGAGCTCGATGGACTCCCGGGTGTGGTCCTCTTCTTCTGTCATCCTGCCTTCTGTCATGCCAGCTCCTTCGCCGATGCGCAGACGGTTCGTGGTTCGTTCCAGAATCTCACAGCATCAACGCCCGGCCGCACCTGGGAGGTCGATCCCCCACCGCAGGGCATCCTCCACCGTGTCGATATCGGCGCCGAGCTCCGCCGGGATCACCGGGCGCACCAGCGTTCCGACGCCGTCGAACCCGTCCAGCAGTGTGCGGGCCCGGGCGTTCGCGAGTCCCGCCGGGCCCAGCTCCTGCGCGCGCCACTGCAGCCAGGCGGTGGGCACAGCCATACACAGATACTGGTCTCGCCCTGATTCGTCCCTGGGAAGCACAGCATCGGCGGCGGTCGCCGCACCCAGCTGGGCCAGGAGCCACTCGAGCACCGGTCCGGGCGAGACCAGGTCCACTGCCAGGACCAGCGTCGCACTCGGGCCCTCCCCGAGCTGGCCGCTGTGCTGCAGGGCGCGGGCTCCCGCCAGGATCCCCGCGGCCGGACCGGAGAATGCCGGTTCCTCCTGGACCAGATCCACTCCCTCGCGCACCTGAGCTCGCAGATGCACGGGTCCGACGACGGCGGTGCGGATCTTCCGCAACTCCAGTTCCTCCAACCACCGACTCAGCAGTGTGCTGCCCCCGCGCATGAGCAGCGCCTTGTCCTCGCCGCCCAGGCGACTGCCGGTGCCGCCCGCGAGCAGGACCGCCTGCAGGACGGGTTCAACAGGCGCGGGCATGACTCAGGAAGGGCATCCACACATCGCGCGGCGCATCGAGTTCCACCGGCATCCAGACGTGGTGCGGCGGTGCCTGCGGAGTGATGGTGAGCGTCCAGCCCAGCTCGTCGAGAGTCTTGCTTCCTTTGCGTGCGTTGCAGGCGCCGCAGCAGGCCACCAGGTTCTCCCAGCTGGAGTCCCCGCCGCGGGCGCGAGGGATGACATGGTCCACGGTCGCGGCCGGTCGCGAGCAGTAGGTGCACAGGCGACCGTCGCGACGCAGGATGCTCCTTCGCGAGGGGGCTGCGGGCGCGTGGCGAGACACTCGCACGTAGTGATGGAGCAGGATCACCGCCGGTCGGGGCACCATCAGAGTGGGCGTCGTGATGGGAATGCGGTCCTCGGCCAGCACGCTGGCCTTGCCGCGCATGACCAATACAGCGGCGCGACGCGACGTGACCACGCTCAGAGGCTCGTAGCCTGCATTGAGCACCAGTGTGCGCATATCGGGGCTCCCGTGCGTTCACCCCTGCTCGGGAAGCCGGGCCGCCGCGTCGCGGGGTTCGGCACGTCTCTCACAGGGTTCAACAGCTGTCCTGCTCTGCCTGTACAGGCTCAATATAGACGCTGGGGCAGGGAACAGAAAAAACCGCAGGGCGCGATCCCTGATGGGATCGCGCCCTGCGGCCGAGGTTTGTTCAGTGCTGACGCGTCAGTTGGCGCTCAGGTACATGGTGTTGGACCAGTACGGGGAGTTCAGGGAGTACTGCACCGTGCCCACGCGGGGGTTGTTCGCGCCGATGAGCTGACCGTTGCCCACGTAGATGGCGGCGTGGCTGCCACCGTTCTGGATGACGATGTCGCCCGGTGAGGGGGAGGAGACCTGCCGCATGGAGCCCATCATGGCGTAGGTGCTGCGGGGCACGGAGACACCGGCCTGGGCGTAGGCCCAGTTGATGAATCCCGAGCAGTCCCAGCCGCTGGTGCTGCTGCCGCCGTAGGAGTAGGGGTTGCCGAGGCCTGCATACGCTGCGCCGACGACCGAGCCGTTGCCGCCGCTGGAGGCTGGTGCTTCGGTCTGTGCCGGCTCGGAGGAGGCGACCTGGGTGTTGCCCGTGGCCTGCTGACCGGTGTCGGCCTGCTGTGCCTGCTGCTGAGCGGCCTGCTGCGTCTGCGCCTGCTCGGCGGGGGCTTCCTGCTCGACCTGCGGGGAGGCGGGAACCACTGCGGCAGCCTCTTCGACGACTGGCTCCGGTTCCGGCTCGGGCTCTGGTGCAGGAGTGGAGGTGACGACCGGGCGGTCGAAGGAGAGCTCAACCTCACGGGAGGCCGTCACGGCAACCGAGGAGGTGTTGCTGGCGCGCTCCACGCTGAGACCAGTTGCTGCGACCTCAAGGGTGGTGACCTCGGGGGTCTCGACGTTGGTGGATGCGTTGGCGGCGACTCCGGAGGTGATCACCAGGCCCGAAGCTGCCACGGCAACCGCGGCGCCTCGTCCCACGGTGCCGGCGTTGGATGCCACGGCCTGAGCCAGTGAAGGCTTGGCCTGGCGGCGCCGGTCACGGCGTGAGACGAAAGTCATGTTGTCAGTCACTTCTTGGAAACCTCTCCCTGTAAGTTGCGGGACCGCCTTCGTGAAGTGCAAGCCGGGAAGCTCACCATCTTCAGGTCTAGATTGACCGCGGTGCTCCGCACCCTGCCTAGCGGTAGTTTTTTCAAACGGCCCCGGTCAGCGGCAGGAGGAGATCTGACTGGAGGAGCTTGCGACATCGGACAGCGGCCGCGAGCACGAGTACGACGGTATAACAGATCGATAAAATTGTCACGCTCAGGTCACGGTCAGTGGAGAAATGCCTGGCGTTGAGGTTCTCACGTCACCCTTCAGGCCCCCGCTGATCTCTTGGACGGCCTATAAAACCCCTGATCAGCGCGCCTTGACGCTATTCTGACAAGATCTCGAGAGAGATCACGACCTCCCGATATTTTTGTGATCTTCTGCGTCATCGGCCGTGACATCCCCGCAATCAGGAGCCATTCAGCGGGCACTCAGCCGGCGAGGATCTCCGCCACGAAGATGTGCTGGGCGACCTCCAGCGGCAGCTCGACCTCGAAGGGGGGCTCCGCAGAAGGCGCGACCTCGAGCATCACGTGAGCCTGGTTCAGACCCCGCAGTCGCAGAGCTCCGCCGGGGCGCAGACCAGCCTCGAGGAGCTGCTCCAGCACCTCGGGCTCCATCTGGATGGACTCCGCCAGACGCTTCACCTGCCACTGGGCTCCTGATGTGCCGTCGGGGTCGGTCTCGGCCGCCTGCCGCAGTGTGATTCTCGTGGGTGTGGGCTGGACCGCCGGGAGCACCACGCCGAGCTCCTCCAGTCCGGGGATCGGGTTGCCGTAGGGCGATTCCACCGGGGACTGCAGAATCTCGACGAGTCGACGTTCCACCCGCTCGCTCATCACGTGTTCCCAGCGGCAGGCCTCTTCATGGATATAGGGCCATTCCAGGCCGATGACATCGGAGAGCAGACGTTCGGCCAGCCGGTGCTTGCGCATCACCTGCACGGCGAGCCCCCGCCCCGACTCGGTCAGCTGGAGTCGCCGATCGGCGGTGAGCACGAGCAGACCGTCTCGTTCCATGCGTGCAACGGTCTGGGACACCGTGGGCCCTGAATGCTCGAGGCGCTCTGCGATCCTGGCGCGCAGCGGGACGATCTCCTCCTCCTCGAGATCGAGGATGGTGCGCAGATACATCTCGGTGGTGTCGATCAGATCGGTCACGTATGACTCTCTCTCTTGCGCCGCGCCTTGGTAACCTGGGCCCGGCGCTGTTCGTCCTGGTGGAAGCAGCTGCTGTACAGCATAGATCGGCACCTGAGCGCCCCGGCAATGGTGCTGAACCTGTTGTGCCCGCCCGACCACCGGAGGCCCCGGCCCCTCGTCCGATCGCCACCAGCAACTCTGCCCTATATATAGGAGTCTCCATGTCTGAGCAGCGCATCACCATCCCCCGAGAAATGCTGCCCCAGGACGGCCGCTTCGGCGCCGGGCCCTCGAAGGTGCGCGCAGCCCAGATCGAGGCACTCTCCGCGGCGGGGATGAAACTGTTGGGGACCTCTCACCGGCAGGCGCCAGTGAAGAACCTGGTCGCAGAGGTCCGCGAGGGGCTGCACCAGTTCTTCGGCGCTCCGGATGGGTACGAGCTGATCCTCGGCGTCGGTGGCTCCACCGCGTTCTGGGACATCGCCTCGTTCTGCCTGGTCCAGCAGAAGGCTCAGCATCTCGCCTTCGGCGAGTTCGGCTCGAAGTTCGCCCAGGCCACTGACAAGGCCCCCTTCCTTCAGCGTTCCAGCATCCTCAGCGCGGAACCTGGGACACTGCCCAGCCCGGCAGCCGAAGCTGGTGTGGACGCCTACGCGTGGCCGCACAACGAGACCTCCACGGGTGTTGCAGCGCCGGTGAAGCGAGTGCCCGGCGCTGACGGGGGCGCGCTGGTCCTGGTCGACGGCACCTCCGCCGCCGGCGGACTCCCGGTGGACGTCACCGAGACCGACGCCTATTACTTCGGGCCGCAGAAGAACTTCGCCTCCGACGGCGGGCTGTGGCTGGCGATGATGTCCCCGGCCGCCATCGAACGGGCCGAGCAGCTCGAGACCGAGCGCTGGGTGCCGGACTTCCTGCAGCTGACCACCGCGATCGAGAACTCACGGAAGAACCAGACCTACAACACTCCTGCGCTGGCCACGCTGGTCACGCTCAACGAACAGGTCCGCTGGCTCAATGGCAACGGTGGCATGGACTTCGCCGCGACCCGCACGGCGGATTCCGCCGGACGGGTGTATGCCTGGGCGGAGGCCCATGAGCTGGCTCAGCCCTTCGTCACCGACCCGGCCGAACGCTCGAATGTGATCACCACGGTGGACTTCGCCGACGAGGTCGACGCCGCTGATCTCGCCACAACGCTGCGGGCCAACGGCATCGTCGATGTCGAGCCCTATCGCAAGCTTGGCCGCAATCAGCTGCGGATCGCCACCTTCAGCGCCATCGACCCGGAGGACGTCACGCGGCTGTTGAACTGCATCGACCACGTGCTGGGTCACTGAGGTAGAGGGGCGCTGAAGTGCAGGGTCGCTGAGCAGCACCCCAGCGGGGCTGCCGTCGCACCCACGGACAGGGCCGGCGACTCAGTCCTCGGCGGACTCCTGCTCGACCCGGTGAGCTTCCTTCTCCTCGTCGTTCATACGTTCAACCCAGGGCACCCACTCCGGGGCGATCAGGGCGTCCTCCCCGGGGAGCAGGCCCAGCTCGCAGACGGTGACCTTCTTGGCGCGCGGAGCGCGGGCCACGGTGACGAACCACTCCCAGCCGCGGTAGCCAGGCTTCTGCGCGGCGAAGCGGTGAGTGAGCAGACGGTCCGCCTCGGCGCTGATGCTCAGGTGCGGACCGATCTGCGAGTCCTCGGTGATCTCGGCGAGCGCCTCGCGGGCCAGGTCGACCGCCTCGGCAAGGGTCGGGTCAGCCTTCGGCTTCGCGGCGCGGCGTGGTCGCGATGCGGGCTCGGTGATGGTGTTCTCAGTCATGCTCAGGCATCAAACTCGTCGGCCACACGGCGCAGCATGGCGGCGATCTTCTTGGACTGCGCCGTCTGCGGGTAGTGCCCGTTGCGCAGCTGACCGGTGGAGTTGTCCAGCACGTTCACCAGGTCCTGAACAAGCTCTGCCATCTCCTCGGCAGGCTTGCGCGAGGCCCGGGCCACCGAGGGCGCCTCTTCAAGCAGCCGCACAGACAGCGCCTGCTTGCCGCGACGTCCATCGGCTATGCCGTACTCCATGCGCGCACCGGCCTTGACGCTGGGGACTCCCGCGGGCAGGGCGGAGGAGTGCAGGAACACTTCCTGACCGTCGTCTGACGTCAGGAAGCCGAAGCCCTTCTCGGCGTCGAACCACTTCACTTTCCCGGTTGGCACGGTGCTCTTACCTCATGAATCGTTGGAGATGGGTACTGATGATCAAGGCCTCCAGAGTACCGCCGTCGGCGCCCGAGCCAGAACCCGCGCGCTAGAATCGACCCATGTCCACTTCCACCAGCGCGTCCCTGAGCGGTGAGAGCCCGCGCGCCGCCTCCCGAGCACCAGCGGTGCTGCTGTGGTCCGGCACGGTGGTGGCCGGTGTGTCCGGCCTCGCGCTGGTGGCCATCCTGGTGATGTATTTCCTGCAGAACCAGCCTCATCCCGCGGTCTACGCCGTCGGCCTCTGGGGCCTGCCGCTGGGCTTCGTGCTGATGCTGGCGCACCTGATGCTCTCGGCGGGACGCCGTCGCCGCGGCCTCGGCTGAAGTGACGCTGCTGAACCTGGAATCCCTGCTCGACCGCCTCTCCCGCTGGGACGAGGATCAACTGGCGCGCCTGCTCTCACTCCGCCCGGATCTGCTGCACCAGGCTCCCGGGGACCTCACCGTGCTGGCGATCCGGATGAGCTCCGAGACCTCCATCCGCGCACACCTGCAGCGACTTGACGCTCCCGCGCTGCGCCTGCTGCGCACGCTGACCCGCAGTGCCGCTGCGCAGACCCCGACGCCGGCCCCCGAGGTAGATCCCGAGATCGCCGCCTCGTTGGAGACGGCCGGCCTCCTCTTCGCCGCGGAAGGTACCGCGACGGCTCCGGAGACGTCCTCCCGCTGGGGGACGCCGGCGCGGATGCCGCACATCCTGGATTCTCTTCAAGCCCAGCATCCACAGCTTCCCACCCTGCTCCAGGTGGAACCGCCGGAGCAGGAGACCGAGACGATCTCGGCGGCCATGGCGGAGAACGCCTCGCTCTCGGTGATCTCAGACCTCCTGGACGACGTCACAGAGCTGCTCGGCCTGCTCGCCCACACCCCCGCGGCCACGCTTCGCACGGGAGGAGTGGGGATGCGGGAGCTGCGCCGGATCGTCGCGCAGTCCACCCGGTGGGGTGCCACCACAGGCACCCGCCGCAGCGGCACCCTCGAGCCGGGTCTCGGCGCCTCGGTGGGCTCGGACGCGAGCGTCGGCGAGATCGGCTGGCTGCTGGAGCTGACGGCCAGCTGCGGGCTGATTGAGCTCAACGACTCCCAGGCGTGGGCGCCGGGCAGACTCGCGGAGCAGTGGAGCGCCGCAGCTCGCGAACACCAGCATCAGCTGCTGGTCTCCGGGTGGCTGATCGCTCCGCGAGCGCCGATGCTGCTGCGCGGCCCCCATCCCACCAGCAGGATCGCACCGACGCTGGCCCTGGATCGTCAGCGCGGGGACGCCGAGGCGCTGCGCCGGGTGCTGCTGCAGACCGCGCGTGACCTCATTCCTGACGCCGCGGCTCCTCGAGTGCTGCTCTACGCCCTGAACCTGCCCGAGGATGACCTCCCCGGCGCCGATGCCCTCCGCGGAGCATTGTTTCGACGCCTTGCCTGGGACCGGCCGCTGCTCAGCGCACGGGTCGGGCATCTGCTGCCATGGCTGGTGCGCGAGGCGGAACGGCTCGGGCTCTTCGCAGTGGGCACGCTGAGCGCGGCTGGCCAGGCGCTGCTCGACTCCGGTGGATCTGCCGACGCTCCGGAGGCTGCGACCTCGGGCACACCCTGGGCTGCGGGCCTGACGGGGCTCGCGCTGCAGCTGGGCCGCTCACTTCCCTCCCAGGTGGACACGATTCTGGTGCAGTCGGACCTGACCGCCATCGCGACCGGCTCGCTCTCGGCACCGAGCGCGACGGCGCTGAGCGACTTCGCCCAGCGTGAAGGTCACGGCGCCGTGCCCACCTTCCGCTTCAGCACGGAGTCGCTGCACCGCGGACTGGCCCGCGGATGGAGCGCGGCATCGATGCTCTCCTGGCTGCAGAAGCACAGTCTGACCCCGCTGCCGAGCTCACTGAGCACCCAGATCACCGATGCGGCCCGCAGCTGGCGCGGCGTACAGATCGCCCCGGCCGGTGCGTGGCTGAGGGTCACCGACGCCGAGCAGCGTGACGCTCTGATGAAGCACCCTGAGCTAAGCGGACTCGGGCTCCACGTGGTCGGCGAGGATGTGCTGATCTGCGAGGCCAGTCCCACCGCCCTTGAACAGGCACTGACCACTGCCGGGTTCAACAGTGCCCGCACGGCCAACGCGGCACCGGCGCAGAGCAGGGACTCCGGGGCGCCGATGCTCGGCTCCTCCCCTGAACATACGGCCTCCTGGTCCCTGGAGGCCTCCCCCTGGGAGCACTCCAGGGTCACCAGCCCGCATCTTGTCGCACCCGAGAGCGAGGAGGTTGCCACCGCGGCGGCCGCGCTTCACCGTGCGGGGCTGGCCGCGCCGTCGTCGGACTCCTCCGTCGCCTCAGATGTGATCGGCACGCTGCGCTCAGCGCTCGCCGCCCGGCGCTCCGTGACACTGACCCGCGTGTCTCCGCAGGGCAGCACCCACCACGTGACCGGAGTGCCCACCGCGATGAACGCCGGCAGAGTCCGCATCCGGGTGCGTGAGGATGAGGGCGAAGCCGTCGTGATGCTGCACCGCATCGCCGCCGTGGAAGAGTCAGGCATGCAACCCAGCCGCGAAGGAGAGAGATGACTGATGGACCGCTGATCGTCCAGTCGGACAAGACCGTCCTGCTGGAAGTCGATCACCCGCAGGCCGATGTGGCCCGCCGAGCCGTGGCCGCCTTCGCGGATCTGGAGCGCGCACCGGAGCACATCCACACCTACCGCATCACCCCGCTGGGACTCTGGAACGCGCGGGCTGCCGGGTTCGACGCCGAGTACGTGGTGGACACCCTGCTGAACCATTCCCGCTTCCCCGTCCCCCACTCGCTGCTGGTGGACATCGCGGAGACGATGAGCCGCTACGGGCGGCTGCGCCTGGAGAAGGACCCGGTCCATGGCCTGGTGCTGCGCAGCCAGGAGGAGGGGATCCTCAGCGAGGTGCTCCACGCCAAGACGCTGACCTCGCTGCTGGGACCCCAGATCGACGACACCACCGTCGCGGTGCACGGCCAGGCCCGTGGAGAGCTCAAGCAGCAGCTGCTGCGGCTGGGCTGGCCTGCGGAGGATCTGGCCGGTTTCGTCGACGGCACCGCGCATCCGATCGAGCTGTGCCAGGACGGCTGGGCGCTGCGCGGATATCAGCAGGAAGCCGTGGACAACTTCTGGCAGGCCGGCTCCGGAGTGGTGGTGCTGCCCTGCGGGGCGGGAAAGACCCTCGTCGGCGCCGCGGCCATGGCGACCTCCGGAACCATCACGCTGATCCTGGTCAACTCCACGGTCTCGGCCCGGCAGTGGAAGGCTGAGCTGATCAAGCGCACCTCACTGACCGAGGAGGAGATCGGAGAGTACTCCGGTGCACGCAAGGAGGTCCGTCCGGTCACGATCGCGACCTACCAGGTGCTGGCCTCGCGCAAGAACGAGCTCTTCACGCACCTGGAGCTGCTCAACGGACACGACTGGGGGCTGATCATCTACGACGAGGTCCACCTCCTGCCCGCCCCGATCTTCCGGATGACCGCTGACCTGCAGGCCCGCCGCCGGCTGGGACTGACCGCCACGCTGATCCGCGAGGATGGGCGCGAGCGAGAGGTCTTCTCGCTGATCGGCCCGAAGCGCTATGACACGCCCTGGAAGCAGATGGAGGCGCAGGGGTGGATCGCGCCGGCCACCTGCATCGAGGTCCGCACCGATCTTCCACGCGGGCTGCGCATGGACTACGCCGCAGCTCCGGACAAGGAGCGCCACCGCATCGCCGCCGGCGCCGAGGTCAAGGACGACGTCGTGGCGCGGCTGGTGAACAGGCACCGCTATCTCGGCGAGCAGGTGCTGGTGATCGGTCAGTTCGTTGAGCAGCTCGAGCGCCTCGGTGAACAGCTGGGGGCTCCGGTGCTGACCGGCTCGGCCTCGGTCGCCGCGCGGCAGAAGCAGTTCGATGCCTTCCGCGCGGGAGAGCTGGAGGTGCTCGTGGTCTCCAAGATCGCCAACTTCTCCATCGACCTGCCCCAGGCTTCGGTGGCGATCCAGGTCTCGGGGACCTTCGGCTCCCGGCAGGAGGAGGCTCAACGACTGGGCCGCCTGCTGCGGCCCGGCGAGACGGCCGAGGGAGAGGATCCCAAGCGCGCGCACTTCTACTCGGTGGTGACCCGGGACACCGTGGATATGGAGTACGCCGCGCGGCGGCAGCGGTTCCTCTCCGAGCAGGGCTACGGGTACTCGATCCTGGACGCAGAAGACATCGTGTGAGGCATCGCCGCCCTCGTTCGAGCCCAGACGAACACCATGCGGCAGACAGGATACGTCCAGCAATCTTCCAGAAATAAGGGGGAAACTGGCGTAGTGACTGATAAGACTCCTGAAGCCAAGCTGCTCGTCGTCGACGATGAGCCCAATATCCGCGAACTGCTCGCCACCTCGCTGCGCTTCGCCGGTTTCGAGGTCGCTGCGGCCGGAAATGGCCGCGAGGCCCTGGAGACCGCCGAGACGTTCCAGCCCGATCTGGCGGTGCTCGACGTGATGCTGCCCGATATGGACGGCTTCACCGTCACCCGTCGACTGCGCGCAGCCGGCAAGCACTTCCCGGTGCTCTTCCTCACCGCACGCGATGACACCGATGACAAGATCACCGGGCTGACCGTGGGCGGCGACGACTACGTCACCAAGCCGTTCTCCCTGGACGAGGTCGTGGCCCGCATCCGCGCCGTGCTGCGCCGCACCGCCCCGTTCGAGGACGAGGACGCCGTCATCGTGGTCGACAACCTGGAGCTCGACGACGACGCCCATGAGGTCCGTCGCGGGGGCGAGATGGTGGAGCTCTCCCCCACCGAGTTCAAGCTCCTGCGCTACCTGATGATGAACCCCAACCGGGTGCTCTCCAAGCAGCAGATCCTGGATCACGTGTGGGAGTACAACTTCAACGGAGACGCCTCCATCGTGGAGTCCTACATCTCCTACCTGCGTCGAAAGATCGAATCAGGCTCCGAGGGCGCCCCGATGATCCAGACCAAGCGCGGCGTGGGTTACGTGCTGCAGACCTGGGAGCGTCGCCAGCGGTCCCAGGGACTGTAGGCCCGGCGCCGGCCGGATCCCGCCTCGCCTGAACTTCCCTGCGGCACGTAAGGTCTGCGTATGCGCCCGATCCGCTCCCTGACCCAGACATGGCGCAAGTCCTCGCTGCGCACACAGCTGGTGCTGATCATGTCCGGGCTGCTGGTGCTCACCCTCTTCGTGACCACCTTCGTGTCCGCCTCGCTGTTCCGTCAGGAGCTGCTGCGCAACCTCGACGAGGACATCGAGTCCAATGCGAACAGCGTCTCGATGTACCTGACCCGGCGCAGCGCTCCCGAGTTCGGTGACAGTCAGTCGATCTTCCGCTTCTACGGGATCCTGATGAACTCCGAGGGCGAGCTGCTGCAGGCAAACTCCACACATGCTGCGGGGTACGGCGGGGACATCCCCGAGATACCGAACATGACGTTCGATGAAGTCCTCGAGCAGTGGGGCGAGCCGATGGATGTCCCCGGCACGGAGCAGGGCTCCCGCGGCTGGCGGGTGCACGTCATACCGCTGGAGAACGGGGAGGACACGCTCGCCGTCGGTCTGCCGCTGGAGCCGGTGGAGACGTCGGTGGAGCGGGCGACCTTCCTGGTCGCCACCATCGGCCTGCTGGCCACGCTCGGCGCCTCCACCATCGCCTATGCGCTGGTCACCCGGGCTTTCCGATCACTGTTCCACGTGGAGAAGACGGCCGCGGAGATCGCCGGAGGAGATTTCTCCCAGCGGGTGGAGACCACTGCTCCCCCGGAGACGGAGATCGGCCGGCTCTCGCGCTCGCTGAACGTGATGCTCGAGCACATCGAGACCGCGTTCCAGGCCAAGAGCGCCTCGGAGGAGAACATGCGGCGCTTCATCCAGGATGCCTCCCACGAGCTGCGCACGCCGCTGGTGACCATCCGAGGCTTCTCGGAGCTGTATCGGCAGGGCGGAGTCAGCGACAATCCGGAGGCGGTCGGCATGGCCATGGGCCGGATCGAGTCCGAGGCCAAGCGCATGGGCCAGCTGGTCGAGGACATGCTCACCCTCGCCCGCCTCGATGAGCAGCGCCCCATGCAGCAGGCGCCGCTGGATCTGAACCTGATCGCTCATGACGCGATCATGGACCTGGCGGTCAACGCCCCGGATCGCACCACCCAAGTCATCGGACTCACCGGTGCCACCCCGGCACCCGCACCCGCCCTCGGAGACGAGGGTCGGATCCGGCAGATCGTCACGAACCTGGTCACCAACGCCCTGCGCTACACCCCTGACGGCACTCCGCTGGAGCTCGCCGTGGGCACGCAGACCCGGGAGGACGGCGCCACCGATGCCGTGCTGGAGGTCCGCGATCACGGCGAAGGAATCGCTGAGGAGGATGCGGCGAAGATCTTTGATCGCTTCTTCCGGGCCGACAACTCCCGCCAGCGCGAGACCGGAGGCACCGGGCTGGGTCTTGCCATCTGCGCGGCGATCGCCTCCCAGCATGACGGCACGGTGCGGCACAGCACCACGGAAGGCGGCGGCGCCACCATGACGCTGAGACTGCCGATGGTCGCCCCCGAGGATCAGAGCGACCATGAGACCGACATCGACGACGAGGAGCTTGATCAGCTCCGTGCCGCCGCCCGGGAGCACCACGCCTCCGAGTGAGGCCGCGGCATCCAGCTCTTCCCCAGGACATGGCATCTCCGGCACTTCGCCGGTGTTCTCCACACCGAAACGGCCGGCGACCCCTGGGGATTCAGGCTGGCTAGGCTCCGGATCAGGGCTGGGCAGCAGGCCCCGCCCGAACCGCCGATCAGCGCCGGGTGCGCCCGGCCGGGCAAGGAGAGAGACATGGCGATGCTTCAGATCGACACCGCGGAGCTGCTGGCCAAGAGTCAGACCGTGGAGGCCACGCTGAGCCGGATCCAGACGGACGTCAGCTCGATGGAGTCCCAGCTGCGCCAGCTGCAGGACTCGTGGAAGGGCTCGGCGTCCATGGCCTTCCAGGAGGTGCTGACCCAGTGGCGCTCCACGCAGGCGCAGGTGGAGCAGTCATTGGCCAGTGTTCGGCAGGCGATGACCGCCGCGTCGACTCAGTACGAGGAGACGGAATCGGCGAACACGGCCATGTTCGGCCGCTGAGTCGGGCACAGCAGAAGACCCCGCCGCGGACTGAGTCTGCGACGGGGTCTTCAACGGGCTGGCCCGCGGTGAGGTGATCAGAGGATCACATCATGCCGCCCATGCCACCCATGGGATCCATGCCCTCGGCGCCTGCGCCGGCGGAGTGCTTCTCCGGCTTGTTGGCGACGACTGCCTCGGTGGTGAGGAACAGCGAAGCGATGGAGGCGGCGTTCTGCAGCGCAGACCGGGTCACCTTCACCGGATCGTTGACCCCTGCTTCGAGCAGGTTCTCGTAGACGCCGGTGGCGGCGTTGAGGCCATGGCCGTCGGGCAGGCCGCGAACCTTCTCGGCCACGACGCCGGCTTCCATGCCCGCGTTGATGGCGATCTGCTTCAGCGGTGCTTCCACGGCAAACTTCACGATGTTCGCACCCGTGGCCTCATCACCGGTGAGCTCCAGCGAGGCGAAGGCGCGCGCGCCGGCCTGGATCAGTGCGACGCCGCCGCCGGCGACGATGCCCTCATCCACAGCAGCCTTGGCGTTGCGCACTGCATCTTCGATGCGGTGCTTGCGCTCCTTGAGCTCGACCTCGGTGGCGGCACCGGCCTTGATGACGGCCACGCCGCCGGCCAGCTTCGCCAGGCGCTCCTGCAGCTTCTCGCGGTCGTAGTCCGAGTCGGTGTTCTCGATCTCGGCCTTGATCTGGGCCACGCGTCCGGCGATCTCGTCGGCGTCGCCTGCACCTTCGACGATGGTGGTCTCGTCCTTGGTGACGACGACCTTGCGGGCGGTGCCCAGCAGCTCCAGCGTGGTGTTCTCCAGCTTCAGGCCCACTTCTTCGGCGATGACCTGACCACCGGTGAGGATGGCGATGTCGGCCAGCATGGCCTTGCGGCGGTCACCGAAGCCCGGTGCCTTCACGGCCACGGACTTGAAGGTGCCCTTGAGCTTGTTGACCACCAGTGCGGCGAGGGCTTCACCCTCGAGATCCTCAGCGATGACCAGCAGCGGCTTGCCGGACTGCATGACCTGCTCGAGCACGCCGATGACGTCCTTGACCGAGGAGATCTTGGAGTTGGCGATCAGGATGTAGGGGTCCTCCAGGACCGCTTCCTGACGCTCGGCGTCGGTGACGAAGTAACCGGAGAGGTAGCCCTTGTCGAAGCGCATGCCCTCGGTGAGCTCCAGCTCGAGCCCGAAGGTGTTGGACTCCTCGACGGTGATGACACCTTCCTTGCCGACCTTGTCCAGCGCCTGAGCGATCAGGGCGCCGATCTGCGGATCAGCGGCGGAGATCGATGCGGTGGCAGCGATCTGCTCCGTGGTCTCGATCTCCTTGGCGGACTTGAACAGCTCGGCGGTGACGGCCTCGACGGCCTTGTCGATGCCGCGCTTGAGCGCCATCGGGTCAGCGCCGGCGGCGACATTGCGCAGGCCCTCTTTGACCAGGGCCTGGGCGAGGACGGTGGCGGTGGTGGTGCCATCGCCAGCGACGTCGTCGGTCTTCTTCGCGACCTCCTTGACCAGCTCGGCGCCGATCTTCTCGTAGGGGTCGTCCAGCTCGATCTCCTTGGCGATGGAGACGCCGTCGTTGGTGATCGTGGGGGCACCCCAGGACTTCTCCAGCACGACGTTGCGGCCGCGGGGACCCAAGGTGACCTTGACGGCATCGGCGAGGACGTTCAGTCCGCGCTCGAGGCCGCGGCGGGCCTCTTCATCGAATGCAATAGTCTTTGCCATAGTGGCGCGTGTCCTTCCTGGACTCGGCTTGTCTCAAGCCGTGGTGTGTGACTGTCAGACGTGTTCGCGTCTGCTGGGTCGAACCATTCCAGGTGCCCGCGACGGACGGCCGTTCCCGCGTCACCGGGAACATCTGTGTGGCCTCACCTGCTCAGGTTCCTCTAGCAGTCTCGACACGAGAGTGCTAGTCAATTTTTAGCACTCTCCCCTGGTGAGTGCAAACCCCTGAGCCCACGGCGCAGACGGTACGCTGGGGTGGTGATTGAGCAAACAGATTCCGGCGCTGCCGCTGCGTACGACGTTCGCCCGATCAGCGCGGAGGAGCACACGCGCTTCCTTGCTGATCAGGCCCTGTCGTCCTTCCTGCAGAATCCGCGATGGCCTGAGGTGAAACGGGAGTGGGAGTCACAGAGCCTCGGCCTCTTCGACCCCTCGGCCCCCGCCGATGCGTCGCCGGTGGCCGCCGCCCTGGTGCTCTTCCGTCGTCTTCCGATCCCCGCCGCCGTGCCGGTGCTCGGTGGCAAGGGGCTCGCCTACATGGCCGAGGGACCGGTGATGAAGTCCGGCACCGCCGACCTGCACCGCATCCTTCCGCCGCTGATCGAGCACCTGAAGTCCTCCGGGGCGTTCCTGGTCCGCGTGGGGCTGCCCGGAGTGCTGCGCCGCTGGGAGGCCAAAGAGGTCCGGCGGGCGCTGGCCGCCGGGGAGAACACCAGCATCTCCGAGCTGACACCCCTGGACACCGGTGTGCCCGGATCCGTGGCAGCCGGCTCCAGCACGGTGGGGTCCACCCAGACCGAGACCTGGCAGCAGCAGCTCAGCGAGCTCGGCTTCCAGCCCCCGGCCCCCAGCACCGACTTCGAGGCCGGGCAGCCGCAGTTCCAGGCGCGCATCCCGCTGACCGACGAGCAGGGCGAGTCCCTGCCGATCGACGAGGTCCTGGCCCGGATGGACCAGTCCTCGCGCCGACAGACCAAGAAGTCCACCCGCTCCGAGCTGAGCATCCGCGTGGGTGACGAGTCAGACCTCCCCGCCTGGCAGAAGCTCTACACAGAGACCGCTGAGCGTGACGGCTTCACCGGCCGGCCGCTCTCCTACTTCCAGAACATGCACCGGGAGCTCAACGCCTCACCCCTGAGCCAGTGCACGCTCTACCTCGCCCACTTCGAGGATCAGCTTCTCGCCGCCGCCATCTATGTGCGGCAGGGTGAGTTCGCCTGGTACGTGTATGGAGCCTCCTCCGGGGAGGAGCGCAAACGCTATGCCCCGCGGGCGCTGCAGCTGCGTCAGATCGAGGACTCCCTGGAGGCCGGCTGCCACTGGTATGACCTGGGCGGGCTCAGCCCCTCGCTGGATCCGGAATATCCGCTGGCCGGACTGACCCGCTTCAAGACCACGATGGGCGCGGATGTGGTCCAGACCCTCGGCGAATGGGACTACCCGGTCAACCCGCTGCTGGCGAAGGCCTTCTCCGTCTACATGGCCCGCCGCTGAACAGCGGCAGGCTCATCCTGAGGCGGAGCGCCCCGCCTCGGGAGGAGCTGCTCCTCACGAGCCGGGGCGCTCCTCCTCGAGCACGCGGCGACCGATGCTGAACGCCGTGTTCGCCGCGGGCACCGAGCAGTAGATCGCGGACTGGAGGAAGACCTCTTTGATCTCATCCTCCGTGAGTCCATTGCGCAGCGCGGCACGGATATGCATCTCCAGCTCTTCCCAGTAGCCTCCGGCGATCAGCGCCGTGAGCGTGATCGCCGAACGCGTGGGGCGGTCCAGGCCTGGCCGGGTCCAGATGCTGCCCCAGGCGTAGTTCGTGATGAGCTCCTGGAAGTCCTCCGTGAACGCGTCCTTCTTGGCTTCCGCCCGGTCCACATGGGCGTCCGAGAGCACCTCGCGGCGCACCTTCATGCCGTGGTCGTAGGTCGATTCAGTCATGCAGGAACTCCTTGAGCAGGCCGGCGGTGGCTTCGGGGGCTTCGGCGGGAGCCTGGTGCGCCACGCCGTCGAGCACGGCGGTGGTGGCCAGACCGGTGTCGGCGATGTCCTGGACCGCGGACGGCGGCGCCACCGGATCTTCGGCTCCGCTGATCACCAGCAGCGGTCGGGCGATCCCGTCCAACTCGGTCGTGAGGTCATAGCGTCCGAGCGCGCGACAGGCCTGGGCGTAGGAATGCCGGTCCGTATGCTGCAACGAGTCCAGCAGCGAGGTGACGACGGCGGGATGCTTGGCCATGAAGCCCGGCGCGAACCAGCGCTTCGCCGAACCTTCGACCATCGTGGGAGTGCCCGCGCTGCTGACCAGCTCGGCCCGCTCGGCCCACATCTGGGGGTCACCGATCTTCGCGGCGGTGCACAGCGCCACCAGGCGGGTGAACCGCGTGCTGGGACGCAGAGACAGCATCAGGCTCACGGTGCCGGCGATGGAGACCCCGGCCGCGTAGACCGGAAGATCGTTCGGGAGTCCATGGGTGGTGTGCAGATCGGCGACCAGCGACTCGACCGCGTCAGCGATGTCGTCGATCTCGAACCGTTCGGTGAATGGCTCCGCCTCTCCGTGTCCGGGCAGGTCCCACCCGATGACAGTGAATCGATCCTCAAGATGCGCCAGGCTGGGACCCCAGAGCACCGAGACACTGGTGCCCAGGGACGGCCCGAGCACCAGTACGGGACGGCTCCCGCTGCGCAGGTCATCCGGTGTGCCGGCGAGCAGCTGCGGGGTGAGGGTGAGCACTGATTCAGACATGGTCGGCGGCTCCTTCTGCTGGTGAATGGGCGTCGGCTGCGCCGGAGACCTCGCGAAAATCTGCGACGGCGGTGGCGATGAACTCCTGGGCACAGCCAAGGTACCCCGTGGGGTCCAGCAGCTGGTCAAGCCCCTCGGTGCTCAGTTCGTGAGCCTGAAGATGCTCCTGCAACAGGCTGCGCAGCGACAGGCCCTCGACGGCGCTGCGCTTGAGCAGCTGCTGGAGGGCCTGTTTTCCGCCGGGGAAGCTCCCGCTCAGCCGCGAGAGCACACGCTCACTGAGCACCGCGTCGCCGCTGAGTGCGAGGTTCGCCTGCATGGAGTCAGGGCGCACCTGGAGCCCCTCGAACAGTTCGGCCGCCCGTGCTGAGGCACCACCGGTGAGCCGCACGAGTTCGGCGAGGCTGGGCCATTCGGCGTGCCACCCGCCGGCCGGCCGCTCGTCCTCGGCTGCTGTGGCTGCGGCGTACACCGTGCTCAGCTGACCGGGGCCCGCGAGCGCCGCCGAGCGGATCAGGGTGGAGAGCACCGGGTTCTGCTTCTGGGGCATGGCCGAGGACCCGCCGCGTCCCGCGGCCTGGGGCTCACGCACCTCGGCGATCTCGGGCCGCTGCAGGGTCAGCACGTCCCCCGCCGCCTTGCCCAGCTGGGCCAGCACTTCGGCCAGGGCTGAGGAGATCTCCAGGATGGCGTGGCGCTGGGTGTGCCAGGGCCGACGCATGGGTGCCAGGCCCAGCCGGGCGGCCAGGGCCACGGTCATCGCACTGGCCTTCTCGGCGCCGAATGCATCCTGCAGCGCGGCCTGGGTGCCGGCGGCGCCGCCCCACTGCAGCGGCAGCCCATCGGCCGCCCGCTCGAGACGCTGCAGGGACAGGGTCAGTCCATCGAGCCACCCCGCGGTGCGCAGCCCGAAGCTGGTGGGGAGGGCATGCTGAGTGAGCGAGCGCGCCACGCACAGGGTCTCGAGGTGTTCATGGCTGAGCCTGCTCAGCGCCTCTCCGGCGCGGCGCAGATCCCTGCCGATGCCCCGGGCGGCCTCGTGGACCAGGAGCATGAGTGCCGTGTCCAGGATGTCCTGGCTGGTCGCCCCGCGGTGCAGCGCGGCATCGGAGTCCCCCGTCTGCTTCAGCACGGCGCGGACGGCGGCGAGCATCGGGATCACTGGGTTGCCTCCGCCGGGACTCGCTGCGGCGATCTCCTGCGTGCTCAGTCCGGCCAGCGCCGGGTCGTCGCTGATCCGTCGAATGGCTGCCGCACTGGCGGGATCGGCTTCACCGGCGTCGACGAGGGTCTGCGCCCAGGCGGCCTCCACACGCAGCATCGCCGCGAGGACAGCGTCCTCGGACATCAGCTGTGCCGTCGAGGTTCCGGCCCATACAGGGTTGAGGAGTCCGAAGGGTCCGGTCATGGCTGGGGGCACGCTCCTGTCGGTCACCCCTGGGGGCCGGTGAACTGCGGGGTGTTGGGGTAGGTGAGGAAGACGGTCTCGAGCTCTCCCTGCAGGTGGATGTCGAAGCGCAGGCCGCCGTCGGCGTCGCGGGTGGCCAGAAGCGTACCGCGGCGCTCCTCGGACACGGAGCTCAGCAGCCGGTCCTGGTCCACCGCGGCGGCGGCCTCGGGGAGGTAGGCACGGGTGAACAGTCGGTCCATGAGCCCGCGGGCGAAGACCGTCAGCAGGAAATATGGCGCGACGCCGTCACCGGTGCTGCCGGGCTCCATCGTGGTGAAGGAGTAGTGGCCGGTGGCATCCACTGCGGCGCGGCCCCACCCGGTGAAGGTGTAGCCGTCGCGGTGCAGGGAACCTGGCTCTTGAGGGATGACGCCACGCTGGTCAGGCTGCCAGAGCTCCACGATCGCGTCCGGGACGGGCACGCCGTCGCCGTCATAGACGGTGCCATGAAGTCGCACAGCATCGGGGTGCGTGCGGTCGACCAGGTCCTCGCCGCCGGCGAAGGGCAGCGCATACCCGAAGAAGGGGCCTACGGTCTGGCCGGGGGTAGGGGTCAGTTTCATGCTCAATGCTCCTCATCCTCTTCGGCCCAGGTGCGGTTGCTCCCGGAGAGCACGATGTCCCAACGGTAGCCGGTGTTCCATTCATGCTGAGAGACCGAGTGATCATAGGTGGCGACCAGGCGATCGCGGGCGGCCTGGTCGGTGATGGACTGGTAGATCGGGTCCAGATCGAAGATCGGGTCCCCGGGGAAGTACATCTGGGTCACGATGCGTTGGGTGAAGTCGGTGCCGAAGAGTGAGAAGTGGATGTGCGCCGAGCGCCAGGCGTTGTGGTGGTTCTTCCACGGATACGGCGCGGGCTTGATCGTGGTGAAGCTGTACTCTCCGTTCGGGCCGGTCAGCGCGCGCCCGACGCCGGTGAAGTTCGGATCCAGCGGCGCAGGATGCTGATCGCGCTTGTGCATATAGCGCCCGGCGGCGTTGGCCTGCCACATCTCCACCAGCTGGCCGGTGACCGGGCGGCCGTCGCCGTCGAGGACCCGTCCCGTCACGATGATCCGCTCACCGATGGGCTCCCCATTGTGCTGGAGGGTCAGATCAGCTTCCAGCGGGGAGACGTCGCGGTGACCGAAGGCCGGGCTGTGCAGCTCGATGTCCTCGGGATCCGCGTGGTGCAGAGACTTCGTCGGGTGGCGCAGCAGCGAGCTGCGGTAGGGCGGGAAGTTCAGCCGGGCGTTGGTCTCGACCACTCCTCCGGCGTCGCGCTGGGCTCGATAGTCGCCGTGGATGGCGGCGATCTCCGCGTCGATCTCCTCCTGGGAGAGTGCGGCGGCGTCCGGGTCAGTGGTCTTTTCAGCCATGGGACTCTCGCTCCTTGCTGGGTCCGGCAGCACAGGTGCGCCGCAGTGTGATCTGGTTCTCACTCAGTGTGCGTGGCGGCGATCCTCGCCCGCCACAGTATTGCCATTGAATGGTCCCATGCCAGGGACACCGCTCAGCGCTCCATTCCCTCGATCGCGCGGCTGATCCCACGACCCGCGGTCTGCAGCGCCATCAGGAACTGGGGGATCTCCGGCGAATCACGGGGCACCACCACCGTCAGCGCCGCCATCGCGTACCCCTTGTCGTCAAGCACCGGGACCGAGACTCCGGCCGTCTCCTCGTTGATCACCCCTGCCAGCAGCGCGTGGCCTCGGGAACGCGCTTCGGCGAGTTCTCGGCGCAGCTCCGGACGCGTCTGGATGATCAGCTCCTGCCGCGGTGCCCACCAGTTCTCCAGGACATGCGCGGGAGAATGAGCGAGCAGCACATGTCCCATCGAGGTCAGCTGTGCGGGCATCGTGGTCGCCACCTCTGCGGGGTTGGCCACCGCCCCATGGCGGGAGAGCCGCTCCACGATGAGCACCCCGTGCTCGTCGAGCACCGCCAGCTGGGTGGTCTGGCGCACCACCGCGTTGACGTCGTGCATGAAGGGCAGCGCGGCGGCGCGCAGCGTGCGGTTGATCGGGGCGCTCTGCGCGATCTCCCAGAGCCGCCGGCCGAGCACCAGCTCCCCGGAGGCGGAGGTGCCGAGCAGCCCCATGCCGCGCATCTGCCGCACCAGCCGGTAGCCGGTGGTCTTGGGCAGACCTGCCGCGGCGATGAGCTCACCGACGGGAAGACTGGGTCGGGTCTCCAGCACTGCCAGCAGCCGCATCGCGCGGTCCAGCACCGCGTCACCACTGGGCGAATTAGCCATGGACCCAGCCTAGTCGGCGCCCCCTCCCGCGTTGAGCGGCGGATTCTCCGAGCTTCTGGAGCCTTCTGGCCAGTCACATGGTCGAAGAATCCGCCGCTCAACGGGGAGGAAGGGGGTGGGGCATGCTGAGGGCTAGCATGTGATCCATGGCCAACTCCCCGACCGGCGACTCGGTGCTCGCGCGGCTCGACCGGGTGCTCGCCACCTTCTCAGCAGCGGACAGCCTGCTCACCGCGGCAGAGATCTCCCGCCGCACCGGCCTGCCGCCGGCCACCGCCCACCGGCTCTGCCGAGACATGGCGGAGCTCGGCTGGCTCGAGTCGCTGCCCGCGGGATACATGGTCGGCACCCGGCTGTGGGAGATGACGAACAGGTCGGCCCCGACGATGAAGCTCGCCGTGCGCGCCAGGCCCTACCTCTCCGACGTGCATGCGGTGATGGGCCAGCACGTGCAGCTCGGCGTCGTCGAAGGCCACGAGGTGCTCTTCGTGGATCGACTCTCCGCCCGGGAGGCGCCACGCATTCACGGCGGGGTGGCGGGCCGCCTCCCGCTGCATGTCTCGGCCACCGGGATCGTGCTGCTGGCTCATGCCTCCGCCGAGTTCCGCACCTTCTACCGGACGCACCATACCGAGCAGACCCCACAAGGCCCCGCGATGATCGCCGAGGAGCGTCTCGAGCACGTCCGGCAGCAGGGGTACTGCGCACAGACCGGAGTGATCGAGCCCGGGGTGACCGGGGTGGCGGTGCCGATCCGCCAGCGTGGCCGTTCCGTGGTCGCCGCACTGGGGGTGGTGACCGACGACGACGACGTCGCCCGCCGCCCCGCGCCCTGGGTGCAGATGCTCCAGATCGCCGCCCGGGGCATCCAGCGTGAGGTCAGCAGCCGCGAAGCCGACACCCGCTAGGTGGGCCGCGCTCAGCCCCGAGGGCCTGCTCGCCCCGAGGCCGTGGCGCTCGCGAAGCCGGCTGCTGACGGCCCGTCTCGCATTCAATGGGATAACTGTGGCGCCGGGCACATAAGCTGAGGAGACTGAGGCTCATGCGGCTCGGATCGAGCGGCCGTCGCGAGAAGGAGCACTATGACCGAGCACGAGACGCGGGTCGATGTGGGGATCGTGGGTGGAGGTCCCGCCGGGCTGATGACCGCACTGCTGCTGAAGCGTCGCGGCATCACCGCGGTGGTCATCGAGACCCGCACCCAGGAACAGATTCGCCACACCCAGCGCGCCGGGATCCTCGAGGCTCCCACGGTCAACATGCTCGTGGAGGCCGAGGTGGGCTCCCGGGTGCTCACCGATGGCCATGAGCATGAGGGCACGGTGCTCAGCTTCGACGGCATCCAGCGGCGCATCGACTTCCAGGCGCTGGTGGGCCGCTCGGTGTGGCTCTACCCTCAGAACGAGGTCTTCCACGATCTGGCCACCGCCTGGCAGCGAGAAGGTGGAGAGATCCACTGGGCGGTCACCGAGACGGCGGTCGAGGGGATCGACACTGCTGCCCCACGAATCCGCTTCACCGACGCGCAGGGACAGCGCCGCAGCATCGAGGCCGACCTGATCGTCGGCACCGACGGCTCCAGGTCGATGTGCCGCAAGCTCATCCCTGAAGACGTCCGCACGGATCATTTCATCTCCTACCCCTTCGCGTGGTTCGGGATCCTCTGTGAGGCGCCGCCGACTGCTCCGGAGCTGATCTATGCGAACTCCGAGATCGGCTTCGCCCTGATCTCCCAGCGCAACGAGTCGGTCCAGCGGATGTACTTCCAGTGCGATCCGGACACCGATCCGGAGGACTGGACCGAGGAGGCGATCTTCGACCATATCCAGCAGGTCCTCGGAGTCGAAGGGGAGATCCAGCTCAAACGCGGTCCGATCATCGAGAAGACGGTGCTTCCCTTCAGGTCCTACGTCTGTGACCCGCTGAGCCACGGCCGACTGGTGCTCGCGGGCGACGCCGGCCATACCGTGCCACCCACGGGCGCCAAGGGCCTGAACCTTGCCTTCGCCGATGTGCGGGCACTCGTTCCCCGGGTCGAGGAGTTCTTCACCGGGCTGCGCGCCCAGGCCGTCACCCAGGCCGATGGCGTCGGCCAAGAGCCTGCCAGTATATCGGGAGCACAGGGGTCAAGCGCTGCGGTCGAGACTCCGGAGCCGCTGCGGCGGTACTCCCGGACGGCCCTGGACCGGGTCTGGAAGGCGCAGAACTTCTCCTACTGGGCCACCAACCTGTTGCATCGGCAGCCTGAGGAGAATCCGTTCACCCATAAGCGTCGACGCGGCGAGTTCGACGCCATCACCGACTCTGTCCATGGACAGGCCTACTTCGCCGATTCCTACACCGGCTGGGGTGACTGACCCCCGAAGCCATGCCGCAGCCGCACAGGCTGCGGTGATTCACCAGTGACGACCTTCGAAGCATTCAACGAGAAGAGGGAGAGACCGATGAAGCTCTTGGACCCAGAGACATGGGACGGCAAGCTCTATATCAACGGCTGGCGAGCGGGCAGTGACACCAGCTATACCGTGATCGAGGCGGCCACCGGTGAGACGCTGGGCAGTGTGGCCACTGCGTCGCGTGAAGATGTGCTGACCGCCGCGACCCAGGCCGCCGAGGCGCAGCGGGAATGGTCGGCAAAGACTCCGCGGGAACGAGCGGCGGTGCTGCGCCGGGCCGGTCAGCTCTTCGAAGAGCACGCCGAGGAGATCCAGTCCTGGATCGTCCGAGAGGCGGGGTCCATCCCTCCGAAAGCTGGCCTGGAGACGATGGTCGCCGCAGATGAATGCTATGAGGCCTCGGCCCTCCCGTCACTGCCGCAGGGCGATGTGCTGGCCACCAATGAGGCCCGCTGGTCGCAGTCGCGTCGGCTCCCGGTCGGCGTCGTCTCTGTCATCGCGCCGTTCAACTTTCCACTGATCCTCTCCATCCGCGCCGTGGCTCCCGCCCTGGCGCTGGGCAACGCGGTGCTGCTGAAACCAGACCCGCGGACCTCGGTGGCAGGCGGCGTCGTGCTGGCCCGGGTGTTCGAGGAGGCTGGCCTGCCTGCCGGGCTGCTGCAGCTGCTGCCGGGCGGTCGCGAGACCGGCACCGCAGTGGTCGAGGCGCCCGAGGTCAGGGTCGTCGCCTTCACCGGCTCGACCGAAGCCGGCCGGCACATCGGCGAAGCCTGCGCCCGCCTGCTCAAGCGTGCTCACCTCGAGCTCGGGGGCAACAACGCCATGATCGTGCTGCCCGATGCTGACTTGGATCACGCAGCCTCGGCCGCTGCCTTCGGCTCCTTCATGCATCAGGGCCAGGTGTGCATGACCACCGGTCGCCATCTGGTGCATGAGGACATCTATGAGGAGTACGTGCAGCGGCTCGTGGAGAAGGCGGAGGGGATCCCTGTGGGGAACCCCGCCTCCGAGGAGGTCGCGCTGGGCCCGATCATCGACGAGAACCAGCTCAAGCGCATCGATTCGATCGTCCAGGAATCGGTGCTCGGCGGAGGCCGGATCGCGGCAGGCGGCACCTATGAGGGGCCCTTCTACCGCCCGACGGTGCTCACTGACCTCTCCACCGAGAGCCCAGCCTGGTCCGAGGAGATCTTCGGTCCAGTCGCGCCCGTGATGAAGTTCAGCACCATCGACGAGGCCGTCGAGCTGGCCAACGCCAGCCCTTATGGGCTCTCCCTGTCCATCCTGGGTGAGGTCGGGGAAGCCATGAAGATCGCTGACCGTGTCCGCTCAGGGAAGATCCACATCAACGAGCAGACCATCTCCGACGAGGCCAATGCACCCTTCGGCGGTTTCGGAGATTCCGGGAACGGCACCCGCGTGGGCGGGCACCAGGCGAATATGGAATCCTTCACCGAGCTGCAGTGGCTCACGCTGCGCCCGGAGATCGCGCCGTACCCGTTCTAGGCCACACCTGAGGCAGCAGGGACGGGTGCTGGGGGGGAGCGCGGGAACACCGCGCTCCCCCCAGCACTCCGCGAGCCGGCGAATCCAGGTCACAGGCGCAGCCAGGTCAGCACAGCACGGGCCGTCACAGCGGTCAGGCACCGCGGTCAGGCTCCTTGGGGATGGCCCTACCTGGGCTCGAGGCGGACCGCGCCGTCGAGCCTGATGGTCTCCCCATTGAGCATCGGGTTGGCAAGGATCGCCATGACCAGCTCGGCGAAGTCCTCGGGCTTGCCCAGCCGCGCCGGGTGCAGCGCCTTGGCCAGCAGCGACTCCCGGGCCTTCTCCGGCAGCCCCGCGAGCATCGGGGTCTCGAAGAGACCCGGGGCGATGGCGACCACGCGTATTCCATCACCGGCAAGCTCGCGGGCGGCCGGAAGCGTCATGGAGGCGACGGCGCCCTTGGAGGCGGCGTAGGAGATCTGACCGATCTGGCCCTCGAAGGCTGCCACGGAGGCGGTGTTGATCAGGACGCCGCGGTCCCCGCCCGAAGGGGCGTTGCCTCGCATCGCCTCCGCCGCGTGCGACATCAGGTTGAGGGTGCCGCCGACGTTCACGGAGAGCACCTTCATGAACTCGCTGTGCGAGAGCGGGCCGGTTCGCCCCACCAGCTTTCCCGGGGCGGCGATTCCGGCGCAGCTCACCGCGGCTCGCAGCGGGGCGCGCTCGACGGCCGCGGCGACGGCGTCGCGAAGCGTGTCTGGTTCGGTGACGTCGCCCGGCCAGAAGACTGCGTTCTCGCCGATGGAGGCGACAGCTTCGGTGCGACGCGCACTGCCTCCGGCATCGGGGAGATCCACCACCACGACCTGGGCCCCTGCCTCGACCAGCGCCCGGGCGGTGGCATGCCCCAGGCCCGAGGCGCCGCCGGTCACGACGGCGCTGGCACCGAACAGATCCATGCAGACCTCCTGTGTGCGATCAGCCCTCGTACTCGGAGCCGATGATCAGCGTGACATAGCTGACGTCGGGGTGTTCCTCGGGAGCGGCGGTGCCGAAGTTCTCGGCAAGGGACTCCGCCTGGGCGATCTCCGCCTCGCCGGCGCCCGCCGGATAGACCACGGCGGGGGTGTCGGCGCGCTCTTCGAAGTTCCAGTTGCCTTCCCAGACCACGTTGTAATCCAGACCCTCGAGCTCTTCGCCCATCGTCGTGGCGCCGCCGGAGATGCCCTGGTAGTTCGCGACCTGGACCGGGGTCTCGGTGTCAGTGGCCGGCTGCGGGCCCTCGGCCTCGCCGCCTTCCTCCCCACCTTCTCCATCGGCTGACCCTTCGGCGTCCTCACCCTCGGCACTCTCCTCCGCGGAGGGCTCGCCGGATTCGGTCACCGACTCCTCGGGCTCACCCGCCTCGGAATCGGCGCTGGTGAGCATCGGCACGATGAAATAGGCGAACGCTCCCACCAGCAGGACGAAGCCCGCCAGCAGCGCGATCCAGCGGAAGCCGCTGCCGCCTGCCGCGCCCGTTCCGGCGGCGCCTGGAGACCGATGCTTGCCGGCCTCCCCCGTCTGATACGGCGGGACGTCGTCGAACTCATCGTGTGGGTGCTGGCTCATAGATCCTGTCCTCAAGGTGCGGGTGCGGTGCTGGGTGTCGCCGACCGCAGCCGGTGACTGGCCATTTCAGGCAGGGCGCTCATGACTAGCGACGCGTGGCGCGAGCACGATGCCGGGCCTCCCGCTGGCGGCGCAGTCGCTTGACCAGCATCGGGTCGTGGGCAAGGGCTGCCTCGGTGTCGATCAGCCGGTTCAGCGCCTGATAGTACGCGACGGCAGACATCGCCAGCTGCTCGGTGATGGCCTCGTCCTTCGCGCCTGCGTACTTCCACCACTGGCGCTCCAGCCCGAGTATCTTCTTCTCCTGCTCTGAAATCATCTCCCCGTCATCCTACGGCGGGGCGTCAGGCATTCCTGGAATATCGGGGGATGGCGGTGCGACGGTGTGTTCAACCCGGTCAACTCTCTACAGTGGGGTGGATGGAACTCTCCTCAGACCTGGTGGCCCCGCTGGAACCCGGATGGCAGCAGGCCTTCGCCGCCGAATCGAGTCGATTCGATGCCGTGCGGGATGAGCTGACCACCCGCAGGGCCTCCGGGGAGCACGTGCTCCCTCCCGCAGATCTGATCCTGCGCGCCTTCCGCCAGCCCTTCGCGGAGGTCAAAGTCGTCATCCTCGGCCAGGACCCCTACCCGACTCCCGGCCACGCCATCGGCATGTCCTTCGCCGTGGCCCCGCAGGTCCGTCCGCTGCCGCGCAGCCTGGGCAACATCTTCACCGAGCTCGAGAACGACCTCGGCATTCCGCGCAGCAGCCACGGCGACCTCACGGCCTGGGCACAGCAGGGGGTGCTGATGCTCAATCGCGTGCTCACCGTGGCGGCGGGCTCTGCTGGTTCTCACCGCCGCATCGGCTGGGAACCGATCACCGCCGCGGCCCTGCAGGCTCTGGTGGATCGCGGCACCCCGCTGGTCTCGATCCTCTGGGGCGCAGACGCCCGCACCATGGAGCCGCTGCTCAACAGCGGAGCGCATACGGCGGTCATCACGAGCCCGCACCCGTCTCCGCTCTCAGCGCGGCGAGGATTCTTCGACTCCCGGCCGTTCTCGCGCGCCAATCAGGCCCTCGAGCAGCTGGGGGCCGCCCCGGTGGACTGGCGGCTCGGCGCGGCGCGCCACGCCGACTGAAGGAGCCCGAATCTGTCCGTGGCGGATCAGCGGGCCCTGGTCAACGACGGCGCGTGCGCGCCCGCTCGTGAGACTGCAGCCCCGCGGTCAGCGGCCTCATCAAGACATCGCCGAGCACGATCCCGGCGGCGATCGCCATGATGATGATCAGCGCGTTGAACAGCTCGGTGAGTCCGCCCATCATGGCGTCCGTGGTGGAGTCCATGGCGATGGCGTACATCCCGCGGAAGACCATCAGCCCGGGCAGCATGAACATCATCGCCGGCACGGCGACGACCAGCTGCGGAGAGCCCATGCGCAGCGCGAGGATCCGACCGAGACCTCCGACCACCACGGCGCCGAAGACCGGTGTGATGCGCTCCCCCAGGCCGATGAGCTCCGCCGCATAGAACGCAGAGAAGCCGAGCGCGGAGACCGCGCCGATGGGCAGCAGCATCCGCCAGCTCGCCTGCTCCACCACCGCCGCAGCGATGGCCGCGAGGAAGACCAGTGCCACGAGAACCGTGGGGTGATAGATCCGCGTCAGACCCACCGCCACCTCGATAGGTGGTGCGCCGAGCAGGTTCGCGATCACCACAGCCGCCATGATCCCCGAGGTCATCCCGGCGAAGGCGATCATCGAGGAGGTCAGGCGTCCGGCGGCCGTGATGGGGAACCCATTGATGCCGTCCTGGATCGCGGAGACGATCCGGGCCGAAGGCAGCAGGATCATCAGCCCGCCGGCGACCACCATGGAAGGTCGGATCGGCAAGTCCATCGCGAACGCCCCCATCGCGAACGAGGTGGCGACGAACCCTCCGGCGGCCAGGCCGAAGTACTCCGGCACACGCCAGCTCGCGAGCTGCCGCACGGTCCAGAGCACCAGGATCGTCGCGGCGAAGCCCATCGCGGCGTCGAGGATCGGTGCACCCAGGAAGGCGGCGAAGAAGCTGGCGAAGATCGCGCCGCAGAGGGTGACCATCCAGCGCGGGTACGGTTTGGGCTCGCGGGTGATCTCCCGCAGGCGATCCTCAGCATCTCCGCGGGTCAGACGGCCAGCGATGATGTCGGTGACCAGCTGGTGCACCGAGGCGAGTGCCCGGAAGTTGTTCGACCAGGAACGCACCACGCGCACCCGGGAGTACGGGATCTTGCCCTCGGGGGCCCAGTTCAGACTGATCGACTGGTTGGTGATGTCGGCGTCGGTGTTCTTCATCCCGAACGCGGCGGTGACCGCGATGATGGAGGTCTCCACCTCCAGCGCGCCGGCGCCGAAGCGGAAGAGCGCCTCACCGAGGTCCAGCACGAAGGCGATCGTGGCGAGCTCGTCGGTCTCCACCTGCTGATCGGGCTGGTAGGGATTGGCGTAGGGCGTGCCCGCGAGACGGTCGACGATCGGCACGAAGCCGGTCGCAGCGCGCTCGGCCTGCATGATCCGGCGCAGCACCTGCGGGGAGCGGGGCTTCCGATCAAAGACGCTGGGGTCGAAATCCTTGCCCCGGGACGCCTCTCGACGTCCCTTCAGCCAGGAGGGTCGCAGCAGCGGGCCACGCTTCGGAGAGTGGCTCATCGGCGACTGCCGCAGCGGAGCGCCGGGGGCGCTGTGCGGCAGGCTGATCAGGCCAGAGGCGGGAGGCTCCTGGGACTGCTCCACGCGGTGCGCCCAGGAGGTCGTCGTCTCCTGCGGGCCGGTGGGAATCTGCGGACCGAGCGCGTCGGTCTGCTGCCAGTCACCGGTGATCGGGAAGGCGTAGTGATCCGTGACCTCGCTGGACTCCCGCGGCGTCGTGTAGGACTGTTCGAAGCTCGGATCCGCGACGTACTCGTGCCGGGCGGATTCATTCTCGTCCACCGCGGCGGATCGGGCTACCGCGTCGGCGTCGTACTCCTCCCATTCCAGTGCCGCCTCCGCCTCGGCCGAGGCGTTCCAGGAGGACGCGAAGGAGCTGCGCAGGGTCTGCACGAAACCGGTCGGGGTCTCGTCGAGGATCTCCTGGGTGGAGTGGACCACCGGGATGTGGGTGACGTCTGCGGTGGGCTCGGTGCGCACGGGGTCGATCGCCTCGGCGACGTACTCCCCTGTGGAGTGCCGATCGCTGTGTTCCGGTGCCACGAACCCTCCTCGCAAGCAACATAACCACAAAAGGACCCTGGCAGAAGCCCGGGCCTTGAGGTGTGTGAGTGATGGTGCCTGGAGTACAGGCGAAGAAAGTGGATCTGAATGGACTCGAACCATCGACCTCTCGCGTGTGAGGCGAGCGCTCTAACCAACTGAGCTACAGATCCTGAAGCACCCGCGCGCGGAGAACCGCGTTCAAGTGCTTCAAAAGGTTACCACCGGTTGAGTCTCAGGACGAAACCGAGGTCAGCGCCTCCGAGATGGGGGTTTCACCGTCCAGGAAGTTCACCGTCTCGCGCACGGCGGAGCCGCTGGCCAGCGTTTCGGTGATGACCTGGGCGACATTCTCCCGGGAGGTGTCCACGGAGGCACCCTCTTCGGACATGAGCTCTCCGGCCTTCGCCGGATCCAGCACGTTGATCTTCCCGCTGCCGGTTTCCAGAGTCAGGGCTCCGGGGCCGAGGATCGTGTAGTCCAGGGTGCTGGCGCGCAGGTGGTTGTCGGCCTGGTGCTTGGCCAGCGCATAGGGGTAGAAGGAGCTCGTCGGGTCCACGGAGTCGATGTCGGTCTGGCTCCGGGCATACGAGACCATCACGTAGCGGGAGACTCCGGCCTGGACGGCGGCGTCCATGCTGCGCACGGCCGCCTCCTGGTCCACGGCCTTGGTCCGGGCGGGGTTTCCGCCACCGGCGCCGGCGGCGAAGACGACGGCGTGGGCGCCGGCGAAGGCTTCGGCCATCTCGCTGGTCTCGGCCGACTCGATGTCGAGGACCCGCGGTGTGGCCCCTGCCTCGGTGACATCGGCGGACTGATCCGGGTCACGGATGAGAGAGTCCACCGTGAAGCCGGCGGCGACGAGCTTGGGGGCGGCAAGCAGAGCGATCTTGCCGTGGCCGCCGATGATGACGACGCGCTGTGATTCAGCCATGAGGTTCTCCTTCGGTGTCAGGGTGACCTGATCCAATCGGGTCCGCAGGGTGTTGGTGCTCCCGTGCGGTTCTCCCCTCATAACACTTCAGCGTGCCCACTATTCCTTAGACTGGCTTCCGTGCCAGCCCCGCCCTCGCCAGCCAGCGCCGATCGGCGAACACCCCTGCGACACTCCCCTGCTCTGCGCATGGGTCTGTCCATCGCGACGGCCATCTCGCTCTACGGCATCTCCTTCGGGGCACTCTCCACTGCCGCCGGGATGTCCCTGTGGCAGACCGTGGCGCTCTCCGCGCTGCTGTTCAGCGGCGCCTCGCAGTTCGCGTTCATCGGCATTCTCGCCTCCGGCGGCACCGGCGCGGCGGCCCTGGGAGCCTCAACCCTGCTCAGTGGGCGCAACACCATCTACGCGGTGCAGATGAAAGCCCTGTTGAATCCCAAGGGCTTCAAGAGATTGGCCGCTGCGCAGATCACCATCGATGAGTCTGCCGCCGTGGCCATGTCGGCAGAGAACCCACTGGAGCAGCGGCGAGGATTCTGGGGCGCCGGGATAGCGTGCTACCTGTTCTGGAATCTGGCCACAGTGCTGGGAGCACTGCTGGGAGATGTGATCGCGGATCCAGAGGCGCTGGGCCTCGACGGCGCGGTGGTGGCGGCCTTTCTGGCTCTGCTGTGGCCCCGGCTGAAGTCCCTGGACTCCTGGGCGCTGGCCGTGCTGGCCGCGCTGATCACCACGCTGACCATGCCGCTGCTGGCCCCCGGGATTCCGGTGCTGGCGGCCGCCGTCGTCGCCGTGATCTGGGGCGTCGCATCGAAGGAGCGGGGAGCATGAGTCTGTGGCTATGGGTTTTGGCGGCCTGCGCCGCGGTGTACGCGACCAAGCTGCTGGGCTATCTGGTCCCGCAGAGCTGGCTGAGGCATCCCGCGGTGGGACGGGTCTCCGCCATGTTGACCATTGGTCTGCTTGCGGCCCTGGTGGCGATGAACACCTTCTCCGCTGAGCAGACGGTGGTGATCGATGCTCGGCTCGGCGCACTGCTGGCGGCCGCGGCGGCGCTGCTGCTGCGAGCTCCGTTCATCGTGGTGGTCCTCGTCGGGGCTGCCACGGCGGCCGGAATCCGCGCTCTGGGCTGAGTGGGCTTCGCACCCTCGGCTGATCGGGCGTCACTCCCTGGGCCGATGCGGCAGAGAACGACTCGAACCCCGCACCATCTGCGAAAGCAGACCATGCGGGGCTCGAGGGGACCGATCGCTCGTGAGCGATCGGCAGACGTTCAGGACTGGTTGCTGGACCCTGCCTGGGCCTGCGCCCGGTCTTCGACGTCGGTGTCCTTCAACTCCGCGTCGCTGAGCTCGGCGTCACCGGCTCCTGCCTCGTCTGTGGCAGTCTCGCCGTTCGCAGTCTCGCCGGACTTCTGCGATTCGTTCGCGTCCGCCGGGGTCGCGCGCAGGGTGGCACCCAGGATGAGCGTGCCGACGCTGAGCGCGGCGGCGAGTCGGAACGCCACCCGGAAGCCTTCCACGGCGGCCGCGTCGGGATCCATCCCGGAGTTCACCGCAGCGGCGGTTCCCAGACCGACGGCCGCCACGAGAGCCGCCGTGCCGATGGCGGCGGCGAGCTGCTGCAGCGTGTTCAGCGCAGCGGTGCCGTGGGAGTACAGCGCCTTCGGCAGCGGGTTCAGCGCGGTGGTGAACGCGGGGGTGAAGAGCAGGGCCAGTCCGCTGGAGAGGAAGAGGTGCAGTCCCAGGACCATCGGCACCGGGCTGGTCGGCGAGAGCATGCTCATGCCCAGAAGCGCCAGGATCAGGATCGAAGCACCCGGGATGACCAGCGGCTTCGGACCCACGCGGTCATAGAGGCGTCCCACGAACGGCGCCATCAGCGCCATCAGCAGGCCGCCCGGCAGCATGATGAGGCCGGTCTGCAGAGTGTCCAGACCGCGGACGGTCTGCAGGAACAGCGGCAGCAGGATGAGCGCTCCGAAGAGGGCGATCATCATCAGCAGCATCATGCCCAGAGCACGGGTGTACATGGTGAACGCGAAGGGCTTCAGGTTCAGCAGCGCTGAGTCGGACTTCTGCAGCTTGACCTGCAGCAGCGCGAACGCGGTCAGGCAGATGACACCCACGACGAGCACGCCGATGGCCACCGGGTCCACGCCCGGAGCTGCGTCTGCGGAGACCTCCTGGGTGCCGTGTCCGCCGCCGATCTGGCTGATGCCGTAGACCACGCCGCCGAAGCCGGGGACTGCCAGCAGCAGCGAGGGGATGGACAGGCTCTTGCCCTTGGTGCCGGCGTCCTTGTTCAGCCGTGGGCGACCGAGGAACAGCGCGATGACAGCGATCGGCAGAATCATCAGGAACAGCCAGCGCCATTCCGCGACATGCAGGATCAGACCGGAGAGTGCCGGACCGGTGGCGGGTGCCACTGAGATGACGATGGAGATATTTCCCATCACCACGCCGCGCCGATGCAGCGGCACCAGAGTCAGCACCGTGGTCATCATCAGCGGCAGCATGATCGCAGTGCCGCTGGCCTGGACCACGCGTCCTGCAAGAAGGACCTCGAACCCCGGTGCGGCCGCGGCCAGCGCGGTGCCGAGGATGAACAGGCCCATGGCCACCGTGAAGACGCCGCGCAGGCTGTAGCGCTGCATCAGGAAGCCCGTGATCGGAATCACGGTGGCCAGGGTGAGCATGAAGGCGGTGGTGAGCCACTGAATGGTGGGCTCAGAGACCTGAAACTCCTCCATGAGGGGCTGCAGCGCCACGTTCATGAGGGTCTCGTTGAGGATCATCACGAAGGTCGAGACCAGCAGCGCCCCGATGGTGAGCTTGTCGCTGGCCGGGAGCCGGCCGTCGTCGCTCGGTGGTGCTGCTGCGCGCGGAGCCGATTTCTGCGGCGCGGCGCTTTTCGGTGAAGTTGTCACTGATCCTCCATAGAACACTAAAGAACCCCAGAGTGGGGCACCACTAAGGGTGATACCACTCTGGGGTTTTGAGAGCCCCCTGCCGGGTTCGAACCGACGACCTGCTGTTTACAAGACAGCTGCTCTACCAGCTGAGCTAAGGAGGCAGGGCGCCCCGCAGGGCGGGGCGCCAGTCACCGATGGTATCAGTTCGTGAACGTCAGTTCTCCGACTGATATTCCTCGATGTGTTCTTCGACAAGTTCACGGAAGGGGCGCTCCGAGTCGGCCCAGGAGACCTCATCGACGAAGACGCTCGGGGTGCCTTCGATGCCGGCGGCCTGGGCGTTGCTCGTGGTGTAGCTCGCGAACGCGCGGTAGGTGCCGTCCTCCACGCACTGGGAGATGTCGGCGTCGTAGGTGTCGCTTGCCAGCTCGGCGAGACCCTCATTGGAGATCTCATCGTTGTTCACCCGGTTGGCCGTCACCTGGGCGACGTAGTCGCTGTAGCTCTCCGGCGCCTCCTCTGCCATGCACGCGAAGGCATTGGCCGCGCGCGCCGGGTAGTTCGTGGAGGAGCCCAGGTAGGCGATCGAGCGGTATTCCACCGTGACCAGGCCGTCATCCAGCCACTCCTTCAGCTGCTCGGCGTGCTCAGCCTCGAAGTTCGCGCAGTGGATGCAGTAGGCGTCGCTGTAGATGATGATGTGGGGCACTTCGCCCTCGGCCCGCTCGGTCACGCCGGGGGGCATGTCTGATTCCGGGTCCTCGACGGCGGCGGCGTCGATCTGGCCCAGGTCATCGCCCTCGGCGAGTTCGGTGGAGGAGGTCAGCGTGAAGCCGCCCTGCTCGTTGGCGGCCGCGGGGGCAGGGCCTTCACTTGCTGCCGGACCGGAGTCGTCCCGGTTCATCACGAAGATGGTCAGGCCGATGACGACGGCGAGCGCGACCACCACCACACCGACTCGCAGCAGCACGGAGGTGAGCTTCTGCTTGCGCTCCTGCTCCTGCTGCATCTTGCGCGCCTTATCGCGTGCGCTGGCGTTGTTCGAGGTCTCTGGGCTGCGGGCCATGGTCTCTCCGGTTACTGATGGGAATCATGTCTGCCCAGGTGCCTGGACAGTGATCACGGTGAGGCTGTGATCGAGATGGGGCAGTGATCAAGATACAGGGTCTGGATCCTTACCAGGGTATAGGGTCGTAATGCGGCATCACTGCCGTCAGGGGGTGTCTTGAGCCACGCATGGAAGGTGTGCCACTTTGTCAGAGAGCACTGAGAACGGGAACGGCTATGACTTCGTGGTGGTGGCCAACCGTCTGGCCGTCAACCACGTGACCCATGAGGACGGGACCACGGGCTGGGAACGCTCCCCCGGCGGGCTCGTCACGGCTCTGGCCCCCTTGATGGAGCAGTCTGAAGGCGCGTGGGTCGGGTGGCATGGCGCCGCAGATGACGAGATCCAGCCCTTCGACCACGGCGACATGCACCTCGTTCCGGTGCCGTTGAGCAGTGACGACGTCGAGGATTATTACGAAGGATTCTCCAACGGCACCCTGTGGCCGCTCTATCACGACGTGATCGCCCGTCCGGACTTTCACCGTCACTGGTTCGAGGCCTACCGCAGGGTGAACCAGCGCTTCGCCGAGTACACCGCGAAGGTCGCCGCCCAGTCGGCCACCGTGTGGGTGCAGGACTACCAGCTGCAGATGGTCCCGGCGATGCTGCGCGACCTGCGCCCGGACCTCACCATCGGCTTCTTCAACCACATCCCGTTTCCTCCCCCGGGGCTCTTCGCCCAGCTGCCCTGGCGCCACTCAGTGTTGCGCGGGCTGCTCGGCGCCGACCTGATCGGGTTCCAGCGCGCCTCGGACGCGTCCAACTTCCGACGCGCTGTGCACAACCGAATGGGCTATTACGTCGAGGACGAGATGATCCACGTCCCGCTGCAGACGGACGCCCCCGACCACGGGTCACCGCTGGCCGGTTTCAACGCCGACGCGGACCGCGGCACCGCCGTCAAGTCCCTGGTCGCCCCCGCCAGCGGCGCCGCGCGGATCGTGGAGGCCAAGGAGTTCCCGATCTCCATCGACACCGCCACCATCACCGCGCTGGCCAAGCGCGAGGACATCATCTCCCGTGCCCGAGAGATCCGCGAGGAGCTCGGCAACCCGGAGACGCTGCTGCTCGGCGTGGACCGGCTGGACTACACCAAGGGCATCCGGCACCGAATGAAGGCCTACGAGGAGCTGCTGCAGAACGGTTCGCTGACAGTGGGCCAGGTCTGCCTGGTCCAGGTGGCCAGCCCCTCCCGCGAAGGCGTGGAGAGCTACCGGCTGCTGAAGGAAGAGATCGAACGCACCGTGGGCCGGATCAGCGGCGAGTTCGACACGCTCTCCCACCCCGCGATCAGGTACCTGCACCACTCCTACCCGATCGAAGAGATGGTCGCGCTCTACCTCGCCGCTGATGTCATGCTGGTCACCGCCCTGCGCGATGGCATGAACCTGGTGGCCAAGGAGTACGTGGCGGCCCGGCGCGGCGACGACGGCGTGCTGGTGCTTTCCGAGTTCACCGGCGCCGCGGATCAGCTCCGCCAGGCGCTGCTGATCAACCCCCATGATGTGGACGAGCTCAAAGCCGCGATCCTTCGCGCCACCACGATGGACAGCGCCGATGCCAGTGCGCGGATGGAGAATCTTCGCCGACAGGTCGTCCACCATGACGTGCGCCGCTGGGCCACGGACTTCCTGGACCGGCTCGCTGAGCTCACCGGTGCCGCTGCGGTGAAGGGCTGAACAGTGGACCAGTCACTGACCACGGCGCTGGAGCGCTTCGCTGACCACGCCAAGATCCTGATCGCGCTGGACTTCGACGGCTGCGTGGCGGAGCTGACCTCGGTCGCCGCCGATGCACGTCCGGTCCCAGAGAATGCCCGGGCCATCGAGGCGCTGGCAGCTCTGGACGGCGTCGATCTCGCGTACGTGTCCGGACGCTCCCTGGACACGCTGCGCGAGCTCGCCTCCCCGCCCGAGGGCGTGCTGCTGATCGGCTCCCACGGTGCAGAGAAGGATCTCGGCGGAGACGCCCCAGGACTCGAGCTCAGCACCACTGAACAGATGGCCCGCGGGCAGATCATCGACACCCTCACCGAGGTGGCCGCAGACGCTGAGGGCGCCTGGGTGGAGCACAAGCCGGCGGGCGCCGCACTGCATGTGCGCAACGTCGACGGCGAGGAGCTCGCCGAGCACGTCCTGGAGCACGGACGCGCCGCCCTGTCCCTGGTGGACGGCGCCTACCTGAAGAACGGCAAGAAGGTTCTCGAGTCCGTCGTCGTGCTCGCGACCAAGGGCGAGGGGATCACGGATCTGCGTGAGCACACCTCCCCCGACGCCGTGCTGTTCGCCGGCGACGACGTCACAGATGAACAGGGCTTCGCGGTGCTGGAGGCAGAGGACGTCGGCATCAAGGTCGGCGAGGGCGACACCGCCGCGGCACACCGCATCGCTGCACCCAAGGACCTCGCCGCTGTTCTCAGGCTCATCGCCGACCGGCGCGCCGGTCACAGCCAGGAAGCACGCCCGGACTCTTAAGGATCACCCATGTCGACTGTCCCCGGTCTCGGACTGACCGCCTCAGGAACCATTCCACAGGAGCTGCTGGACCTGCCCTGGCAGGTACCCCTGGAGGACTGGCCCGAAGATGTCATCGCCGCTCTCCCGCGGGGCATCTCCCGACACATCGTCCGCTTCGCCTATCTGGGCGGCTCGGTGATCGCGATCAAGGAGACCTCCGAACGCGCCGCCCGGCATGAGTACCGGATGCTGCGTCAGCTCGGCAAGCTCGGGGCGCCGTGCGTGAAGCCGGTCGCGGAGGTCACCGGCCGGTCCACCCCGGAGGGCGAAGAGCTCTCCCCAGCACTGGTGACCAGGCATCTCCGGTTCTCCCTTCCCTACCGCGCGGTCTTCAACCAGATGATGCGCAAGGAGACCCTGCTGCGGCTCATCCACGCACAGGCGCTGCTGATGGTGGAGCTGCACCTGATCGGGTTCTACTGGGGCGACGTCTCCCTGTCGAACACGCTCTTCCGTCGCGATGCGGGACAGTTCGCCGCCTACCTGGTGGACGCGGAGACCGGCGAGATCCACCCCAAGCTCTCCACCGGGCAGCGCGAGTACGATCTCGACGTCGCCCAGGTCAACATCGCCGGAGAGCTCATGGACCTCATGGAAGGCGGGATGGTCGATGAGGATGTCGATCCGGTGGCCACCTCGCACCAGTTCATCGACGCCTACCGCGGGCTGTGGCAGGAGCTCACCGGGGACACGGCGTTCAACCCGGATCAGCAGTGGCTGATCGAGGAGCGGATCCGTCGGCTCAACGAGCTGGGCTTCGACGTCGAGGAGTACGACATCCGCTCCAAGCGTGAGGACTCCAAGCTGCTGCTTCGGCCCAAGGTCGTGGACCCTGGGCACCACCAGCGGCGCCTGATGAATCTCACCGGGCTCGACGTCCAGGAGAACCAGGCGCGCAGGCTGCTCGGCGCGATCGACGCCTACCGTGCGCAGACCGATCCCCACGGAGACGAGGCGATCGCGGCCCATATGTGGACCCAGGAGGTCTTTCAGCCGCTCATCGGCAAGATCCCGAAGGAGCTGCGCAACAAGCTCGAACCGGCCGAGATCATGCACCAGCTCATCGATCATCGCTGGCAGCTCTCGGAGCGTGAGCATCGCGATGTCAGTCTTGATCAGGCGCTGCCCTCCTTCATCGACGAGGAGCTCAAGGGGCTGCGTGATGAAGCCACCTTGATGATCGATCCGCCAGGGGACGTCATCGATCAGTTGGGCCGTCCTACCAGGGACGAGGACTGAGCCTGCTCAGCCGGCGACCGATCTCCGCAGCGGTGCGGCGCATCAGCGGCACTGCATGGCGGACGAAGCCGTCATCCATGCGGCCCGTGGGCCCGGAGACGGACAGCCCCATCGGCGTGGGTCCCTGCGGCACGACGACGGCGAGGCAGCGCACCCCCATCTCCTGCTCTTCGTCATCGAGCGCATAGCCCTGGGCGGCGATCCGCGGCAGCTGGTCCAGCAGCGCCTGCGGACGGGTCAGGGTCTTCTCGGTCAGCGCGGGCATCCCGGTGGCGAGGAGGATCTCCCGCACTCTCGCTGGTTCAAGCCCCGCCAGCAGCGCCTTGCCCACCCCGGTGGAGTGGAGATGGGCCCGGCGTCCGACTTCGGTGAACATCCGCATCGTGTGCGGCGAGGGCACCTGGCCGATGTAGACGATCATCTCCGACTCCATGGCCGCGAGGTTCACGCTCTCGCCGAGTTCGGCCACCAGGGCCTGCATCTGCGGGACCGCGGGCCCGCCCAGCTGGCGGGTCGCGGATTCGCCGAGCGGAACGAGGTTGGCGCCCAGGGCATAGCGGCGGTCAGCCAGCTGGTGGACCATGCCCAAGCCGATCAACGTATGCAGCAGACGGTGGACCGTGGGGCCCGCCAGGCGGGAAGCCGTCTTGAGCTCTCCTGCCGTGGCCGCACCGCCGGCGTCGGCGAGAACATGCAGCAGCGTGAAGGCGCGTTCCACCACTTGAACTCGTTGCGAGTCCGCATCCCGGACTTCTGCTTCCATGATGCGAACTCTATGCCATAGGAATAGTGGTGACGAGGCCGCTTCCTTCGATCCGGCGGAGCGGCCTCCTCGCCAGAATCTTCATCACTGCAAAGGAGCAGCGCATGAGCATCACGGTCCACGCCCCCTATGAGGTTCCCGGCGTCGAGGCGATACTGACCGAGGAGGCCCTTGCCTTCCTCGAGGAGCTTCACCGGCATTTCGCCACGACGCGGGACCAGCTTCTTCAGAATCGCCGCTCAGCACAGGAAGAGGCGGCCCACACGGGCACGGTGGACTTCCCGACCGAAACCCGCCAGGTGCGTGAATCCGCATGGACGGTCGCCGATCACCCGGCCGCGCTGCAGGACCGTCGGGTAGAGATCACCGGACCCACGGCCCCGGCCAAGATGGCGATCAACGCGCTGAACTCGGGCGCGAAGGTGTGGCTGGCCTGCCTCGAAGATGCGCTCGCCCCGAACTGGTTCAACGTCATCGACGCGCAGCGCAACCTCGCCGGAGCCGCCGCGGGGACGCTCGCGTTCACCTCCGCCGAAGGCAAGAGCTACTCGATCCGAGAGGACATCGAGACCCCGACGGTCGTCGTGCGTCCGCGCGGGTGGCACCTTCCGGAGAAGCACATCGAGATCGACGGACGCCCCGCCGTCGGCGCTCTCGTGGACTTCGGGCTGCACTTCTTCCACAACGCGCGAACCCTCTCGGATCAGGGGCTGGGGCCCTTCTACTATCTCCCGAAGCTGGAACACTACGCGGAGGCCCGGCTGTGGGACCAGGTCTTCAGCTTCGCCGAGAAGTCCCTCGGCATAGACCACGGCACCGTGCGCGCCACCGTGCTGATCGAGACGCTGCCCGCTGCATTCCATATGGAGGAGATCCTCTATGAGCTGCGCGACCACGCCTCGGGTCTCAACGCCGGACGGTGGGACTACCTGTTCTCGATGATCAAGTATTTCCGGGCCTCGGGTGAGAAGTTCGTGCTGCCGGATCGAGCGCAGGTCTCGATGACCCAGCCGTTCATGCGTGCCTACACCGAACTGCTCGTCAAGACCTGCCATAAGCGCGGCGCCTTCGCGATGGGCGGCATGGCCGCGTTCATCCCCAACCGGCGGGAGCCCGAAGTCACGGCGCAAGCGATCGAGAAGGTGCGCGCCGACAAGTCGCGGGAAGCTGCAGATGGGTTCGACGGCTCGTGGGTGGCCCATCCCGATCTCGTCGATCTCTGCCGCGCGGAGTTTAACGCGGTGCTGCAGGAGGCCCCGAACCAGCTGCAGCGTCAGCGCGATGATGTCAACGTCAGCGCTGCTGATCTGCTGGACGTGGCAGCTGCTGAGGGCGATGTCACCGAGGCAGGTGTTCGGATGAACCTCTACGTCGCGGTGTACTACACCGCGATCTGGCTCTCCGGCAACGGGGCTGTGGCCATCCACAATCTGATGGAGGATGCCGCCACCGCCGAGATCTCCCGCTCCCAGGTCTGGCAGCAGATCCATAACGGCACCGTCACTGCGGACTCGGGGGTCCGCGTCACTGCGGAGCTGGCCGCATCGCTGCTCGATGAGGAAGTGGCACGACTGCGGACTGAGATCGACGACGAGCAGACCTTCAGCGACTATTTCGAGCCGGCTGCGGGTGTGGTGCGAGCGTTGGTGCTCGACGAGGAGTACATCGACTTCCTCACGCTCCCCGCCTACGAGCTCATGCCCTGAGTGAAGGCCTGGCCAGCAGGACCTCCAGGCCGTGGAGATAGATCTGCTCTGCCTCCACGGCCAGGGGGTCCTCGTCGGCTGCCTCACCGGGGTTCTGGTCTGCGGTGTTCTGAACTGCGGTGTCCTGCTCCGCATCGAGGAGTCGCTGGTTCTGCTCGGTCGCGATGGCTCCCAGGGCAAACCGCATCACCGCGGCCGTGGTGCGCGAGGCCTCAGCCTCGCTCCAGCCTTGAGCACGCAGCTGAGCGGGCAGCACATGGGCCGGGGGAAGCCGAGGGTCCAGTGCGTAGGCAAGCAGCAGGAGATCCCCAGAGTCTCGGAGGGGCAGCATCAGCTCCCGGAGCCGGAGCATGAGTGTCCTGGCATCGGCGGCCTCTGCCCGCAGCGGAGCCAGGATCTCCTGAGCGACCTGAGTCAGCAGCACCTGCTTGCTGGAGACGTGGTAGTACAAGGCGCCGGGAGCGACACCGAGTTCCTTGGCCAGACGCCGCATCGAGACATCGGGAAGCCCGTATCGGATCAGCAGGGATCGAGCTGTCTCGGTGATCAGCGCCGGGGAGAGTGACACGTGAGCGTCAGGACCTAGAGCCCGTTGTCTCGGAAGAGCTTCTCGTCCGGGTCGACGAGGGACTCCTCGATCAACCACCGGTTGGTCTGCAGCGCCTGCAGGTTCTTGGAGACCACGGTGTCCCGGGTCTTCGCCACGCCGCCGGCGAGAAGTCCTATCTGGGCCTTGAATTCGGCTGCGTGGCGAGGTTTATCGCTGTCCGGCAGCGCCAGGAAGAGCTCGAGCGTCCGCGGCAGGTGTCGCTTGATGGTGCGGTTGACCGCGTCGTGATGCTCGGGATAACGGGCCAGCGAATCCCAGCGGTCCACGATGTCCTCGAGTCCGACCACCATCATCCGCAGCTGGCCCTGCGTGGAGGGTGGCAGCTGCGCCGAGCGGCTGCGCACAGTCTGGTCGATGGAGGCGAGTTCGGACCTCAGACGCTCCTGATCTTCGTTGAGCTGCTCGGACCGGCGCAGCCGTGACTGCTCTCTGCCCGCCAATGTGCCATAGGTGCCGGCAGCGGCGACGCCGCCGACCACGGCTCCAGCCAGCAGCGCCCAGAGGTTGGGAAGCATGACCAGCAGCATAAGTCCGAACCCGAGCAGGAAAGCCAGGAGGGTGAGGCCAAGGCGCACCTGTGACGAGCCGGGGTTGTTCTGCCCCCGGCCGGAAAGTTCAGCGCCGATGATGACCTCCTGACAATGCTGCTGGTGACTCTAGGATATCCCGCTGTCGTGGACACCCCCTGCACGGAACCTGCCACGGGGCTCCTGCATAAAAAAAGGGCCCGACTCCGTCGTGACGGAGCCAGGCCCTTCTTCGTACCACTTGGTCTTGCGACCCGGGCGGCACCACGGTCGGGGTGACAGGATTTGAACCTGCGACCTCGTCGTCCCGAACGACGCGCGCTACCAAGCTGCGCCACACCCCGTGGATCTGCGAGCAGAGCCGTTTCCGATTGCCACACGCAGAAATTCATCCTATCCAAGAACACCGACGACGAGCAAAACGCCATC